>JBHIXH010000018.1:0-8698 GCA_041984885.1 Gammaproteobacteria bacterium
CTGCCACTGGCACCCACGGCTACAACCGTCCTAGCCAATACAGTCACTTTCAACGCACCGTTAAACATGCCCACCGCGCGGGGCTTGACGATACGGGCTAGTGGTATCACGTTTGACACGACCGGTATCAATGTCGGTGGAGTTGGTGGTGGATCATTCAATGCGTTTGCTGTCGGAAATACCTGTGCTGTCTGTGCCGGCTTGACGGAAAGCGGTAACATCACATCGAATCAGAACATTACGATACAGGCTGGTAGTGGTGTGCTCGTTGCCGAAGGAACACTGGAAGGTGCTGCGAGTATGGACCTGAACTTCGGTGGTGGTGATGTTCAAGTCGCGTTAGGTGCGAATGAAGAGAACGCCCAGAATCTTGCCGGTGATGCAAACGGTGCCGAGTTGTCAGCCGAGATAGCTGATTTTATTAACAACATTCTCGGGTTGAACGTAAACGCCGTTGTGGTTTCATTCTTTAACCCGGCCTCGGCATTGATTGGTCTGCAGGAAGTCGCGTTCGTCGACGTCGGTCTGTTTGAAGAAGAGCTGAGTCTGTTCGGCACAATCGGTAACGGTATCGCGCTGGCCCTTGCCCAGTGTGAGGAAATCGAAGGGTGTGCGCCGAATGTGACCGAGGAAGAACTGGTTGAATTGATCGCCGGACTGGAAGCCAGGATTGAAGAACTGGAACGTCGCCTGGCCGGAGAAGCCGACCCGTCAGAACGACTGAGGCTGGAAGAATTGATTGCCGGCTACCAGGCAGAGCTGGAGGCTTTCCGCGGTTATCAGCAGCAACTGGCCGAGTTCTTTGCCGCCGAGGAAGAAGAATTTGACGATGAGTTCGAGGATGAAGAATTCACCGATGAATTTGGCGAAGACGTCCCGGCCGGTCCGCCTGATGTCCAGACCGTTGAAACGCTTGCCGAAATGCTGAATGTCGTGAATGCACGTATCCAGTGGCTCGAAAGTTTGAGAAATGACCCGGCCGAACGCGCAAGACTGACGGAAATCACCGGTATCGAACTGACGCAGGAAGCACTCGATGCCATCATTGAAGGTGCTAAAGCCGAGGCTGGCTTTATCGAGAACCAGTTGAATTTATTGCTTGAGGGCAATGAAGCCAGGAAAATGGATAAGTCTTCTCAACCTTTATTTACCCGGGAAGAAACCGGTTCCGAGGCAATCCAGGTCGCAATCGGGCCGTCACTACTCGCTTTGAATTCAGAACAGACTAAAATTAACTGATATGAAAACGCATTTTCTCACCAGTAGTCTCGTCCTGACCGGTTTAATGATGGCTGGGCCACTGTCCCAGGCTCGTATTCTTGCTGACGACGAAGCAGCCCAGGCGGCAACAACGATATTGCAGAGCGAAGCCAGACTGTTCTCTTCTATTCGTATGGGTATCGCCTTGTCGATGGCGCAATGCGAAGGCCGGGAACTGTGTTCACCGAATGTAAATTCTGAAGAAGTTCAGCGGCTGTTACAGACACTGGACACACGTATCGAGGATTTGACGTTAAAGCAGGAAAGCGTTGAAGACCCGGAGGCATTTCAGGAAGTGCTGTCCCTGTATGTTGAAGAACGAGACAACTACAGCAGTGTATTGGAAAAACTTGGACCGATAGAGGATGACATCGACGCTGTCGGGATTGAGGAAGAAGTCGTGGATTTTGAAAATGCCGAACTGGAGGAAACGTTGTCAGAGGACGATTTGTTTACTGATGAAGCAGCCGATACGGCAATTACAGACGATACGCTTGAGTTTTTCGAGGATAGTGACGAAGAATTACTCGACGATGAAAGCCTCAAGGAGTTTGACGACGACTTCGAACCGGAAGCCGTCGAATCGGTTGAATAGTCTGACTATATAATATTACTGATTCGCCCGCTGCTGTTGCAGGTCCTCAAACTGAACCGGCTTGTTTGGATCGACTTTTTCCTTGGGGCCGTATTTCTCAACATAATCTGCAATCAGTTTATTCGCTTCTTTCAATTCATCTTCGGATAAAATGGACTCGATGGAGTCCGCCGCTGCCATGCTTTTGTTGTGTTGGTGAGCAGCACCGACGCTGTACCAGACATAGGCAAATTCATTATCCTGGGGCACGCCCTCACCATCGGAATAGAGTTTGCCCAGCTTGTATTGCGCTTGCGGGATTGACTGCTCCGCGGCACGACGAAACCATTTTCCCGCTTCCTCGTAATCCTGTTCTACCCCTTGCCCCTTGAGATACATGACGCCAACCCAGTACTGCGCCATGCCATCGTTCGACGTATCGGCCAGCGAGTACATCGTGTTATACGCAGTGTCATAGTCACCGGTCAGATAAGCGACCACGCCTTCCTTGAAATCGGCATAAGCCGGATTTGTTAAAATTGCGAGAGAAAATACGAGAAAGAATATTTTTTTCATGTTAAAGCCTGTTGGTTGGTGGCGGTTTCTTCCGTAGAATAATCGCCTTTTCGGCGAGCTGGTTGTAAGAGCTTAGTCCCCAAAAGCGCGAAATTGTTTCACGCAGACCGGGAAATGTAAACATCAGGAGATTTCCAATTGTCCGAATTTTCGGCGTTTCGAGTACATCAAGAAGATCAGTCGATACAAGGTAAACTGGAATCAGTGAGCCTGGATCAACTGAGCGAAGGCGAGGTGGTGATCCGCGTTGGCTGGTCCAGTGTGAATTACAAGGATGCGCTGGCTGCAACCGGTAAGGGCAAGATCATCCGGCAGTTTCCGCTGGTCGGTGGCATCGATGTCGCCGGTGTCGTCGAGCAATCGTCCGACCAGCGATATCAGCCGGGCCAGTCTGTACTGGTCACCGGTTACGAGCTTGGCGTCGCGCATGACGGTGGCTATGCCGAGTATTGTCGAGTCCCCGCAGACTGGATAGTGGCCATACCTGATGGCATGGATGCACGCATAGCAATGAGTCTTGGCACGGCCGGATTTACCGCTGCTTTATCGATTGATCGTATGGAATTAAACGGTTTGTCCCCGGAACTGGGCCCGGTTGTTGTCACCGGTGCTACCGGTGGTGTCGGCAGTTTTGCAATCGATATGCTGAGCCAACGTGGCTATCATGTGGTGGCGGTCACGGGTAAGGCAGCCGAAGCTGAATTCCTTAAATCCATCGGTGCGGACGATATACTTGATCGTAACGAGATTACGCTTGACGGGCCGCCCCTGGAAAAAGGTCAATGGGCCGGGGCCGTTGATAATATCGGTGGCGATTATCTTGGCTGGTTGACACGCACGATGAAACCCTGGGGCAGCATCGCCTCGGTCGGTCTGGCCAGTGGCCACCATCTGCAAACGACCGTGATGCCGTTTATCCTGCGCGGGGTGAATTTGCTCGGTATCACTTCGTCCGGTTGCCGACCGGAATGGCGTGCACCGCTTTGGCAACGCATGGCATCGGACCTGGCACCGGCCCATCTCGACAGGATCGTGACGCGGGAAGTCGGCTTGCCGGAACTCCCCGATGTATTTGCTGCCATGATGGCAGGCAATATTACCGGGCGTACGATAGTTAAAATTGGAAGTTGATTGAATCTGGTTAGAAGTAAAAGCAATGGCACAAACCTTATACGATAAAATCTGGAACGCGCATGTGGTGCATGATTTCGGTGATGGCAGTGCGCTGATCTACATTGACCGTCATTTAATCCATGAAGTGACGTCACCGCAGGCATTCGAGGGGCTGAAACTGGCCGGCCGTAAACCCTGGCGAGTCCGCGCCGGTCTGGCCGTGCCGGATCATAATGTGCCGACAGTGAATCAAACGCACATCGAGGACAAGGTGTCACGTCTGCAACTGGAAACGCTCGATAAAAACTGCAGCGAAACCGGTATCGAAAAATTCGAAATTACCGATCCACGACAAGGCATCGTCCATGTAATCGGGCCAGAGCAGGGCGCCAGCCTGCCCGGCATGACGATCGTTTGTGGTGATTCTCATACATCAACGAACGGTGCGGTCGGTGCACTGGCTTTCGGTATCGGCACCTCAGAAGTTGAACATGTACTTGCCACGCAAACACTGGTGCTGAAAAAAGCCGGTAACATGCGGGTGACCGTGAACGGGCATGTAGAGAAAGGCATCACGGCAAAAGACATTATATTAAGCATTATTGGCCACATCGGCACGGCCGGTGGCACCGGCTATACCATTGAGTTTGCCGGTGATGCGATTCAGGCGTTATCAATGGAAGGTCGCATGACAGTCTGTAACATGGCAATCGAGGCCGGTGCCCGTGCCGGTTTGATCGCGGTCGATGAAAAAACTATCGAATATGTTCAGGGTCGACCGTTTACACCGAAAGGGGACGACTGGGCAAAAGCGGTAAGCTGGTGGCAGACATTACACAGTGATGCTGATGCAAAATTTGATCGCGAGGTCGAGATCGATGCGGCAAGCATACAGCCGCATGTGACGTGGGGCACATCCCCGGAAATGGTGATCGCGGTTGATGAAAACATTCCGGATCCGCAGGCCGAACCGGATGAGACCCGACGCAAGGGAATGCAACGCGCCCTGGATTACATGGGATTAACTGCGAGCACACCGATAAACTCGGTCAAGATCGACAAGGTCTTTATCGGTTCCTGTACCAACTCCAGGATTGAAGACCTGCGCTCAGCCGCTGCCGTCGCAAAGGGTAAAAAGCTGGCCGACAACGTCAAACTGGCCATGGTGGTACCGGGTTCCGGCCTGGTGAAACAACAGGCCGAAGACGAAGGGCTGGATAAAATCTTTCTGGCAGCCGGTTTTGAATGGCGTGAACCGGGTTGCTCCATGTGCCTCGGTATGAATCCGGATCGCCTGTCGCCGGGCGAACGTTGTGCCTCGACCTCCAATCGCAATTTCGAAGGTCGTCAGGGGCAGGGCGGTCGAACCCATCTGGTCAGCCCGGCCATGGCGGCCGCTGCCGGCATAGCCGGACATTTTGTTGATTACAGGGAGCTTTGAAGCCATGAAAAAATTCGAGACGTTTACCGGCATCGTCGCCCCCATTGATCAGGCGAACGTGGACACCGATGCGATCATCCCGAAGCAATACCTGAAATCGATCAAACGTTCCGGTTTTGGTCCGAATCTGTTTGATGACTGGCGTTACCTGCAACCGGGAGAACCGGATATGGATCACAGCCAACGTCAATTGAATCCGGACTTCATTTTGAATCAGTCACCGTACGACGATGCGAAAATACTGTTAACCCGGGAAAACTTCGGTTGTGGCTCATCGCGTGAACACGCGGTCTGGGCACTGGAAGACTTTGGCATTCAATGCATTATCGGCGAAAGTTTTGCCGATATCTTTTTCAGCAATGCGTTCAAGAACGGTTTGTTATTAATCCAGTTACCCGAGTCCACCATTGATCAATTATTTGGGCAGGCAACTGCAAGCAAAGGCTATCAATTGCAGGTGAATCTTGCCGATCAGACGATTACACAACCGGACGGCAGCACGCTTGCATTCGATATCAATCAAACGTCAAAACAGCGCTTGCTGGAAGGGCTGGACGAAATCGGGGTGACCTTGCAGCATGCCGACGCGATCAAGGCGTATGAGCGTGCCCGTGCCCGACAGACACCCTGGGTGTTTCCGGATCTGAGCTAACCGGATTCGGACTCTATTTGTTGCAGCAGCTGTTCGACCTTAAGCCTGACTTCCGAGTCTGCATCCAGTTGTAACAGTAACCGGTCCCAGTATTCACGCGATTTATCGTAATCCTGTCGCTTGTAGGCAGCCATGCCCGCCAGCCACAGCGTGGGCGCATCGCCTGCAGACAAGGCAAGATTCCTGTCGATGAGCTGCTGGATCTCTGAAGTAAACGTGCCCTTGTTTGCCATCAACCTGGCATCGATCAACATGACAATGAATGCCGGTTCGTCCGGTTGTAATGCATTCAGTTTTTCCGCCGCAACGATCGCATCATCATAGCGGCCAAGCGTCATATAGGAGCGAGTCAGCATATGCCAGCCGCGTAAGTCATCTGGCTCGTTCTCTAGCCGTTGTTCCAGTTGCCTGACCATTGCGTTGACATCGATATTGGTCGTGTCGACGTTTGCTACCACCTCGGCAGGCCGGGTGATACTTTGCGGGCTGCCGGTAACCAGATACACGAGTAACGTAAAAACCGGTATTGCTATGCCAACCGCGAGCATGGATTGAATCGGTTTGCCGGTATCTTCCCGCTCCGCCTGTCCACCCAGCAACTGGTTATCGGCTAACAGACTGCGGCTGATTTCATCTACCGACTCGTTAAACTCGGATTCAGAGATCATACCGCTATCACGGTCCTGTTCCAGTTCCTGGTAGCGTTGCTGATAGGGTTGCAGCCGTGCGACTTCTTCCCGGTCAAGAGACAGTTTTTCCGGTCGGTTCATCGATTTAATTAATACACCGATAACGACCAGCGTGACACAGGCAGACAGCAGCAGAAAACCGATCATCGTTTATTCCTTGCTATCATTTTTCAGGACGGCCACGAGCTTCTTCTGTATCTCGTCACTGACGATATCCGACTCAGATTGGCTTCCGCGTTTCGAGATCGTCCTCAACAGGACGAACGCCGCGAGAAACAAAATACAAAACGGGCCAGCCCACAATAACAACGTGGACATTTTTAAAGGTGGACGATACAACACAAAGTCACCATAGCGTGCGGTCAGGAAGTCTATAATTTCCTCGTTGCTTTTCCCTGCTTCAATCTGTTCCTGCACAACCGTGCGTAAATCCTGGGCCAGTTCGGCGTTGGAATCAGCGAGATTCTGGTTCTGACAAACCAGGCAACGGATTTCCTCGATCAATGAATAATAGCGTTGGCTGGTCTTTTCATCCGAGAAGTCAGGAGGCACATCCGCGGCAGTAACCAGGAAACTGATCGCCACGAGGCAGAACAAAACCAGGTTTTTGTATTGGGTATGTTGTCCGGGTTTATTCATTTTCCAGTTTTTCCAGTAATGGCAGGATGTCATTCGTCAGCGCTGCCTCCGTAACCGGGCCGATATGTTTATAACGAATGATATGGTTACGATCGATGACAAACGTTTCCGGTACACCATACACGCCAAGTTCAATACCAAGACTGCCTTTGTTGTCGTACAGCGATGCCACGTAAGGATCACCCCGTTCCTGCAGCCAGACCAATGCATCATTGCGTTCATCCTTGTAGTTGATGCCATAAATCGGGATTTGATATTTTGCCAGTTCAAGCAGCAACGGATGCTCGTTGAGACAGGCAACGCACCACGAGGCCCACACATTCAGCAGGAACGCGTGTTCCGGCAGAGACCGGTTTTCCAGCACCGTTTGACTCAGCAAATCCTGCAACTGAAATTCCGGCAGTGGTTTATCGATCAATACCGAGGGGATCTCTCTCGGATCATGTTGCAGGCCATAGACAAACGCAACGACGAGCAATACAAACAGGGCAAGCGGTAGCAGGTACTTCATGCGGAAATCAGTTGCCGGACCGCGCACCGGTTAACGCGCGCAGGTCACCCAGGTCTTTGGCACTTTGACGACTGGTAGCACGGTAACGGCGGTCAGTAGCAGCAAACAGGCCACCAATGGCCATAAATATCGCACCCAGCCAGATCCAGCGGACGAACGGCTTGTGATAGATGCGCATACTCCAGTCGTTACCTTCTATCGGTTCCCCCAGCGATATATATATATCGCGCGTCCAGCCGGGATCAATACCGGCCTCGGTCATCGGCATACCACGCACCTGATAAAAACGTTTCTCCGACAGCAACGTCGTGATCAGTTCATCGTCTTTGCTGACCTCTACCGTGGCCTGTGTCGATTCATAATTAGGGCCAGGTGCTTTTTCCAGCGAGCGTAATAAAAATTCATGCTCGGCAAAGTTCACCGAGTCACCGGGGGCGAGCCGTTCATGCGCATCAACGCTATGCAGACTGGTAAACGTAACCCCGACGATGCTGATCGCGAGACCGACGTGCGCGAAATGCATGCCATAAAACCCGGCCGGTGCGTTGCGTAGAGACTGGCGTAAGCGGTTACTGTTGCGAAAGCGCATTACGATCGCGAGCAGCGTGTTGCCAACAATCCAGAATGCAGCAGCAAGCCCGGCAAAGGTCAGCCAGCGTTCTTGACCGACACTGAGTAATGTGATGACCAGTGCGAGTAACGTAACGGTGACAAACAGGGAGATTAACCAGCGTTTAACTCTGCCGATGTCGTCTTTCTTCCAGCGTATATGTATGCCGATACCGAGCAACAGAAATATTGGCAACACGATCGGGATGAACACGGTATTAAAATACGGCGGACCGACGGACAATTTGCCGGCCCCCAGCGCCTCGGCAAACAGTGGATACAGGGTGCCAAGCAAAACGGTCAACATGGCGACCAGCATGAACGCACTGTTGGCCAGTAAAAACGTTTCCCGGGAAAACAGTTGAAAATGGCCGATGTTGATCGTCTTCGGTGCGCGCCAGGCGTACAGCAACAGGGAACCACCAATAAAAAACACGAGCAGGGCAAGGATGAAGACACCCCGGGTGGGATCGGTCGCAAACGCATGCACGGAGGTCAACACACCGGAGCGAACCAGGAAGGTACCGAGCAGGCTAAGACCGAACGCCGAGATCGCGAGCAACATGGTCCAGTTCTTGAAGACCTCGCGTTTTTCCGTCGCCGCCAGCGAATGGATCAAGGCAGTGCCGATCAG
>JBHIXH010000018.1:8708-42893 GCA_041984885.1 Gammaproteobacteria bacterium
AAGCGAGAAAGTCAGGATGGCAAGTAGGATGGTCCAGCTTTTGAACGCGTCGCGCTTTTCGGTGACGATGGCGGAATGCAGCAGCGCCGTGCCCAGAAGCCAGGGCATGAAGCTCACGTTCTCGACCGGGTCCCAGAACCACCAGCCGCCCCAGCCGAGCTCGTAGTAGGCCCACCAACTGCCCAGCGCAATACCGATGGTCAAAAATACCCAGGCCATGATCGTCCACGGTCGTGTCCAGCGTGCCCAGGCCGCATCCAGTTGACCACCGAGTAACGCCGCAATCGCAAAACCGAATGCAACGGAAAAACCGACGTAGCCCATGTACAACATTGGCGGGTGAATGATCAGTCCCGGGTCTTGCAGCAACGGGTTCAGGTCTGCGCCGTCGACAGGCATAGGAGATAAACGTAAAAACGGATTCGAGGTAAAAATAAGAAATAACAGGAAGCCGACACTGACCATCCCGATCACGCCGAGCACGCGGGCAACCAGTATATTTGGCAGGCTTTTACTGAACAGCGCCACGGCCGCTGACCACAGGCTTAATATTAATACCCAGAGTAATAACGAACCTTCATGTGCGCCCCAGACGGCAGAAAAGCGATAAATGGCGGGCAGCCTGGAATTCGAGTTTTGTGCGACGTAGGCAACGGAGAAGTCATTGCCGAGAAACAGCGCGACCAGTATGACAAACGACAGCGATAACAAACCACATTGTATCAATGTGGCCGGGCGTGCCATGGCAATCCAGGCAGCCTTACGTTGCCAGGCGCCAAGCAGTGGAAAGACCGTCTGCAGGATCGCGACCGACAGCGCCAGAATCAGCAGGTAATGACCAATTTCGGCAAGCATCTAGTAACTATGTCCGGATTGTTTAAACATCTCGACCGCATTGGCCGAGTTTAATGCCTCGGCGACTTCCGGCGGCATATAATTTTCATCGTGTTTTGCCAGCACTTCGCTGGCCTGAAATACTCCGGATGCATTCAACTTTCCATTTGCCACAATCCCTTGTCCCTCACGAAATAAATCCGGCAGGATTCCGTCGTATTGCACGGTGACATTATTAAGGGTGTCAGTCAGATCAAACGTCACTTTCAAACTGTTTGCATCGCGCTGGACACTGCCATCGACGACGAGACCACCGACGCGAAAGGCGCGATCAATCGGTGCTTCATTACCGGCTACCTGCGTCGGGCTATAGAAATACAGCAGGTTTTTTTCAAATGCAGTCAGGATTAATAACGTGGCCACCGCAACACCAATGGTGGTGCCGGATACAAACAGGATGCGTTTATTTCGTTTAGTCATTGCGGTGACGATGCCTGTTTTCGCTGTAATGCTGCGCGCGTGCTGGTCTCGGATTTTTTTGCAATCAGCCAGTTAATCAACAGCAACAGGGCTGACAGGCCATATGACGTCCAGACATAAAATGCATAGCCGCCCATGTCGAAAAATTCTGACATTATTTCTGCTCCGGGTTCGGTTCGGTTAACAGGGCTTTGACCCAGGATGTATTCGACTCATAGATCAGGATGCCGGTTCGGGTACGTATCATCAGCACATGGACAAAATACGCTGAAAAACCAATCCATGAGATTAACAGTGGAATCAACATCGACATGTGTATCGACGGGGAATCGAATTTTGTCACGGTTGGCCCCTGATGTAACGTGTTCCACCACTCGACGGAATAATGAATGATCGGAATATTCACGACACCGACGAGCGCCAGGATGGCGGCAGCGCGTGCACCGGTACGCCGATCTTCAAACGCGGAGGCAATCGCCATGTAACCCAGGTATAAAAATAACAGGATTAACTCGGATGTCAGCCGTGCATCCCAGACCCAGTAGGCCCCCCACATCGGTTTGCCCCAGAGTGAGCCGGTAGCCAGTGCGAGGAATGTAAACGTCGCACCCAGCGGCGCCGCCCCGCTGGCAATGATCTCGGTAACCTTGATACGCCAGATCAACGTAATCGCACCGCACACGGCCATCATCGTGTAGATAGATAAGGACAGCCAGGCGCTGGGTACATGCACGTAAATAATCCGGAAACTGTCACCCTGTTGGTAATCGGCCGGGGCCAAGACCAGGCCACCGACCAGGCCGACCGCAATTGCGACCAGCGCAATCCAGCCCGCCCAGAACGAGACACACCAGGAAAACTCGTAAAAATATTTCGGTGAACCGAATTGATGAATCCATTTCCACATATCAGCTAATCCTGACTTTGATTGCCGCGGCTGCCGTGACTGGACAAAGTGTTAAGGCGAGCACAAACAAACCAGCGAGAAAATAGAGTTCAGCGACATACGGCAAGCCACTGTGGGCGTTGTCGATAGCCACGACCGAAAAGATCAAGACGGGCATATATAAAGGTAACAGGATCAAACTGAGCAACATGCCGGCATTGCGTAAGCCGACCGTCAGTCCCACCATGACAGCACCGAGCAGGCTGAGTATCGGCGTACCAATCACCAGTGTTAATGCCAGCGCCATTAACGAATCACCGGGTAATGCGAGTAACTTACCGGTCACCACCGACATGATTAACAGTGGCACACCGGCAATCAACCAATGCGAGACAATTTTCGCGAACACCAGTAGCGTTAACGGTGAATTGGCCAGGATCAAATCATCGAGTGAGCCGTCTTCAAAGTCGGAACGAAAAATACTGTCCAGTGACAGGGTGGCGGACAACAGGGCAGCGATCCAGATCATGCCGCCGCTTAATCGTTGAATCAGTTCACTGTTGGCACCAAATGCAAACGGAAACAGCGAAATAACCACGATGAAAAACACGAGCGGATTCGCCAGTTCACTGCGTCGTCGGAAGGCGAGTCGCAGGTCGCGTTGCATTGTGCGTAACAGGATTGACGTTAACATCTAGTTCAAATGATAGCGCTGCATATTGCAGTCGTTGATTTCAATAGTTTCATGCGTGGCAAACACGACCATGCCCTTGTTTGCCAGATGATCGTTAATCATATTGCCAAGCACCTGCTTGCCGGAGGCATCAAGAGCAGTAAACGGCTCATCAAGGATCCACACATCGGTGTTTAATAATGCCAGTCGTGCCAGTGATACCTTGCGTTTTTGCCCGGCCGACAGGCGACCGACCGGTACATCCGCGCAATGTTTCAAGTGAAACGCATCCAGCGCCTGTTCAATACTGATGCCGGGTAACGATTGCTTTAACATGATGATGTACTCAAGATTTTCAGTTGGCGTCAGTTCTTCCTTGATCGCATTTTTATGCCCGACATAGGTCAGCTGTTGACTGAAATCCGAATTATCATCGAATGCAGCCTGACCCTGCCAGTGGATCTCGCCCGCACTCGGTCGTAACAGTCCGGCCAGGATACGCAGCAGCGTACTTTTACCACTGCCATTGGCACCATCGATCTGTAAACATTCGCTCTGCGACAATTGAAAACTGATATCCGCAAATATCGTCTGTTCATTGCGCATGAACGACAGCTTTTCAACCTGTAATCGGGCAGAGACTGGGGACTGGGACATTAAAAACCGGTATTCGTGGTGAGAACGGAAAACCGAACCGCGTTAAATTCTATGTATCTGATTTCGCAGGATTATACTGAATGTTGATTCGACTTACTAACGAATCTCGCGACGCTCGTAGCGGGCTGATTTTTACTCTTAACCTGGTCGTGAATCGGGTATCATTTGCCCCTTTTTCACCAACTGAATCAACAAGATGACCGTCAGAACCCGTTTTGCCCCCAGCCCGACCGGAATGCTGCATATCGGTGGTGTCAGAACCGCGCTGTTTTCCTGGCTGACTGCCAGAAAACACGCTGGCCAGTTTATTTTACGAATTGAAGATACCGATCGTGAGCGGTCGACACAGGAGGCGGTGGACCACATTCTCGCCGGCATGCAGTGGCTGGGACTGGAAGCGGACGAAGGGCCGTTCTACCAGACCGAACGCGTTGATCGCTATCAACAGGCTATCGAGCAGCTGCTGCAGTCAGGCCGGGCGTATTATTGCGATTGCAGCCGGGAGCGACTCGATCAATTACGTGAGACGGCAATGAAAAACGGCCAAAAGCCGCGTTACGATGGCCACTGTCGTGAGCGTAACCTGAGCCGGTCAGACAATACCGTGGTTCGCTTCATGAACCCGGTCGAAGACACCGTCGTGATCGATGATCTGATCCAGGGACAGGTGCACTTTAATAATGCCGAGCTGGATGACTTGATCATCGCCCGCAGCGACGGTTCCCCGACGTATAACCTGACCGTGGTCGTGGATGATCGTGATATGCAGATCACGCACGTGGTGCGCGGTGATGATCATCTGAACAACACGCCGCGGCAAATGAATATCCTGCAGGCGCTGGATGCCGCTATTCCGACCTACGCCCATGTGCCGATGATCCTCGGCCCGGACGGGAAAAAATTATCGAAACGCATCGGCAGTGCCAGTGTGCTGGAATATCGTGATAATGGTTACTTACCGGAGGCCCTGTTTAATTACCTGGTGCGGCTCGGTTGGTCGCATGGTGATCAGGAAATCTTTTCGATAGATGAATTGATACAGTTGTTTGATCTGAATGACGTCAACAAATCCGCCGCCGCACTGAACCCGGATAAATTACTCTGGTTGAATCAACACTACCTGGCGGAATGCGATGACCAGCGGCTCGCCGACCTGGTCAGGCCACAATTCGAGGCCGATGTGCTGGAGAACGGCCCGGATTTGATCGAACTGGTACACGTGCAAAAACAACGCACGAAAACACTAATCGAACTGGTCGAACAAAGCCGGAGTTTCTACCGGGATTTCGATGAATACGACGCCACGGCAGCAAAAAAACACCTGCGTCCCGTCGTGCAGGAGCCATTGCGGCAATTGCAACAGGCATTCAGCGCACTGGCAAAATGGACGGACAGCGAGATCCACGCCGTCATAGAGCAGGTGGCCGAGGCGAATGCAATGAAACTCGGCAAACTGGGGCAGCCGCTACGTGTGGCCGTGACCGGCGCCGGAGTCTCGCCTGCGATCGATGTGACCGTGCGCCTGCTGGGCAAAGAGAAAACGCTGGCCAGGCTCGATAAGGCCCTCAATTTTATAGAGAAACGTGCCGCTTCTTGACAGCCGCAGAGGGCTGACGTACATTGCCGCGCCTGTGATTTCCGGCCTGAATTGGTCAAAAATAACAGGATAGCGAGGACGATTCGCTGCTTTGGGGCCATAGCTCAGCTGGGAGAGCGCTTGCATGGCATGCAAGAGGTCGGCGGTTCGATCCCGCCTGGCTCCACCAATACAGTCCCCATCGTCTAGAGGCCTAGGACACTGCCCTTTCACGGCGGCAACAGGGGTTCGAATCCCCTTGGGGACGCCATTACAAATAAAAAAAGCACGTTTTTACGTGCTTTTTTTATTTGTGCTGCTGTTATTCAAGTGGATGAGAACCCCGGGTTCGACCAATCGTCAGGACAGACGATTGGGAGCGCGCAGCGACCGCGAAGCGGCAAGGCACATGGATGTGCCGCAGCCAGTCCCCTTGGGGACGCCATAAAAAAACGGCGACGTATTGCTACGTCACCGTTCAGTGCTTTACCCTGACGTGAATCAGGTTTCTTGTACTACGAGTTTAACGTTTCGCTACGGCATCACCGGAACCGACCGGTTCAAACCGACCGAGGTTCATGACTTTCGTCCAGGCGGCAGCAAAGTCCTTAACGAACTTCTTGTCTGCCGAGGCATAGACCTCTGAATGCGCCCGCAGTTCTGAATGAGAACCGAAAATCAGGTCGACCGGTGTCGCGGTGTACTTTAATTTGTCACTGCCGCGTGCATAGCCTTCATAGACTCCGGCAAACTCCTGCGATGGCTTCCATTCAGTCGACATGCTGAGCAGGTTGACGAAGAAGTCATTGCTCAGGGTTCCAGGCTTGTCCGTCAATACGCCATGTTTGCTGCCATCGGCGTTCGCATTCATGGTACGCATGCCGCCGACCAGTGCTGTCATTTCGGCAACACTCAGGTCCAGCAGGTCAGCCTTGTCGACCAGCATTTCTGTCGGTGAGGCATAGGCCATTTCCGTGTAGTAGTTACGGAAACCGTCTGCTTTCAACTCCAGCCAGGCAAACGACTTCACATCGGTCATTTCCTGCGTGGCATCGGTACGACCCGGCGTAAACGGGATTTCTATATCATAGCCCGCGTCCTTGGCGGCTTTTTCGACCGCTGCATTACCGGCGATGACAATCGTGTCAGCGAGTGACACTTTCTTACCAAAGGCCTTGCGTACTTCTTCCAGTTTGCCCAGTACTTTCGCCAGTTCTTCAGGATTGTTTACAGCCCAATCCTTCTGCGGAGCCAGTGCAATACGCGCACCATTGGTACCACCACGCATGTCCGAGGCACGATACGAAGCGGCCGAGGCCCAGGCAGTTCTGACCAGTTCCGCAACACTCAGACCGGATTCGAGGATCTTCGCTTCCAATGCTTCGGATTCGCTGTTCGTTAACAGTTTATGGTCAACGGCGGGTACCGGGTCCTGCCAGATAAATGTTTCCTTCGGCACTTCCGGACCGACATAACGTTCAACCGGACCCAGATCACGGTGCGTCAATTTAAACCAGGCATTACCAAAGGCTTTATCGAATTCCTTTGGATTTTTCAGAAAGCGTTCCGCAATCTTTCTGAAGCCCGGATCTTCTTTCAAGGCAAGGTCAGTAGTGAACATGACAGGTGGATTCTTTTTACCTTTAACATGTGCATCCGGCACAGACGTGTGCGCCGCTTCATCGGTCGGAATCCATAACTTGGCACCGGCAGGGGTTGTCGTTTGTTTCCAGTCAAAGTTGAACAGGTTGGCGAGATAAAGGACAGACCACGCCGTCGGGGTTTGTGTCCAGGCGCCTTCCAGGCCACTGGTTACCGTGTCCTCGGAGTGTCCCTTACCACATTTGTTTTTCCAACCCAGACCCTGGTCTTCGGTGGGTGCGGCCGAGGGTTCAGCACCGACACAATCACCGGAACGTCCACCATGACCTTTACCCAGCGTATGACCACCGGCTACGAGAGCCACGATTTCTTCGTCATTCATTGCCATGCGGCCGAAGGACAAACGCATATGCTCGGCAGCGGCTAAGGGATCCATGTTACCTCCGGGACCTTCCGGGTTCACATAAATCAAACCCATTTGTACCGCAGCGAGTGGTGACTCCAGTTTTTTACCCTGGAAACGTTTATCGGCTGCCAGCCACTTGGTTTCAGAACCCCAATAGACATTGTCCGGTTCCCAGTCATCAACACGACCACCGGCAAAACCGGCTGTCTGAAAACCCATTGATTCCAGCGCAACGTTACCCGCCAGGATAATTAAATCGCCCCAGGAAACATTGCGACCGTATTTCTGTTTAATCGGCTCGAGGATACGGCGCATCTTGTCGATGTTACCGTTATCCGGCCAACTGTTTTGTGGTTCGAAGCGGATCTGTCCACCTTCGGCACCACCGCGACCATCCATCGTTCTATACGTACCGGCCAGGTGCCAGGCAGAACGAATCGCGAGACCGCCGTAATGGCCCCAGTCTGCCGGCCACCAGTCTTTCGACGTGGTCAAGGCTTTCTCGATGTCTGCCTTAAGCGCGTTCAGATCAACGGTGCTAAAGGCTTCAGCATAATTAAAGTCAGCGCCATAAGGGTTGGATGCCGGATCATGATCACGCAGTTGTTCCAGGCTGAGTTTATCCGGCCACCAGAACCGGTTATCCACCATCTCCTCGGCTGCGTTAACGCTGACCGGAGCGAGCGCAGAAATGGTGACGGCAAAAGCAGTAAACACCGGAAGTGTTTTATTAAGCATTTCGTATCTCCTCTTGTTTAATAAATGGTTTTAATCGCGGCTGCCAACAGGAAAAGTTGTCCGCGAGAATTGTCTCCAATGTAAGTAAAAGCAGACTTTGTTCCAACTTTTAGATTGATTCTAGATAAAATATATAACCATTAAAAACAACGAGTTAAGAAAAGAAAAATGTCATGATGAACGCCGTGAAAGGATCCTGGCTTTAGTAGTTTGGTTCATATAAACCAGTTTTATGCAGTATACAAACCATTACTCGTTGCCTGATTTCATGAACCAGACGATGGCCTGTCTGGAACTGTCCACGCAAAAACCGGCAAATGAAAATGCTATGCTACGCCGACTGAAAATTCTGACCGTCTGATGAAAGAACAAAAACCAATAAAAATTGCGGTAGTCATTCCTTGTTACCAGGGACGCAGCAGCGTCGTCGAAGTGATCAATCAAATCCCGGATAGTGTTGCAGCGATCTACTGTGTCGACGATGCCTGTACCGAAAACAGCGGCGAGTGGATTCGCCAGCAATGTCATGATGACCGTGTACGAGTCATCGAACATGAAAAAAATCTCGGTGTAGGTGGCGCCACGTTGACAGGATACCGGGCGGCGCTGAAAGACAGGATGGATATTGTCATCAAACTGGATTGTGACGGCCAGATGAATCCGAAACTGATCCCTTATTTTGTGCAACCACTTATTCAGGGCCAGGCGGACTATACAAAAGGCAATCGTTTTTTCCGTCTGGAAGACCTGCGCAACATGCCAAAAGTGCGTTTACTCGGTAACGCGGTACTGTCGTTTATGTGCAAGTTATCGTCCGGCTATTGGCAACTGTTCGATCCAAATAACGGGTATACCGCGATCGAGGCAGATGTATTACGGCAGTTACCGTTGGACAAGATTCACAACGGTTATTTTTTCGAGTCGGATATGTTGTTTCGGCTGAATACGCTCCGGGCGGTGGTGCTGGATGTACCGATTACGTCTGTTTACAAAAACGAGATCAGTAACATTAATCTGTTTCGGGAAATATTCGTGTTTGGTTTTAACCATGCCGCCAATTTCAGCAAACGGATTTTTTATAACTATTTCCTGCGTGATTTCAGTGTCGCTTCGATTGAATGGATACTCGGCCCGCTGCTGATTCTGGGCGGATTGCTGTTTGGCCTGGATAAATGGGTGGAAAGTGCGTCGCTGGGAGTCTCGGCGACGGCCGGGACCGTGATGCTGGCCGCGTTGCCGATAATCATTGGTATTCAGTTATTACTGTCGGCACTGAATTACGATATACAGAACACGCCTAAAATCGTGTTACATAAACTATTAAACGTGGACATACATTAGTCAAATCGCCGCATCAGAACGACTCTTACCCCGAACCAGCCTGCCGCTATTAATAAAGGAAACGTGATCCAGACAAGTCGGGCGGTCAAGGCAACGGCAATCGCAAACCCGGTCGTATTTCCGAACGATTTTAATATGCCGGACAGGACAACTTCGGTAATACCAAATCCACCCATCGTCTGAATCGGTATCAGCACGGATAAATTGATACCGGTCGTGACCAGAATCGATTCGGCCGCTGAAATATCCAGCGCCAGAGACTGGAATATGAGCAGAAAGACAATGCAGGCGAGTAACCAGCGAATCACGGTCAACAGCGACAGGATTATGTGTTGTCGTTGGGAATAGATTGAAATTGAACGTTTCACCTGTTGAATAAATTCACTGACTTGTCCAATTTTGCTGGTGACTTCGGTCTCCGGACTGTCTCCCCGGGATCGGATGAACAGGATGAAAATTATAAACAATGCCATGCAGGCAACAGATAAGACGAGTACCAGAAATAGCTGACGGCTTTGTGCAGGATCAAACTGTAAAATAACCAGGCTGAGAATAAATAAAACGGCAATTGTCATTAAATCATACAGCCTGATCAAAAACAGGTTGCCAACTGCGGCACTGATTTCAACAGACAGGTTGTTTTTCAGCAGAAATGGATAGCAGATATCGCCGATACGCGCCGGCAGCAATGTCAGCAGCAAAACATGCAGGATGCTCGTATCCAGGCACTGCAGGTAATCTTTTCGTCCGGTTAATTGCAACAGATAATACAGACGATACGTTACTGTCAGCATCAACAGTAAAAACACGGGCAGAATCAGAATTATCCACCCGGGTTTCAGCGAACCGAGCAATTGACCTATGTGATCAGTCCCGGATATGACCAGCAACATCGAAAGCAGCAGGGCAGTGATGATCGTCGGCCAGAGAAAAAAATTGAAATTCGTCTTCCCGGCAATGTAGTTCTTCAGATTGCTGAAGTTAATCATGGCGTTTCAGCCGGGTAGGCAAAAACCCGCATGAGTTCATCACAGGTTTCGTTGACCGAAAGCCGTGTTTTCTCGTCCCACTCTTTCCATTCCGGGATGCGTTTCTTATCGCTTTTGTTCAACTTGTCGGTGACGTTGTAGTCAAGTGATTCATCGTTATATTCCGGGTCGATGACAGACAACATCTGGTTGATCGTTTGTCTGCGCAGATCTTCATCCGTCGAGGTGAAATCTTCAAAACGGATTAAGCGGTACGCCGATGCCGTGTCTTCCTGTGCCAGAACCTGTTCATTCACATATCGCCATGACCAGGCCAGTTTTTCTATCTTGTTCAATTGACGCCACCGATGCATAACTGCCGGGTGTTTGATTTCGGTGAACGGCACAAAATCAACCGCGTGTTTACGCCAGGACGCGGCCTTGAAATTCGCCATCGATGAAATCCAGGTATAGGGATGGCGTACCATATGAATGATTCGGCTGGATTCAAACATCGGCAGTATCCGGCAGATCAACGGTGACAGGTAGCTGTCGAATTCAATAATCGTTCTTGCAGGCGATACATGGTCGAGTAGTTTATGCCTTGCTGTCAGTGCGAGTCTTGCTGCAGCACCTTCCGGCAGGAAACCGGAAGCTTCGGCATTGGCGAGCAAGTAGAGAATACGCGACGGCTCCGGTTCAAACGCAATGTGCAAATGCGGTCTGGCCGATTTTAAAAACTCGCGAAACTGCGTGGTGCCGGTGCGACCGGTCGATAAAATGAGCCGGAGTCGCTCGCCATCAATGTGGTTATCTGCTGGATTCTGTTTCACGAAATGGAATCCGGTTTTGTCCTGATAGCGGATACCGCGCCCTGCAGCAGGCAGGCCATACTGAATGCCATCGGCAATAGCATGATCAGGTTATAGCGCGGAATGCTGGCGGTCAGCGACGCATGAAAGAATAACAGAATGACACCGGGCAGGCTGATGAGCAACAGGTCTCTACGGAAATGTGTACCGGGATTCAGGATGCAGACAAGGAGTAAACACAATACTCCCAGCAGGCCAAAATATTTTTCTACAAATATCCCTCGCCATGCGAGTACCAACGTTACCTTGTTATGGTTAATAAAGTCATTCAGGACGTACTCCCGGATCAACCAGGAGACCGGCGAAATTTCCTGGCCGGTTTCATGATGGGAGATCGACGCCTGCGTTTGCTCCCTGACCTTGAGGCGGATGTGCTGTCTTTCCTTGCGGATAAAACCTTCGGTATTGCCAAAATCAAGACGATGTGTCTGTTCGTAGCCAAATAAATGCTCGGCCAGGCTGTCACCAAAATCAGGTAACCAGTAGACCCAGGCGGCCAGGTATTCCCTGTCGGTCATTGCATTGTAGGAAACGCGCGAGGACAGCGTAAACGCACCATAGCCAACGGTGATCGTCGGCCGATCAAATAATTGATAATTACGTATCATCCAGGGCGAGACGACGAGAATAAACCCGAGCAAATACAGGCCGGTTACTCCGGCTGTTTTTTTAACCGTATAGTTCGTTTTCAGAATCAGACAGACGATGACAGGTAACAGAACCAGCAAAATATAAAACAGGTAATAAAACGAAGGGCGAATCAAAGCCAGCACGCCTAACACAACGCCGCTGAGAAAAAACAGGCCGTATCGGGCCGAAATCAGGCCCCGGGTTAACAGCAAACAAAATATGAATGCGACAGGGACATACAGTGTCTCGGTCAGGTAATGATCGGCGAAATACCAGGGCGCACCCGAGACGAGAATCAGACCGCATGTTGCATAGGCTAGCGACAGGGAACCGGAGAGTTGCAACAACAGATGCCAGATGACGATGAAGCAGAGTGCCAAATACACCAGATTCATTTGTTTGAAAGCGATAACACCCTGATTGCATTGATCCGCAGCCGTGCTTTTTGCGATAGTG
This sequence comes from Gammaproteobacteria bacterium, assembly GCA_041984885.1. GTDB lineage: Bacteria > Pseudomonadota > Gammaproteobacteria > Eutrophobiales > Eutrophobiaceae > UBA4486. Next base: position 20,828 of record JBHIXH010000018.1, read on the forward strand.
CAGGCGAGGGCTTGGGCAAACTGCGTGTTGGCGAACATGTTCAATGCCATCCAGGCCGGCAGGACCGGAGCCACATGTGCGCTGGGTTGGGGTAGTTGACCCGGATCGCCTGCCTTGCCGAATGTCTGAAACTGGTAAATCGAGTAGGCGAATCTGGCGTAGACAGTTTCATCGGCAACCGGCAAGCTGTCCGTAATAAAATACTGCCCTGGCAGAACGATGAGTAAAAACAGTACCGATGAATGGAGCAGATGTTTTATGGTAACGGTCAATTGGGATAGCCTGGTTTTACTATTTTTATCAGGTCGAAAGACGGTAAGAACAGGTACGTAACCGTTACGGCCTTGAACCGCGCATTGTAATGTAAAAACACCGTACTAAAAAATGAATGAAGTAAGTGCAGACAGGGATACGGATAAACTCTATCGGAATCTGAGGAGCCGGCATGGTGGCAGTAATGCCGGCGCGAATGGCTATCGTCTGCGCAGCTATTTCCTGCGGGAACAGGAACTGGTTCTGGCCGAAACGACCGGCAGCCGGGTCGTCGTTGATCTGGGATGTGGGTCCGGACTTATGATCCAACCGGTGTCGAGTTCCTTTCCCGATAAACATGTGTATGGTCTGGATTTCAACGAGACTGCCTGTGTCGATGCGAAAAATAATAAGATCAAGGTGGTGCGTGGAGACGTGTATTCATTACCGTTCGCGGATGATTCGATTGACTGCGTCATCAATTGCCAGTTTTTAAATCAACAACCGCCGGACAAGGCCCGATATTTTGTGTCCGAGGTATACCGGATCCTCGACACGAATGGCAGGCTGGTAATGATATGGAGAAACGACAAGGCCTTCATTCACAAACTGGCCGTCAGCGCGTATCACTACATCGATAAACTGACCGGTCGGCCGGAATTTCCATACTTTGATAATGACATTCATGAGCTTGCCGCCTACGCCGCGCAACTGGGATTTCAGGTAGTGAAAAGCAAACTGGTATTCCCGTTGTTTCGCTGGCAATTTGACAACCCGCAATCAATAGCAGCCCGCCTGTTTGGTGCATCCTGTTTTCTGGTGCTGGAAAAAACCTGATCACCGGTACACCTGTTTTGAATATCAGCAGCCTTAATGCCAACGACCGAGACAGTTGGGATGATTTTGTTCTGACCAGTGACAAGACGTCATTTTGTCACTGGTCCGGCTGGCAGCAGGTCATTGAGAACTGCTATCGATTTAAAACGCATTACCTGTGCTTGAAAGAGGATCAGCAGGTGTGTGGTGTGTTGCCACTGGTCGAGGTAAAAAGCCCGTTGTTCGGTCATGCGTTGATATCGACACCGTTTTGCGTCTACGGCGGTCCCTGCGCAGAGACGCCGGAAATGGAGGCCGAATTGACTGAACGGGCGATAAAACTTGCGACCGGGTTACAGGTCGACTATCTCGAGTTTCGCGAAACAACAGATCAGAACCGGGACTGGAGTGGCAAGGATTTCTATTATCGCTTTTATAAAGAAATAGGTTCGGATAACGATGCAAACCTGAAAGCGGTACCGCGGAAACAACGGGCGATGATCCGAAAGGGCATGCAGAACGACCTGGTCAGTGAATTTGAAAATGACATCGATAATTTCTATCGCATCTATGCGACCAGTGTCAGGGACCTGGGTACGCCGGTCTACCCGAAACGGTATTTCCATGCATTAAAATCTGAATTTGGTCAGCAATGTCGCATCCTGACGGTCAGCAAGGATGCAAAACCGGTGGCCAGTGTCTTCAGCCTGTATTTTAAAAACACGGTCATGCCCTACTATGGCGGTGGGTTATCGACCGCCAGAGACCTGAAGGCGTACGACTTTATGTACTGGGAATTAATGCGGCGAAGTGCAGAGCAGGGCCTGACCGGGTTCGATTATGGTCGCAGTATAGCGGGAACCGGTTCGTTCAGCTTTAAGAAGAACTGGGGCTTTCAGCCACAACCGCTGTTTTATCGCCAGTACCTGGTTAATGCGAAGCAGACGCCCGACATCAATCCGAATAACGCAAAGTATCGTACAATGATCGCACTTTGGAAAAAACTGCCGTTACCGATCGCCAACAGTATCGGTCCACACGTCGCCAAATACCTTGGATAAGTAAAAACATGATCACCCGCATACCGAAAAGTGAAATTGAATCTGTTACCTCTATCGCGATACCGGATATCACGGAGCATGACCGTGACGAAATGGCGATACCGACGTACATGCATACGAATCCGTTGATTCGCTGGTTGATGTGGAAACGTTATGATCGCTTGGCAGACATGCTGGAGGGCAATCGCGCCGGCAGTGCGCTGGAGTTTGGTTGTGGCATCGGATTATTTCTGTCAGAACTGGGGAAACAATATGGCACCGTCTACGCGATGGACCTGTTTCCACAATACGCAAAAAAAATGGCGGAGAACCAGGGGATCAACGTCAGGTTTGTTGCCATACTCGATGAAATTGATGATGCCTCGCTCGATGTCATCATTGCCGCCGATGTGCTTGAGCACGTTGAAGAACTGGATAAATACCTGCAGCAATTTTCCGCCAAGCTGAAGCCGGGCGGACAATTTCTCGTCTCCGGTCCCACCGAGAGTCTGTTTTATAAACTCGGACGCCTGATTGCCGGCTTTGCCGATAAAGCCGATTATCATCACACGAACATTTATCACCTGCTCGACGCAATTGAAAAATCGGGTTTTATCAAGGGACAGGTAGTCAATCTACCGTTCGGGTTTGCCCCGCCGTTGTTCAAACTTTGCGCATTCACGAAGCCGGGTTAAACACAGAACACGCCTTGAATTTGCCGGCCTGGATTTGTTCATTGAATGGCTTGTCGGCAGTGACACGTTCCTCGCTCATTAAACGATCTAATTTGGCTAATGTCGGTTTGCGATTGAACCAGAGCAACAGGCTGGTCAAAACGGACGTGCCCGGAATCGTGTAATACGGTTCTTCATGGTCAAAGTCGTGCGGATGGCAGTAGATCCAGTGTGATGCATTGTTACCGGCCCGCTTTAATTTTCTGCTGATCAGGAAATAGGGCAAATAGCGTAAGTAAATGCCTCCGAGAAACGGCAGTTCGAGCGGACCAAACCGGGCGACGCAGGCCGGAATTTCGAGTAAACCGTTTGGCCAGTAAAAAGGCTGACGCGGTGCGCCGGGAAAGCCGTTAATCGGGTTGGCGATCGGTAATACGCTGGAACTGTAGACAAAGCCGAGTTCCTGAATCGCATCGACTGCCCACAGCGATGCCTGTGTCAGGGAAAAGGCCGGTGCACGAAACCCGGTGACGGGCTGGCCGGTTATATCCTCGATAAATTTTTTTCCATTCTCCGATTTTCCACAAAATTCCGCTCTATCCAGTTTATGCAGATGCACGTGATCTTCGGTATGGTAAGCTAGTTCATGACCTCGGTCGGCGATCGTCCTGATCAGTTCCGGTGATTCCGCAGCGACTCTACCGAGAATAAATACCGTGGCCTTGATGGCGTGTTCGTCGAGGAAGTCGAGTAGCGACAACGTGGTGGCCGGGTAGCGTTTTTCCATGTCGACCGGGCGATGGTCTTCCAGGTCCAGTGTAAACGTAATGGGACAAGACATATCAGGCCCGGCTGTATTTCGATTTGAAGTACGACTGAAAGAATCGATTCGGCAGACAAGTCATCAGCGAATCGCGTACCAGCCAGGGCAACGTCGATCCCGGTATATACCATTTCGCTGCACTTCTCACCGCCGGTTGGATTTGCCGGATAATCGGCTGCAATTCATTTTCATATATGGCAAATGCCTGTTCCGGCGTATGTTCGATCAATGCCTTGCACAAGGTACTGGCGCCCCAGAACGCAGACGAGGCCCCCTGGCCGGATAACAACGTCAGGCTATGAGCGGCATCGCCGGTCAGCACGACACGCCCCTTATGCCATTGCGGCATATTGATCTGGATCAATGCGTCCATGTAAAACGGCGTCCTGTCCGGGCACTGCGCCAGAATTTTTTCGACAAATGCGGGTGGATTGTGAAAAGCCTGTTGCAGGTAGGACTTGCGCTGGCCGATGTCGGGGGCCACACGGGCCGGGTCTTTCCAGATAAACACACAGGCCAGATCGCCTTTTCCGGTGGTGTACGCACACATGTAGCGATCCTTCTCCATGTGGTCTTCAAACTTGTCGACCAGCTCGACGACGTTGTCGAGTTTGTAGGCGGATGAAAAGCGGTCCAGGTAAATTTTTTCCATTTCATCATCGGTAAACGTCAACTCCCTGGTCACTGAATGTAAACCGTCGGCGCCGATAACCAGGTCAAACTCATCGCTGTCGCCATTATTGAACGTGACCTGCACCTTGTCGTTTTGCTGATCGATTGCGGTTGCCGTCAGGCCAAATCGAAACTCGGCCAGATCACGGGCATGTTCATACAACACGGTCTGGAGTTCATCGCGCATCACTTGAACGATATCGACGCCAGCGAACAGGTTTTCATAGTCGAGTAACAACATGCACCGACCGGATCGATGATGATAGCTGGAATGTTTTATGCCGGTGTTCCTCTCAAGCAAATCCTTGAGCAGGCCGAGTTCGGTGGCATAGTGATACGATTTGTGCGACAGGGAAATAATGTAGCCATCGGCACGGATCTCCGGTGCTTTTTCAATGATAACCGGTTTAAACCCATGGCGTCCGAGCCAGATGGCAGCGGTCAGTCCGGCCACGCCTGCCCCCGAGATCATGATGCGGCTGTTTTTATGCATGTTCTTATTCAGCTTTTCTGCAAGTACGCATGAACAGTCTGCCATAACAGACCGATGACTTCCTTGAATACCATGTTGGTCAGCAGTAATGCCTGGGCTGAAGGGATCCAGTTTTTCCAGTCCAGGTAGTTTGCCTGCTTCGAATAAAAATACGTCGGCATCGGGAAGGTGTTAAAACCCTGGTATCGAAACAACCAACTGGCCCGTCGCATATGCAAGGCGTGTGTGACGAGGAATACGTTATCAATGTTGTGTCGCTGTAAAATGATTGCGCTGTTCGCCGCGTTTTCTATCGTGTTTCTGCTTGTGCTTTCCAGCCAGGTGGTCTGAATTCGAAATTTTTCGGCGAGAATGTGTGACATGATCTCGGCTTCAGAAATTGAACCACCGAACACCCTGCCTCCCGATACCAGCACAGGTAAGTGTAAGGCAGGGACGATTTCTGCCGCATACCGCAGGCGTATCAAGCCACAGGCAGAGATATCGTCTGTCTCGTATTCCGGTGGGTCGGTGTATTGTCCACAGCCAAGAATGACGACAGCGCTGTTGTCCGGTACCTGGATTTCGCTAACGTCGGTGGCCTTGTCCGGCTCAATGAGTGCGGCGACAAAACTGGAAAAGACGGGTAACGAAAAAACAGTCAGGGAAACAAGCGAGACGATGAATAATGTGTTGCCAACATGCCTGAATTTCCTGAACAGAAACAAGGCAATGAAAAACAGTAGTAGATTGAACCCGGGCGGGAGCAATAGCGTTTTAATGATCAACGTAATTTCAGGCGATAGATTCAAGGCTAGTCTGCTGTAAAAGACTGTTTATAGTTTTGATCCGGCTCGCGCGTCTGGCTGTTTTTATCAAGGATAAAGTGACCAATGACCAGCTTGTCCAGCTCAGTGTTGATAAAACACCGGAATGCATCTGACGGCGTGCAGACAATCGGTTCGCCGCGAACATTAAAGCTGGTGTTGACCAGTACCGGCACACCGGTCAACGAATAAAACGCTTCAATCAGTTGATGATAGGCTGGGTTCGTCTTCTTGTTTACTGTTTGCACACGTGCCGAATAGTCGACATGCGTGATCGCCGGCAGTGTTGAGCGTGCTTGCTGCAATCGATCCAGACCGGATTGTTCCGATAGAGGATGGTCGAGTTTTTTATCATTGTGTATGTCTGATACAAACAGCATGTAGGCCGATTCAATATCCAGGTCAAACCACTGCTGCACGTGCTCCAGTAAGACCGACGGAGCGAAAGGTCGGAATGACTCACGGTATTTGATCTTCAGGTTTAATTTTTTTTGCATGTCAGCCTGGCGCGGGTCGGCCAGTATCGATCGATTTCCCAGTGCCCGTGGCCCGAACTCCATTCTGCCCTGAAACCAGCCGACGGCATCGCCAGCGGCCAGTGCTGTCGCTGTACGTTTACAAATTTCATCGAATTCGAATTTCTCATACACGGCACCGCACTCCACGAGACAGCGTTCAATTTCTGCATCCGTGTATTCCGGCCCGAGATAACTGCCCTGCATTTGATCCGGCAGCACTGGCGTTCTTGGATTATCCAGAAAATAATGCCATGCCGTCAGTGCGGCACCAACTGCGCTACCGGCATCGCCGGATGCCGGTTGAACCCAGATCCGATCAAACAACTTGTCTTTTAACAGTTTGCCATTGGCGACACAATTTAATGCCACACCACCGGAAAGACATAAATTTTCGCAGTCCGTCTCCTGCCTGATGCCCCGGACCAGTTGCGATACCACTGCTTCCGTCACTGCCTGTATCGATGCGGCGATATCCATATGAAACGGTTCGATTGCCGATTCCTCCGCGCGCGGCGCACGGCCAAACAGCTGATGAAATAACTCCGAGGTCATCGTTAGACCCGAGCAATAGTTAAAGTAATCCTGGTTTAAATGAAACGAACCATCGTCCTTGATATCGATCAGGTGCTGCTTAATTTTATCGGCGTAAACTGGCTGGCCATACGGTGCCAGCCCCATGAGTTTGTATTCACCGGAATTTATCTTGAATCCGCAATAAAACGTGAATGCGGAATACAGCAGGCCGAGCGAATGCGGAAAATGTATCTCCCGGTTAATGTGAATTTGATTCCCTTCACCAAAACCGGCACTGGTTGTCGCCCATTCACCGACACCGTCCATTGTCAGGATGGCAGCTTTACTGAAAGGTGATGGATAAAAGGCACTGGCGGCATGACTTTGATGATGCTCGGTAAACAACAGTTTTTCCTGCGCATCGAATTGGCTATCGAGCTTTTTCAGTTGATCCGCGAGTAATTTCTTTTGAAACAGCTTTTCCTTTAGCCAGACAGGCATGGCTTTGCGAAACGAGGCAAAACTGGCGGGCACAGTCGCAAGATAGGTTTCAACTATACGCTCGAACTTCAGAAACGGCTTGTCATAAAACACCACATAGTCAACATCCGATAATTTCGTGTTTGAACAGTCGAGGACAAACTGTAACGCGTGCAGCGGAAAACCGGCATCATGTTTTTTACGCGTAAACCGTTCTTCCTGTGCGGCGGCAATAATCTTTCCATCCTGTATCAATGCAGCGGCGCTGTCATGATAAAACGCTGAGATGCCGACAATAATCATTATTTATCGTGTAATAGAGTAATCAGGCAGGAAAAGTTATATCAGGCAGGCCCTAGAATAATGTATAGATAAATGGCGCGACCGCGGTGCCCTGGGTAAAAACGATTAAACTGCCGAGCAGTAACAGCACAATAAATATCGGCATCAACCAGAATTTTTTCCTGGCCTTCATGAAATGCCATAGCTCTTTTAGAAACTGAATCATGGAATAGCTAGAATTGCAGTTTGATCGAATTCTTCTCCGGTCCCGGAGGATTTCTGGACACCCAGTAACTCTCGATATTTTCCTGTTTGCGCCTGTTCAGTGGGTCTTTGCCAGATAACCTTAAAAGCAGGCCGACAGGCAAAAAACAACCGTAGTAAACGAGGCCAAGAATGGCAGGCGTGGTTACCTGATGCAGGATGAGACCAAAATGCTGCCAGGTTGAAAGTCGGTCAGTCGGAGGAATAAAAAAATCCTGGTGCGCGAGTGCCAGGCCCGTCGTTGCTATGGCCAACATGGCAAGCAGCGTTTTCAATACGAGCAGGCCATCAACAAGCAAATAGAGTATTAAAAGTGGGATCAACAGAAAAAGGCCGCTGAGTAGTGCAAACCTTCGTTCTGTTTTGTAATTTTTTATATCCATCATTTTTTAACTGATACGCAGATCATCAATCATGGCAGAGTGCGCAACAGCGTTCAAAATACCTAAAAACATCAATTTGTCATGTTATAATCGGCGCGGCTTTGCGTAAATACGTATGTAGTTGAATTTTATAAAAAATTATTCTCTCGTTAACCTGAAGACTATCATTTATGAAGGTATTATTGACAGGCTCTGCTGGCTTTATCGGTTTTCATGTCAGCAAGTATTTGCTTGATCGTGGTGAAGAAGTTTACACCGTTGACAACGTGAACGATTATTACGATGTTCAATTAAAAGAAGACCGCCTGGCGCAATTGCAGGATTACGAAAAATTCCGGCTGTTTCGTGACGATCTTGCCGACCGTGAAAAGGTGGCGGCGGTTTTCAAACAGGCACAACCGGAGCGGGTAGTCAATCTCGCGGCGCAGGCCGGTGTCAGGTACTCAATCGAAAATCCGCATGCCTACGTCGATGCCAACATCCAGGGATTTGTCAACATACTGGAGGGGTGCCGGCATAATCAGGTGGAACACCTGGTTTATGCATCCTCGAGTTCGGTATACGGGGCGAACACGGACATGCCGTTCTCGATTCATCAGAATGTGGATCATCCACTGGCGTTATACGGCGCAACCAAAAAAGCGAACGAGTTAATGGCACACACTTACAGTAATCTGTATGACCTACCGACGACCGGGTTACGCTTCTTCACCGTGTATGGCCCATGGGGGCGGCCGGATATGTCGTTGTTTCTTTTCACCCGCAATATCTTTGCCGGCAAGCCCATCGATGTGTTTAACAACGGTCAACACGAACGAGACTTTACCTATATTGATGACATCGTCGAGGGGGTAGTCAGGACGATGGATAATATCGCGACACCGAATCCGGACTGGAATGGCAATAATCCTGACCCGGGCACCAGTTTTGCACCGTACCGGATTTATAACATTGGCAACAATAATCCGGTTCAGTTAATGAGCTTTATTGAAACCATCGAGGACTGCATAGGCAAGAAAGCCGAGAAGAATTTTCTACCCATGCAACCGGGAGATGTGCCGGCGACCTACGCAAACATTGATGACCTGGTTCAGGATGTGAATTATCGACCAGCGACGCCGATCAAAACAGGCATTCAGAATTTTATTAACTGGTACAAAGAGTATTACAAGGAGAGCGTGTGAAACACAATCGAATAATTTCCGTCATCGGTCTCGGCTATGTTGGATTGCCCGTGGCAGTGGCTTTCGGTAACCATGAGCAAGTTATCGGGTTTGATATCAATTCAGCACGAATCCGGGAATTGCTGGACGGAAAAGACAGCACGAATGAGGTGGAAAGCGAACAGCTGAAGGCGTCAAATATAAAGTTCACTTCCAACCCGGAAGACATCCAGCAAGCCGATTTTCATATCGTTGCGGTGCCGACGCCGGTAACAGTTGCTAAAACGCCAGACCTGAGCCCAGTGATCTCGGCATCCAGGACAGTTGGTGGTCAGTTGAAAAAAGGTGACATTGTCGTCTACGAGTCAACAGTCTATCCCGGAGCCACAGAGGAAGATTGCGTGCCGATCCTGGAACAAGAGTCAGGCCTCGTGTGTGGTAAAGACTTTTTTGTCGGCTACTCACCGGAACGTATCAATCCGGGTGACAAGGAGCATACGTTTACCACGATCACGAAGATTGTCTCCGGGCAAAATGCAGAAATACTCGAGATAGTCGCGAATGTGTATGAATCGGTGGTAACGGCCGGGGTACACAGGGCGAGTTCGATCAAGGTGGCGGAAGCGGCCAAGGTCATTGAAAACACACAACGTGATTTGAATATCGCATTAATGAACGAGTTGTCCCTGATATTCGACCGTGTCGGCATTGACACAATTGACGTGCTTGAAGCGGCCGGTACGAAATGGAATTTTTTACCGTTTCGTCCCGGGCTGGTCGGTGGACACTGTATCGGTGTCGACCCTTATTACCTCACTCACAAGGCATCGATGCTGGGTTATATTCCCCAGGTTATTTTATCCGGGCGTAGTATCAATGATGGCATGGGATCGTTTGTCGCAAATCAGCTTATCAAGGCATTGATAAAACGCGGGACCAATGTAAAAGAAAGCCTGATTACCGTCCTTGGATTCACCTTCAAGGAGAATGTACCGGATCTGCGCAATACCCGTGTTATCGATATTGTGAATGAGCTACAAAGTTTTGGCATAGATGTACAGATCCATGATGCCGAGGCATCGGCTGATGAGGCCAAGGAAGAATACGGTATAGACTTGATCGAAAAGGATGATCTGAAGCCGGCTGATGCCGTGATTCTTGCCGTTCCGCACGAAAAGTATTTGCGTGAAAACTGGTCTTATGTAACTTCTGTTCTAAAAGAAAACTGCGGCGTGGTATATGACGTCAAGTCTGCGCTGCTACGTGAGAAAACTCCGGATAATGTAGAGTTGCTCAGATTATAGTGATTATCAAAGCTGAATATGCGGCAGAATATATCCAATTTCATTCGAACCAATCCAAAGAATTTATAAATGAAAGTATGCATGATTGGTACAGGCTACGTTGGACTGGTATCCGGTGCCTGCTTTGCCGAGTTTGGAGCAGATGTCACCTGTCTTGATATCGACGCGGCAAAGATTGATCGATTAAAAGCAGGCGAGATACCAATCTATGAACCAGGCCTGGAAAACCTGGTAAAAAAAAATGTCGCCGACGGCCGGTTAAAATTTACGACTGACTACAAACGCGTGGTTGCGGATAGCAACCTGATTTTCATCGCGGTCGGGACTCCCTCGCGGCGCGGTGAAGGTTATGCCGATCTCAGTTATGTCTACCAGGCAGCAAAAGACATTGCCCCGTATTTAAACGACTACACGGTGATCGTCGATAAATCGACTGTCCCGGTTGGTACGGCCAGGAACGTTAAACGCATCATTGCCGAGACGAATCCGGACGCCGATTTCGATGTGGCTTCGAATCCTGAATTTCTGCGTGAGGGTGCAGCTATCACGGATTTCATGCGCCCGGATCGGGTCGTGCTCGGGGTTGAAAACGAGCGGGCCAGGGAATTACTGCATGAGCTGTATCGTCCCCTGAACCTGATCGAGACGCCGATCCTGACGACCGATCTGGAAAGTGCCGAGTTGATCAAGTACGCGTCGAATGCGTTCCTGGCGACGAAGATCAGTTTTATTAACGAGATGTCGATGTTATGTGAGGCGGTGGGTGCCGATGTGCACGCGGTCTCGAAAGGTATGGGGCTGGATGGTCGCATCGGTCGCAAGTTCCTGCATCCGGGCCCGGGCTACGGCGGTTCCTGTTTCCCGAAGGATACGAAGGCATTGGTACGTATCGCCCAGGAACATGGGACTTCGAGCCGCATTGTTGAATCCGTGATTGAAGTGAACGAGGCGCAAAAAGCCCGCATGATCACGAAAATTCGCGATGCCGTCGGTGGCAGCGAATCGGGTAAAACGCTGGCCGTGCTCGGCTTGACATTCAAGCCGGAAACCGATGACATGCGCGACTCGCCCTCGCTGGCCATTTTGCCCAAGCTGATCGAAAACGGTGCCATTATCCGGGCACATGATCCGCAGGGTGTGCACGAGGCGAAGGCATTGTTGCCTGACACGGTTGAATATTGTGATGCGATTTATCAGACATTCGAAAACGCGGATGCCGTGATATTAATGACAGAGTGGAACGCATATCGCGGGCTGGACCTGCGTAAAATTCTGGCAGCGATGCAAGGTGACACGTTCATTGACCTCCGCAATGTCTATGAACCGGAATTGATGCGGGAAACGGGATTTAATTACATCTGCGTGGGCAGATAAATAACACTAAAGGTAAGCAACATGAGTACGACAAGCGACAAAATTACAAATCAGAACACAGTCTGGCATGAGCATACGGTCACGCGTCAGGAAAGAGAGGCACTGAACAACCATAAGGGGGCGATCGTCTGGTTTACCGGGTTGTCCGGTTCCGGCAAATCGACACTGGCCAATGCCGTCGAGGATCGTCTGAACAAAATGGGCAAACGCACGTACGTTCTCGATGGTGACAATATACGCAAGGGCCTGTGTAACGACCTCGGTTTTTCTGATGCAGACCGGGTTGAAAATATCCGTCGTATCGGTGAAGTGGCCAAGCTGATGCTGGATGCGGGCATTGTCGTCATGACCGCATTTATTTCGCCGTTCCGCAAGGATCGCGACATTGTCCGCGACCTGGTGGGTGCCGGTGAATTCATTGAGGTCTACACCGAGGCCTCACTCGATATCTGTGAGCAGCGTGATCCAAAAGGCTTGTATAAAAAGGCCCGTGCCGGCGAGATCCCGGAATTTACCGGCATCTCATCGCCATATGAGGCACCGGAAAATCCGGAAGTGACGATCAATACCGGGGAGCGTGATATTCCCGGTTGTGTCGATGAACTGATCGAATATCTGCAAAAAGACATAATTAAATAATCGTTCACGTTGGCCGAGGCAACTGACCATCGAAGCTGGTACCTGATCCACAGCAAACCGAATCAGGAATCCGTTGCCAACGAACAGCTGCAGCGGCAGGGTTATGAGACGTACCTGCCACTCGCGCCGGTCTTCCGCAGGAAACGCGGCAAGACGATACGTGTTATCGCCCCGATGTTCCCGCGTTACCTGTTTATCCATCTGAGTAACCAGACGGACGACTGGCGACCGATTCGCTCCACGATTGGCGTATCGACACTGGTTCGATTTGGCATGGAACCAGCCAGGGTGCCGGATAACCTGATCCGGGCCATCGTCAGCCGGGAGAATGAGGATGGTGTAATTACCTTGCCGAAACAGGAATTCGAGGCCGGTGAATCGGTGCGAATCGCGACCGGACCGTTTGAAGGCTACGAGGCGGTGTTTTCTTCCGCAGAACCGAAGGACAGGGTGATCGTGTTACTGAATATTGCCGAGAATTACGTGAAAATAAACCTGAATCAATCAGATATCGAGTCTATCTAGTTTCTTTTTCGACGCCATAAGTCGCGATCATGGCCAATGAATTGTAGTTGTCTATATCCGGATTCACAGGTTCAATATGCAACTGGAAGATCGTGTATCCCGTGTTTTCAAGAAGAAAAGGGTAGTTGTGGCTATACGCCAGATTGCCCCGGGGTTGTGATGAAAATTCTTTTTCCAGGTTAATATTTACCGGTTCACGCAAGGCGATTGCCACCTCTTTAAATTCAGTCTTTAATTGTTCAAAAAGTTCGCGGAGTTCGTTTTCTGTGAAATATTCAAATGTCCCGTTGCTGACGAGGATAAGATTTTCAAATCCGGGATTCCGAAGATAGTCCGAAATTTCCGCATGAACAAACTTCAGAGATGATTTGTATTCAGCGATATTTTCGCTGATTTGTTCTTCGTTCAGGTCTATGCCAACAAATGTATCAATATTGCCCAGCGATTCGGATAAAATTTTTAAAAACATGCCATTGCCTGTTCCGACTTCACAGAGGCAAGAGAAATCCGGCCGGGTACCGGTTAAATCGACTAATTGCTGAATAAATATCTTTCTTTTATTTACGTAGGTAATGTAATTTTCTGTGTCTGTGTAGAGTATCTTTTTTCGTTTATGCCACTCTTTGCCAGCAGTACTCCCCCAGAATTGTGCCCTGTTCATAGAACGTTGCTCCATTTCTGACAGGGAATAGTAACGTGCGTTGATACCGGTCTTAATCAGTTTTTTTAGAAAGTTATCTGGCTTGCCATCAAAAAAACGAGCTTCGATACCTGAGTGATATTTTTCAGGAATGAATTTTACTATCAGTCCGGAGAGAAGAATGTAGGGCGGTTTTTGAAAGATGCTATACCACAACTTTTTCAATATATTTTTCAAGGCTGTGGTGGAAAAAAATTTCATAACAAAATGTCTATTAACGAATCAATAAATTAATTGATGTATTTACGCAGGATTCTGGCCGAAAAACTTGATAATGCAGATATAAAATTTTTAAATTGATAAAAATATATTCTTGTTAGCGCATAAAATTTATCCAGAGGCTTGCCATGATTAATTTTATAAAAACGATTTTCCCCTACAATTTTACATATGATTTCTTCTTCTGTTGATGAAATATAGTTTTTCTTCCACTCGTGATCTATATTTTTAACCACGCTGGATTGATTCTTGTCCTGGTGTTTATAGCTTTTATCTTTTGTGATATTTTTTGATGTGTTTGGCTTGAATGGGTCGCCGTAAGGATTTATTAATTCCACTTCATCAATTTTCAGGCCAAGCCATTCAGATATATCTTTTATTTGAGATGAAGAATCTGAACACATATCTTCGTATAAAACTGTCTTGTAGCGGGAATGTGAAAATGTACTTGCAAATTGCAGACAATGGCCGCTGAATCTGGAAGCATGGAATACATCATCTTTATGGGAAAGTCGTGCAGAAACAAATCTGTCCCTGGGGTTTCTCAGTATTTCAAGCCAATAGCAGTCAGAATTTTTAACAAACGCTGGTGCATAGGCATGACAACTTGTCCATTTTGCTGCTATAAGGTTTATATCGGGCACACAATCTGAAAAATACTCCAGTGGATTCCGGTTTTCCGGCATATCATCGCGGATAATTCGCTCAAGAATGCAGTTATACTGATTTATCGACAGACCATAAACTGTTTGAGCAACTCCGGTTTTGTTCTCAAAAAATTCATGTGAATGAAATAGCAACATTTTTGAACAAATATTTCTCATCAATTCATTTTTTAATTTGTGACGATGTGTCTCATCCAGGACCAGATCACCGGAAGTAAAGTCTGTTTCGATAAGTGCATATTTCTCGAATCTGTCAAGAATGCCGAGAATGGTTTTTGGGGTTTCAAAAAGCCCGCCAATACACATCATGTTGTCCTGTGAATCAATAAGCCTTTCGAGCATGTTGGTCCCGCTGCGGATCAGTCCATTAATAACCAGATATTTTTTACTCATGTATTCGTACGTTCTGTTTGAAGGGAGGGTTATTTATGATTTTATCAACTAACATCTTGCCGCCGCTGTTACTCAAGTGGTTGTAATCCCGATAATATGAAAATTTATCATTGTGAGTGCTACATTCATTCTCATAAGCTGTATTGCAGAATAATTTATGCGGATAGACTCTATATATGTTTTTATGCTTTATGGCATCCAGCAACTGGAAACTCTTGAGAGTACGTTTCTTATATACATCAAACGATGTCGTCAGGGGCTCTTTTATCAAGGCAGACAGGAAAGCATTCTTGTCTTTACCTCTGCCAAGTTCAATGAGTTTTTTTGGGATATGCCAGCCTGTTTCAGGTATCGGGTAAATCAATATAACTTTATGTCCATGATTCGCCAGTTCGAGTAGAGAACTTTTATACTCACTTTGAAAAGCGGAAATTCTTTTCGATTTTGTATTCAGGGATTTATCTTCATTTTGCATATATGAATTCATATTACGGACTGCTGACTCATTTCCTCCAAGTTGATTGTTATAATATTCTTCGGATAAAAAAAGCGGTAATCTGCTACCAACAATAGTTATGGCATCCGTGGCAGAAAGAAGTATTTTTCTTCTGGTCTCCTGTGTGTCTATATGACACCTTGTATCTATGCCTGGATTTGTATGTACTCTCTGCATCCCTCTAAGATACGGACAGCCGCCTCTGTTTAAAACGGTCAACCTGTAACCGTGATTCGTCGCATAATCCAGAAGTGGTGGCTCCAGTGCAAACATCTGGGAGTCGCCAATCAGGAATATATCCCGGTTCTGATCCTGGTTGAAAACACAGTTATCCTGCGATTTGCATGCTCTTTGATCCAGTAATTCAGGGTTTATATTCCTGATAATTTCCGGGTATCTTTTATTCAGCCCCTGATTAGAAATGAAGTAGGCTGAAATTGAAATGATTAATACGATTGAGAAGCCGGCCGTATAAAAAACCTGTTTTCGTGTAAATCCACTTTTTTTTCTGAAGGGCTTTTCAATATAGAAATAGCTGAAAATAGACAGAATAAAAGTCAAAACAATTAGAAGTGAGATTTCTAATATTGATATTTTTTCATTGGTAATTCGGGCAAACGAAAAAATCGGGTAATGCCATAAGTATAGTGAATACGAAATCAGGCCAATGCCTGCCATTAATTTTGAGGAAAGAAATTTTGATGCAAGATCCTGATTGTTCGAGTAGACAATGATCAATACAGTTCCTGCTACCGGCAGCAAGGTGATTAGGCCGGGGTGGTTGATCTCGTTATCAAAAGCCAGGCAGGAAATAACGATCAGCAACAGCCCTATAGCAGGCAGGATGTTAGTCAATTCCGGTCTGTTTTGAAAAGGAAATCTTGCGCTGTAAATTGCAATGAATGAACCGGATAACAGTTCCCAAAATCGGGTAGGTAACATATAAAACGAAAAGGATTGATCAACTCCTGTCATCACATTGGCGTACAAGAGACTGGAAAAAAATAAAAGAACGAATATATGAAAAATATACTCGTTCAGGCGTTTGTATATAAAAATCAGAAGCAACGGAAATAGTATGTAGAATTGCTCCTCAACAGCGAGCGACCAGGTATGCAGAAATGGCTGATACAAAGCTGGTTCAGCATCATAATTAAAAAGAACAGAGTCCCAGTAAAAATTCGAGGTAAAAATCATCGAATGGATGACAGAGCGGGAGAACTCCATAAGTTCATCGGGTAACAGAAATCGATATGAGACCGGTAAAAATACCAGGGAGACAAATATTAACGCGGGGAGAATTCTTCGTATTCTTCTTTCATAGAAATTGATTAATGAAAATCTACGGGTATTTACAATTTCTGAATATATGATCGAGGTGATCAGGTATCCGGATATTACAAAAAATACATCTACGCCAAAGTATCCCCCGGCAGCAATGTCAAATTTATCAGGTAAAGATATGTCTGCGTGGTAAAGAATAACCGAGATGACCGCAATTGCTCTCAGTCCATCGATTTCCGGTCTATATTTCAAGTTCATAGAATACTGGTTAAAATGCGACGAATATCAGTCAAGCTGGTTTATTAGTGATAATAAACAATTCAGGTAGATTCGGGGACAAGAGAATAATAAAAGCAAAAAAATAATCAAAATATATCCGATTTATGTTATTCAATTCATACGTTTTTCTGTTTTTTTTCCTGCCTGTTTGTCTCCTTGTCTGCCAGATTCTGAGCCAGGCAAATCATAAGAAATACGTTATTCCCTGGTTGATAGTCTCTTCGTTATTTTTCTATGCATGGTGGCACGCAACTTATCTTTTTTTAATCATATTTTCTATAATATTTAATTATGCATTGAGTCTTGTCATTAAACCGGACAAGACCGGAAAATCCCGCTTCTACCTGATTCTTGGTATTTCTGGCAACCTCGCCGCGCTCGCCTGGTTTAAATACGCGGGTTTTCTTGTGGCTCTAATCAATGACATCTTTTCAACAGAAATACAATCAATCAGCGTCGTTTTACCGCTGGCTATTTCTTTTTTTACATTTCAGCAAATAGCCTACCTGGTGGATAAATATAAAAATGAGGCTGCTGAAAGTACATTTGTTAACTACTGCTTTTTCGTATCTTTTTTTCCACAATTGATCGCTGGGCCGATCGTTCACCATAAAGAAATATTCCCACAGCTGGACAAGATAAAACGATTCATTTTCGACCAGGAAAATATTTCTGTTGGCATTACCATATTTACTATTGGCCTGTTTAAAAAGACCGTTCTGGCAGACAGTGCCGCTATATATGCCGATCCTGTTTTTTACGCAGCAGAACAGGGGGTGACACTTTCATTTTTTGAAGCGTGGTGCGGCACCTTGGCCTATACGTTCCAGCTTTATTTTGATTTCTCCGGATATTCAGATATGGCAATCGGTCTGGCCAGAATATTTGGAATACGTTTGCCAGTGAATTTTTATTCACCATACAAGGCTACAAGCATTATTGAGTTCTGGAGACGATGGCATATTACTTTATCCAGATTTCTCAGGGATTATCTTTATATTCCCCTGGGAGGAAACCGCAAAGGTAAATCAGGAACATATCTAAATATAATGATAACAATGTTTCTGGGTGGATTATGGCATGGTGCAGGTCTGAATTTCATAATCTGGGGCATGTTGCATGGAGTCTACCTGGTAACCAATCATTTATGGATTGGTATGCTGGATAATATGAAACTTGGAGTATTCAGGCAGACAAAGGTATATAAATTCATGGCCTGGGTCCTCACATTTATGGCCGTTGTCTTTGGCTGGGCAATGTTTCGTGCCGAAAGCCTGGACGGTGCCTGTGAAATAATGAAGGCAATGGCAGGTGGTAACGGGATTTCCTTGCAAATGGCACTGGCCCCGTATCTTGCTGAATATAAAGAAATCATTAATTTTACCGGGATTGTATTTAATGGACTGTTTGTAAATGAGCTGGTCGACTGGAAATGGTCAGGGATTGTTATCCTGTTGATTATGTTAATTATCGTTGTGCTGTTTCCAAACACTCAGCAAATAATGATCAAATATAATCCGGTACTGGAGACACGCTCTGGCAACTGGCCAGCTTCAGCAATGTCGCAGCTGTTATGGAAACCTGCCAGAGGGTATGCCGTAATGACAGGTCTGGCGCTTCTCATGGCCGTGTTAATGATTTCCAGAACAAGTGAATTTCTCTATTTTCAGTTTTGATAATGGATAATGCCGATTATCTTAAAACCCTTTTTACTGTCCTGGTTACGGGGCTTGTGGCAGTTATATCGGTAAACTATACGGTTGATCCGGAGGGTATCTATTCAGACTTCAGGGATCAGGGACTGGCCCAAAAGATCCTGAATTCGGAATATGGATACATACTGGAAAACATTAATAATCGGGACCTGAAGTTGTCATTGGCAAGACACGCAGACAGGTTTGATTGCGTGGTAATTGGCTCAAGCCATGTCAAGCAACTAAGTTCAATACGCTATCCAGAAATGACGTCAGAGCTTTGTCCTGCATTGCTCAACCTTGGGGTCAATTCTGCAGTTATTGAAGATATGTTTATTTTTGCACAGACACTGACCGCGCTAGAGAGAATGCCGGATAAAGTTCTGCTCGGTATTGATCCCTGGACTCTTAACAGGGGCAGAGACGAACAGTGGAAACGACATCAGGATAAATACCGGAACATGCTTGCCAGGCTGAACCAATCAGAGCCGGAACACGAATTCGTGTCCTATAAACTGACTCTGCTGTTAAATCTTGTCAACTTTGCCTACTTCAAAAATTCAGTCAGTAGTCTCCTTAATCCTGGAAAAATTATGCCTGCCGGACAATTTGATATCTATGCAGGCACAAGTAAAAGTGTTGTGTTATCTGATGGTAGTCTGGTTTACCCACGCAAGAGACACAATAAAACCGGACGTATTCAGAATAATGAAATCTACAAACTTGATCCGGAACGACTTCATGATCCGAAAGTAGTCGATCTTCTCGGGCAACTTGTCGCGTTCATGCGACAGCAGGGGGCGGAAGTATATCTCGTGATGACCCCTTATCATCATGAGGTATGGACTGAAAATTCAATAACCGTAGATGCGATGAAAGCAGTATCAGAGATCCTTCGGGAAAAATCCGTTCAGTGGGGTGTATCTGTGTTGGGCAGCTATAACCCGGACGATCTCGGCTGTTTACCCGGGCAATTTTATGATCCGCATCATCCCACCGGTGAGTGTGTGAATCGAATTTTTCTTAATAGTCGTTCAAATACCACAAATCTTCATCAATGAAAAATATTCAATAAAAACAAATAGATAAAATATGTTCATTTAATGAACAAATCTCTGTAAAATGTTCAACTCATGAACAGCAGGCAAAGAGAAGAAACGCTAACGCTTGAAATTCTTGAGACCATCGATCAGCAGAATGATGTCACTCAACGGCATCTGGCTGACCAGTTGGGAGTGGCGCTGGGGCTGGCAAATTCCTACCTGAAGCGATGCGTCAAAAAAGGACTGGTTAAAATTCACCAGGCACCGGCAAATCGTTATCTCTACTACCTGACCCCGAAAGGCTTTGCTGAAAAGAGCCGATTAACGACTGAATATCTGAGTAGTTCATTCCATTTCTATCGTCGCGCCAGCACCTCCTGTACCGAAGTTTTGGCCGAATGCCGGCAGCTGGAGCACTTCAGGATATTGCTATGCGGAGTATCCGAGTTGGCTGAAATTGCCAGTCTGCGTGCCCGTGAGCAGGGAATCGATGTCGTCGGTACCTTAAGCCTCGAAACCGAAACAAATGACTTTTTGGGAATGCCGGTCTGGCATTCGTTTGATCTTTTACCGGAATTTGATGCGTGTGTGGTGACCGAGGTCAAAGAGCCGCAAAAGCTGATTGACTACATGCATACGCAGGTCGAAAGAGACCTGATTTTTATACCAGGAATACTGGGTATTAAACAAGGTACGGAAAACGTCGTATCTGAAACCTGATCAATCCGGATTGATCAGGTTTTTTACTTTTGCCTGCAGGGTCAGTGTTTGACGTTGTATGGCGGTAGCGTGCCTGAAAAAAAATTATATCAGGTCATTTCAACACAGACTTTAAAACCAAGCAGGGTATACATTCAGAGACAGCCAATGACGCATACAGATCAGTATTTCAATCAAGTTCAGGAAATAGCATCAGTCATCAACACCGGCGAAATAGAAAAGCTGACACAGGCGCTGGTTGAGTTAAGAGAGAGAGGAGGCAGGCTTTTCTTCCTTGGTGTTGGTGGTAGTGCTGCCAATGCTTCGCATGCAGTTAATGATTTTCGAAAATTGTGTGGAATCGAAGCCTATGCCCCAACAGATAATGTCTCGGAATTAACCGCACGAACCAATGATGAGGGATGGGAGACGGTCTTCGCCGGCTGGCTTAAAACGAGCCGCATTACATCAAACGATGCGGTTTTTGTATTTTCTGTCGGCGGCGGGAATCAGGAAAAAAATGTCAGCGTCAATCTGATAAAAGGGCTGCAAGTGGCCAGCGAGGCCGGTGCCACCATAGTTGGCGTGGTTGGAAGAGATGGAGGCTATACAAAAACCACGGGTGATGTTGTTGTAGTTATCCCGACTGTAGATGAAAAACTGGTAACGCCACATTCAGAAGCCTTTCAGGCAGTGGTCTGGCATTGCCTGGTGTCGCACCCGAACCTGCAGGTGCAGGCGACAAAGTGGTAGTCAACGCCACCGAGATTTCGAACGCAGTCTTCCTTGACCGGGATGGCATCATCAACAGGGCCATTGTCGTTGATGGAAAACCCTATGCTCCCCGGGACTTGAAAGACTTTCATTTCTATCCCGCCGTGCAACAGGAAATCTCACGGTTAAGGTCATATGGATTTGTCATCGTAGTCGTTACCAACCAACCTGATGTCGGCAACAGGCTGGTTGAAAAAGAACTCGTAGAAAAAATGCATGACAGGATGGAACAGGAACTCGGGATTGATTGTGTAAAAACCTGTTTCCATAGCCAAACTGAAAATTGCGACTGCAGAAAACCTGAACCAGGAATGTTGCTGGAAGCAGCACAAGACCTGAACCTGGGTTTGCCAGACAGTTTTATTATTGGTGATCGAAAGAGCGATGTTGAGGCGGGAAAGGCAGCCGGGTGTAAAACCATATTTGTCGACCGTGGCTACAGACCGGAGGAAAAAACCGATACCGCTGATATTACCGTTCTCTCATTAACTGAGGCAGTAAATTTTATTCTGAAATCCATACATACTGAATTAAAACCGGGACTGAAATATGAAACAAATTGAGGATATTAAAATTAATATTTTTGCAGATGGGGCAGATATGGATGGCATAAAAGCCCTGTCAACAAATACATTGATCAAGGGGTTCACGACCAATCCGACGCTGATGCGAAAAGCGGGGGTCACTGACTACGAAACGTTCGCAAGACAGGTGCTGGCAGAGATTCAGGATAAGCCCGTCAGCTTTGAAGTGTTTTCAGATGATATGGAGAGCATGGAGAAACAGGCGAGGGTCATTG
>JBHIXH010000019.1:0-11562 GCA_041984885.1 Gammaproteobacteria bacterium
GAGGCGTTTGAAGGGACGATTACTGATTTGTATATGCCAAAGAAATAATGTTCAAAATTTAATGCACCATCGATTCATCTTCATATTGATCGATTTCCGGGTTTAATGGCCCGGCCTGATGATGAATCAGTTTCCATTGATCATTTTCGTAAACAAAAATATTAGTCGCAATTAATTCAATATCATCTAGATGCTCGATACAAATCACATTTGCTGTCTGTTCAATCACATTTACCCAGACATTGTCACAAAAAACTTTTTTAAACGATGAATTTTTCAGGATCTGCCGCCAGCTCATCATGACTTCACCAAGCCCGGTCAATAAATCCCAACCAGGATGGACAACGGACACCTCGCATTTACTCGACCAGACAGATTCCATCTTTTCGATGTCCATATTGTTAAAGGCGAGATAAAACTCATCGTTGGCTGAAATTATCGATTCTTCATTTTTTTTCATTTGAAATCCGATATGCTGGAAGCGAATGAGTGAATTGTATTGTCAAATTGAGGGCTCCGGTGAGCCGCTGATATTGTTGCATGGCCTGTTAGGTTCGGGCCGGAATCTGAACGCACTCGCCCGGTATTTTTCCAGTAGTTATCGTGTTTTTTCTGTTGATTTACGTAATCACGGCCGTTCATTTCATGCCGATGAATGTAATTATGAAGTCATGTCGCAGGACATTGAACGACTGATACAGAAGCACGCACTCGATTCCGTTTCGCTGATTGGTCACAGTATGGGTGGCAAAGTCGCGATGGTCAATGCTCTCAAATCAGGCGAGGCAATCAGGTCGCTGGTTGTGCTCGACATCGCGCCGGTATGCTACCCGCTTCGCTTGGAACGGGTTCTTGAGGCGTTATTGGAGCTCGATCTTGCACTGATACAGTCGCGCAAGGATGCTGATTTACAATTGGCAAAAGAGTTCAATAATGCCGGATTTCGACAATTTCTACTGCAGAACCTGGTGTTTGATCAAGGGCAATTCAGCTGGCGGCTGAATTTGCCGGTACTGCTCGCCAACATGGAGACACTGAGAAACTTTCCTGACCCCGGCGACGCCAGATTCTGTGGTTCCAGCCTGTTTCTGGCCGGGGCAGATTCCGAGTACGTTCTGCCGGAACACGAATCCGTAATAAATCAGTATTTTCCGAACGCCGCTATCAACCACCTAGCCAATACCGGCCATTGGTTACACGCTGAAAATCCCGATGCCGTCATTCGCGAGATAGAGGCTTTCCTGCAGTCACCGAAATTACCTTACCCCTCGCGCTGGTATCAGGCTTCACCGGGTGATGCGGAGCAGATACAATGTGCGCCTTTTGGATCCGGCAATAAAATTATGTCTGCAAATATCAATAAAGTCGTACTCGCCTACTCCGGCGGTCTTGATACATCTGTCATTCTGAAATGGTTGAATGAAACCTATGATTGTGAGGTAGTGACCTTTACCGCGGATATCGGTCAGGGAGAGGAAGTGGAACCGGCGCGTAACAAGGCCGAGGCACTGGGTGTCAGGGAAATTTACATTGAAGATCTGACAGAAGAATTTGTCCGTGATTTTGTCTACCCGATGTTTCGTGCCAATACCATTTATGAGGGCGAGTACCTGCTCGGTACCTCCATTGCCAGGCCATTAATCGCCAAGCGATTGATTGAGATTGCAGCAGAAACCGGTGCCGATGCCATCGCCCATGGTGCGACCGGCAAGGGCAATGATCAGGTGCGCTTTGAGCTCGGTGCCTACGCGTTAAATCCTGATATCCACATCATTGCACCCTGGCGCGAATGGGATCTGAACTCACGCGAGAAACTGTTGAGCTATGCCGAGAAAAATCAAATTCCGATTGAAGCCAAACGAACAGGTGGCTCACCGTATTCCATGGATGCGAACCTGTTACATATTTCCTACGAGGGCGGTCCCCTGGAGGAACCCTGGAATGAACCGGAAGACTCAATGTGGCGCTGGACCGTTGCACCGGAACAGGCAGTGGACAAGTCAGAGACACTGGAGCTTGAATTCAAGCACGGTGATGTCGTCGCAATTAATTCAAGGCCCATGTCACCGGCACAGGTGCTTGCTGAACTGAACCGTATCGGTGGACAGCATGGTATTGGCCGTTCCGATATCGTTGAAAATCGTTACGTCGGCATTAAATCACGTGGTTGTTATGAAACTCCCGGCGGCACGATCCTGTTGAAAGCACATCGTGCCATTGAATCATTAACCCTGGATCGTGAAGTCGCACATTTAAAAGACGACCTGATGCCGCGCTACGCGAACATGATCTACAACGGCTACTGGTGGAGCCCGGAACGCATTGCCCTGCAAACGTTGATTGATGAAACACAACAGACCGTCAATGGATGTGTGCGATTAAAACTGTATAAAGGCAACGTGATTGTCACCGGAAGAAAATCTGAAACTGACAGTTTGTTTGATGCCGATATCGCAACATTCGAAGACGATGCCGGACGCTATGACCAGCGTGACGCAGAGGGTTTTATTAAGTTGAATGCATTACGTTTACGTTTAAACCGGCAAAAAAACCGGTAACGTCATCCGGATTCTGATTCTTCCTGTCCCGGTTAATTATTTTAACCGGGCAGGTTTTCCTTGAAAAAGTCATGTAAAAACAGGGTTATGTGACTCCAATCACACAATATAATTCGCTTATTTAATCGATTGTGAATCGATTCACAACAGCATTCATTATTTATACCTAATCTGTGCCTACACGGGTTCGATAGTAACCCGCATGATAATAATGATGACCGTAACCTCCGGGCAAACCGGGTATTTTCATAAGGGCACAGACAATGGAGAAAACTGCAACAATCGAAGAACAGACGCTGGACGCGGATCAATCAGACTCGCAACAGCAGCCGGAAATAAATGTCGCCGATACAACCCGCTGGGTTGATAGTTTTCAGGACGTAAGACATTTATATGATCAGGCACCAACCGGGATCACGATCAGCCTGATTGCATCCACACTGCTGGCATGGTGGTTAATGGAGACCGTGCCGGATTACATCGTGCTTCCCTGGCTGGCCTTTATCGCCCTGACCAGTGTCACACATTTGTTCGTGGTAAAACAATTCAGACAATCAGCACCCATGATTGGTATAAGTGCAAACTGGGTTTCCTATAACGCCTTTCTCTTTAGCATGCTTGGTCTTGCATGGAGCGTCGGTTATCTGTTTTTCTTTCCACACTTGGACAGTTCGAAACAAATGTTCCTGTTTTACATTGCTGGCATTCTGGCAATCAGTATGCTGCCGGTTCTGTCTGCCGTACTTTCGGGCTATATGACGTTTATAACTGCCCTGGCATTACCTCTTGTATTACTCATGCTGGGCAATAACTGGAACCAGGCCGTACTTGGTATTGTATCGCTTGGATTCAGCTATCTGATCCTGACTCTGGTTGCACGAAATTATCAGGCCTCATTAAAGGATTCATACACACTGGCATCTGATGTCAGTAAAAAAGCACGGCAAATTTACGAAGATCATGAGCAGACGCGTTTCACGAATATCAAGTTAAAGAAAGAAGCAGAGAGCTATCGTCGTGAATCTGTCAAGATTGTAAATGAAAAGGAACAGGCCCTGAAAACGTTACAATCGATCAATGACGGTGTAATTACTACCGATAGTGTTGGCAAGATCACTTATATCAATCCGGTGGCAGAAATTTACCTGGGTCGTGAAAAAGAAGAAATCACGGGCAAGCGTGTGAATACAGCGTTCAATCTGATCGACGCGACAACACGAAAAAAACTCGTCACACCATTTGAAAGATGTTTTGAGCAAAAATCCGTTATTAATAGCAATGGTAACAGCTTGCTGCTACGTCGTGATGGAGTTGAATACGCTATTGAATACACGTTAACACCGATAACCGATAAACAGTCAAACGCCATAGGAACTGCACTCGTTTTCCGTGATGTCACCGAAAAACGTGAACTGGAGAAAAATCTTGCCTGGCAGGCAAATCATGATCAGTTAACAGGGTTAATCAATCGGCGTGAGTTTGACCGCCGTCTTTCAAGAATTATTTCGGCTGAAAACATTGGCGGTAACGAGCACGCGCTTTGTTATATCGATCTGGATAACTTCAAGATCGTAAACGACAGCTGTGGTCATCTGGCAGGTGATGCGTTGTTGAAAAAGGTATCCGCGGTATTAAAAAACAAATCACGCGATACTGACACTATTGCCCGTATCGGCGGGGATGAATTCGGTGTCATTTTCTATGGTTGTACTTTGGCGAAAGCAAGATTAATTGCTGAAATATTTCGCGAACAGATTGAAAAATCCGAGTTTCTCTGGGAAGGACGTACCTATAGTATAACGGCCAGCATTGGTGTAATCCCGGTTGATAACAGTTATTCCGAACTGGCTGATATCCTGCGTGCTGCCGATGTTGCCTGCTATAACGCCAAGGACAAGGGGAAAAATCAGGTCAGTCTGCTGGAACAGGGTCAACAGGTCGTCAATGCAAACAGAAACCAGGTGCAATGGGTTGAGAAAATTCGTGAGTCGTTAAACAAGGAAGCATTCGAAATTCATATCCAGGAAATCAGGCCGCTCGACGATTTAAACGAATTTCTGTTTTGTGAAAATCTGCTACGCGTCAGTGATGAGGCCGGTTTGATATTACCCTGTCAGTATATGCCCGCAGTTGAACGCTATCACATGATGCCGGATATTGATCGCTGGGTCGTCAAGGCAAGTCTGGAATTACTGTCATACGGTAAAAAAGTACTTGGCAAGTATAAAGCAGTAACACTGAATCTATCGGAACAGACAGTTCTGGATGAAAAATTCTACAGTTATACATCAAATCTGTTTATTGAATACGATATAGAAAGAGGCCAGATTTGCTTTGACATACCGGAATCCTGTCTACATAAATATCGTAGTCGAACTGAAAGCTTTATACGTGAGATGCAGGGTCTGGGTTGTCTGATCGCAATCGATAATTTCAGTTCCGGTCTGGAATCGTTTAAAACGCTGAAACCGTTGAACATCGATTTTGTCAAGTTTGACGGCCGAATGCAGGAGCCAGCAAATGAAAAAAGTATTGATTACACAATCATTGAATCAATCAACCACATCAGTCACATGATCGGCGCCCAGACCGTCGCTAAATACATTTCAAATGAAGCAGCACTGGAAGCTTTGTATTCAATTGGTGTGGATTATGCGCAGGGTTTTGCACTATCAAAACCGCATGCAATTAACCTGAACCAGCAATAGTCTATTGCTGGTTACTTCAGGAACAGGCGTATCGTCGTTGCCTGAAAAAAAAGTGTAAATAACACGACGCCATACGCGATTGACTGGATCGTGTAGTGATAATCAAGTGACACTGGCAACGATAAAACCAGCGCCAGTGTCACCGTTCCACGTATTCCCCCCCATGAGACCAAACCCTGCTCTTTCAGGGAGAACCGACCAAAACGCGGTAATAATCCAAGGATTCCAAATGTCGGGTAAACAAGCAGGAACCGCGCGATTATAACTGCCAGAATGCCATAGATCATGGCCAGCCACTGACTGGTAAACATTCCGACTGTGACCGTCACCCCGGCAAGCAGAAAAATCAGCATCTCTGCCAGACTTGAATTAACAGACCAGAAATACAAATATTTTTCATCGGTTTTTGAGTGGCTCTTGTTTACTTCACAATAACGCAGGCCTAAACCGGCAGTCAGAACCGCTGTCACACCCGAGAAATGAAAGGCCTGTTCTGCCAGAAAGAAACTGCCATAGGCAACCAGCAGACTGGTAATGGCTTTCGAAACACCTGTGTTTACAAGGCATAGAACGATCTGTGCGACCATTGCAACTATGAGACCGATCAAAATGCCGCCGAAAAGACTGACCAGAAATTTTACCGGTATCTGACTCCAGCTGCCGGCTGTTTCCGGTTGCATGGCAATTGATAATAAGACGCTAAATAAAACGATAGCGATTGCGTCGTTCAACAGGCTTTCCCCCTCCAGTACGGATTGAACCTGCTCACTCATTTTCACCTCTTTCACAGACGACAACACGGCTGCCGGGTCAGTTGCCGACAGAGTAGCCGCCGTCAGTAATGCCGCTATAAGTGGAAACCCGGTCGCATGATCAATGGCATAAAAAAGAAATAAACCGGTCATCACCGTGGCAGTTAACATGACAGGAAATGCCATCGTGATTATGGCACCGATGTTTTTCACAAACGAAGGTACATTCAAGGTCAAGGCTGCATGAAAAATCAAGATTGGAATCAATCCCTGGAAAATAATCGTTTGAAAATGATACCAGCGAAAGCCAATGTCAAGATTCAACAGTCTGGTGGTGAATTCCGATGCGGCAAATCCAAGGATAACCAGTGCCAGCGGGAACGGAATCATCAGCCGCCTGCACAACGGCTGCAGCAGCATCGCAACGGCCAGTAGACAGATAAAAAAAAGTATACTTATCATCACAGGTCCCTTGGATTTACAAGCAGTTGACTCAACCCGTATTTATCAATCCGGGTGAATTATTCCCTGAATCTTCGTGCAATCCAGTAATCCACGCTCAGGTATTTTCCTGCGCCGGTAAAAAACAGGACGAGTAACATGAGAAAATAGGTGGCAGCGAACTCTATCCCGTTTTTCAATATCGTGATGCTGCCATGTTCAGTTAGATAGCCATAATTCCCGTGTTCTTTCAGTATCGATGTTGCCTTCGCTTTCCGGTCGAGTGCGCCCTCAATCATGTCGGTGCGCCACTCCCAGGGTACGGTCAATTTTGCTTCCGGCAGTGCGTGCCAGCCTGCATCCCAATGCGCTGTGGCCGCTGCCACGATCATTGTGGCCATCAATGGAATGGCTATCACACGTGTCAGGATTCCGAATAACAATAGCCAACCACCGAGGAACTCGGTCCAACCGGCCATAAATGCCATCAGTTCGGGAAAGGGCATGCCCAGGCCCCAGTCCGGATTGCCAAACCAGGCGACGACATTCGGGTCTGCCAAAAATCGCTGAAAAAATCCCGCTTCCGTATTACCGAGCTGGAGTTTGCCATATCCTGCCTTGATAAAAATGGGTGCGAGGTAGATACGCAACAACAACGGCGCGATAAATTCTATCTGCTTGAACTTATCCAGTAGTCTGAATGGAAATTGTAAGCTTGCACTGATCGCCGACATCGTCTCTCCCCCGGTGCTGGTTTCAGGGTTTGATAGCTGCCGGGTTTTGTTAGTTCAACAGGATCTGGAAATTTTTGCGGTGTTAAAGCGAAGATGACCGCAGCACTATCAGTTTTTCAACCTGCATATCATGCATTGTATGCGGAATTCCGCCGATACCGAGGCCGGATTGTTTCAGCCCGGCAAACGGCATCCAGTCAACGCGAAACGCGGTGTGATCATTGACCATAACGGCAGACGCATCGATTCTTCGTGCTGCATAAAGTAACCGATCTATATCTTTCCCAAACACGGCTGCCTGAAAGGCAAATGGCAAGCTGTTTGCCTGCTCGATAGCAGCATCGATCTCCGACCATGGCGTCACATTGATTACCGGCCCGAATATTTCACTCTGGCTGACCGTTGAGCCGGCCGGTGGATCATATAATACAGTGCAATCATAACAACTGTCGGACAACCGTTTACCGCCGCAGAGTAACTCTGCACCATCGTCAACGGCCGCTTTCACCCATTGTTCTACCCGATCCACTTCGCCAGGTCGAATCAGTGGGCCTATGTCTGTCTCCGCCAGGGTTGGATCACCAATCTTCATATTACCTGCCGCCTCTGCCAATTGTTCTGCCAGTTTTCGTGCAATTGAATCATGGGCGAAAATCCGTTGCACTGATACACAGACCTGACCGGCGTGGTAAAAACCGCCTTTTGCCAGTAGCGGTAATGCCTGCTCAAGATCGACATCGTCATTGACGATGACCGGCGCAGCACCACCATGTTCCAGTGCACAGCGTGCACCGGCAGCAAGCCTTGCACGCAGCATCCAGCCAACCCTGGCACTGCCGATAAAACTGAAAAATGCCACACGGCTGTCACTGACCAGCCGGGTCGCAACATCCAGATCATTCACCGTCAATGCCTGACACCATGCATCCGGTAGCCCGGCTTCCCGCAGTATCTGCACAAATCGGAAACAGGATAACGGTGTATCTTCTGCCGGTTTGACAATCACCGGGCAACCGGTAGCCACGGCAGGGCCGACCTGGTGCACTATGAGGTTCAACGGATGGTTAAATGCGCTGACAGCGACAACCACACCGACAGGTTCTTTCGTAGTAAACGCAAGGCAACCGTTCGAGGCTGCATTTAATCCCATTGGAATCTCGTCACCATGCCCGGTACGCAGATGCTCGATACATAGCTTGATACCATCTATGGCGCGTGCCACTTCCACCCGGGAATCAACCAGGGGTTTACCACCCTCTCTAGCCGCTTCCACGGCCAGAGTTTCGGCTTGCCCGGCCATGATACTGGCGGTTTTCTCCAGAATGGATATACGTTCTTCCGCAGGCAACCATTGTTTGCGATCTCGAAACAAGGCATGGGCGGTCTGCAATGCCATATCGACAGCTGTGGCGTCTGCCGTATCGACCGTGGCGATTACACTGCCATCAAACGGTGCGGTGACAGTTAATCTGCCATCGTTGCTCGATGCCCCGGGGATCATCAGGTTGAAATGTGTCATTATCGTTGTTCTTCTTGTATGGATTTGTTGGCACTATACATTCAGTATAGCGCTGGCAGGCAGGAAATCTTTAGCTGATACGAAGACAGGACTACTTACGTGTGCCGAGAATTACCTGTTGCTGCCACATATCGTGCATGATCTGTAATCCACCCTGAACCACAGTTTCCGGTTGCGGATGTTGTATCTGCTCAGCGATGGTCTGTAACAATTCGTAGCTGGTCGCTGCCTGATTCTGTTGCATTAATTCAAGCAAACGGGCCGCAACCGGGTTCAATTCAATAAAGCTGACTTCATCATCGGCTTTTCGAAACACAACGAGGTATGTCGCTTGTGCCGGAGCTGCATCCGGCAGAAAACCCGGGCCAATTTTATGTACCGGATATTGATATGCGAGTGGCCAGATTAGCGGATTCAGTACCGGCACCTCGTGTTCAAGCCGTCCGTCACGGTTGACGCCCTGCCAGTTGATCTCACGCGGGTCAATGGCTACGGCCATTTCCACCCACTCATAATGCGCAAGCTCATATAAAAAGGGCGGGTCGCCAGCATCATCACGTTCATGCTCAAGATAATCAAGAAACTCACGTGGCATTTTGGGAAAGTACGGCGTATGCGACTGATGATTTTTAAAATAATCACGAATCATTTTATGCCAGCGGTCATCGTCGGTGATCTTACGCAACACCGGGTAGCTGTTTGCCATAAAACTTTCGACATTGCGGTAGAGTAAACCGCGATAGATTTCAACACGCCTTTCTTCGACATCGGCCGGGGCCGGTGCGTTATCCGGATCACGCATGTGTTGCGTGAACGCGTATTGCAGTTCTTTTAATGCGCTTGCCTCTGTCATGATTTTGCAGCGGTTAGTGTAGCGGTGTTATGTTCAGCCTGAATACGGCTGATGTTGGCAGCTTCACCGAGCAACTCGGGCAACGGCGGGATATTGAAATCCCGTTCCAGCAGTGTCGGAAACACGCCAAAGTGCCGGTAGGCCTTGCCGAGTAAATCCCACACCGGGTCGATCACGTCCGCACCGTGAGTATCGACGCGTAAATCTTCAGCTTCGACATAATGACCGGCAATATGTGAATAGGCGATCCTGTCGCCGGGCAGTTGCTGCAGGAATTCCTCTGCATCATAACGATGATTGATGCTGTTGACATAAATGTTGTTCACATCAAGCAGTAATTCACAATCGGCTTCTGTCAACACCGCATTAATAAATTCGATCTCGTCCATTTGTTTGCCAGGCGCAGCATAATACGAAACATTTTCTATCGCGATACGCCGGCCGATGATGTCCTGCGTTTTTTGAATCCTTGCGGCGACGTATTGCACCGCCTCTTCAGTGAACGGAATCGGCATCAGGTCGTAGAGATGACCATCGTCGGCACAATAACTCAGATGTTCGCTGTAACAACGAACGTCGAACTCATCGAGAAATTTTCTGACTTTATGCAGGAATGCCTCATCAAGCGGTGCCGGACCACCCAGATTCAATGATAATCCATGACATACGAGAGGGATTGATTCAACAATTGACCGAAACTGGCGGCCGTATTTTCCACCAACGTCGATCCAGTTTTCCGGTGCCACCTCACAAAAATCGATGGCGCCATTGGCCTGTTCGAGAAACGAACGGGTGAAGTTACGCCTGAGACCTAACCCGGTGCCACGCACCGGGTAGGTATTTTGACTGACATCAGACATAAGTAACGAGTGTATTAGCTACCGCACTTACCCTCGCCGCATTTTCCTTCGCCACCTTTATCTTCACCGCACTTGCCTTCACCACATTTTCCTTCGCCACCTTTATCTTCACCACACTTGCCTTCACCACATTTACCTTCTTCGCCCTTGCTCTCGCCACACTTGCCTTCACCACATTTACCTTCGGCGACCATGTAGCCATTTTCATACTGGGTCATGCTGAACGGATTATCCGCCGCATTTGCAACCGGACTGATCGCGAGTGTAACTGCAAATGTAGTGCCCAGAGCGGCGGCTAGAGGTTTAAATTCTGATTTCTTTGACATTGAGGTTCTCCTGATTGTTACTGATGGTGAAATTTATTGTTGAATAATTTTCAACGTTGTTACTGGAATCAGAACCCGATAACAGCTGCCACCATCAGTCATTACAACTGTTAACCATGCGGATTCTCAATTATTGACTGAGTGATAACTAAAAAGTTTCTGGACGAAATCGAGCCAGATTCTGTTTTCATTCACTGAACTTTTGGTGAGAGCCTTCGACAACAAATCTATTTCAAATCAGTCATTTAACCATACTCTCGTGACATGCATGGATTACTCTTCTGCTTTATTGCGCATGTGGGGAAATAAAATGACATCACGAATGGTTGGTGAATCAGTCAAAAACATAACGAGTCGATCGATACCAATTCCTTCGCCGGCAGTCGGCGGCATGCCGTATTCCAGCGCGTTGATATAATCATCATCATAATGCATCGCCTCATCATCACCTGTCTGTCTTGCCTCTACCTGCTTGCGAAATCGTTCCGCCTGATCCTCCGGGTCATTCAATTCGGAGAAACCATTGGCAATTTCACGACCACCGATAAAAAATTCAAAGCGATCGGTCACTTCCGGGTTTGCATCATTTCGACGGGCCAGAGGTGAAACTTCTGTCGGATACGCCGTAATAAATGTTGGCTGTTTTAATTTCGACTCAACCGTTTTTTCGAATATCTCAATCTGTAATTTGCCAACGCCGTATCCATCCTCGATATGAACACCCAGATCCTGTGCGTATTGAATCAGGCTTTCGCGATTATTTAAATCGCTGCCTTTCATAGACGAGTTAAAATGTAAAATTGATTCCGCA
>JBHIXH010000019.1:11572-42623 GCA_041984885.1 Gammaproteobacteria bacterium
AGACGTGTTTCAATGTCAGAACAAAATAAGATCAACATTAACTCTCTGAACGCACTTATCTTACAGGAAGCTGAAACCGACTCGATACAAGAAATCGATTCCGATCTTTACAATTCAATTTCAGAATTAATTAAAAATTTGAAAAGTGAAGAATATGATGGCATTAAAGCAAAAATCAATCAGGTCATGATAATCACTGTATGCCTGGTAAAACTCGAGCATCGTGAATTCGGGATTATGCCTCGGCGATAATCCCTCATTACGAAAACTGCGATTGATCTCGAATACTTTTTCCATACCGCCCACGACCAGTCGCTTCAGGTATAACTCCGGGGCGATGCGCAGGAATAATTGCATATCAAGGCTGTTGTGATGAGTTATAAACGGCCTGGCAGTTGCACCACCGGGGATGACATGCATCATCGGTGTTTCAACTTCAAGATAACCCTGTTCGATCAAATAATTTCTGATGAAACTGATGACGGCAGAACGTGTCTGAAATACATTACGCGTGTGCTCGTTCATGATCAGGTCAACATAGCGCTGCCGGTAACGCGTCTCCTGATCAGTCAGGCCATGAAATTTTTCCGGCAGCGGTCGTAACGATTTTGTCAGCAGGTGAATTTCCGTCAGTTGTACACTTAACTCACCCTTGTTTGTTTTCATCAGCGTACCGCTTGCACCGACAATGTCACCGGCGTCCCATTTTTTGAACTCGGCGTAGACGCCTTCCGGCAACTCATCACGTTTCACGTAGATCTGGATTCTACCGGTCATGTCCTGCAGATGAGCAAAGGAGGCCTTGCCCATGACCCGTTTTGTCATCAGACGACCGGCGATACTGACCTGAACGTGCATTTCCTGCAGTTCTTCTTTCGTCTTGTCTTCATACTCGGCATGCAGGTCTGCCGAGAGTGAATCTCTACGAAACGTATTGGGAAAAGCCTGCCCCTGTTCGCGCAGTTCGGTAAGTTTCTTGCGGCGTTCAGCCAAAAGATCGTGTTCGGACATATTTGATTTGTTTTTCAGGTTTCAGAGAGCATACAAAAAAGACCGATATGAATACAGCGTGTTATATCCCGGCCTTTAAACTGGCTTCAATAAAGGCATCCAGATCACCATCCAGCACTGCCTGCGTGTTGCCGGTTTCAACATTTGTACGCAAGTCCTTGATACGCGATTGATCGAGCACATAGGAACGAATCTGGCTACCCCAGCCAATGTCAGCCTTGTTATCTTCCATGGCCTGTTTTTCCTCGTTCAGTTTCTGTATCTCGAGTTCGTATAACTTGGCACGTAGCTGTTTCATTGCCTGGTCGCGGTTCTTGTGTTGTGAACGATCATTTTGACATTGCACAACTATTCCAGTGGGGATGTGCGTTAAACGTACCGCAGAATCGGTCTTGTTCACGTGCTGACCACCGGCACCGCTGGCGCGATAGGTATCTGTGCGAATATCGGCCGGATTCACCTCAATCTCGACGTTATCATCTATCTCCGGCGATAAAAACACGGACGCGAATGAAGTATGTCGCCGGTTACCGGAATCAAACGGGGATTTTCTCACCAGGCGATGGACGCCGGTCTCTGTGCGTAACCAGCCAAATGCATAAGGCCCCTGCACGTAAACCGTCGCGCTCTTGATGCCGGCAACATCGCCGGGAGAGGCCTCGATCAATTCCGTTTTAAAGTCGTGTTGCTCTCCCCAACGCAGGTACATACGTAACAACATCTCGGCCCAGTCCTGCGCCTCGGTACCACCGGAACCGGCCTGAATATCGAGATAGGCATTGTTCGCATCCACGTCGCCGGAAAACATGCGTTGAAATTCCATATCTGCGAGAATCTTTTCATACGCATCAAGATCAGATGTCACCGACTCAACCGCCTCTGCGTCATCTTCTTCACGTGCGAGATCAATGAGTTCAGCTGCATCCTGCAGACCGGTGTGCAGCCTGTCCAGGCCTTCAACTACATTTTCGAGCAGGGCACGCTCTTTACCGAGCGCCTGGGCCTTTTCCGGATTGTCCCAGACGTCAGGTTGTTCCAGTTCGCGTTGAACCTCGGTCAGTCGCTCGGATTTCTGTTCGTAGTCAAAGATACCCCCTGAGCAACCCGGTGCGTTGCTGTAACTCTTTTATACGTACGAGAATAGGGTTGACTTCCAACATTGAGCTGACACCTGTGAAAATTTTGGCGCAGTTTACAGCAAAAGTTGCGCCGTCAGAAGCGCTGTAGAACTGAAAATTCCGAACCGGCTATCGGAATTACAGGACCCGATTTTATGCAGTTTTACGTGGTACTTCGGTCAATGTCTCATTGATCAAACGTAATGAATTGATTTTTTTTTCCACCATGTAATGTTTGAAGTCATCGGCTGGCAGCGGTTTACTGAAATAATACCCCTGTGCCTCATCGCAACCCTGCGACCGTAGAAACTCCAGTTGCTCTCCGGTCTCGATACCTTCTGCCGTCACGTTTAACCGTAATTTATGGCCAAGCGCGATAATTGCGGAGCAAATCGCAGCATCATCGGTATCCGTCGTAATATCCTTGACGAAAGAGCGGTCGATTTTCAACGTCTCCACCGGAAAACTCTTCAGATAACCGAGTGAACTGTAACCGGTTCCAAAATCATCAATAGAAATACCCATACCCCAGTTTTTTAATCTGGATAGAATATTGATCGTCGCCTTGGTGTCGTTCATCAACAACGATTCGGTGACTTCGAGTTCAATGTTTCTTGGCACGATCGAATGGCGTGTTGTCGCCTCATAGATTATCTCGGCCAGGTCCTGCTGATTAAACTGTCGTGGTGACAGGTTAAGTGCAAGGCGAATCGGTTCAATACCTGCCTCGATCCATTCCTGCATCTGTCTGCATGCCTCGTTAACCACCCACTCGCCGATGCCGTTAATCAAGCCGGTTTCTTCAGCCAATGGAATAAATTTCATCGGTGATACCAGGCCCAGTTCACTCTGGTGCCAGCGAAGCAAGGCCTCTGCGCCAACCATCTCACCGGTTTGAATATCGATCTTCGGTTGATAGTGCAATTCAAATTCCCTGCGTTTAAGAGCCTGGCGCAGACGCGATTCCAGTTCCATCCGCTCTTCAGTGGCCTTGTTCATGCCCTCCGTGTAAAAACGGAACCCATTACGACCATCAGCCTTGGCGCGATACATGGCGGTATCCGCGTGCTTAACCAACAGCTCGACCCGGTCGGCATCGGTCGGATACATCGTGATACCGATACTGGGTGTGACGAACAATTCCTGTTCGTTTAACTGAATCGGTACGGAAATCGATTTAATGATCTTGTTGGCAACGATGACGGCATCCGTGTCCTGATGCAGGTTTTCCAGAATAACGGTAAATTCGTCGCCGCCAAAACGGGCTACCGTATCCTCCTCACGTATACAGTCAGTCAAACGCTCGGCCACTTCACGCAACAGGTGATCACCGGCACTGTGGCCGAGTGAGTCATTAATATGCTTGAAATGATCGAGGTCGATAAACATGATCGCAACTTTTGAAGTATTACGATTGGCGCGCACAATAGCGCGGTCCAGACGTTCCATGAAAAGACTGCGATTTGCCAGTCCGGTCAAACCGTCGTATTGCGCCATATAACTGAGGCCTTGCTCAACTTTCTTGCGTTCAATCGCATAACGAATCGAACGAGCATATAAATTGCTGTCGCCCTGACCTTTTACCAGGTAGTCCTGTGCACCCAGCTTCACGACCTCAAGCGCGAATTCTTCATTATCCGTGCCGCTGAGAACGACAATCGGCAACTTGCTGTTCGTCTCCTTGATTTGCTCAACAGACTCAAAGCCGGTCGCATCTGGCAGGGACAGGTCCGACATGACAATGTCAAAATCATTTTGTTTTATCAGTTCCAGTGCAGATTTCAGGTTTTCCGCGACATCAATCTGATATTCAACCGAGGAGACATCCTCCAGCAACAGACGAAACAGGGTGGAATCGGCAGGATTATCCTCGATCAGCAGAACCTTGATCCGTTCGTCGTTAGCCGGTGTCGTATGCATTGCAGTCATACCGCCATCTTCAGATCGTGATCCAGACTCAGCTTTATATCGAGTCCGTTCGAAATCAGGTAATTTTGCATGGAACTGGCTGCCATAGCCGGACTGAGCAGGTTTCCCTGCACCTCGTCTGCTGCCAGATCATATAGAACCCGGAATTGGTTCAGACTCTCTACTCCCTCGGCCACGACGTTCACATTCAGGTCACGCGCCAGTCGAACAATGGCCGTTGTTATGGCGGCCTCCGGCCCGGGGTTGTTTACATGCTCAATAAAACTGCGATCAATCTTGATCGTATCAACCAGGAAATTTCGCAGATAATTAAATGATGAATAACCGGTACCAAAGTCATCAATTGCGATCGAAACACCGATACGCCGCAGTTGTTCCAGTTGTTCATTGCAGATTTCCACGTTATCAATCAACGTATTTTCCGTTATCTCGAGTTCAAGCAGGCATGAAGGCAGGGCCGTATCTGCCAGCACTTGCTCAATCATTGGTATGAATTCCGGATCCTGAATCTGCTTGCCGGCGATATTGACTGCAACCGGCCCGACACATAAACCATTCTCGTGCCATGCCTTGTTGGTTGCGCAGGCCTTTTCAATCACCCAACGACCGACATGCTTGATTGTATCCTTGTCCTCAATGAGATGAATAAATTCATCCGGCATTAACAGTCCCTTGCGGGGATGATCCCAGCGTAACAATGCTTCAGTACCTGAAATACGCCCGTTATTCAGATTAAACTTGGGTTGAAAATGTAACGTAAACTCATCACGCTCAAGTGCGTGCACCAGATCATCCTGCAGATTTATGGTATTACGTAATTCACTGTCTATATCATCAATGTATATGCAATAACGATTACCTCCCTGTTCGGCAGCATGACAACGTGTCACTTCCGCCTTGCAAATCAAATCATCAATGTCTTCACCACTTTGTGGATATAACGCGATACCAATACTGCATTCAATGATGATTCGTTCGTCATCAAGCATGATGCCCTGATTTAATGTTCCAAGAATTTTTTCCGAGACAGCAACTGCACCGTGTGTATGATTCATGGCTTCCAGCAAAACCACAAACTCATCAGCACCAACACGAGCCAGCGTGTCACTACTGCGCAGACTCTGGCGAATCCGGTGAGCAACCAGCTTTAACAAATTATCCGCCTGCTCACGTCCGAGGCGTTCGTCGTACTGACGAAAATTATCAATATCAATGTACATGACAGCGATACCAGACTGATTTCGTTTCGCCCGACGCATGGCCTGTTCAAGTCGATCGTTCAGCAATAACCTGTTCGCCAGGCCGGTCAATGGCTCATAGGATTTGTTATTCAACATACGGTCAGTATGTCGTTTGCGTTCCAGAGCAAACTGAATCGAGCGTGTTAACGCCCCGCTTTGAATCTGGCTGTGATGCAGGTAATCGTGTGCCCCCTGACGAATCGCCTCGATTGGTCTATCTGAATCCTCGCTTTCATCTACTACAATAAGCGGTAACCTGGGTAACTGTCGGTGCAGACGGGAGACGGTCGAAAGACCGTGCTCGGATTGTGCAGGAAGTTCCAGCAGCCCGATATCAAACCCGGTCAGTCTTGACCTGGCAACTTCCAGTTCGGCCATGGTTATATGCGTGAATTCGTACTGACGCACCGGCACGGTCGTCAGGGCCTCATCGGTCAGAAGCTGACGTCCTGATTCTCCATCTGTAATCATTAAAATACGGAATGCCTGTTTTTCCTGCATAAGAATACTTCTCACCCCTGGTGCACACGAATGCGAGCATCGGTTTATCTCGCGGACTATTTGTTATAACGACACAACAGAGGTAAAACTTTATAGAATTTCAGCGGCTTAGGCTGAACAGCTTGGCAAACTCAGAATTGGTTGCGGTTCGGGGTTTACGCGAATTTTCGCTCCGGCTGGCACCGGCGTCAGGCTGGTTAATCCGGTAATCGGGCCACGGAAAACCAGAAATTACCAATCGAAAGAATGACCTGCATAAATTCTTTTTGCTCCAGCGGTTTCGAAATAAAACAGTTCGCTTTCATCTCATAAACCGCCTCGCGTGCCTCGTCATCGGTCAGGGTGGTCAGGACTACAACCGGGATGCTGGCCAGATGCGCATCCGATTTGATTGTCTTTAACACTTCACGTCCGCCCAGTCTCGGCAAATTCAAATCGAGCAGGATCAAGTCAGGTCGTTCAGCTGTAACATAATTTCCGCGCTGATACAGAAAATCCAGGGCCTGCTCGCCATCTTCGACATGCGACAGCTCATTGCTGATTTTCAGTTGCTGCAGGCCTTCACGGGTCAGGCGAACGTCGGCAGCATTATCTTCCACCAGCAGGATACGGGCGGGTTTTAACGGTGATATCAATGAATCGACTCCGGGTTTTTATACTTGGGTTTTTATACTTGGGTTTTTATACTTGGGTTTTTATCCTTGTGCTTGTACCTGGGGCAGCGTAACAATCGTGAACCAGAAGTATTCGATAGAGCGGACTACCTCGACGAATTGATCAAAATCCACCGGCTTGGTGATGTAACAATTAGCATGTAGATCGTAGCTGCGCAGTATGTCCACTTCACTTTGAGACGTGGTTAATATAATGATTGGTATGCGCGCCAGTTCGGCATCACCACGCACCTCCTCCAGCACCTCACGGCCATCCTTACGCGGTAAATTAAGATCGAGCAGGATTAGATTCGGGCGTGGCACATCCGCATACTCACCTTCCCTGTGCAGAAATGCCATCGCTTCGACACCGTCGACAACATGAAACAACTGGTTTTGAATCCCGCCGTCTTTCAGGGCTTCCTGTGCAAGACGTGCATCGCCCGGGTTGTCTTCCACCAGTAATATTGTGATCGGATTATCTGTGTTTTGCACAACTCGTCTCCATGTACTCTCGTTGAATTATAGCCACTATACTAAACCCTGTTCGATATTCTGTCACAGAAATAGCGCATATCTACTGTGATGTTTTTGCCTGCTGCAATGTAAAACAAAAACAGCTCCCCTGTTGTTCATCAGCCAGCGGCCAGATCTTGCCTTGATGGCTTTCAACTATCCGTTTACAGATTGCAAGGCCGATGCCCGTTCCTTCATATTCATTGCGTCCATGCAGGCGTTTGAAAATATCGAATATCTTTTCGAAATGTTTCTGCTCAATGCCAATGCCATTATCACGCACATTGAATTGTACCTTGTCAGCATTGATAACCGACGCCTCTACTGAAATCTGACATTCACGATCAGGATGGCGATATTTTATCGCATTGCCTATCAGGTTCTGCAGTAATTGTGTTAATTGATTTGCGTCACCATGTACATTAGGTAAATCCGTGCAGGTGATTTTGCAGTGACTCTCCTCGATAGCAACTTTTAAATTTTTGATAGCCCGTTCGTATGCGGCCTGACTGTCAACCATGACAAATTCCGCCTGGTGAGTTCCGACACGGGAAAACTCTAACAGATCCTGAATCAGTCTACTCATGCGCTTGCAACCATCGACAGCAAATTGTATGAATTCACTTGCATCCTGATCCAGTTTGTCCTGGTAGCGACGGGCCAGCAGATCCACGTAGCTCGTGACCATGCGCAACGGTTCCTGCAGGTCATGTGAAGCAATGTAAGCAAATTGTTCAAGTTCCCGGTTTGACTGCTTCAAATCATCGATGGCGCGTTTGCGAGCGCTCTGATCGATTATCTGGGAGATAAAACACGCCGGGGAATTATCCGGATTCCGCACCAGTGACACGGATAATAATGCATGGATAATGTGCCCTTGCTTGTGCAAATAACGTTTTTCCATCTGGTAATGGTTAATCCATCCGGCCAACATACTGGTAACAAACTGCAGGTCTTCATCCAGATCGTCCGGATGCGTAATAGTCTGAAAATCGATGGTCAATAATTCTTCCTGCGTATAGCCAAGCATGTTTGTCAGCGCATGATTGACCTTCAGCCATTTACCATCCGGTGCCACCAGTGCCATACCAATCGCTGAATGCTCCATTGCCAGTCGAAACTGCTGTTCACTCTCTGATAGTTCCGAACGTGTTCTTTTTTGCTCAAGACAAATCACCGCCACTATCCAGACAGACAGAATGGAGAGGCCGCGATTGACCAGGACGTTGATATCAGAGACACCTGCATGCGGTGACGCGAAATATCCCAGTATGATCAGCACCGTTGCCACGGCGGCAAATACAAGTGGCATGGTATTACGGGGAAACCACAGGCCACACGCCACAAGCGGTATATAGGCAATACCGGCAGCGATACCGAGGTGCGAATACAGATCAAAGGCTAATACGAGAGAAAAAAGAACAATCGTGATCGGCAGTATGTGTTTTTCCATTTTCAACCCCGCACGATCAATACAGGCAGGCATACGCCTGTAGCACAGACATCTGCCATATTCATTCTGTTTGTTATCAGTGTTTCATACATCGTTTCTGCTTTCAGCGTAGATACAATCTGTTTTTTTATCCGGTCAAGGAGAATGATCTAGGCAATTGGCAAACTGAAATAGAAACAGGTGCCCTTGCCTGGAACTGATTCCAGCCAGATTCGTCCACCGTGCCATTCCACAATCCGTTTGCAAATAGTCAATCCGATGCCGGTGCCACTGTATTCCTGGCGTGTGTGCAGTCTCTTGAATATACCGAAAATACGCTTATGGTATTGTGTTTCTATTCCAATGCCATTGTCCTCGACGCTGACTATGATTTCATTGTCGATGACTTCTGCCGCTACATTTACCCGGATATACCGGTCAGGTGCGCGATATTTGACTGCATTGCTGATCAGGTTCTGTAACAGTTGCTGTATTTGTATCTGATCACCATAGACAACAGGCAAATGATCCGCCTGTACAATGGCATCATTTTCCTCGATCAGCACTTTCAGATTTTCCAGTGAATTATCAAA
Source organism: Gammaproteobacteria bacterium (assembly GCA_041984885.1). GTDB lineage: Bacteria > Pseudomonadota > Gammaproteobacteria > Eutrophobiales > Eutrophobiaceae > UBA4486. The sequence continues at coordinate 20,567 of JBHIXH010000019.1, forward strand.
ACTGATATTCAGATCAAAATGCGTAAACGTGATCGCATTTTTGTCCAGTCGCGAGTATAGCAGCAGATCCTGAATCAGCGATTGCATGCGTTGTGCCCCGTCTACTGCATAGGAAATAAACTCCCGGGCGTCATCATCCAGCTTGTCGTTATAACGTTGTTGCAGTAATTGGGTATAACTGGAAACCATGCGCAATGGCTCCTGCAAGTCATGCGAGGCCACATAGGCAAACTGTTCCAGTTCCTGGTTGGAACGAAGCAGTTGTTCTTCGGATTTTTTTCGCTCGGAAATATCGCGGATAATTGCAATATAGCCGCGATCAAATTCGTTTTTTAATTCGCTGACTGACATTTCAACATCAAACCGGGTGCCACTTTTATGCCGACCCTTCATATCGCTGCGATTCGATTTCAATGCATCTGGCAACAACTGATCCGGTTCAACATCTCCTTCCGGTTGATCCGAAACCACGAAATCTACAATATTTCTGCCGATCATTTCCTCTGCCGTATAACCGAATATTTCCTGTGCCGCCCGATTCACACTTAGCAGCGTGCCGTCCGACTCAACCGCAAGAATCACATCGGCGGCGTTATCCAGCACCGCTTTGATTCTATCCTGGGCAATGTGCAGGTTTCGGTCGCGTTCACGGATTCTCTCAATCATCTCGGTGAATGCACGTGCCAATACCCCGACTTCATCCTTGTGTCCTGTTGGCAACGCAGGCATGTCCTTATCAAAACTGAACTCCTGGATCGCATTTGCCATGCTGTTGATCGGCTGCATCAATTGACTGGCAAACACAAGCGCAATCGTAATCGCAATCAGGATAAGCACTATGAGAATCAATAATGATTGTTTGCGGGTACGGTCAATCACTGACGTTACCTGTTCCATCGTGTCCTGCAGGGCAATAATGATATAGCGCTCACTTTCATCAGGCGCGTAATACACTTTTCGCAAACTGATTATATTTTCTGCCTGTTCTCCGGCCGGGGTAATCAGAGTGGTGGTAGCTCCACCGTTGGTGAAAAATGCCGTGTCCAGCCCGGATAAGTCATGCTGGATGCGAGCTGATGAACCAAACTCATAGCGATAGGTACGTGATGCATCCGGATGATAGAGATACTCGCCATTTTCGTCAGTAATAAAATATTGCTGACTCTTTTCACCGGAGTTAACCAGATTGGAAAAAGTGATATTCAGATTTTTATTGATAATGACAAATCCAAATACGTTATTGGCTTCATCGTAGATGGTAATCGATGCGCGAAGGACAGGGATAAACGGTTCACTGATCTTGCCGTATTCGCGGTTTAGGTTAATGTCCGACAAACTGATACCAAATTCCGGCTTTTGGATTGCTTCCTGATAATATTTACTGTTGCTTTTCTCCTGTAACTGCGCAGCTTCAATGACCCGTACCGGGCTTGACGAATCAGCGCGATCCACCCGCACCAGTTCACGCCCGTTGTTGGCAACGCCTATGTACCGAATTTGCAGATAATCTTCCCTGACTTCCAGCATCTGGCTGAAAATCGTTTGCAGACGCTCGTACCAGAATGACAAACTGGAACCGTCTTTCGGGTCGACACCGTCATTCTGACTGGTGCGAATGATGCCCTGGACAGGGGGTGTGCCGGCAAGCAAGCGCACATCACGTATCAGTTCATCTATCTGTATCTGAAAACTGCTGCCGCGCAGATTGGTATCAGCGCTCAGTTGCTCGCTTTTACGTTCGACCAGTTGTTCATTGAATTCAGCCAACAACCAGACAGACAGTGACAACGCAGTAATAATGACCAGGGCACAACAAAGCAGGCTGACCTTCGTCGCCATACCAATGTTCAGACTGCCTGTCTCGGGTTGCGTCATTCTGGTTCCTGCATATTCAAACGCGAATTCGGGCAGGCCGGCAAAAGCTGGCACCCAAATACACTATATCTGCCAATTCACTCCAGACTTTATTATTTGTTGGTTGTTCTCATTTCCTGACTTAAACCGGAAATCATTAAAAGTCTGCTACGCGCCGCTGCCAGCAGGCCCTGACGGGATTGGGCCGAGGTTTTCGATAACAAGCTGTAACGAGGTTCTACCGGCAAATTCATTGATATCCAGCCGATATGTCGCGCGGATTTCCTTGTTCAACTCATCCCAGTCATTGGCCTGATTAAACGCAATTGCTTCGATCTGTGAGTCAGAGTCACTCGGCGATAAACGTAGTTTGACATGTTTTTCACCAACGATGCGCCAATCCGATACGATAAAGTCTCCAATGAACAGTGGCTCGGGAAACGCCTGGCCCCAGGGTCCACCATTACGGATTGCCGCGGCCAGTTCCAGCTGCAACTGCTCGGATGTCAGTTTACCATCGGTCAGCAACATGCCGTTTAACTGTTGCTTGTCAACCTGTTGCAGGATGGAGGCGGTAAACATTTCCCGTAATCGCGACAGGTTTTGCCTGCGTATTGTGAGACCGGCAGCCATCGCATGACCACCGAATTTTTCAATTAGACCCGGTTGTTGAGTTGCAATTGACTCAAGGACATCGCGGATATGTACACCACTGATTGAACGTGCAGAACCTTTGATCAGGTCTGCCTGGTCCGGTGCGAAGACAATTACCGGTCGATGCAGTTTTTCTTTTACCCTGGATGCCAGCACTCCGACAACACCCTGATGCCAGTCCTCATCAAACAGGCATATCCCTGCGGGTATCTCACCTTTTTCAAAATCGATTTTTGCATCCAGTGATGAAAATGCGGTGTGTTCCATGTCCTGTTGAATCGAACGCCGTTCCAGATTCAAATCATGTAACTGTTGTGCCAATTCCCGTGCCTGTTTAACATCGTCAGTCAGTAAACATTCAATACCGATCGACATATCGGTCAGGCGTCCGGCTGCATTCAATCGTGGTCCCACGGCAAAGCCGAGATCGGCGCTGACGATCGTGCGTGGATTACGTCCGGCAACCTGCAGTAATTCAGAAATTCCTACACAACATTGCCCGGCACGGATACGTGCCAGTCCCTGCGACACCATGATCCGGTTGTTCTGATCCAGCGGTACGACATCGGCAACAGTACCCAGTGCCACCAGATCAAGCAAGTTGGCGAGATTGAATTCCTCGATTGCCTGTTGTTGAAACCAGCCCTCTGCCCGCAAGCTCGCACGTAAAGCAATCATGATATTGAAGATCACGCCGACACCGGCCAGGTGTTTACTGGCGTAGTCATCACCTGGCTGATTCGGATTCACGATGACATTCGCACCGGGTAATTGCGCACCCGGCAAATGATGATCGGTCACCAGCACATCGATCCCCAGGGCACGTGCATGAGCAACGCCGGCCAGGCTGGAGATGCCATTGTCAACGGTAATGATCAGGTCCGGTTCAAACTCGCTGGCTATATCGACGATCTCCGGCGTCAGGCCATACCCGTATTCAAAGCGGTTCGGTACCAGATATTGCACGCTGGCGCCAAGCGCGCTTAAACAACGTATCGCCAACGCGCAACTGGCCGCACCGTCGGCATCAAAGTCGGCGACGATCAGTATTTTTTTGCCTGAACCAAGTGCGGCCATCAGCAAGGCAACCGCGGCATCAATATTTTTCAACGACTGATACGGTAACAACCGGGACAGCGAATAATCGAGTTCCTGTTCATCTGTCAGCCCGCGTGCGGCGTAAACCCGTGCCAGCACCGGGTGTATTTGATCAGAAAAATTAACCTTGTTCGGCACCTCGCGGGTGACAATGGTTTTTCCGGAAGCAGAGTTCTTACTCATCAGCGTGCAGAGATTTGCAGGTGATCCTGAAACTGATTCCAGGCTTGCCAGAATTTCAATGTCTGCCATTTACTGAAGCGGAAGCGACATCCATCGACGATCAGATTAAGCGTTTTTATCCGGTTTAAATATATCTGATTCACAATCGGTTGTAGCCATTTTTGTTCAAGCTGTAACAATGCATCATGCCATGCCGCCACATCCTGGTACGCGGCGATAGCATGCGTTGAATCCATAACGACAAGAAAATTTGCACGGTTGTCCTGTTCCGCCAGCCGGGGAAAAAACGTCTCCAACTCGTAACAGGGTGTCGCTGAAAGCATCGACAGGCCCCGGACGATCACATCTTCGGCAAATACGGCCGACCAACGGCGTTCCAGTACATTCGGTAGTTGACCGCACCCCCAGAACCAGACGCTGTTTACCGGTGGTAGTTTCCGACTCTGCCGCTGGCGATTGACATCCGCATCATGTAACAACATCTGCACCTCATTCAGCAGTTGCGTCCAGTCCTGTCCATCATTGCCAACCGGCATCCGTGTCAGGATGGACTGACCGCGTGCGGCATACACAGACTGTGTTTGCAGTTTCGGTGTGTGCGGTAATTGCACATACCAGCGTCTGGCATCCGGCACTTCCAGTGTATAACCGGACTCGTCGAAGAGAGGGAACAACCTGGCTGCCAGTGCCAGTGCTTCGTGCAGGTCGAGTTCATGGCGTATGCCATCGTAAAGTGTCACACCATGTGCATCCGTACTCAGGTAGACCGGGTCCGCGCGTAACCACGTGCCCTGCGGACGCTCGGCATCATCGATCAGTCGACTGATCGCGGCGGCGGGAAAATCCTCGTTGTCGGCAATCGGACAGGCAAACAATGCGGCCAGTGTTGCGCAATACTCTTCACTCGTCGTGGTTACACGTGCTGAGTAATTCAGCACCGAGGTTAAGGCAGCGGGAGCAGTGAAATCTTCGTATAAATCGTATTTTGAAAAACGTAACAGACCTGGAATGTACAGCGTCAGATCAATCACGCCAACACAGCATGGTTATTGTGTCGCATGCCTGCCGGCATTACACATTATCAAGAATGGCTTTTTCCACATCCTGCAATGTGGCTTCAGTCTTGATGACCGGGGCCGTGCTTTGTTTGATCGCAGTATCCGGGTCTTTCAGGCCGTGCCCGGTCAGCGTACAAACAATCGTACTGCCCTCGGGAATCTTGCCGGATTCGATATCGCGCATCGCACCCGCGAGTGAGGTCGCCGAGGCCGGTTCACAAAACACGCCTTCTTTCTCTGCGAGTAATTTCTGCGCGGCCAGAATCAACTCGTCGTCACATTCATCAAACCAGCCGCCCGACTCTTTATTCACCAGCCAGGCATTGTCCCACGACTGCGGATGCCCAATACGGATCGCGGTCGCGACGGTCTCCGGTTCATCGACCATGGCACCGCGCAGAAATGGTGCGGCACCGGCGGCCTGGTAACCCACCATCTTCGGTCGCGAACCGACGACAGCCCCACCGGCATAACGGCAATGACCATCACAAAAGCTGCACGCCTGCGTCACATTATCGGCATCGTTACAGGCATACTCGGAATAACCAATCCAGTGCGCGGTGATATTGCCGGCGTTGCCAACGGGCAAGCAATGATAATCCGGCGCGCGTTCCAGTTCCTCAATGATTTCAAACGCGGCGGTTTTTTGTCCTTGCAGGCGATACGGGTTAATGGAATTGACAATGGTGACGGGCGCTGTCTCTGCCACTTCTTTTACAAGACGCATACCATCATCAAAGTTGCCCTTGATCTGTATAATCGTGGCGCCTTCCATCATCGCCTGCGCCAGTTTGCCCTGCGCAATCTTGCCATCCGGTATCAGCACAAACGCGGTTATACCGGCACGTGCCGCATACGCCGCGGCCGAGGCCGACGTGTTGCCGGTGGAGGCGCAGATGATCGCCTTGGAATCTTCCGCCACGGCCTGCGTCACGGCCATGGTCATACCGCGGTCCTTGAACGAGCCGGTCGGATTCAGACCTTCGTATTTAACATAGATGTCGACATCCCTGCCAAGTTGATCCGGGATGTTGTGCAAGCGAATTAACGGCGTGTTGCCTTCGCCAAGACTGATCAACCGGGTATCGTCATGCACCGGCAGGCGGTCACGATAACGCTCAATCAAACCGGTATAGCGCTTGCGAAAACTCATTTTAACGATTCCACCCGAATGCGCATCACTTCACCATGTATGTTTGGTAATGCCTCGATCTTTTGCAGTGCCTCGTTCATGTTGCGTTCGAGCACACGTTGCGTAAGGAAAATAACCGGCACGTCATCTTCGCCCTCCATGGGCTCTTTTTGCAGTATGGCTTCAATACTGATGCCGGACTCACCAAAAATACCGGTCACGGCGGCCAGCACTCCCGGCTTGTCGATCACCTGCATGCGCAGGTAATAGGCTGTTTCTACATCCTCCATCGCGAGAATAGGTAAATCCGATAGTGCGTTTGGCTGAAACGCAAGATGCGGTACGCGATTTTCCGGATCGGTCGTCAACGCACGCACTACATCAATAACATCGGCCACAACCGCAGATGCAGTCGGTAATGCACCGGCACCGGCACCGTAATATAACGTCGGTCCAACTGCATCGCCCATGACCACAACCGCGTTCATGACACCATCGACATTCGCAATTAACCGTCTCTCCGGGATCAACGTTGGGTGCACGCGTTGTTCTATGCCCTTGTCCGTTTTTCTCGTGATACCGAGATGCTTGATGCGATAACCGAGTTGTTCGGCATAGACGACGTCCTGCGGCTGAATCTTTGAGATGCCCTCGGTATACGTCTTGTCAAATTGTAGCGGCACACCGAATGCGATCGATCCCATAATCGTTAACTTGTGCGCGGCATCGATACCTTCAACGTCAAACGTCGGATCGGCCTCGGCATAACCGAGCGCCTGGGCTTCCTTTAACACATCTGCAAAAGCACGGCCCTTGTCGCGCATCTCGGTCAGGATAAAATTACCGGTACCATTGATAATACCGGCTGCCCATAACACCTGGTTCGCGGCCAGTCCTTCGCGCATCGCCTTGATAATCGGGATACCACCGGCGACTGCGGCCTCAAACGCGACGGTGACGCCCTGCTTTTGTGCCGCCTGGAAGATTTCATTACCGTGTTTGGCAATTAATGCCTTGTTGGCGGTGACGACGTGTTTGTCGTTTTCAATCGCCTGCATGACCAGCTCCAGCGCCGGCGAATACCCACCGATCAACTCAATAACGATTTCCACATCCGGATCATTAACAACAGCAAAGGCATCGTCGGTAATGGAATGGATCTGATCCAGCCCCTTGATGCTATCCGCGTTGTATTCTTTTGCCGCGGCATGGCTGATGACAATGCCACGACCGGCACGTCGACTGATCTCGTCGGCGTTACCGGTCAGCACACTGACCGTGCCACCACCCACCGTGCCAAGACCAAGTAACCCTACTTTAACTGGTTGCATAGATCTGCCCTGTTAAACAATTAACTATATTATGAATGTTCGGAATTTTTTATTCGGCGACGACGTTTTCTTCACGAAACATCGAACGCAAACCACGAACGGCTTGTCGGGTGCGATGTTCGTTTTCTATCAGGGCGAAACGCACATGCTGATCACCGTATTGACCGAAGCCGATGCCCGGTGAGACGGCGACTTTCGCTTCCAACATGACTTTTTTCGAAAATTCGAGTGAACCGAGTTCCTTGTATTCTTCCGGAATCGGTGCCCAGACAAACATCGTCGCCTTCGGTTTTTCAACCTGCCAGCCGATCGCATTCAAACCATCGCACAATACGTCGCGGCGTTGCTGATACATGTTACGGATTTCCTCGACACACGACTGATCGCTTTCCAGTGCCGTGATCGCCGCCACTTGCATCGGCGTATACAGACCGTAGTCCAGGTAGGACTTCAACCGCGCCAGTGCGCCGACCAGTGTCGGGTTACCCACCATGAAGCCGATACGCCAGCCCGGCATGTTGTATGTTTTTGACATCGAATAAAACTCGACCGCGACGTCTTTCGCGCCCGGCACCTGCAAGATCGACGGGGCCTTGTAACCGTCGAACACGATCTCGGCGTAGGCCAGGTCCTGGATAACCCAGATATCATTTTCACGCGCGAACTCGACTACCTTCTCAAAAAAAGGTAGTTCAACGCATTCCGTGGTCGGGTTGCCGGGAAAATTCAGCAGCAACATTTTCGGTTTGGGCCAGGAATCACGTACCGCTTTCTCGACTTCCTCAAAAAAGTCGACGTCCGGGTTCATCGAAATATGGCGGACATCGGCACCGGCGATGGTAAAACCGAACGGATGGATCGGATACGCAGGATTTGGCACGAGTACGGCATCACCGCGATCAACGACGGCCATCGCGAGATGCGCCAGGCCTTCTTTTGATCCAAGCGTAACGATGGCCTCGGAGTCCGGATCCAGATCCACGTCGTAGTTGGTCTTGTACCAGTTACAGATCGCCCGACGCAGACGCGGAATACCGCGAGACACGGAATAGCGGTGCGTATCTTCACGTTGCGCCACCTCGACCAGTTTGTCGATGATGTGCTTCGGGGTCGGTTGATCCGGGTTGCCCATGCCGAAATCGATGACATCCTCGCCCTGATGGCGGGCATCCATTTTCAGATCATTGACGATGTTGAAAACGTACGGGGGCAAGCGGTTAATTCTGGGAAAATCTTCGTTCAATTTGCTGTAATTATCGAAATTTCAAAAGCGGTCGAGTATACGCCATCAGCGTTGCAGATACGAGAATGACGAAGCAGGTATAATCAACGGCATGAAGACCCGTATCGCAACAATTCAGATGGTTTCGACGGCAGATGTCGAGGAAAATCTGCAGCAAGCCAGCCGGTTAATCGCCGACGCCCATGCCGGTGGCGCTGAATTTTGCCTGTTACCGGAAAATTTTCCGTTAATGGGAATGCAGGAGCAGGACAAGCTGGCTATCGTCGAACCGTTCGGTAAGGGACCGATCCAGCAATTTCTTGCCGACCAGGCCAGACAACATCAGCTGTGGATTCTCGGCGGTACCATCCCGCTGCAAGCCAGTGATGAACAGCATATCCGTGCCGCCAGCCTGTTGTATGATCCCGAGGGCCTGATGATTGCCCGCTATGACAAGATGCACCTGTTTGATGTCTGTGTCGATGCGAACGAGAAAGAGGTGTATAACGAATCGAGCACGATCGAGGGCGGCCACGATGCGGTCGTCGCCAAAACCGCATTTGCGAATATCGGCCTCAGCGTCTGTTACGATTTACGCTTTCCCGAGTTGTATCGTGGTATGCATGCCGCCGACGTTAACCTGATCGCCGTACCGTCTGCGTTTACCTTTAAAACCGGACAGGCACACTGGGAAACACTGTTACGTGCCCGGGCGATCGAAAACCTGAGCTATGTCATCGCCTCCAACCAGGGCGGCAAGCATATTAACGAACGTGAAACCTGGGGACACAGCATGATCATTGATCCCTGGGGCAAGATACTGGCACAAATCGAATCGGGCGCGGGCATCGCCTGCGCTGACATTGATATCGCGTTATTAAAGCGTCTGCGCCAGGACTTTCCGGTCCTGCGGCATCGCAAGGTTTAAATCGACGCGTGCACCCCCATATAAAACTGAAACCGAACTGGTAACAACGAATGACTGATTCCACTGCACTTGCCGAACAACAACTGCTGAACAAGACCGGCCTCGCGGTCAATGACCTGGAAAAAACACTGAACCGGATCATGACGCATAATATTGATGCCGCTGATCTATATTTTGAAAGCAGTCGCTCGGAATCCTGGGTGCTGGAAGACGGCATCGTCAAGGAGGGCAGTCACAGCATCGATCAGGGCGTTGGTATTCGCGCGATCAGCGGCGAGAAAACCGGCTTTGCCTACTCCGACGAGATCGTCGCACCGGCACTGGAACAGGCGGCGCAATCGGCCCGCGCGATTGCCAGCAGCGGTGGCCAGAACCAGGTACAGGCCTGGCAGAAACAGCCATCGCCAATGCTATATAAAGAAGATGATCCGCTGCTGTCACTGAACGCCGATGACAAGGTTAATCTGCTGAAACAACTTGACGCGAGGGCGCGACAAAAAGACCCGCGCGTGAAACAGGTGATGATCGGTCTGACCGGGCTCAGTAATACCATACTGGTCGCTGCCAGTGATGGCACCTATCGCACCGACATCCGTCCACTGGTACGACTGAACGTCAATGTCATTGTTGAACAGAACGGTCGGGTTGAACGCGGCGGCTCCGGCGGTGGCGGTCGCTTTGGCTACGAATACTTTATCAATGCGAACATGGCCGAGAGCTATGTTGATGAAGCCGTCGAGCAGGCCTTGATAAACCTGAAAGCCGTCGATGCACCGGCCGGCGGGATGACGGTCGTACTTGGCCCGGGCTGGCCCGGCATCCTGTTGCATGAAGCGATTGGCCATGGCCTGGAGGGCGATTTTAATCGCAAGGGCACATCCGCATTTGCCAACCGCATTGGCGAACGTGTGGCTTCGCCGGGTGTCACGGTCGTCGATGACGGTACGATTGAAAATCGACGCGGTTCACTGAACGTCGACGACGAAGGCATGCCGACGCAATGCACGACATTGATCGAGGATGGAATACTGAAAGGTTATATACAGGACAAACATAACGCGAAACTGATGGGCATGGCACCTACCGGTAACGGTCGGCGCGAATCGTATGCGCATCTGGTCATGCCACGCATGACGAACACATACATGCTAAACGGTCAGCATACACAGGAAGAGATCATTGCCTCGGTCGAGCGTGGCATCTTCGCCACGCAGTTCGGTGGTGGTCAGGTCGACATTACCAACGGCAAGTTTGTCTTCAGTGCAAGCCAGGCGTGGTTGATCGAAAACGGAAAACTGGCGGCGCCGGTCAAGGGTGCAACGATTATTGGCAATGGTCCTGACGTGTTAACTCGCGTGTCGATGGTCGGTAATGACATGGCGCTCGACAGTGGCATCGGCACCTGCGGTAAAGACGGCCAATCGGTGCCGGTCGGCGTCGGTCAACCGACAATCAAGATCGATGAATTGACGGTAGGTGGTACCAGCACCTGATCCATCGCCACCGTTACTTCAGCGGGATCCGGCAGTTACTCGGCAACAAATATAATGGCCAGGATATCGTTGCGCATTGCCACTGCATGCTGCTGTCACCCTGCGGTTGTGCGAACGCGGCCAGCGTCCAGGTTGAAGGGGTCAGACCGGGCAGATCAGATTGAACATCGATAACGATCAGCCTTTCTCCCAGATGTATCGCCGCGACACCGGCTGTCGATGCAGAGGCGGCATCCAGTTGCGCAATGTTCTCCGGCCACCCTTGATTTAGCCGAAAATAGTCAGTCACCCCAGCCTGTTGCCGTTCAAGCGTCGCCAACGTCATCGACGTGGTCGTTCTCGCCTTGTCATTCTGTTTGTCCAGATACAGGTAACCGGCAACCAGGACGAGTACCGTCATGATCAGGACAATTGTGGCGGCGGCCAGCGAGTTACCGGACCGTTGCGCCAGGTAGTCGCATTGCTTTTCAAGATTGTCGTACAACACTTGTGAACGTTTGACATATCGACGCGCCTTGCTGAAATACAGGTAGTGCCCGGTCAGTCCTGACACCAGCATCACCAGCATAACTGCTATCACCAGCGCCACGTCTGCTACAGGATTCAGCAACACGTGCATATCCGTGACCAACAGGCCGGCGAGCGCGTAATGGGACAGGGTAAACGCCAACAGGAACAACAGCGGGCAGACAAGGCCGGCGAAAAGAAACAGTTTTTTATATGCGAACCAAACTGGCGCAAACAGGAACGCAGGCATATTCCACGATAATTTCGCTCTGCTTCGGCCCTGGCCGGGCTCGAAATATGGCAGGTAAAAGCCCTGGTTTTTAAACGGGATGAAGGCACGGTAGCGCTGGACCGTTGCACTTTCCTCCTGACGATCTGCCACGGTCGGGTTGTAAGCCTCGTCTACGCTCGCCTCCACTTCCGCCAGTTCCAGGTCAGGATTGTCGCTAGCCGCTGCCGCCCGCATGCCAACGATGTTCAACGCTTTTTTCTGCGATGCTTTCTCTTTTCCCCCGCTTTCAAGACCGAGTATTTTTTCCCACTCTTCGATCGATTGCGGTCGATCCTGCGGTTTCAGTGACAAGCCGACATCGATCGCCTCGAGAAATTCCGTCGGAAACCGGTCACGCATCAGTGATTTTAAGGAAATCAGCGGGTCCGGTTTCTCCTGCAGGAAGCGATTGTTACGCGTGATCGCATCGACCGGCTCCATACCCGAAACGCAGCGATAGACGGTCGCACTCAAGGAATAAATGTCGGTCCACGGGCCCTGTTTCACGTCTTCGCTACCGTATTGTTCAACCGGGGCGTAACCGGGTGTGACGACCATCGTCAGGGCCTGGGTCTTTTCACCGAGCGCATAACGGGCCGCGCCAAAATCGATCAGCACCGGTTCGCCGTTATTCTTGATATAGATGTTTTCCGGCTTGATATCCCGATGAATGATGCCGGTCGCATGCACCTGTTTTAAACCATTCAGGATCGGTGCAAGGATCATGCGGATATCCTCGTAATCGATCGCCTTGACCATTTTCAGCACTTTTCTCAGCGTAATACCATCCTCGTGCCGCATCACGATGTAGGCCGTATTGTTCTCCGTGAACACGGAGTACACCTGCGTGATGTTCGGATGATTGAACTTGGCCAGCATCTGGCCTTCCGAGATAAACCGATCCAGCCCCCATTCGAAGTTTTCCTGGTTGTCGGCGTAATTCGTCTGCACGGTGTGATTGTCGGCACGCATTGACCAGTCTCCCGGAAAATACTCCTTGATCACGACCTTGCGCTTCAGGTTTTTATCGTACGCCTCGTAGGTAATGCCGAAGCCGCCCTGCCCCATGACATCCTTGATACTGTACCAGTGCAGTTGACTGTTGCGCGGTAGTTTTGCTTGTGGGTTACCGGACATGTTGAATAAGATTTCGTGGTTGTTGTATATATATCTTCCGGAAATGAAAATACATTAAATTTTTAATCGGAATATGACCGGTTTTGTGTTTTATTTTGTTGATTCTTGGAGCCAGACCTCCTCGCAATGTTCCCGTACAGACACCCATTTCCAGGCAACGGCAGCGGCCAACAGCGCGATCAACGCTGCCAGTGAAAAGCTGGTGGCCGCGCCGACACCCTCCCACACGTGCCCGACCAGCAGGCTACCCAGTGACAAACCGGCACCAAAACTGATGCTGCTGTATAGCGCCTGGCCACGCCCCTGCAGGCGACCAGTAAAATAGCGATGGACGATCTGTATCGCTGTGGCGTGATAGATACCAAAACTGGCGGCATGCAGACACTGGGCAAACACCAACAATGTCACCGACTGTACCGCGTGGCCGATCAGCAACCACCGCAGTGCCGCGAGCAACAGGCTGAGCAACAGCAGGTTTTTCAGTCCATGCCGCAATACCAGTCTGTGCATCAGTATAAAAACCAGAACCTCGGCCAGCACACCCAGTCCCCACATATTGCCGATGAAGGCACGGCTGTAACCGTAGTCTTCCAGGTACACGGTAAAAAACGTGTAGTAAGGTGCATGACTCATCTGCATCAAAAAACAGGCGCTTAGCAAGGCTATAACCGGCGGGCGTTTCAGGCTGGCGAGAATCGAACCATGGTCATCAGGGTGATCCTGCGACGGCGTATCCGGTGTGACCAGGCTCGACATAAAGATCAGCGCCAGAAACGCCAGCATGATGCAAGGCAATAAGCCGATGTCGTGGTACTCAAATAAAAAGCCAAGCGCCACGACCGGCAGGATAAAGCCGATCGACCCCCAGACTCGCACTTTGGTATACGTATCGGTGGACTGACCAAGATGATTCATTGTCACCGCTTCGAACTGCGGCAGCATTGCATGCCAGAAGAAACCAAACACGATCATGACGATCGCGAGCCAGTAAAATTGATCGTTCAGCAGCACACCGGCATAGGTGACGACGGCACAGATACCGGCAATGCGAATGATGCGCATGCGCTGACCATAGTGATCGGCAAACCAGCCCCAGACGTACGGTGCAAAGATCTTGCTGGCTAACAGGATAGAAGTTAGTTGCCCGATGGCGACAGCGTCAAACTGAATCGACTGCAGGTACAACGGCCAATAAGGCAGGATGACGCCGATCGCGGCAAAGTAAAAAAAATAAAACGACGACAGGCGCCAGTAAGGAAGAACGGCGCTCATTGAACGTCAACCATCAGCCATAAGCTGATGGCAACCGGAGAAAACAAGATGGCGGATGAAATTTGCAAGGTTCGATACGAGGATTCATCTAAATACTAATTAACAGCTGCTGTTAGCAAATAGCTAATGACGGGTAACTCTTTACCTGACCCTCGGTGTTTCTGATTGCACATCCCCGCATTGTGCACGATGTCGTAATACGTGATCCATTAACGTCAACGCCAGCATGGCTTCGGCGATCGGTGTCGCACGGATACCGACACAGGGATCGTGCCTGCCTTTCGTCACGACTTCGTCAGCAGTTCCGCTTTTATTGATCGTTTTACCGGGGATACGAATGCTCGATGTCGGTTTTAATGCAATGCTGACAACGATGTCCTGCCCGGTCGAAATGCCGCCAAGTACGCCACCGGCACGATTTGTCAGAAATGTATTATTTTCAATCTCGTCACGATGTTCGGTGCCACGTTGATGCACGGCGGCGAAACCGGCGCCGATCTCGACACCTTTGACGGCATTAATACTCACCATCGCTTTGGCAATGTCGGCATCCAAGCGATCAAAGATCGGCTCACCCAGACCGACCGGCAGGTTGGTCGCGACGATGTTTATACGCGCGCCGACGGAATCCCCGTCCTTGCGCAGTTGATCCATGTACTGTTCAAGCTCGGCGACGCGTCCCGGGTCCGGACAAAAGAACGGGTTGTCGTCTATGCCGTCCCAGCTCTTGAACTCGATCGCATTCGGGCCGAGCTCGGCCAGGTAGCCGCGGATCTGCATGCCGAACTTTTCGTTTAAATATTTTTTCGCTATCCCTGCCGCCGCCACGCGCATGCACGTTTCGCGTGCCGAGGCGCGACCGCCACCGCGATGATCGCGAATGCCGTATTTCTGCTGATACGTGTAATCGGCGTGACCCGGACGAAACGTGTTCTCGATTGCCGAGTAGTCTTTCGATTTCTGATCCTCGTTTTCGATGACAAGACCGATCGGTGTACCGGTCGTTTTTCCCTCGAACACGCCGGAGACAATCTTTACCGCGTCGGATTCCTTGCGTTGCGTGACATGGCGAGACTGCCCCGGCTTACGCCGGTCCAGATCAACTTGCAGGTCGGCTTCGCTGAGTTCAAGTCCCGGTGGACAACCATCGACAATACCGAGGTAACCCCAGCCGTGACTCTCACCACAACTGGTTAATGTGAATAGTTTTCCGAATGTATTGCCCGACATGACACCGACCTTGTAAATTTAGGCGGCGATTATACTGAATTCTGTAGCTGATTGTTGACGTAAAACCCGTTGTCACATGCAACCTGAAATTTCGTGAAGAAATTATTCCGGCTGCTCATAGATATTGATAAACCCGTCGCGGTTCGGCATGTCTATTTTTTTCAGCATCTCCGCATTCATAATGACATCTTCCCCGATGATCCTGTTCAAAAACAGCATGTAGGCGACGACGGCATACACCTGATCATCGGATAGCGATCCCGGTTGCGTCATCGGCATGGAACGGCGGGTAAAATCGAACAGTGTTGTGGCATACGGCCAGTAAGTACCGATCGTTTGTTCTGGCCACTCATCGGTCAATGAATGTATCGCACCGGCCAGTTGATCGCCGGAGTTGCCGAGGCCGTTTTCACCGTGACAATTGATGCATTGCTGTTGGTAAATGGCTTTGCCTTCGCTGACGCTCCCCTGCCCCGGCGGCAAGCCTTGACCGTCGGGCATGACGCCACGATCCCAGGCTGCAATCTCCTGTGGCGTGACCGGCTGGCCAAGATTTAATCCTTGTGGATGATCGGCGTTGACGGAAAACGAGATCCCGACAAGCAGGAAAACCCGCCAACTCGCCTTGCTGACAACTGACATGTCAGTCCCAACCCGCATCGATACTGATCTCACCGTCTTCTGCCTGCACCGGCGGCTTTTCAAACACGTGTTTCACGCTGCCATTTTTATCGACGCTATAGCTGACAATGGCATTGTAATGATAGAAACCATGCCGCCCGCGCTCGGCGATCAATTGCTCGCGCTCCGGCTGCACGTAACCGGTCTCATCGATTGCACGACTCTTTAACACGGCCGGTTTGCCGTTCCATTGCCAGGGAATACGAAACCGGGTGAATGCCTTGGCCAATACCGGTTGTTGCAATTCGGCTTCCGCCCACGAGTCACCGCCATCGGCTGATACTTCGACCGTCTTGATCTTGCCGTTACCGCTCCAGGCCAGACCGGTAATCGGATACAGACCCGGCCCGGATTTCAATACCATGCCACCGGATGGCGACAGGATCAGTGACTTCGCTGCCATCGTGTGCGTGAACTGCAGCGCCTTGCCGGACGGCT
Organism: Gammaproteobacteria bacterium; assembly: GCA_041984885.1. Lineage (GTDB taxonomy): Bacteria > Pseudomonadota > Gammaproteobacteria > Eutrophobiales > Eutrophobiaceae > UBA4486. The sequence goes on from JBHIXH010000019.1 coordinate 37,056, forward strand.
GCAACTCGGTATATTTTGACGTTTCGTTACGCGCCATGATCGGTTGTTCTGTCAATTTGATACGACGTAACCATTTTACGTTTAACACGCCTTCAAGCCCGGGTAACAGTAAACGCATCGGGTAGCCGTTCTCCGGTCTGAGGCGTTCACCGTTTTGATACAACGCCAGCATGCCTTCATCCAGCGCGCTATCCAGCGGCACACTGATGTGCATGGCAAATGCGTCGGCACCTTCGGCGATTAACCACTTGGCCTTGTCATCCATACCCGTTTCATCCAGCAGGGTGGCCAGCGGAATACCGGTCCATTCGCTGTTTGAAGCGAGACCATGAAAGTAACCGACTTCGGCCTGCGACGGTTGTGAATTCCATCCGGCATTGCTGTTGCCAGCACATTCTATGAAGCAGGTCCTTGACTGCATGGGATAACGCAACAGATCTTCCACCGTGAATTTCAATGGCCGCTTGACAAGACCATGGATCAACAGACGGTGATAGGCCGGATCGATCTGCGGCACACCATTATGGTGCCGTTCATAATGCAACCCGTTCGGTGTGATCGTGCCCTCGAGTTTATGCAGCGGTGTCCAGGAAGCACCATTCATGCGCATCAAGCGATTTGGCGCGGCATAACGGACGACGTCAGCTTCATGTGGCGATGGACTGCCATAGAAAGAGAACTCGGCGCCCGGTTGTTGCATCCAGGGAGGATTGGCCGGATCGATGTCCTCGTTGTCTGATTCGGTATCCGTCGCAGCACGTGCCGAGAGCGCCCCGGCCGCCAGTATCACACCGAATCCCAGCCCCCGTTTGAGAAACAATCGCCGATGCAGCAAGCCGTTGCCAGCGACAATATCTTCATGATTTGACTGCGATTTTTTTTCTGTCATGACATACCGGCCAAAGTAGCTATAGATACATTAATATATATTGATACCTATATCTATTTAACGTTTCGTCCAAACTGGAAGAATTCCAGTAACTGCGATTTGTCCAGCATGCACACCCCGTCGCCGCCGTTGGCAAATTCAAACCAGAAAAACGGCACCTCGGCATAACGCTGCACCAATGCCGTCATGCTGTTGCCAACTTCAAGTATCAGCTTGCCGTTGTTGTTCAGGTGATGGGCGGCGTTGATTAAAATGCGATTCACAATCGCCAACCCTTCTTCATCGGCGCGCAAGGCCTGCGCTGGCTCATGCGAATATTCGTCCGGTAGTTGTTTCATCTCGGCATCACTGACGTACGGCGGATTGGCAATGATCAAGTCGTATTGTTTTGAACCCAGGTTTTCAAACAGGTTCGAGTGAATGGCAAACACGCGATGTTCAAGCGAATGCATGCCAATGTTTTTATTCGTCACCGTCAACGCAGCTGCGTCAACATCAATAGCGTCGACCTCTGCAGATGGGAAGCAATGTGCTGCCGCGATCGCAATACAACCGGAACCGGTACCGATATCAAGTATGCTTTTGATCGCATCGACGTCAACCCACGGTTGAAACTGGTCCTGAATCAGCTCGGCTATCGGCGAGCGTGGTATTAACACCCGTTCGTCCACGTAAAATTCATAACCGCAAAACCAGGCGCGATTGACCAGATAGGCAGTGGGTTTACGACTTTGAATCCTTTGCAGGATAAGCGCTTCTATTTTTACCTTTTGTCCATCAGTGATGGATATATCAGACACGTCATCGGCATAGACACGATCAAAACCAATCACCGCCGCAATCAGATACGCCGCTTCATCTGTGGCGTTGTCAGTTCCATGGCCAAAGTAGACATCGGCTGCGGTCAATCGAGCGGCGACCTCATCGATCAGCGATAGCAGTTTCATCAAGCCTGTTTTATTTAAGGATATGCGCGAAAAGGAATACGCTGCGCATGCGGGGTTTTACAGCGGGTTATAACCGGGAATACTGTTTACGTCGATGTCATCGATCTGGTCTGTTGACAGGTAATCCTGCGCGTATTCAAGATACAACTTGTCATGAATAAACACATCAAACAGATCCGGGTCGATGTGATTGTCTTCTTTCATGCGACCGAGGATGGTTAACGCCAGTGATAACGGCATGGCTTTTTTATACGGCCGATCGGCCGCTGTCAGTGCTTCAAAGATATCGGCAATTGCGACCATACGCGCCGGTATCGACATCTGTTCGGCTGTCAGCTTGTTCGGATAACCGGAGCCATCGAGTTTTTCATGATGACCACCGGCGTATTCCGGTACGCGTTGCAGATGTTTTGGATAAGGTAACGATTCGAGCATCTTGATGGTTACGGCAACATGGTTGTTGATCACCTCGCGCTCGCGGATAGACAACGTACCGCGACTGATTTGCAGATTGTTGATCTCCTCCTCGCTCAGCAGTGTTTTTTCACCCTCAAGCTGATACTGCATCATGACAGTGCCAATCTCATCGATGCGTTTTTGATCTTCATCCGAGAGAAACTCACCACCGATGTTACACTTTTCAATGAAAGTAAAATCATCTTTCAGTTTCTGAATCGTTTGCTGTAATTCCTCATCCGCTTTAGCCGCAGCATCACTGTTACCCAGCTGTTTTTTCAGACTGGCGATCTCGGCATCCCGAATCAACAACTCAAAACGATGTTTAACAAGATCGATGCGGTCGAAAATGGTTTCCAGCTTGGTACTTTTGTCGACGACGTATTCCGGCGTGGTAATCTTGCCGCAGTCATGTAACCAGGCGGCAACTTCAAGCTCGTATTTTTCTTCCTCCGTCATGGAGAAATCCTTTAACGGTCCGGTTTGAATATTACTGGCCGCATTCGCCAGTAAATTGGTCAGAACCGGCACGCGGCGACAATGGCCGGCGGTGTACGGGGATTTTTCATCGATCGCATCCGCGATCAACTTGATCAATGCATCGAACAGCTGGCGCTGCGCCTCGATCAGGTTTTTATTGGTTACAGCAACAGCGGCCTGTGAGGCCAGCGATTCAACCAGTTGCTGATCAAGCTTGCTGAATTCGGTGATTTCGTTCGTCGTCTCGTCGAGCGCATTGATCAGTTGCAATACACCAATGATCGTATTTTCGTGATCCGCCATCGGCACGGTGAGAAATGACGTCGAGCGATAACCGGTCTTTTCATCAAACTTGCGCGTGCCGGAAAAATCAAACTTGCCGTCGGCGTACGCATCCTTGATGTTAAACGTTTCACCGTTGATCGCGGCACAGGCTGCAACGTTGTTCGCGTTAGCTTCGCCGTTTTCGTTATAAAGTGGTATCGGCGGCAGTTCAATCGGCTCACCGCTTTTACCACCCTTTTTTATATCCAGCGAATCGTTGCGCATAATCTCGAAACGCAAACGGTTGTCATCGGTACAGATATACAGGGTGCCACCATCGGCATTCGTGATTTCCTTGGCACGAACCAGGATCATTTCCATTAAACGGTCATGGTCCTTTTCTGCTGACAGTGCGACGCCGATCGCGTTCAGCTCATTGACGAGCTTTGAAATATCAAGGCTGGAAATATCCAATCGAATCTGGCCTGTGTGACTTGAATCAGACTCACAGTATCGACATTATTCGCCGAGATTCAAGTGGCTGATTTAATTGTCTTATAAAGAGATTTTCCCTTATTCCGTGGTGGCGTCCATCTCCATAAACAGTTTGTTATAGCGATGCACAAATCCGGCCGGATCATCGAGTTTGCCACCTTCACTTAAGAGCGCCTGGTCGAACAGGATCCTTGACCAGTCATTGAACCGATCCGCATCGGTCTCGGCCTTTACCTTCAACACGATCGGGTGTTCCGGATTGATCTCGAGAATCGGTTTGCTGCCGGTAATCTGCTGGCCACTCGCCTTCAGGATGCGTTCAAGATTCAGTCCCATGTCATTTTCATCGGCAACAAGACAGGCCGGAGACTCGGTCAGGCGGTTTGTCACCCGGACCTCTTTCACTTGTTCGTCCAGCACTTTCTTGATTTGCTTGACGAATTTTTCCATGTCCTGGTCCTGCTTTTTGTCCTGTTTTTCTTCGTCCAGATCCGCATCCTCACCCAGATCGAGTTCACCTTTCGTAACCGACTGTAACGGTTTTTCCCTGTATTCGGTCAGATGCGTCGTTACCCATTCATCCAGCGGGTCGTGCAATAACAATACCTCTATACCTTTCTTGCGGAATATCTCCAGGTGCGGACTGTTTTTCGCTGTCGAGAAATTGTCTGCCGTCACGTAATAAATGGATTTTTGATCCTCTGCCATGCGCGAGATGTAATCATCCAGCGAGATCGTTTCCTTTGCCTCGTCAGTATGTGTCGATGAGAAGCGGAACAGCGCGGCAATGTCCTCACGCTTGTCCGGTTCATCAATGACACCTTCTTTCAGTACACGGCCAAACTGTTCCCAGACGGTTGTATACGTCTCAACATCGTCTTGCGCCATTTTCTTCAGCAGGTCGAGCACTTTCTTTGTGCACCCGGCCCGCATCGAATCTATCGTTTTATTCTGCTGCAGGATTTCACGCGACACGTTCAACGGCAGATCGTCAGAATCGATCACACCCCGGACAAATCGCAGGTAATTCGGCAGTAAATGTTCGGCATCGTCCATAATGAAGACACGTTTGACATACAACTTCACACCATGACGTTTTTCCCTGTTCCACAGATCAAACGGCGCGCGTTTCGGTACGAATAACAAACTCGTGTACTCGGTCTTGCCCTCAACGCGATTATGCGTCCAGGCGATCGGATCTTCAAAATCATGCGCAATGTGTTTATAAAACTCGTGGTATTCCTCGTCCTTGATATCTTTTTTATTTCGCGTCCACAATGCGGTCGCGCTGTTGACCACTTCGTCACCGGTTTCATCCTCGCCGGATTTCGGCATCTCAATCGGTAATGAAATATGGTCGGAGTACTTGCGGATGATGTCACGCAGGCGCCAGTCATTCAGAAACTCTTTGGCTTCGTCTTTCAAAAACAGCGTGACACGCGTACCACGTTTCGGTCGGTCGACCGTTTCTATTTCATATTCACCCTGGCCTTCCGAGCTCCAGCGTACGCCCTGGTCACGGGACTGACCGGCGCGACGCGTCACGACCTCGACACGGTCGGCGACAATAAACGAGGAATAGAAGCCGACACCGAATTGACCAATCAGTTGTGCGTCATGTTGCTGGTCACCGTTTAATGAATCAAAGAACTGCCGTGTGCCGGATTTGGCAATGGTGCCAAGATGTTGAATGACCTCGTCACGGGACATACCAATGCCGTTGTCGAGAACCGTGATCGTCTTCTGCTTCTCGTCGAATTCAACCCGGATTTTCAATATGGCATCGTCTTCAAACAGGCTGTCGTCTTGCAGCGCTTCAAACCGTAACTTGTCGGCCGCATCCGACGCGTTCGATATCAGTTCACGTAAAAATATCTCCTTGTTGCTGTACAGTGAATGGATCATCAGGTCGAGCAGTTGCTTGACCTCGGTTTCAAATCCACGCTTTTCTTTGTTCGCCTCAACACTCATGGTTGCATAACCCCTGTTTTAGTATTCGATTTGCAGCCCTGGAGACAGGCCGCTGGAAGTCGACTA
>JBHIXH010000020.1:0-40171 GCA_041984885.1 Gammaproteobacteria bacterium
GATGCCATCATCACGACCAATAATCAGGCAGCGCCAGTCTGTTTGCAGGCTCTTATCAAACTCTGACAATGCATTCAGCAGGTCTGCATGCCCCTTATAAGGGATCAGATTCGCGACCACACATATTACAAATGCATCTGTTGCAATGCCCAAAGAAGAACGATCGATTGAACCGGCCGATTCGTGACTGACAGGAAATACAAAGTTATAAATCAATCGCATGTTCTGCCTGTTGCATCCTTCGAGTTCCAGCTGTTGCAGAACAGTTTGAGAATTCCCCAGGATTAGATCCATTCTTGGATGAAGATAGTGTTCCAGCGGTTTAAGGATCGGGCGTCGTGACTGATACTTGTTCATACATCTCCGACTCATGACTTTTTTGATTTTAGGGAAGAGCATGGAACAGTAGCCACCAAAGACATACGCCTCAGGCAGAATAAAATGTACGACCCTGGGCTTCTTCGTGGACAGGTAATAAATAAAATGAGTAGCGGAGATACAGAGCCTGAAGAGACGATAGATAATATTTTTTCGTGAAGTATCTACCGAATTAAAAAAACTGACCGATTTTATTTTTTTTTTATGCACTTCATCTGCCAGCTGCCCTTTACCGGCCAGCATGTAAATCGTGCAATCGTAGGCATGTTTTTCCAGTTCCGGCAGCAGGTATAACAAGTGACGCTCCGCTCCGCCCCTGTTCATACTGCCGATGACAAACAGTACTGATTTCTTGTTATTGATTTTTTGTTGTGCTCCGGGTCTTGCGCGGCAACAGGAATAAAACAAATATTTTCAGATTCAACAGGCTGAACCGATTCAGCAATGCGAGAAAAACACATTGAAGCGCCCGGAATGTTTGTTTTATATCAAAAAAATATTTCCCCATGTCGAGAAACATTTCAGATAGATACACATTCATACTTTTTTTATATTTAAGAAACAGGTCTGGTTCGTACTCCAGTATCGCGGGTAATGTCAGAAACCGTTCTGCCGGTGCCAGATAGCGTTTCTTTAATGTGATGTTGCCACCATGATCACGCCATTTGGCTGTCGGCTGACTCACGTATTGAATCTCGTATTTGTGAGATATTTTCAGGAATAACTCGTAATCGGTGCAGAACTCAAACTTCTCCTTGAAGTAATAATCGGAGTTTCTCTCCCTGGAAAAATTCCGGAAAATAGCAGTATTGAACGGAATGAAATTTCTTTTTAACAGTTCGGGGAAGACAAAACCGGAGGGCTTGGTCTCTTTTTTGTCATTTACCAACTCCTGCCAGACACCGTCTTTCTGCTCTAAGTATAACGAGTCAGAATATACCAGGCCGGTCTCCGACTTTTCAAAAAAAGGCACCTGCAACTCGAGTTTATTTGGCAGAAAGACATCATCGGCATCCAGATAATCGATAAGGTCCCCGTTCGCCAGTTGCATCGCTGCATTCCTTGCACCACCTAGCGTCAGATACTCATCACTGCGGTAATATTGAATCCTGCCTGAATACTCGCCGAAACAGGACTGAATATCTTCAGTAGAGGCATTGTCATAGACAATCACTTCAACATTTTTGTAGGTTTGCCTGAAAGCTGAATCAATTGCCTCAGATAAAAATTCAGTACTGTTGTGAGTATTGATAATAATACTCACCAGTGGACTGTAATCAGTCATTTTGCGCCCTGTAAAACTGAATGGTTTTATTCAACCCCGAATCAAGTGCGGTGCCTGGACTCCATCCAATCAGCGTGCGTGCTTTTTCAATCGAGGCATACAGTTCCATGTTCTCGTTATTCCGGTGCGGCAAGGCACCAAACCTGGGTTTTCCGCCACCAACCAATACTGTGACCTTGTGGATGACATCGCGTATGCAGACCGGAATCCCTGAAGCCAGGTTCAGTACCTGCCCGGTTGTCTTTTCTGATAACAGGCTGAGGTAGGCCCCTTCTATAAAATCATCGATAAAACAGTAATCACGCCTCTGTTTTCCCTCTGACACATCAAACTCTTCATCATTAATACATTTCTGAATTATGTATGGCAGAAGTCTTTGTGAGTTCTGGCGCGGTCCGTAAACCAGAAACGGACGCACAATAACAGCGGGGAATTCTTCAGATTGATACAACATCTGTAACAAGTGTGTTGCTGCGAGCTTGCCGAATGAATAAGGAGAGATCGGAGATTCTCTCTGATCTTCCGACTGCGGTGCGGGCGCGTTACCGTATTCGTCGCTGCTGCCCAGCTGAAGAAATTTTTTCAGCTTACTTTTATCAAGGCTTTCAAGCAGATTTAGAACACTCGAGTAATGTTGTGATATGACATCAAGGCCACCCTGCGACAACGGGGAATGATCGATATAGCCGCTGGCGTTAAATACATAGCTAAAATCGTAATCTTTCAGGGTCGTCTGTAGTTGGTGTTTCTCCCTGATGTCGCACTGCAGGCAGGTAATATTCCGCTGAGTTGATTCCTTTCCCGAGAGACTGATAACAGTGACTTCATGGCCTTTGCCCGCAGCATAATTGGCAAAACTGCCGCCAATAAAACCACCACCTACGACAAGGATGCTGTCGGTTATACCTTCCACCTCGCCTGGTCGTTTTTCCACATATTCTCAAGCACGTCGCGATCACGCTTTGTATCCATGCATTGCCAGAATCCATCATGCCGGTAAGCCATCAATTCACCGCTTTGCGCAGCTTTTTCCAATGGCTCATGCTCAAGTATGGTTTCATCACCATCGATGAGTTCGAGAAATTCCGGCTCGATGACAAAGAAACCACCATTGATCCAGTCGTTTCTGGTTTGCGGTTTTTCCTTGAAACTGATCACCTGATCGCCCTTTATCTCCAATTCGCCAAATCTAGCAGTTGGATGCACGGCTGTGACTGTCACCATCTTTCCATGTGCGTTATGAAAATCCAGCAAGCTATCTATATCGACATCGGCCACACCATCGCCATACGTCAGAAAAAATTTTTCCTCTTTTACATGTTCGCTGATTCTTTTAACACGCCCACCGGTCATCGTATTCAGCCCGGTATCGACCAGGCTGACGCTCCAGTTTTTCTTATCTTCAATCAATGGTGAGACCTTGCCAGTACCCAGATCCACTGTAATATCATTACTCAGCGCGTGGTAGTTAACGAAGTATTCCTTGATAATTTCTGCCTTGTAGCCAAGTGCGATAACAAAATCATTATGGCCGTAATGTGAGTAGCGCTGCATGATATGCCACAGGACCGGCTTGTTTCCTATTGTTACCATGGGTTTTGGTATCGTCTCCGTGTATTCCGCCATCCGGGTACCCAGCCCTCCTGCCAACACAACAACTTTCATCTTATTTTTCCCAGTTAAATTTAAACTTTTCAAGATCTGCTTGATCGCATTCATCCGGATCATGAGTCAGACTTGCTACATTCAGTATCATATTTAATCTTTCGGATCTGCCCTGAAAAGCAAACCAGATACCCGAAGGTATGGTCAATCTTTGGTAGTTGATATCGGGACCAAGATCGATTGACCAGAATTCATCTTCTCGAGCTTCGGTGAGATTATCACTGTATATGACAAATCGGACCGTACCATGCATGACTATCAGGTTCGACTGCAATTCTTTATGTCGCTTCCAACCTTTGATTTTTCTATTTTCAATTGTGGAAATATATGCCTCACCAAATTTCTTATATCCTGAGTCAGTGTTTTTCAAACAATGATAGACATCGCCATTCTCAACCCTGATCTTTTTCAACGGAGAAAGTAAAACATCTTTTGGCGGCTTACTCATGATCTGTTCTGCGAGAAGCAATGTCTGAATATTTTTCTATCTGATTCATGCTGAAATCATACATACCGGCATTTGGTTCTTCATAATAATTTCGATACCAATCTGCAGCCAATTTAACAGTTTGTTTAAAATCCAGGGCCGCTGACCAGCCAAGAGCCCTTTTTGCCTTGTCACAATTCAGCTTGAGCAGGCCGGCCTCATAGACTTTGTTACTGGAGGAACAGTCATTTTCCCAGACGGCCTGGTCCCAATGCTTGCCAAACTCGACAATTAATTCCCTTACAGTTTTTTCCTGAGTGTCATCCGGCCCAAAATTGAAAGCTTCCCCATGCAACTGTCTACTGTCCTGCAAATTCATGGCGAGTGTTAGATAGCCGCTTAATGGTTCGAGCACATGCTGCCAAGGGCGAGTCGCCTCTGGCGATCGAATTTGTACAGGTTCTTTTTCGGCCCAGGCACGAACACAATCCGGTAAAATTCGATTTCTGGCCCAGTCGCCACCGCCGATTACATTACCTGCTCGCGCAATTCCGAGATGCACCGGGGCATCCTGCAGAAAAGAGTGAATGTAAGAATGGATTACCAGTTCTGCTGATGCCTTGGATGCACTATATGGATCCTTGCCACCCAGGCGATCATTTTCCCTGTAGCCCCAGCACCATTCTACGTTTTCATAGCATTTATCACTGGTAATAAACACCGCAACACACTTGTTTTCCAGGTGCCGTAGTGATTCCAGGATATTTGCAGTGCCAATTGCATTTGTACTGAATGTAGTTAATGGATCCTGATATGAATCTGTTACCAGGGCCTGTGCTGCAAGATGAAATACATAGTCTGGTTCTAATTCCTTAATTATTTTGTTAAGTGACTCAAATTCGCGTATATCCTGATTAAAATGATGTATTTTTTCTTTTATATTTGCGCTTTTAAAGTGAGACGGCCTGGAAACAATACCGTTTGAAATGCCCGTCACTTCCGCGCCTAGATATTTTAACCATAGGGTTAGCCATGAGCCTTTAAAACCGGTGTGGCCGGTTACCACTACTTTCCGGTTATTAAAATAATTTTCGAGTTTTTCTGTAGTGATCATTATTTAATTGTAGTATTTATGCCATTCATTCTGATTATATATTTGCCAGGTTATTTAACAGATATTTCCATTTCGGCAATTCCTTGTTTAGCCAGAAATATTCCTGATCAATACCCGGATGGATTTTCTTAATCGACTGAAGAGAGGTAATAAGCTGTTCCTGATTGCTGATAAAACGAACATTTTTTACGGCAGCGAGAGGACTTAAGTTCAGCTTGTTTTTATCTCTGTATACAACAACAGGGATATTATTAACATAAGCATCCAGGTTTGCTGCTGTAGGATTAGCCCCGAAAACCATATCCATGCAGGCGAGCAGTTCATTGACCGGTTCTGCCGACACATTAATGTCCAGACCATGCTCGTTACTTAACGAGATTTTATTCAACGGATGGAATTTCACAGTAATTTTGAATTTTTCCAGTAATGCATCAGGAATTAAAGAAATCATCTTTAACATCACTTCAGTTTCTTCTTTGTTGATGGATCCAAGAACCAGAAGATTATATTTATTATTATTTGTTTTCTTTTCCGGCTCCGAGTGAATATTGTTCACAATATTCAAATACCTGAGTGCTTCAACCGACACCAGTTGATCATCAGAATAACCTGAATCCAGAAGAATTCTTCTTGGCACGGGTCCATTCACAGCTATTTTATCTGGAAGAGGTGTATTCAACTGTGAATGATTGTCACTTGTTTCAAGCGCATGATGAAAATGGCGCAGATCCCAGTAGCGAATGGTCGTATGTGAAACAGCCAGCAGTTTACCGTGACCATATTGTTTCCATGCATATATGAACGCTTTCTCCCAGCCCTGACCTTCATAGATATATAGACCTAAATTATGTCTTGGTATTCTGCCCATCGCGGCATTAATAAGTTCGGCTCTGAACAGATTTTTAATAGCCACTGAACCGATCACGGATGAATACCAGTCGTTTTTAATCAAAAACCAGTAATTAATTGTCTGATTTGGACACTGAAATGCAGTCTTTATTTCTTTTATAAACAGGCTGAACCATACAAATCTTAACCAGTTGAATATAACGTGATAAAGAACGGAAAATGATAAATAACAGTCCAGATAATAGTGGTTTTCTGCGCCTGAATTATCGGAATTCAATACATGTAAATGACGCTGGTAAAACTTCTGGCTTGAAACATTTTTATCAAACACCAAATGATAAATCCAGCTGGTTTTATAGCCGTTTTCATAGAGCACTTCAGGCAACCCGGAAAGATAGCCCGCACCAGAATGAGTAACTCCCATTCCCGGATTCATCATGTATGAAAATATAAATACAGATTTTTCATCTTTTGACCAGCTTGGCTCCTTTTCACTTCTGAAGCACCATCGATCCTTTATATATAGAATAAACGTCTTGATACCAGATTTTATTTGCGTTGTTATCAGATTATAATTTTTATATTTTTCACCACTCTGATCGATAACCCTGCCTGCCGCATCAGTCACCCTGATGTTCATGTTTAGACACAATGAAATAATACTCAGAAAAACTTTTTCATCCTGTTTACCTTGAATCTGTATAATTTGCGGTGTTTCCTTTTCCAGAATTTCCTGTAACGCAATTAACTTCAAACAGTTAAATATATCTGGTGATTTATAGATGCTTTTTTCCGTGACCAGATTCATCCACCAGACACTGAACCCCGTGTCTATTTTAAGATTTTCTACAAGGTTTTTACCTCTTACAACTGAGTGGCCAAAATGATGAACATGTTCAATATATCTTGCGCGAATCCTGTCAGCATTCTTTTCGATATACTCAACCAGCGACGATTCGTTCTCATTATGTGAGCTGCCGCCCCATGACCAGATGCGGTTATTAACCAGAATTTTAATCATGGATGTTAAAAGCGGGAAAAGAGATGTCGAAAATGCACACTGACATTTACGTTTTCTGTAAATAATTACCTGATTACAAAAGATAGCTTGTTATCAGCTGATACTTCAATCTGGCTGAAATCACTAAAAGTTAACACGTTCTCCGGGAAAGGATTTTGCTGGCTGACGGCACGACCAAGAAAGCGCACCCCGGTGGCCAATGATGCACTGTAATCACTGATTTTATCGCCAATAAATAATGCTCGATCGTATGGCTTGTTTTCCAGTGCAAGAATTCCGTTAATAAGTTCCGTTTTTTTCTTCGGACCACCATAAATATCTTTAAAATATTCTGATATATGCCTGTATTCACAGACCCTGGCGATCTCATCCTGTCTGGCAGCACTTACAATATAGGCTGACAACCTGTTTTGGCATGCTCTCAGTGCAGATAAAAAATCAGGTATGCCGCGGACAAATTCACAATTACATACTTTTTCAAAAACAATCCTGCCAAACTCTTCTACCTTGTTATCAACCTGTTTTTTATCAGGCGTATTACCAAGCACGTCCAGATAAATACCCCTGATTTTCTCTGCCCGGTCAATACCGGGGTTATCAAGATGAAACTGAAGTACTTTATCTTGTATTCTTTCGCCATATTCACTGAATAAAGAATAATACGACTCGTCTCTGGCATTAACAGACTCAAGAATGACACCGTCAAAATCCAGAACAAGAATATCGGGGTGAAATATCGTGGTTTTCTTAATTTCAGGCAAGTTCTACATTATTATTATCATTTACAGACTGGCTCACGAGAGTACTTGCCTTTGTAATCGCAGACTCGATTAATTGCTTGTCATTAAAGAAATCCGGGTTTTCCAGTTCGTCCCAGACGGCTTTTCTTGCATAGGTTCCAATCGCAATTCCGTGGAAAACAACATCTGCGTCCATTGCATATTGCCGTGTCATTGAATTGGTACCGCCCGAGAGAATCATTTTCAAATCCCTGTCTTTTTTTGCAACTTTTTTGTTCAGGTGAATCATTTTGTTTATTTGCTGGGCAATCGCTACGGCCTGTACAGTTGTGCTTATTTCGTTGTTGACACCGCCCATAGGCACTCCGTCGGCCTGAATCAACAAGCGTTCTCCTGCAATCTCCTTCGCCATTTCTATACGTTCCAACAACGCCATGTTCGACAGATAATTTCTGTCAATCGACATCGAACAATAATTTTCAGGTACGCAATCACATACGACTCGCCACTCCTCCATCACAGTATCATTGTCCGGTACTGCGGCATGCAGTTCGACATTGTCTGCACCCAGAGAGATCAACTCCGGCAATAGCTTTTCAAGATCCCTGCCTGCATTGGTATAGTCTATCGAATCAAAATGACAAACTGCCTCGCAAGCACCACAACCTATACATAATGAGTCAATAATTACCAGGTTATTTGGTATGGCTTCAGTTGGACAAACTGGAATGCACTTGTCACACGCGGTACATTTGTCATTAATCCAGGCTTTTCTGACGTGATGATCTCCCGGCATACCTACACTTACAGTCAGGAACGGCCGAACTTTAATCGAGGCATCCTTGCCGGATCTATTCAGGTTGTCTATGTAGTCATACGCTTTGTTGATACCTGATTTGGCTGCTTTAACAACATCTGGTACCGCCGCTATATCTATACCTGTTGCTCCGGCTAGCGTGTAAACGAAAACCAGTTTTTCAACCCATACATCATCCTGGTTTCCTGCTCCACAAACCAACTTGAAATAGTTGCCGTCATTGAGAATAGTTTTAAATTGTGAGAAACGATCCATAGCTTTAAGTTAAATTATCGTAAAATTTGTAATGTATCTAGAGTGCGTCGAATGCATGAATTGCGTCCAGTCTTTCGTACAGTTCTTCTGACTTTTCATCAGATAATGAATACCAGGGTGCCCTTGGCACACCTGCATCAATATTCAATTTTTTCAGTAACGAATAAAATGCTATTGGACGAGAACCATATTCAGTCATAATTTCCCTGATTCTTGAAATCAGATCGTAGCATCGGGTAATAGTGTGCTGATCTCTTTCACATACTGCCTGATATAACTTACTGTTCAAAGCAGGGAAAGCGACAGCCACACCTGACATGGCCGCTTTAGATCCCATGCTAAGTGATGCTGACAATGCAATTGAAGATCCTGTGATATATTCAAATTCAGAATCAAACATGCTTGTTCTATGTAACATGGCAGCAATTCTTTCAATACTGTCGCTACTGTCCTTGATTCCTGATACCCCCAGACCAGCCAGTTTTTCTATAAAAGAAATTGACACATCAAAACCGGTGGTTCTTGGGTTGTTATAGATAAATACCGGTGTATGTGCAACTTTAAGCACACTTTCCGTATAGCGCGCCAGGGTTGATTCATTGTAAATAGTATTTGAGTAATAATATGGTGCCATAAAACAAACGGCATCCGCACCATCTGCTTCCGCTTCCTGCAAAATTTTCACCGTATCTCTCAGATTAGTTGTGGCGCAATTAACCAGTGATTTCATGTTGTTAGATTTGGCTGACAATATGGACGCCCTGTTCAACCGGATTCTTTCTTCAATGTCGAGCAAGGCGAAGCCACCATAGGAACCACCAACAAACAGGGCCTGGATACCGTTTTCGGCAAGATAATCAACCATGCCCGTGACTTTTGTCTCCTCCAGATCCCCGTTCTCTGAAAATGGAGTAATAATCGGCACAAGTATGCCATTAAACTGGGTCATTTTATCTCCTGTAGATAAGTCATTTATTGTTGCTGCAAGTCAGAATATAAAACTTCTGCTAGTTTAAATTGCCACTCGTAGTCAATTGGCATGGATCGCTCGGGCGGGTTTTCAATAAAAACCGGGGTCTCTCCAAATAAATTTCTTCCCGGTCTTTTGTAGTTTTCAACGCTGTCCATAACAAAAATATCGTTAAACATATAGGCAGATTCATGTTTTTGCTTTTGCAGTGTTTTTGAATATTCCTCGGGAAATAAAGGTGTCAGGCTAAAATCATCCTGTTTTTTCCAGAGCATGGTTGCCGGATAGGGGTTTTTACTGACAGAAACGACAGTTTTTCGACAGTCAAATTTCTCAAATAATTCAATGCCTGCAGTTATATCATCCTGTAGTCTCAATGGCCCTGTGACAGGCAATAACACCACAACATCTTCACTGCCCAGTTTCAATTTACTGGATGTGTACTGGATGACTTCAAGCAAGGTAGCGTTGTCACCTGCGAGCTGACCGGGACGTTCGCATAATTCTACCCCTTCCGGCTTCATTTGAATGATTTCCGGGATGTCAGTTGACAAAACTATGCGGTCAAAAAACGCACATTTTAATGCAAAATCCAGAGTGATTTTTGTCAGTGGCTGACCACAAAATTTCGTAATGTTTTTATTCCTGTATCTTTTGGAACCGGACCTTGCAGGGATAAGAGCAATAATTTGTCGGTTGCTATTCATTCCCTTTAGATTCCTGACTATTCTTCAGGTATTCCATTCCCTTATCTGACAGCCCAAGGATATAACCATTATTATCAAATCTGATATAACCCAGATTTTTTACTGTTATCCACAAGTGTTCTCTTTCTTCCCTGTTTATTTTTACAGTCTCTTTTAAAGTCTCAACCGTATCTTTTATTGCCCTCGCCCTGTGTAATGGAGTTGCATCGGTTGCCTTCGTCGATACGTTATCCAGTATCTCGTTTATAAATACAGATTCAATTTTCTTGGTCATAATCTTGTTTCGTAAGCGATGGGTCAAAAATCGATTTTTTTTGCATCGGATAAGTGGTAGGCGTAATTGAAATTAATTTTTTTACGGTTTGTATATTGTCGTACATATCAAGTATTTTTATCATCTCTTTTTGCCTGGGATCGGTTTCAGCATATCCATCAACACCTGCCAGAAGTATTCGATCAGCCCCGCCGGCATTGGCAACCGAGAGTGCATATGCCAGAGCAAACGTCCCGGGCAGAACACACCCGTTATCATTTATAATAAACTTTTCATCTTCAACTTTTAGTCCATAGTCCAGAACCTGTGCCTTTCCCAGCGTAGATCTAATTTCATCTGCCACGCGTGAGATCGGCAAAACTATAGGACTCTCAAGATCTGCATATTGAACTGATTCAAATAATATTCTCATTTCATGGCAGGCGACATATGCTGTCACGTATTTTTCTGGTACCGAGTGATTGATGTTAAGACATAAAACGACCGGATTTATTTCTTCAATAAGCCTGATGAGTTCCCTGGAATAACGATTAATGCTGGGGCCTGAACCGAGGATCAGAACTGTTTTTTGATCTATCCAGCCATTTGCACTCCAGCTCCCTTTTTCACATCCACTTACACCACCGGATGTAGAACGTAACATATTCTCTGCACTAAAATTTGAAGGAGAATTCATTTTGAGAAAATTTATGGATGAGAGAATTTGTTCCGTACTATAGCGACCGTCACACAGCATTTCCTGGATGTATGTAGGATGAATCCCGTGTACAGCTGACAGATAATAGAAAATATTTGGGCCCCATTTATATTTTTCCTGTAACTCCTGAAACTCATGGAGAACCAATGGAAACAGTGCATCAGGATAATAATTTCCTCCGTTCTTATCGTTGAGTTCGACCAGTATATTTTCAGTTAATACGTTACCTGCACCACGCCCCATGCCCAGAATTGTCCCGTCTATGTATTGAATGCCATTATTTACAGCGGCCATTGCATTTGCCAGTGCCTGCCCCTTATTGTTGTGCGCATGAAAACCTATTTCCTTATCCCATTCTGATACAAGAAGTTTTGCCAGATCTTCCACTGCTCCCGGATCGAGGCTGCCGAAAGAGTCAGCAAAATATAATACATCAATGCAACCCCAGTCTCTGACCTGCTGTACAATTTGTCTCAACTCATCAGGTTTCAAAAAGACAATTTGCATGATATTCAAAATTACATTGTAACCCAGTTCCTTCAGCCTTTTGAGCAGAAACTCGCATTCCCTGATTTCATTAGCATGGGCAGCAACACGCACTATATCGACGGGACTCTTTTCACAAGAATCAAATAACTTGTTTACCGCGACTTCAACACCTTGATTATGTTTAATCAGGTCTTTTGCATTAATCATTACTGCCAGTTGTAACTCCCCTGGTATTGGTAATGTTCGCAGGTATTCATCGGTGGTATAGGCAAATGCACCCAGGAATTGTCCGGATGACATGAATCGAAAACCTATTTCGACAATGTCTATCTTTGCAGCTGACGCAGCGGCAAGATACTTTTTGACTGTAGCTTCATCAAAGTCCCAGTTGTTGTAGTAGCCACCATCTCGCAGAGTGCAATCCAGTACTGTGACCGACATAAACTATATCTCCCGTAATCTCAATTCTGTATTCAGGACCAGCAGATGATTTTCAAACATTATTAATATTTCCAGGCTGCACTTAACCGGTTTCTACTCAGTCAATAAACCAAGTTCCTGGTGGGATACCATCTCTTCATAAACACCATTATTTTTTACAAGTTCATCATGAGTACCCTCTTCCACTACTTTTCCATGACTCATTACGATAACTTTATCTGCTCTCTTAATGGTTGATAGTCTGTGCGCAATTACAATAATAGTTCTATCGCCACGTAAATACTCTACGGCATTCTGAATGGCCATCTCGGTAATGGTATCGAGGTGACTGGTAGCCTCATCCAGTATTAACAGATCCGGGTTTTTTAGTATTGCCCTGGCTATAGCAATTCGTTGTTGTTGGCCTCCCGATAAACGAAACCCTTGATCTCCCAACATCGTGTCATATCCGTCAGGAAGTGATTTGATAAATTCATCTGCGGAAGCGCGTCGTGCTGCTTCTTCCACCAGTTCCGGGGAAATGTCATGATTCGGAAATGATATATTTCTCCTGACCGCATCATTAAATATAAAAACATCCTGGCTTACAACACTAACCTTCTGTCTGTAATCATGGATATCATAATCTGCAAGATCACTATCATTTATTTTTATACTACCGGACTGAGGATCATGAAATCGGGTCAGCAACATGACAAGTGTGCTCTTGCCAGCGCCGGATGGGCCGACTATAGCAACCAGTTTTTTTGCCGGGATAAATAATGATAAATCATTAATTGAGTTCTTACTGTTTCGCGGATATTTAAAATTTATATTGTGAAAACTGATACCCTTAGTGACATTTGAAAATATTTTCTCACCACTGGGCTGAACCCTTTTATCGGCAGAGTTATAAAATTTCTCAAGATTTTCCAGGGCATTAGACTGAGCGAGCATGTTTGCCCGGGAAGAATTCAATTGCGAAACCGGTGACAGTAACCGCATTACAATAAACAGAAAAAACAACAAGCCACTCAACCACTCTTCACCACCCCCGCCCAGGTAAGCACCAAAATACAACACCAAACAGATAAACAGACCAGACACCGTTGTCATGAATGGCTGGGTAACAGCGGAAAGCATAATGATGTTTGTACGGGTCTTGATTTTGTCTCTGACACGACCCGAATACATTTCAAACATTTTATCCTCGCCAGCTGACATTTTGATAAATTTAATCCCGGAGAGAGTCTCAAATAGCATTTCGCTTACACCTGCATTCCTGGCTGACAGTATCTTTCCCTGATTTCTGAGATGCGCCAGGATATATTTTTTAAGTACCAGGGTTACCAGAAAAATAAATATAAATGCAGTAACGGCCAGTTTCCAGGATACTGCCAGCATCAATATCAGATAAACAAGCAGGAGTATGCTGTTAAACAGAAAATCTGCCAGACTTTTAATCAATGTTGATGATCGTATGACGAAATCATTAAGACAGTTCATATGATCGCCGATATCTTTTTCAGCTATATAACCGTGCTCAACCTTTAAAATTGCGCGATAACTTCGCGCAAATAATTTTTTTTGCAGGCGTAACGGGATCAATGCCGACAACACAGATACGATGTATAAAAGTATTCCTCGTAACAGCAAAATTACTCCGAGAATCAATGCAACTTTTTGCAACTTTTCATTCACCCCCATCCCCTGAAACAGAGATGGAATTTTATTTAACAGAGGAACAGTCGAAAAAGCTGATTGTTCTGCCTGATTTTCCAAAATCGGAATTAACATGGTTACACCAATTCCCTCGGTCAGGGCTGCGATAAAGGACAATACAAGGAATAATAAAAACAGCGGTTTCTCGTCGCCCAGAAGTTGATGACAGTTTTTCAGAAAGGTTGAATAATTGTTTATTTTGTTTCCAGACATAAATAATATTCAGATGAAGGCGATCCTGCCCATATTTAAAGTCACCATCGTGATCTGAATTCCGGATTATTACAGCCGAGAAACCATGTATGTGATTCACCGTTAACCTGGTTTACCAGGCCTGTCTCAAGATAATTCATCTGAAAGTACGCCAGAATTTCTTCATGTGAAGTAAAATATTCATTTCCATATTTCTGTTTACCGGCTTCATACACGGTTAAAATATGAATAACAAAGCAATCAGGCAATTTGTCTTTCAGGAATGCCAGAAATTCTTTCAGCTGTGGTAACACATACCAGGTGACTTCAGACAAAATTATACAATCCGGTTGCAAGGCGCTAACGGTATCAAAATTGCCGAAATCACTCACAATAAACTCCAGATTTTTGTCGCTACTGCCATATCTGTCTTTTGCCCTCTGGATCGCAGTCGCAGAAACATCGATGCCTGAAATATCAATGCCAGTGGATGCCAGTCTATGGCTAAAATGCCCCAGGCCACAGCCTATTTCTGTAGCTCTCTTAACACCAAATACATTCCTTAATTTTTTTAACAAATGTAACGCAATTGCCTTTTCTGTTGGTAATATTTCGTGCATTGATTGATGCCATGGGTCATCGTGATCCTGGTACATATGCTCAAAATCACCAATAAATACGCCGTCTTTGATCACATAATCCTGATATCGTTTACGTCTCGGTTTTTTTTTCATCAATTATTTATATTGGTATAATCAGACTTTAATAAAGTTTTAAATATTACCTCTGATTTACTTTAGGTAAGGAAGACACTTGAAAAAACTTTTTATTGGCCCTGTTGACAGTACATTCCTGATTGAAAGAGATGTCGTGTTATCTCCATGGAGTTTTCTTGAAGCAGAGGATTTGTATCCAGGCTGGGAATTTATCGACTTCGTGAACCCTCTGCATGATACCGACAAACAGTTTGAAGAAAGTCGTCAACTTTTCAAATTATCCTCAAAACTGGTATGTGAATATGCTGACAAGTTGAATGCACGCTTTAACCGAAACTATAGTGATGGCTACTGGCATATTTTGCTTTACCCATGGGTAATGAGCACATTAATGGCAACCCGTATCCGATACCTTGAACTTGAACAAGCCGTAAATACATACTCCGACGATAACCTGCAAATCGATGTTCTTCTGACTGATATGGACTGGGCCTTTAACAGTTATCGGGAACATATGAATAATGGTGTACTCGATCCCGTATTTAACTGGTGGCTGAATTCGGTCATTTTGCAGAAACTGGGGCCATCAAACTGGAACCGGACAGTAGTGAAAGCACCACAATTAACCCGGCAACAGAACGCTACCATGCAGAATAAAAATATATCGGGGGACGTAGCGACCGTTAAAACAAGCATACTGCCCTACTGTTTGTTTGAACGACCGGCTATCAGCATGAATGCCGGCATAGGTAAACTCAGTCGCCTGCTATTGTCCAGTATTGCCCATGTATGCAGCCTGTTGAACAAACAACATATCGACACAGGCAAGATTTTTTTCTCATCCATTGACTCGTCCCCGAGCGACTTACAACCCGGTTTTGAGCATGTGGTACGAGAAGTATTAAAAAAGACAATGCCACTGGCTTATACAGACCGATATATACAACTTGATCAGCAAGCTGCCAACAAAACCTATTTTCCTGGCCGAATTAATATTTCTGCACCGGGCAATTTTGTCGATTCCGGCGAGAATCAATTTGAACTGGCCCATGCCTTCGAGGCCGGAGAACGTATCGTCTATCACCAGCATGGATCAAAACACGGCCAGGCAGAAACTTTCTGTTTGCCATCCGGACGTGAATACACAATGCATGCGTTTCTTTCCTGGGGCTGGACAAAACACGATAAATACATTGATAACGCCATTCCGGTTGCTTCACCGTATCTTAAGTCTCATATAAACACAAAATACAGGACAGACACACAATCTGAAAATATTGTGTTTATCGGCAACGCAATGCTGGCCACATCGGGAAGATTAAATTCGGACCCGGCCAGTACTGATGTACTGCACTACCGACAGGACAAAATAAAGTTTATCGGAACCCTGTCAGACAATATTCGAGACACACTCTTGTATAGACAAGATAGCCGAACACCCGGTTGTTTTTCTGATTATGAATATATCCGGAAAACATATCCGCACATTCAGGAATTATCCGGCAAACTGGAACCGAAACTGGCCGGGTTCAACCTGGTAGTACTTGATTATCCAAGTACACTGCTTTCTGTATTACTGGTAGCAGATGTTCCTGTCGTTTGCTTCTGGAACCCTGATCACAGACCAATGTGTGAAACAGCAAAAAAGATTTTTGCTAAACTAAAACATTCAAATATTCTGTTCAGTGACCCTGAATCAGCTGCAACCCACATAAACACTATCTGGAGTAACATTGATGACTGGTGGCAATCAACTGAAGTCAGGGCTGCCAGAAGCGAATGGTTGCAAAATTACGGGCATACCAGAAAACTGTGGTGGCTGGACTGGATACCTGTCATTATCAGGCTTTCCATGGGACCACGAGTAATAGCAAGGTTCCGTTAATACTCAATCCGGATTTCAGGAAAATCTGTCGTTGTAGAAATATCGATAGTTGGACCATTTGTAAAAGTCCGTGACTGCCCGGGCCGTATTTTCCTCCGGCAACTCAGTGGAGTATCCATAGAGTCGCATTAACTCGCCCAGATGGAACTCAATGATGCCGGCTTCCTCTGCTGAAATCCTTTCTGGCCAACGCGACATATTAGAGTCGGATATTTTCGTCATAGAGATTCCGTCAAAATTATTACCCCGGGTTTCATTTCCTAATGATGTAGGTTTATATAAACAGTCATGATCTTTTATATTCAAAAATCCGGTAATTTTATCCAGTGTGTCTGATGTTTGAGTGATAATTTCCTCAAACTTTAAAATCAGATATCGATGTTTACCAAAAAATTCAGAATTTAAGAGGCCGAGTTTCATTCCGATACTGACACGGTGCAACAGGCTCATTAAGGTCTCTTTTTCATTTTCGCCCAGCTGGCTGTAATATTGATCAACCCCCGCCTTTAATGCAGCGTAATTATCCCGCGGGTCACGAATCAACTGAATAAATTTCATTTCAGGGAATATAGAGAACAACTCACCCGCATAAATTTCTGAACTGGTTTCTTTAAAAACCAGGTATCTATGAGTCTCTTTTCTACAGCCACTTTGCATTGTGAATACATAAATCAGGGTTTCCAGTATTTTCTGAATACTGATTAACTCCTCATCTTTTATTTGGTTGAAAAATTCGGCTTCCATTTTCTCAACATCCGGCAGGGTCGGACTTAAAGAAGCGGACTTAATAACATTTCTTAACTCATCAAACAGGACTGACTTCAATCTTTGTCTGCGATCAGATGAAGAGTATTTATTCTCAATATATTGCGGATAATATGCATATAACAGGGCCAGGTCGCATGGATAGTTCAGTATCTCGGGATGTCCATCAAACAGGTTGAGAAACATGGTCGTTCCGCACTTTCTATGTCCACCGATAAACAATAATTTCAGTTCCGACTCATGCATCCTTAGTACCGATTATTTGCACAACAAGATTGTCAATCCTGACGATGTGCTTTCCAACGACGTGGCAAATGTTGATTGAGACTTGCGATTTCCGGCTTTGAATCAAGAAAATCGATAATTTCGGATAGTGAAAAGTCATTTTTCCCATCGAAATGAAGGATGATTTTCTCAATTACCTGAAAATCCTCTTCCGTGTCTAATTCAATCTCGAGTTCTGGTCGATAGTGTATCTGCGGGGCTTCGATATTTTTGAGTCTGTATAAATCGGGATTCAGACGAATATACAGCGTACCATGTTCCCTGAAATGTTTATCAGTTGCCCGCTTTTCAGCATCAATTAGTGCAGACATTCGCATTACTTCAACCTCCATTCCTGGCGGATATGTCGTTTTCAGATCATTTCCAAGAAAATCCAGTTCACTATAGAGATTGAGAAAGTCATTAATCATCGAATCAGGTATTTCGGGATCGATAAGCGGGGCATCTCCAAATATCAAAACCGCGATTTCAGCCTCTGCTTCTGCATAAGCCCCGGTCAATCTACCAAGAACATCATCTTCCGAACCACGGAAACAGCGTACCCCCAGCTGATCGCACAAACGTTGGATAGGATCATTTTCAGATCTTGTCGAGGTAGCGATAACCAGTTCATTAATCAGATTACTTGTTTGAAGCCGTTCGATCTGATATTCAAGTAGTGGCTTGTTGTTCACTTCACACAATACCTTCCCTGGAAATCTGGAAGACCCCATTCGTACCGGAACGCCAGCAACTACTTTCATATATCAGCTCAGGTATCCAGTACGACTTCCAGTAGATTTTTCTCTACCAGGGAATCGGCGACTTTATCCAGGAGACCAAAATCAATTCCTGTTGTCAGTGCGATAGAGATCAGATCTTTATTACCATCAGACAGGAACATCAACCAGCCTATCGCATCCAGTTGCTGTTGCTGCCTTTTTTGCGCTTCAGAAATACCTTCCTGATTAATCGCTCCCCCAAGCTGTGGATATAAATCCCGTTTACCGAGTTGAGGTTCACAATAAGGATTCAGGGTTCTCAAAATACGATTTTTTTCCAGGATATTGATCACATTCTTATAAACAGTAAATGTTTCATAAAGACTTTCTCCTGTTACGAAATCCAGGTTATCGAGTGAGGTGTGATAAAAATCATAGTCGTAATATTTATCCTTGGAGATAGTACCGACCGGGATCCTGAAACCTGGAGATGAATATTGTCGTTCATCTGAGCCATCCGGGACAAACGGACGCAACCAGGGCTCCTTTCCCTGGTCCCGAAAAGCGAGCTGTACAGCTTTATCGATCAAGTGATTACCGAGGTAAGTTTCCTTATAGGACAACCTGCCTTCACCACCGCAACAACTGACAACAAACCCACCATCAATAGATTGCATTTCCTCGGTATTTTCAGCCAGATAGGTAATTGCCCCGATAGTTTCCGGTAACCACAGAAACCGGTAAGAGTGATTTCTATTTTCCAATTGTTCGACGTAAGCAGCAAGATAGGTTGTCAACACCATACCGGACTGATTGTCGTTCGCCATCCAGGGATGACAACAATACGTTGAGAATAGATATTCCTTACCGGACCGACCCGGTATTTTTTTTTCTGCAAGTGTTAGAAAACCGGGCACAAGCGTACTGTCAATCACTACATGGTATCGCGCCGATTGATCCAGGCTATCGTACTGTTTTTGTGAGACACAAAATCCCCAGTCAGCATTGTAATAACTGGTCCGGTATGGGATCGCATCAGGCATCTCGGGCAGACTATGCAGATGAGGTTCGAGTTCCTGAAATGACATTTCTGCATTGACCGGTTGACTGTAACTCACCACGTGCAAACCATTATGATTGAAATCGATCAGCCGGTTGCCATCCTGATCCGAAATATAGGCATCCCGGATATTCCATTCATCCGGTATTGTCCAGTCAAACACGGACTTGCCACTGGGAAACTCCTGTATTTCCAGTTCTGTGATATCGTTAATAATGTCCAGTGTCTGTCGAACACCATCCCCGGTTATCGATCGACAGATGGGAAATATTTTCGACAACAACGAGTCGAGCAATTCAGAAAAACCTGCTGAATTGAAATCTATTGACTCAGATCTTCCCATTGCAATATATGGTCAGCTTTCAGATCTGCGCAGATACTTCTACCTATGACTTCATGCCAGTGTATCGGACTTATTCCATGTGCAGGACGTTTAAATGTCAAATCTTCTTCGCTGATGACATGTCCTTTTTTTATATCACGATTGACAACAATGCTTCTCCTCGCATGTTCACGCGCCGGCGCCTCGTCGTTAATAGCATGTTTGTGGCCTGAGCCAAGTACAGGTTCGAGGGACTGGAGACGTGATACCAGACGTTTTAAATCAGTCACGTCCATTGCATGGTAATGATCGTTACCCGGCAACGTCTTGTCATGAGTAAAATGTTTTTCAATTATCACGGCACCTTTGAGCCATGCTGCAACAGGTACCGACATATCAGGATCCGGAGTGGTATGATCAGAATAACCTACGATTCTGTTCGGGAAATGTGTTTTCAGGTCGAGGATCATATTCAGGTTCGCATTTGGATTCGGGCAGGGATAATTCAGGATACAATGTAGTAGCGCGATATCGACCTCCGATTTTTCCAGAATACTGACTGCCAGTTCGATTTCTTCCAGGTTACTGGCACCGGTCGACAGAATGACCGGTTTACCTCTATCTGCCACCGCCTCCAGTAACGGTATACAGGTAATGTCTGCCGAGGCAATTTTATAAAAGGAAACCAGCGGGTCCAGGAACTCAATAGCCTGTAGATCAAACGGAGTCGAACAAAAATCGATACCAGTCGAGTGACAATGCTCTGCCAGTCGATGATATTCATCCGGTCCGAATGCATCGTATTTACTGAACAGTTCCCGTTGACTGCCTGTGGTTTCCTTTTTCGTATCCCAATAAGCCGGGCTGTGTTTTGCTGCCAGTGTCTCTGCTTTATATGTCTGGAATTTTGCACAATCTGCACCGCCCTCTTTTGCCAGATCCACAAGTCGCAGGGCCGTATCGAAATCTGCCTCATGATTTACGCCGATTTCGGCAATAATGTAAGGCAGTGAATATTTGTTTATCTCATTCTGTCCAAGCTTGATTGAACAGTTCGACATCAGTCTAGTTTTCTCGCTTGATCCAGCGCCTGTTGAACCCGGCCAATCATATCCATGAATACAGACTCTTCCATCCACTGATGAAACGGAAATGAAATCATGTTATCGAAAAAAATGTCTGTGTTCGGACAATTGGCTGCACCAAAACCGGCTTTTATAAACATTGGATAGCGATATAAAGGACAGTATTGAACCACTACCTTCACTCCAAACTTTTGTGCCAACAAACGTATGACGTCATCTCTCGTAGTGTTGCCTTTCCTGTTATTGTATCTCGCTACCAGCAAGTGGTTGGCATGTCCGCAGCCATCCGGAATTTTTTGAAACTGCAGTTCCTCATAACTTGAAAATGCGGAAATAAATTTAGCCGCTCTATACGCACGTTCCGCGTTAATTCGATCAATCCGTTTAATTAATAAGTTTCCCAATGCACACTGAACTTCACCAATACAAAAATTAAACGGCCACTCTTCATCATAGTCAAAATCAACATCGGTCATCGCCGGCACCCAGTACTTCTCCCTGTCTTTCGGGTATGCCCTCATGCCAAGATGCCTGAGACCACTCACTTTTTCCGCTTGCTCGGCCGATTTCACACATAACATCCCACCTTCTCCCAGCGTGGAAATGTTCTTGTGTGTATGAAAACTGAAACAGCCATAATCGCCAATGGTTCCGGATTTTTTCCCCTTGTATTCTGCGCCGACAGATTGTGCCGCGTCTTCAATTACGAGAAGGCCATGCTTTGCAGCAAGTTGCATGATGGGGTCCATGTCACAGACAAGGCCATACAGATGCACCACGACGATTGCGCGGGTCTTGTCGGTAATCAAGGGTGCGATTGTATCTGCTGTAACAACGAATGAATCGGCATCAATATCGGCCCAGACAATTTGGGCACCTCTTCTCGCAAATGGAATTGCCGAGGCCGCAAACGTATGCGCAGGAACAATCACTTCATCTCCGGGAGCAATTCGACTCAGTATCGCAGAAAGTTCCAGTGCGGAAGTACAACTGGACACGGCAAAAGTGTGTTGTGTATCCAGATAGAGCGAAAAATTATGTTCAAACTCAGCCTGATATTTTCCCTGTGATAGAGGGTCTGCATGCCTCATGACAGAAGCAACAAAATCAATTTCCTCTTCGCTGTAGTGTAGTCCCCTGCCACTCCAGGGGACTTTTATTTCTGCGTCATCAGACAAGAGTGTTTTCAACCATGTTTTTTATCAAGCTTATCTATAAAGTGATTATTCATATGTTCCTGCTTGGTCATGTTTTTCGAATGTTGCCGATAACGGTACATTGGCAGGGGTACCCGGTGAATTTCATATTGATTCTGGAAGCGAATCCGCAGATCCCTGTCTTCATGCATCAGGAATTCTTCGTCATACATACCAATATTCACCAGGCAGTCTGTGCGAAACATGATTCCGCAACCAATAGGATCGTCCATGCAATTTTTTCTTCCAAGAACATTTTCCTGATCATCAACCAGCAGGTAGTCACAAGCGATTGCGGCAAAATCAGTATTATCGCGCAGGTACTGCCTTAATATATATAAATAGTCTGCCCTGACATAATCATCTGCATCAACCCTGACAATAAATTGACCACGAGATTTATGTATTGCCTTATTCAGACAGGCAGGAAGACCTTCACAAGTAGCATTTGTGATTTGAAATACATCACCCTGAAAAACTTCCATGGCATACGCAGTTCGATCAGTACTGCCATCGTTCACGACAATGATTTCATATTCATCCCGTGGAATATTCTGATTCAGCACAGAACGTATCGCTCGTCCTATGAATGCCTCCTCGTTGTGAGCAGGAATAATAACAGTTATTTGTGGTACGATTGACATTATCCAGGAGATTACGTTTTGCCTGCGAGACGATTAACAATAGCCATATTTATCCAGGTCCAGTGAATACTTTTCATTCAGTTTTAAATTGGAATTTCTGAATATCTGATGAATTTTTAACCTTTCTGCTTCATCAAACTGAATTTCTCCTGAACTACTGTACCTTGATACAGGTTTCAAAATCCTGGCCATATTTTTTCGCTTGTCCTCGGGAATAAGATTCAGGACACCGGTTTTTTTAAGAATATAATGAAGTCTCTTCACGGGACTCAAACGTAGCATAATTTTGGTATACATAGTCGGCTTCCTTACCAGATTAACATGTCCCGATTTCGTCGATACTGAATTCTTGTTTATCTCCGCGGAATTAATTCGACAAGAATGTTTGTCGACATTCAATCCGGCCAACACCTTGTCGATATACAATTCGTAGTCTTCCGTCAATATTTCATACGGAACTATATTGATTTCAAAATCCGGAAAAATATTGTTCAACATTTCTGTAATTTCAAAAAACCACAAACGTTCAAAAGCCCCCCAATCAGGTTTTTCCGATAATAATCGAAGCAGTTCCTGCTTTGAACGTGCATATTGCTCCCAGTACCAGTAGGCATAGGCATAATGCGATTGCAATAATGATGACTGCTCTCTGATCGTAAGCAGTAAAGTTTTCTTACCCGGTTTTATCACAGAATTTTTTACAAGCTCGTCAAATATTCTGGCAATCAATTCGGCATTTCGTTTTGCATTGAATATCCCGTACCCGAGAATATTTTCCTCGGAAATGACCAGATTTTCCGAAGAATTCTGATTAATGATCGATGTTAATTCCTGAATATAACAATTAGTCAGTTGATTCACTTGTTGATCAGAAAGTTTTTCATCCGGGTTAAACAGTCTTCTATGAAGCTGAGTCAGATCCTGGTTATAAAATTCTGTATAATTCTTGCCAAGATATAAAATTTTTTCAGTGTTCAGGAAGATTTTTTGTACATACGATGTCGCCGTCTTTGCCATCCCCGGATGTATGATTAAATTCATATATATAGACCAGACATCAATATCAATTACATCCTGGAAAATACTTCCCTGACCTTTTCACTGGTCAAAATTTTTCGAAAGTTATCGCCCAATGCATTTATAAGTGGTTTTTCATGCACGATAGTAGACTCATATAGTTTCTCATAATTTTCTTCGCTGATGTCCCGGCAGATGCCTTCTGGCAATGAGATATTATTCACAGAGATAAATTTTCTGAATTCACTCGTTTCATCCGGATAAAATTCATCCATGACATTCATTACAATGCAATTTGAAATGCAATGATGCAGTCCGAACACCATGCTTAGTCCTGCTGAAAATGGATGAACGACGCCAACAAAACTGTTTCCTATTGCACATCCACCAAGGTAGGAAGCAATCATTAATTTTTCCCTGTTCTCATTACTTTGTATATCTTCAGAATTGAATACCTCTCTGCATAAATCCAGCGCTTTGTTTGAATAAATATCGGCAAATGCATTACGGTGATTCCCGTTCAGGGACTCGATACAATGTATATAGGTGTCCATGCCAGTATAAAAATACTGTTCAATTGGTACTGTTCTACTCAGTTCCGGGTCAAGGACAAGAAAATCAAAAACCGTGTATTCGCTGTTCATTCCCAGTTTCAGGTTCCTGGACTTGTTCATCATTACACAGGTACGTGAGGTCTCTGCGCCAGTGCCGGAAATTGTCGGTATGCCAATTTTATAAACACCCGGTTTTTTGACCAGGTCCCAACCCTGGTAATCTTCCGCCTTGCCACCATTAGTTATTAAATTCGATATTGCTTTGGCTATGTCCAGAGTGCTACCACCACCAATTCCTGCGACTATGGAAACAGTTTCTGTCTTGTCCGTAATTTCCCTGTGCAACTCATCAATCCTATCCGTACTGGGCTCATCTGTTGTGTCAATATAGAAGACGAGTGTATTTTTAGCCAGAGACAGATCCGATATAACGCTCCTGCCCATGAAGTAATGATCCACCAGAATGACCCTCGTGGACTCTGCCGAACCCCTCTTCTCAAGGATATCTGGTAACTGGTTCAGCGCACCTGCACCGTATATATACGAACCAACAATTTTGGTATTACTTATCACCAGTATTAATCAGGAGCAATTTAAATGTATTGAATAACAAAACTAATGTTGTGTGGTTTTCGCAAATACCTTGTTAATCGAATCATGACTGATGTGTCTAAAATCCATGAATTCGTCATTTTCCATACCAAGTTCGGCTGGATTAAACGAACCTATTACCTCGATACCAAACTCCTTTGCCAGATTGTTAATGGCCAAATCCACTTCCTGAATAGATAAACAGAATTTTTTATTCGGACACTCCCACACCTTGTTTTGAAATGGAATTTTCAGAAAAACCGGAGTGTGCCCGTTTTGTTGCAAGGTCATCATGATTTTTCTATAGGCATTGTAAATCTCGTCATCAACCGCCGGTAGCGTCACCGGATAATTATTAAACATCCTGGAATCCCATTTCGCCGGTAATCGATTGACCGGGTATAGAGTTCGTCCGGAGGGATAAAATGCATGTTCGTGCTTTGTCGCTTTTCTCAGGATTTTATCTTTACTTGACAATACATTTTCTTTTTTATGTCTGGCTACGGCGATAGTCTTGAATTCCGGCGCATATATGCTTCTCAGGTTAAAAACCATGTAATTCAGACTGAATCTTGAGAAAGTTAGAATAAATTTATTGAAAAAGGCGTTTTTATTCTCATCAGTGATATTAAAAAGTTTTAATGCATGTTCGAACTCATCCTCCACATATAACCATAGAGGGGTAGTCGTTTTCAGCATATTCAGACGCCTCATTTCAATAAAAATACTCGCTTGATCAACATGACTAAAAATCGAGCCGAGTAAGGCTACTGTATCTTCATATCCGGCTGCCGGCACCCAGAGATTTATGACACTGGTGCAACGATCTTTCAATGTTGTCACTGTTTCCAGATCTATTGGCATCACCCTGCTTGAACCTATGACATAACAATCTGCTTTTGTCTTTTTCAGTAAATCCAGTTTAAATTGCCTTTCAAGTGAAGTCGCTCTTGGTACCGGAACGTTATTGTTTAAAATATAATCGGTATATTCTGCTACGAACCCCTGGGTGTCCTTGATTGAGTACAGATCCCGAAAATCTATTGTTGAGTTGATTACAGCTATCGACATCAATACCAGTAACACTCCGAGCAGTTGACCTGTGTAATAGTTTAAGCGTTCAGAATTCATGCCTAGAACTGAAAGTAAAGAAATGGTGAATTACCTGACAACGCTAACAAACAAATACAAAAAAGGGAGCCTACAATCATTCCGCTGTGGAGATTGCTGCCCCAACTGATTGCTGACACGTTTTTGGCATAACTCACCGGCCTGGAATGGATAAGAACCGGCTCATATTTTTTAAAGATAGTTTGAGTATTTGGCGCGATTAAAACCAGGGGAATAGCAAGGAGTAACAATGGTATGACCTCACGCATATTTCTATAACTGGTTAACTGTTCCCTGGTTATTTCATCCAGATTATGAAACATACCGTTAAAATTTATCCAGCCGGATAATATTTCTGCGCTTACGCTAATGTTCAGTAGTGATGGCAGAAAGGAGGGTAATGAAATGCCATCACTGCCAAACATACTGGCAATGATGACCATGGCTCCATCCACAGTTTCCGCCCTGAACAGAACCCATCCGGTTACTATCACTACAAGGGTAAGTAACCGTGATGTCGAAATATACACACGGGATTGAATTTCAGCCGTTTTCAACGATGTTTGCCAGAGATGATTAATCACCAGTGCTACACCGTGGAATAAACCCCACAACATGAAAGTAAATCCCGCACCATGCCAGACACCCCCGATTGTCATAACAAGCAACAGGTTGATGCATTGTCGGATTTCGCCTTTTTTATTCCCTCCTAACGGAATGTACAGATACTCGCGTAAAAATCGACTCAGCGTAACGTGCCAGCAACGCCAGAAGGAAATAATATTCGTCGCCTTGTATGGTGATCTGAAATTTTCCGGTAATTTGATGCCAAACATGTTGGCAAGACCAATTGCCATGTCAGAATAGCCCGAGAAATCAAAATATAACTGAAATGAATAGGACAAGGCACCGACCCACGCTTCGACAAAAGTCAGTTCTCCTCCGGATTCTGCAACAGCAAATACCGGATCTGCATACAAGGCAAACGTATCTGCTATAACAACTTTTTTAAACAGACCAATGACAAAGATCGCAAGTCCGATTGAGACCTGATCATGAATTTTATCGAAAATATTGCTGTTACCGAATTGCGGCATCATTTCCTTGTGATGCACGATAGGACCTGCAATCAATTGCGGAAAAAAAGACACAAATAAAGCATACCTGACAGGATCACGGTCCATCACTACGCCTTTGTAACTGTCTATCAGATATGCAATTTGCTGTAACGTATAAAATGATATCGCCAGAGGCAGTGCCAGCTTTGTCAGGCTAAATGCTTCACCGGAGGCAGTAGCAATCAGAAAATCTGCATACTTAAAGTAACCCAACAAACAGAGGTTGGCTGTTATGCCAGCAACAAGCACTGTTTTTCTTTTGACCGGACTGGAATCAGAAATCTGCGGATTTATTGCTTTCCCGGTAAAATAATTAAACAGAATCGAACCCAGCAAGATAGGCAGAAATGCCGGATTCCACCACGAATAGAAAAAGAGCGATGCGAACACGAGCCAGACCAGCGCTGCACGTAGAGAATGTTTCCTGCCCAGAAGAGTGAATACAGTCAAGGTGACGGGCAGAAAAATCAGAATAAAAATATAGGAATTAAACAGCATAAATCAGATTACTGAACCATGATCAGATCTTTATATTTATTGGCAAAACTGGGCGCAATCTTTGAGTAGTCCTTGACGTATTCGTAAGCAGGTGACAAGTAGGTATTATCAAAATAATGTTGCAGATCGGATATTTCTCCAGAACAGGCCTTGCCTTCCAGTTGGCTGAACATATCCTTGCAGGCGTCGATCAATTCCTGACCGGAGTTTTCCTGGTACTCCAGCCCCTGTCCATGCAGTCCGGCCAGCGTACTGGCCGGTGTTAACTCCAGGCCCATTGATTTTATTTCCTGGTAATCCAGAAGCCGGTCTTCGTCCTTTTTTCTCAGTGGCTTCATAAGAAAGTAGTCACTTTCCCTTGGTGGTCTTGTAGTCCAGCCAAGCATATTTGCCATAATGACCGGCTTGTCGAAGACCATTGCGCAGACAAAAACTCCGGAAGAATTTCCAAGAAAAAACCTGCAATGTGCCAGCAGAAATATATCCATGAAGTCACTGCGATAACTGGACGCATAATCAATAATATTGGCGTTAGCACTATTCGGAATCGGTTCTTCAACCTTTGAGCCTACCCGTATGGCATATCCACCCAGGGAGGCGACATACTCAGCTGCCTGCAAATAACTATTCAGGCTGCAATTACGGTATTCATGATGATTATTCCAGTTATCGAACGCCGAATCTCTATTATGGAAACAGACGTACCAGTCGTTCTTACCCACCCCCATTTCAGCAAGCTTTTCATATCCCTGTCTTATCTCATCTTCAGTAAACTTCAATACCGGTGAGATAACCCGATCCTTTGCAAGAGATGGATATAAAGAAGCCAGATGCGGGCCTTGATGAACATAACTGAAAAAACGAGTGTGCTTCAATAACACACTCATATAATCAGCAATACGGTTTATAAACCTGTTCTCTATTACACAGGCTTTCCTTTTGACCATATCCAGTTGCGTTCTATTTGCAGGCGAATGAAGTAAAATGACCGGTAATATCCTGTTCCTGTCCTTATCAATGGATATCAGCCGCAATATCCGGTCAGTGAATTTAATTTGCAGACCGAAGCGTGGACAATATCCGACAGGATATATCCTGCATTTTCTGAATGGCTCAACAATAAATAAAACTGATAATACAAGCAGGCTGAAGGGGAAAAGGGCCAGAGATATCAGCCAGGACAACAGTATATTAAACTGCTTTTCTGCCAACCTGATATATTCACGTACAGGACCGGGTATCATTTTTCTAACTCTGTCTTTCATCCGGACTCATGTTAAAGGGAACAATTCTCAAGAATCGACTGCCTTTTTTTCTCCCAGGCCTCAAAAATTTCTGCCACCTGATCCCAGTTTTCTATATATTTATAATGCGGTTCGCTGACGATTTTGCGATAGGAAGAACTTGATGTCTTTTGCTCGTCAGACGGAACATTCAGAAAATCAAAAATACGGTTAATACCATCTCGTAAATCATCATAATCAATTCTTATATAAGCTCCATTTCTCGCCAAAGTGGAAAACGCGCTATCGATTACTGTTACATCCCTACAAAATTTTTCAGCTTCTCCGGGTTCGACAAAAAACTGAAAATCAGAACTTTTAACTTCGTCTCTGGCCGTCAGATACTGCTGATCATTTTTCATCCAGGTGTTGTTGGCTTTCTCGTTTTTATCGACCACATGCCATACGTCTGTCTTCTTCACTGTCATAAGTGAAACAAATTGCTGACACATATTCCGGGTGAGATGGACCAGCTTCACAGGATTATCCTGCAACATACTGGTAAATTTATTCACCTCGGCAGACTGGTAATCCGGTACTGTCAGCTTGCTACCCCTTATATCCGGATTTCCGGCTATGGAGTTTATGACATCCCTGAAGTTATCCGCTTGAGTAAAACGCACATGATTGGACTTCAGCGACCCGGAATCACGAAATACCAGCTCTTTTTCACAGAAGACACTGGCACAATTGTTTAGTAAAGAAGCGAGGTAGGTAGAACCACATCTCCTTAATGAAAGGATTAGAAAATATTCAGGCAATTAATTCAGGATTATTTTCAATTCGATATAACAAGACCGGAAGCTTTACCTGTTTTCCCTGATATATTCCTGGATACAGGCATTTATATTCTCCGGTCGGTAGCCCAGATTGGACATGGCATACTCGTTTGAAATCGTATGCGTCGTCAATTTACTATCGACTATCTTGATATCAGAAACAGAATCAAGTTCTTTTATTATAAATCTGACCAAATCTATAATTTTAACCGCTCCCTCCGAGGCTACAGGAGTTACATGATATCCGCTGAGTTTTTTCTTTAATAATCTAATAATAAAATCTGACAGTTTTCTGATACTAACCGCATTATTAAACTCTTCATCCGGATTGTAGATCTCTATAGTTTCGCCACGTTTAGCCTTGTCGAGAACCTGTGAAAGCCAGTGCCGATGTGCATTGGCTCCTAGTATCAAGGGCAATCTTATAGAAATGGCTGAATAATGGTGATTCGCAACATCTGCCTCGATTATTTTTTCCCCCAGATATTTGGTAACTCCATATATATCCGGGTTATCAATTTTCGTATTGGCGTCAACCACCTCGTCGTTGATGTTTCCATATACAGACATGGTTGATGAATATATTAAAGTCTGTGCGCGAGCATGCCTGGCGTACCGTGACAAATTCTGAACCGACTCAACATTGCTTTTAATATAGTCGGCACTGGTTATATCTCCGCCTGGAGATAACCCGGCAAGGTGCACAATCGCATCAATATTTACAGGAAGCCGTGCGTATTGTGCCGGGTCTGCTAAATCCATCTGTACCAGGTCAACTGGCAAATCCTCAACCTGGTTATCCTGAAAAAAACGACTCCTGTTCCTGTAGGTTGCGGTTATACGAAACTCCTTTTCGCAAATAATTTTCAGGAAATGACTCCCCGTAAATGATGCAGCTCCTGTAACGAGCACATGCATTGAATTATTTCATCTTTACCGTTCTGGTAATGCTGTCAGTAATTGTATCGACATCCAGCCCATGGGTTTGCAAAAGTTCATCATAACTGCCGTAGAAGTGGATGAACTCATCCTTAAGGGTAAACCCGGTCACCTTACTGTTGACTTCATTATCCAGCGCAATCTCCTTGATTCTTGATGTCAGGCCGCCATGAGGCACATGCTCTTCAATGATTACCACATGATCAAACGCATTTAATATGTTGATTACCCCTTCAATATCCAGAGGTTTGATTGTATGTGCAGAAACAATCGAGGCATTCATGTCGTGTTCTTCAGCAAGTTTTTCTGAAACTTTAATCGCCATTTTCATAATAATGCCATATGAGATAATACAAATATTTCCCGGTTCTTTTTTTAAATAACGGAGTTTGCCGATTTCAAATTTATCAGGTGCGTTAGCAGTCAAATCCGGCTCGCCAGCTTTACCGAGCCGCATATAAACCGGTCCCTCGTTTTCTTTCGCACACCATGTCGTTGCAAGACGCATCTCTTCCGGATCACAGGGTGCCAGTACCGTCATATTCGGAATAGCAGAAGCAACGGCGATGTCTTCCATAGTGTGGTGCGTACCTCCCAGGGTTGAATAGATAATGCCCGCACCCATACCAATAACGGTGACTGGCAGGTTTTGATAACACAGGTCATCACGCACCATTTCGAACGGTCGATAGAGTGAAAAAGTCGCTATCGTATAGCAAAACGGGCGCATGCCTTTCAGTGCCATACCCGCAGCTATACCTATCATTGACTGTTCCGCTACTCCGCAGTTAATAAATCTCTCCGGATAATCCTCACGGAAATTTACCATCGAACCCGCGGGTGAAATATCAGCAACTATGGCACATATCCTGGAATCCTGTTTTCCAATTTCATAGAGCACGTCCGCAAACTTGTTTCTCATGATTTAATCTCCTGTAATTCTTTAATCGCCTGCTGATACTCCTCCTGATTTGGTGAACGATAATGCCAGATTGCGACATTTTCCATGAAGGAAACACCCCTGCCCTTCACTGTATTACCAATAAGAAAAAAAGGTTTGTCTCCTTTACGGTCTGAAATCGCCTTGTAGATCGCATCAACATCATGACCATTTACTTCGGCGGTCTCCCAGCCGAATGCTTCAGCTTTTTCCCTGATCGGATAAAATTCCGGGTGTGTTTCCGATGTCCTGCCAAACGACTGAAATCCATTATGATCCAGAAATGCAAAGAGGTTGTTAACCTTTAGGTTGGCGCCCATCATCATATTTTCCCAGGTAGATCCTTCCTGCAACTCACCATCACTAATCACGCAAAATATGTTGCCATCTTTTTTATGCACAAATTGCTCGGTATATGCCATGCCTACCGCCATACCCAGACCATGGCCAAGTGAACCAGTTGATGCTTCGATGCCGGGATTTCCGTAGTCTGGATGACAACCCAGCATGCCTTCCGGTTTACAATACAAGTCCAGATCCTTTTTCTTCAGAATACCGATGTCCTCCAGGATTGCATACTGCACCATACAGCCGTGTCCTTTCGACATTATGAATGTATCCAGGCTGCTGTTATCCTGATTCCACCGCATCAGTCCGTGGTAAATACAATCGACCATTTCCATTGATGAGAATGCAGCAGCGCCATGCAATGCAGTAACCTGCTGCGAAATATCCAGAATTCGGCGCCGATATTTCAGACAGCGCTGCCTGGATGCTGCACTATCAAACTTTTTCATATTCATTATTTTTAATCCTGATGAGAAAAATACTATTCAATAATCGTCCAGAAATAGTCGCCGGTATAACCAGCTTCGTTAAACAGTTTTACCCATTCATCCGGGTAATCATGATACTTCGCTGTCAAGACCCAACTCTCAAAGATCGCCTTTTGTTCAGGCGTTCGGTAACTATCTACCTGGATAAAGCCATTGCCGGGGGATAAACGCTGAATTTCACGAACAGCGGTGACACAGTCTTTTCTTGGAAGATTATGAATGCTATTTATGGAAAGCACTGCCTGAAAGCTGTTATCGGGGAATGGTAAATCTTCCGCACTACCGATCTGCAATCGACCAATAACTTCCGGTTCACAGTTCATTAACGCATACCTTGAAACATCGACACCATAGGCATCAATACCTATTGCCAGCAGGTCCTTGACGAGAAATCCCTTCGCGCAGCCCACATCCAGCACCCTGTCACCTGCTTTCAGGTTAAAATGCTTAACGATATCTCTGGCTACCGGTTGCCATCGACCATCATAACGATAACCACCATAACCATATTCACGCGGTCCATCAAAGTACATTTCGCCATATTCACGTGAAACTCTTATATGTTCCGCGGTTTTTGCTGTTTCCCTGGCTTTAACATTGCGCTTCCCGCCGGGCAGTGAACGTAACAGGTTTATTTCAGCCATCGATTCATTCCTGTTTCTGACTATGGGTTAATTCAAGACCTTTTTGCAGTTCGGTATAGTTAAAGTCAGGAAAGGCCCTGAATGTCTCAGTCGGATCAAACGGTCGATATCCGTTGTGTGGCATCTGACCGACACGCTCTGATCCCTGAACCTTTACCGGCTGTTCAAATAATGCAACAACCATGTCTGCAATTTCACGAAAGGAATGGACGTTACCAGTAGCCGCATTCAGGACACCTGCACTTCTATGCCATAACATATTCACAATCAACTCAGCCACATCATCGACAAGAATGTGATCCCGTTTCTCCTCACCTTCACCAAACAGAATAATGTCGTTACCCTTGGCCGCCAAGCGTCGAAAGCGGTTGGGTCCATAACCATTATGTGGATCGGTAGCGCCAAAGATAAGTGTCGGACGAATAATACCGAGTGGACCAGAATACGCATTCGCCAACATCACCTCCCGTGCAAGGTGCATGACTCCATGTAATGAGCCGGGCTGTGCGCATGAATCTTCTGATAACGGTTGCATACTGTCTGCGTACACCGCATCCGAGCTGACGTAGATTACATGTCGGGGTTGTACCTTTTCCAGCGCGGAACAGACGTTTGCAATCATGCGTATATTTCGTTCCAGCATTTGGTTGTTTTTTACCGGGGCTTCAGCTGATATCACCACCAACGAATCATCAGCAGATACCGTTTGTTGCAGAAAATCACTGGCATTTTCATCCAGTAGATCAATGTCAGATCGACCCAGTCGCAGACAGGAAACGCCTTTCTTTTCGACTTGATCAGCAACGTGACTGCCAACAAAGCCGGCTGCACCCAACACGACCACCCTGTCGGGATTAGCTGATTGCTCGTTTAAATGCTCAAGCAACGGAACGCTCTGGCATAACACCGAGAGTAAAATAGTTAATTCCGGATACAGCCAGTGCATCGCGGTCCAGTAACACATACGGATCGATTATTATGTTACCTGCCATCGCTGTATTTAAGGATTGCATGGATATCTCCCTGAACTCGGCCCATGGTGTCATAATAACAACCGCATCTGCGCCCTGAATGGCTTCGCTGATGCAACTTGCAAAGTTAACCTTAAACGGAACCTGTTCCGGCTTGACGACGGGATCAAATACTGTCACGGATTGTTGTTCCAGATGCTCTAACAACGCAAAAGCCGGAGAATTTTTCGTGCTGTGGGTATTCTCTTTATAGGCAAGCCCCAATACGGTGATACTGGCGCTTGCTTTTTTACTTAACAGCTCCTTGTGTAAAACAGCAAACGGCCAGTTCTTGCGATGCTGGCTGTTCTTCAACCATGCACGTATGACACCTGCTTCGGTATTATGCGTTTCGGACATACGTATGACCGAGGCAATATCGCGTTCCAGGTTACCGCCGGATATCCCCAGACCGGGCACGAGATAACTGTATTGCCCGATGCGACGATCAAGACGCAAGGCAGGGACTATCTCGCTCCAGTCAGCCCCGATGTTCTCGCATATCTCTGCCATCGTGTTGGCGACACTGACACTGGCTACAAGACACATGTTGATCGAAATTTTTGCCAGTTCGGCACTTTCATAGCGCATCGGCAATATCGGACAATCAAATGACTCAAGATAGGTCAAATAGGAAGTATGTAATGAAGCGTATGGATCGGTACAACCAACAATAAAACGTTCCGGATAAAGTGCCCTTTCGACGGCCTTGCCGAATATCAGCGTCTCAACCTGATAGTAAATGGTGCCGGGGAATTCTGCCGTCATTTTCCGGGTAAAACCGGGCGACACCTGGCTCAAGATTACCAGCACCTTGTTTTCATTGAGTACGGGTTTTACGTTTTCGAGTAGTTCAGTTATCCCGGTTGTATCACTGGCACCGGTATCGTCCGTCGGCACATCCGGTGCAATGTAGATAATGTCACAACCGGATAATGCAGACAGATCACTATGAAAAGACAGGCTGCTACGGTTTTTTTCAAACAGTGTATCGAGCGAAGGCTCGACGACCGGTAACTTGCTGTCATTAATGTTCAATATCAGCTCATTATCGGGATCGAAACAAACGCAGTTAAACCCTTTCTCGGCAGTGGCGACAGCCGTGTTCAACCCCAGATGGGTCATTCCGCAAAATCCAATGACGGGTTGTGTCATGGTTCGCCTGTTTCCGGAAGTACAGAGGGCACACCTGCCTGATTAGCCAGCTTTCTTAATTGCTGATTTAGCCAGATATCATTTTGTAAATTTCCGGACATGCCGTTTTCACACAGATGACAGAAATGCTGATATTCCTGCTGCCAGGTCGGATCACTTTCAATCAATGTCACGGACTCTTCCGGGGGGCGGCCGCTGGGTAAAATTCGTTTGCGTATGGTGAACCGGCTTGGTCCCCATTTACACAGGGATTCAATATGCGCACTGCCAGCTTCTGCAAAAACATCGCAGGTAAAATGATTTCGCCAACTCGTTAACATCATTTCGAGCTGGATAGCCAGATCTCCTTCGGAACCGAGTATGACATGATCAAACGCATTGTTTTCATGTTTATAGGCTGCAGTGACGTTTAAAGCCAGATCCTGATCATCACCCAGCCAGAAACGCAAGGTATCAAGAAGATGACTGCCCAGATCCGGTAATACGCCCGCAGCCTGATCACGCCACGCACTGTCCCTGACCAGACGTGCAGTACCATTACCATAGAACATGCGGATCGAGTAAATCCTGCCAAGACTGCCATTCTGAATATGTTCGCGCATGCGAACAAAGTGTGGTTCAAACCGATGATTGTATGCGGTGTAACAAACCACGCCACCGTGTTGCGCCTGCTGCATTAAAGATTCGATCTCATCGTCTGTTTTACCAAGTAGCGGCTTTTCAACCAGAACGTGTTTTTTATTTTTAATGAGACAGGTTAACAGTTCAAACTTGGCTTCATCAGGGGTGCATATCAGCGCTGCATCATATGTATCCGCATCGATTTCTGTGATTGAGCTGAAATCGGCGTCCTGATTAATCGGATCAATCGTAGCAACCACATCTTTACCGGCGACGGCTTTCCTTTTATGCCCCTGAACTCCCATTCCTATGACAACAACTCGCATGGGATCAGGTCATCTTGTATTGCGCCTGTTTTTCAACGGTATCAATTTTTCGCAACACATCTTTGGGATGAATCGGAATATTACCGTCAAACTCACATTCACAGGCTGCTGCCATCGAACCCAGTATCGAGGCCATTTGTGCTGAACCCGTTGCCAGCATGGTTAAAGTTGAATAAGCGAGCAAGGCATCACCGGCGCCGACAGCATCAACTACATTATCGGCAAAGCTGTCTATGGAAAAATATTTATGCTTGTTACCCTGGCTCTGTGATTTGTCCAGAACAAACACACCCCGCTCCCCGAGTTTCAGCAACAGGGTTTGACACAGTGTTTCTTCAACCAGCTTACCCGCCAGATTGCCGACGGTTGAGTCCTGGTCAGCAAGAGCAAACCGTGCCTCCCGTTCGTTCGGTGTAACAAGATCAAAGTTTTTAAATTCAGTTATATTTCCCCAACGGCTGGCTACCTGGCTATCTGCGACACGATAACTTCCATCAGGAATGGCATCAGTCAACACCTGTACCGTCATTTGGTTAAATATGCCATGACGAAAATCACTGAACACCACTGCATCCGCAGACGTGGACTGAATACGTTCTACCAGCTGGTCGACGACTTTCTCGGAGATACTTCTGTTATCGAGCGTATCGATTTTCAGTAACCGGTAGCCACCGGCAATAATCGCATTTTTATTCGTTGTCGGACGCGTCTTGTCAATAATGGCATGACATTTAATTCCGGACTCTTCAAGTCCTTCTATTACAAACTCTTTCAGCCTGTCATCGCCAAGAACGGTGGAAAACTCTACGGCAGCACCGGCTGCACGCAGATGCTGGGCAACAATACCGGCACCACCAATGTAATCATCCTGCCCCTGGTACAAAACACTGAATGTCGGGGTTTTCGTCTGCCCCCCAATTAGATTTGTCCGGGTATAACTATCGACAATCGTGTCACCGATCACATGCACGGTCTTGCCTTGCATACTGGTCAATGCGTCACGCAAATGATCAAAGCTGAGATTTTCTTCACTCATGACCAGCAGGAGTTTTTCCAGCTGGATATTGGGCAAGGACAGGTTGATCAACTTCGAAGATGAGTAGACCACATCACCCGGCGTAAAAATCACTTCACCACCGTAGGCATTGACCACGTCGGCTTCTTCCTGGGTTTCCGGCGGTAATCCGGCAGAGGTATATTCAAAGCCCTTGGCAAAGAAATCGGGTTGTACCTGTGCCAGCATCTGCAGCGGTTTTTCGTTGTTGTCTATCAAGACAAAATCGACCATTTCAAAAGCGGCGAGATTATGTGCTCGTAGCGTTTCCGGCACATGGGGACGGTACGTGCCTTTCTTGATAAATAGATCACTGGTGATACTGACGACGAGGATATCGGCTTTGCTTTTTGCATAGGCCAGGTGCCGGACATGTCCCGGGTGGACGACATCAAAAACACCGTGGCAAATAATAACGGTCTTATCCCTGGGAAACGCACCAATTTCCTGCAATAACTCTTCGGTGTTTTTAATCTTGTGCTTATATTGTTCGAAAAATTCAGTCATCGTACTCTTATCTAACGCGACATATATTGAAACCAGGTTCGGGTTGCTTCTTCAATGCTGTCCGGGTCCCATAATGGCGCATCCTGCCATTTGTCTATTTCCGCAGACATATTGGCAACGCCTTGTTCAAAGGAAATATTCGGTTTCCAGCCAAGCTCCCTCGTGATTCGGGAAATGTCGGCCCAGGTGCAATCCGGTTCACCCGGTCTTTTTGGGACATAAACCACGTCGCCGCCGAGTAATTCAACCAGTCGGTTGATGCTTTGTGGATTACCTGCGCCCAGGTTATATACCCTGCCTGAATACCCGGTCTCTGCTGCTGCAAAGAAAGCTGACGCGACATCAGTTACGTAGAGGAAATCACGAGACTGGGTGCCGTCACCTACCACGGTATATGGTTTGCCGGATAACTTCTGTTTGAAGAACACACCGAACACGGCACCATACGCGCCAGTTGTCCTGACTCTGGTGCCATAGGCATTAAAGATTCGAATGGAATTAACGGGCAATCCATAAACCTGGTGCCAGTGAAAAACTGCTTCTTCACCCATATATTTACTTAATGCATACGGGTATTGGGGATCAATTGGATGATCTTCGGTCGTCGGTGTATCTGCCAAGCCATAACAGGAAGAGGAAGCGGCGTACACCAGCTTGTTCACATTCGCATTGCGGGCAGCTTCGAGCACCCGAACTGTCCCCTGAACATTGGTCGACATATAGTCAATTGGCATTTCTATTGAGGGAACAATGTCGCCGATACCAGCAAAATGAAATACATATTCTGCGTCAGAAAAAATACATGAATCAGATTCCAGCAAGCGAATATCCTGCTCTTCAAGGTCAAGGCGCGGGTTTGATGAGTGATGCGACAGGTTACCCCTATGACCACCTGATAGATTATCGATTACACGTACCGAAAAATTATTTTCCAGTAACAAATCTACCATGTGGCTACCGATAAACCCGGCACCACCGGTTACAACTGCAATTTTCTCCTGCGTCATACTGCCCCGATTTTCTGCATTGTCCTTACGTTGTAATACCAGTCATTGTCAAACGGGTCCGGCACCAGATTGTTTTTGTACGCTTCACATAAACTACGCACTGCATCTTCTATCGAGCGTTTTGGTTGAAATCCAAGAATATTGAATATCTTGTCGGAATTGATGTGATAGGAACGATTATCATCCGAACTTGTCGTCTTGATATCGATCATACCGAGCTCAGGCATTTCCTCCTGCACGACTTTTTTGACGACATCCGCGATACCCCTGATGCTCATGTTCTGATAACCGCAGTTAAAAATTTCATTTGCAACCTTGTCATCCGGCGCTTCCAGTAACAATTTACACAAATCTGCATAATCCTGAACATGCAGATTCGGTCGTAATTGGTCGCCACCAAACACCGTAATCAGCTTTTTGTTGATGGCATGATTGGTCAGGATATTGACTGAAAGATCCAGACGTAGTCGTGGAGCATAGCCACACACAGTAGCCGGGCGATAGATTACCCCGACAAAATTTGAGTCAGTATGCTTGAACAGGAGTGGTTCACACATGCCCTTGAACTTGTTATACAGGGTTAATGG
Source organism: Gammaproteobacteria bacterium (assembly GCA_041984885.1). Lineage (GTDB taxonomy): Bacteria > Pseudomonadota > Gammaproteobacteria > Eutrophobiales > Eutrophobiaceae > UBA4486. Next base: position 39,258 of record JBHIXH010000020.1, read on the forward strand.
AACTAAAGGATGTTCTTCAGTCACATTGGGTTCATCACTGACACCATAGACAGAGCTTGAAGAGGCATAAATAAACCGTTTAACGCCTGCATTTTTAGCTGCGATCACCATCGGTTCAAACGCATCATAGTTGACCGAGGTTGACAAACTCTCATCAAGGACAAAGCTGGCATCATTGGAGATACAGGCCAGATGCAATACGGCGTCAATGCCGTTCAGGGATTTCGCCAGGTGTGCGCTATCGCGAATGTCACCTTCGACAATATCAAGATTGGGATGATCGGAGGGTAAAAAATGATTCCCGTAATACATTATGTCGTATACGGTTACGCGATATCCCAGGTCGAGTAACTGGGGCACAAGCAGACTTCCGCAGTAACCTGCTCCGCCGGTTATCAGGATATTGTTATATCGCATTAGCTGACCCCTGCCATTTCGTTTTCGGGAATTTTTATTTCATATCCGGCAGATGTCGCATCGTTATAAAACATTTTGACGGTTTCCAGGCTGAATTGATCCAGGTCTTTACCTAATCCGCCCAGTTTTGCGAGAACATCATGGGTGACTGTAATGATGTCACATCCGCATGCTTCCGCATGAAAGATATTCAACAATTCACGCGGGCTGGCCCAGAGCAGATGTGCATTTTTATTTGCCGCCAGTATACCGGCTGCTTCTGTCATAACCGGTACAGGATCAACTCCGGTATCCGCAATGCGTCCGGCAAAGACAGAGACAATGGAGTAAACCTTCTCGTTCAGTACATTTGCAACATCACGAACCTGCTGCAAGGTCATAATCGCGGTAATGTTCAGCGATACACCCGCGTTCGATAACTTCTCAACCAGGGGAACCATGGACTGCCCCTGTGTATTTGTTATCGGTATCTTTACGTTGACATTATTTCCCCAGGA
>JBHIXH010000021.1:0-10665 GCA_041984885.1 Gammaproteobacteria bacterium
GCTCAAGAAAAACGGTGTAGCTATCGGCAAAATCACGATAGGCAGGCAAGGTCTGAATCTGTTTGTCAGCGAAACGGCTGACATGTCCGGATAAAAACAGATTTGCGATCTGGTTCGCCAGTCGCTGTTGGAAAATTACCGGGTACAGCGGCAGCAAGGTGGGCAAATCCCCGAATCGTTCGTCTGCCGAAGTCGCCTTGTTTATGTTCTGCCAGAATTCACATTGACTGACACGACGGCCACAACCACATTGACCATCGAAGCGTCGGGTCGGGTTGGTGTCTCCGGTTGAAGCTATATCCGGATGACCATTGAGAAGCACTGAAAGCAATGTTGCGCCGTGAAAGGAGGGACACAGTATGTACCAGAGTGACTTGGCATGCATGGCGGATAATTGTGTCGAAAAGCTTCCCGGGTTTATAAGGTTATATTATGGTTTTTTACTTTCAGATAGATGACCAGTGACAGGATCAAAACAACCGAACTTAACCAGCCAAGTTGATGGTCAGTATAGTTGACGAGATATTCAAGTTCACTGCCCGGGACGTAATCTGTCAACTTACGACTGATCTTCATCATCATCACCAGTCCTGCGTGCAGACCGATGCAGATGATTATATTGCCGTGGATGACACGGAGTGTTCCCAGAAGCACACCAAGTAAAAACAAGGTTATAAACTTGTCAATGTTGGTTATGAAATAACCCTTGTTAAAACCATCGAGTGTTAAAGCAAGTCCCGTTTGCCAATCCGGAATTACATCAGCAGGTAATGCCGGAACTTTTATAAAGTGCAGGGCAGCATAGGTAAGACTTGTTAGAAATACGGCAATGATGACATTCAGGTGCTTCATCAGGACGCCCTGAATGGCACCACGAAAAATTGTTTCTTCAAGAAGACCAATGATTAAGCCGACGATTGCACTTGATATAACCAGTTTTGTCACCGAGATCATTGTGATGGAAAAATCCGGGTCGAGATCGTGTAAATTCAGGGCAAGTAAAATGATTTCGATCACAAACAAAATTAAATTTCCAAGAAAAAGCCCGGCTATTAAAGAATGTAGAATCCTGTCTGGTCGAATCTGATAGCCACACCCGGCTTTATTTAATATCCCGTTAAGTGATAGATAGATAAATGACCCTGCGAGGCCTGATATCAAAGTTAGATGACCGAGTAATTTGTGAATTGGATACTCGATCCATATGCCAATGAACTGGTGTAAAGGCAAAACAAGAACAGCGCTACCTGTATATACGGCAGTGATAAAAAGAAAAAGAGAGGCAACGGCCTTCATGATATCTATATATGAATCAAATGATGTTTCGTTCTGCATGGCCAGAGTCGGGTATTCACAGCGATCTGTGCAATTTAATTATTTATCAGAACATGCCGCATTGGTTTACCGGGGCGCAGCTATAAAATACCCGAGGGTATTTATAAATCAACCACTGAATTATTAATTACTGGAAGATCAGGGTTCTGCCCGTTCAGGCAGATAGAAAAAGAAACTGCTGCCCTCTCCCGGGGTTGACTGGAGCCAGATTCGGCCACCGTGCCATTCAACGATACGTTTGCAGACAGCCAGCCCGATTCCACTACCGCTGTATGCCTCCTTTGTATGCAGGCGCTTGAAGATCAGAAAAATTCTGTCGAAATACTGATTGTCTATGCCAATTCCATTATCTTTGACACAAAATACATACCCGTCATCTTGTTTTCTGGCAGTCACATGCACCTTGACGGGGCGATTCGCATCGCGATATTTGATAGCATTTCCTAACAGGTTTTGTAGTAGTTGTTGAATACTGGACCTGTCACCGTATACATAAGGCAAGTCCTCGCATTTGACCTCGGCGTTGCTTTCATCAATTAATAGTTTCAGATTTTTCAGTGCCGAATCGAATGTGGTATTCATATCAAAATAAACAAGTTTGATGGAGTCTTTGCTCAGCAGCGAATACTGCAAAAGATCCTGAATCAGACTTTGCATTTGCTTCGCACCATCCACAGAGTATTTGATAAATTCACGCGCATCGTCATCCAGGTGATCACGGTAGCGCCGTTCAAGTAATTGTGTGTAACTGGACACCATACGCAGCGGTTCCTGTAAATCGTGTGAAGCAATATAGGCAAATTGTTCAAGTTCCTGGTTGGAACGTTCCAGCTCCCGTGATCTTTCATGCAAGGACTGACTAGCCTCGTGTTTCTCGGTAACATCTACACAAGTGCCTATATAGCCGATGAATTGATGCCTGGCGGTGAATCGCGGTACTGCGACTTCTGATATCCAGCGATAGTTACCTTCCGAGTTTTGCAAACGGTATTCCTGCTCAATGTATTGATGCAGACGCATATTCTCCTCATAGTTTCTCAGACAGTCTTGTCGATCATCCGGATGAATATTGCTGCCACTCCAGTCAAGTGAGATTTCCTCCTGCTGTGTCAAACCGGTAAATTTCAACCAGGTGTTATTGAATAATATCGCCTTGCCTTGATGATCCGTCATCCACAGCATCACCGGAGCATCGTTTAAAATAGTCTGCAATTCTTCTTGCTTGTGTACCAGTTCCTGTTCCAGTCGAATCCGGCGTTCGTAGGTGTCCACGTAGTCCAGGATCAGACCAACAAACGGCACCACATAAGCAATTATCTTGAGAAAGTGGGCAATATTAAAATGGTTATCAAACAAAGTGGTTGAGCCAAATGCCATGTGCAATTCGGTTATTACATTGGGCACCATGCTGAGTATCAGGCTGGCTGTGAACAGGCTCGGGTGGCGACGGTAGAACAGGGGGAACAAGTACAGGCCTGCAAACAAATAAAGTAGCAATGGGCCGACATCCCAGGGACGGGTGATCAACTGATCCGGATACATCGTTTGTGGTAAACGCTCACTGGTAGCGCAGTAATCTATAATCAGGTATGCAAGGATCAAAAAGAACAGGCTTGAGACAATGACCAGCCCTAGTTTGGTCATACTCTTGCGTTTCTCAAACAGCAACAGAATTACAACTCCAATGATCAGAATCAGCGCGTTAAAAGTGCGCGAAATCGCCCATGTGAACGGGATCAGGTTTTGATTATCTGCCACCGCATCAATTAAACGGTCAGCTGCCAGTGTGTGGAAGGCGTCCATGCAACCAGCACACAATAAAGCAGCCGCGATCACGAGCGTTGTGTGGTCGTTGGTAATGCGGTAGTGGGCTATGGCAAGTGCATAGGTAAATATCGCAGCACAAAACGCGGTCCATTCGAGTATCGTGTGAGTGAAGGCGCCTGACAATAATCGATACCCGGTATCAATCTGGTCATTTTTTTGTAATGCAGCAATTTCATACAGATCAAAGGTTTTGATACTGTTTCCGAAATCAAAATTGAACACATTCAGCAATGAGGGCAAGATACAGATGAATACGATCATCAATGTGATCGTGACTGGGATTTTAGTATCATTGTGTAATTCAGTATTCATCATTTCACCCGATCCCCACTAATAAATCGGCCTGGCAAAATAAATCTGTAGCCAACGCTCGAAATGAAGATTAAACCAGGGAATCCGAATCGCCGGGGGAATCCTTGTAAAGGCAGGCCACTACAAATCAGTCAGCCCACAGAACGAATTGAAGTCTCTGGCAGCGTGGGCTATCCGGAATGTCTGGTTAAAATGTACGAGGCTTGAATATTCTGTTTCCGGTCTAGCGTATTGATACAGAGTTGGATTTTTCTTCTCCCAGGTTGTCTCTCCAGCGAATAGTGATCCGGTCACCTGCAGCCGCTCCCCTGAAGCTGAACGATAAATACGGGTTCTTTGAGACAGCGCGACTCCAGTCGCATTGTAAAACCAGTTCATCATTGTGATAACAGAACACCTGTTCAATGTAATGCGCGGGGACCAACTGATTCTCTTCCATGTCAAAACGAAACCCGGTCTCCATCGGGTGCCGAATAATTGAACGTATGGTTGCCTCACCTTCATTCAGGCTGGCGCGGATTTTTATACCTTGCGTCATTAACCGCAGCCTCCTTCAACGACTTCAACGAATTTGCTGTGTTGATAAGCCTTGCCGTTGGCTTTTACGATGATCGTAATGTTTGACGGCTGATGGACTTTTATACGGGTGGCAATAAACGGCTGACTGCGCGGACCCAGTTTAAACTGCGCAATCAACGGATTCGGATTGTGTTCAACGAAAATGGCAATGTCATCGGCACCAGTCAGGCTCGTGTTTACCTTGATCGGTACAACCGCACCGTTCTCGACCATATCATGCACACCGATATCGATTTGGTCTGTGTCGATTAACTCAGTGCCGTTAAGATACTGGCTGATAGCATTCGCCAAATCCTCCGAGGTAAAAGCCGGCTTGTTGCGTGTCGTGGGTTTCAGAATGTCCCTGGCCAGCGAGACACCGTGCGTCAACAGCAAACCGGCTAACATTACAGCGCGATGGAGGAAACGTCGTCTTGAATGATTCATTGTAGTCATGCGTCTAGAGTTCCAGGTCTTTTTCCAGTTCACGTTCATAATTTAGTTGTGCCAGCCGGGCGTCGATACGTTCTTTTTGATAGTAATCCGGTGTGCCCTGTGTTCTGGCCAGTTCGAGACGTTTAATCGCCAGTTCAGTATCACCAAGCAGATAATAATATTCTGCCTTGGCAATACCGGATTCGATTTGTGACCCGGTCTGGCCTTCGGCCTGAGACAGTAAATGATAGTAGGTGATGTCTGCTTCATTTGCGCTGCCATAACGGCGCAGGATTTTTCTGGCCTCGTCCGGTTGCCCGGCATCAAGTAGCGCCTTGCTGTAATTCAACACCAGCGGCCGGTAATCAGAGTAATATTTGTACGCCTCCTGATAGACGATCAGGCTATTGCGGTAGTTGCCACGTTTTTTCTCTATATCCCCCAGCGCAATCAAATAGGCAACATTCGTCTCATCCTTTTTCAATAACTGTTTCAGGTTTTCCTTTGCCCGCACATACTCACCTGCCTCGGTCAATGCCAGTGCATACCCGTATCGCAGGTGATCAATATTGCCTTCCGTCTCGCGCATGACACGGGTGAAATAGGCGATCGCATCTTTCGGATCTGCAAAACTCTGTACACGCAACTTGGCTCGAACCTGCAAATAACTCTTGCTGTCTTTTACTTCTTTTTGCGGGAAGGCATCAGCGCGGGCACGCGAGTCGGCAACACGATTGTTCGTTAACGGGTGTGTACGTAAAAATTCCGGTGCGTTGCCCTGGTAATATTTTGATGCCTGTTGCAAACGTTCAAAAAAGGCCGGCATACCGCGCGGGTCGAAATCGGCACGTTGTAGGATCTGCATACCGATGCGGTCGGCCTCCTGTTCGTTGGCACGGGTGAAGTTGATTTGGTTTTGAATGTTCAGGCCCGCCGTCGCGGCCAGTGCGGCGGCGCCGGCCTGGCTGTTTTGCGTGCCGACAATGATCGCACCGATTATTGCTGCCGCCATCGGCAAGCTCATACGATCCGCCTCTTCAAAAAATCGCACCAGGTGCCGCTGTGTCACGTGTGCAATTTCGTGCGCCATCACCGCGGCCAGTTCACTCTCACTTTCAGAATTTAATATGACACCGGAGTGCATGCCGATGACGCCGCCCGGCCCGGCAAACGCGTTGACCAGCGGATCCTTGATCACAAAGAAAGTAAATGGTTGGGAACTGTTGTCACTGTTGGAGGCGAGCTTGAAACCGAGCGTGTTAATGTATTCCTCCACCTCCGGGTCATAGACGACCGGGGCACGTTGCCTTACCTGGCGCAGAAAGGCATTGCCGAGTCGCCGTTCGTGTTCCGGAGACAGCAGACTACCGGCCGAGTCACCGATATCCGGCAGATCGAGCGAAGACGTGTCGGCAAATACGAGGCCGGTAAACAGGGCGAGCCAGGCGCCGGTTAGCCATAGTTTCATGATACGGTCAGATAAATAAGCCATGATGTCGGTGTATACAGAAGACCCCGTATTCACCTGTGCGGTTCCGGTAAAATTCGGTAACATCCACTGCAGTGACCACGCAGGCAAGTCGCCGAGTCTAACACAAGACATTCACATTCAATGCCGTGTCCGGTCGTTTCCGATACCACTGATGATCAATAATTTCCCGGGGGAGAAATGAGTAAAAAAAATATCTTCTATGCACAATCCGGTGGCGTCACCGCCGTCATCAATGCGAGTGCCTGCGGTCTGATTGAAGCCGCGCGTAAACACAGCGATCAGGTCGGCACCGTCTACGCCGGGCGTAATGGCATTATCGGGGCGCTGACGGAAGATTTGATCGATACCAGCCAGGAGTCGGATGCCGCGATTGCGGGGTTACGGTACACACCATCCGGTGGATTTGGTTCGTGTCGCTACAAGTTAAAAGGTCTGGATGAAAACCGGGCCGAGTACGAACGTCTGATCGAGGTCTTCAAGGCGCACAACATTGGTTACTTTTTTTACAACGGTGGTGGTGACTCGGCCGACACCTGCCACAAGGTCTCACAGATCTCGGATAGCCTGGGATACCCGATCCAGGCGGTGCACATACCGAAAACCGTTGATAATGATCTACCGATCACGGACACCTGTCCCGGCTTTGGTTCGGTCGCAAAATATATTGCCCTGTCGACGCGCGAGGCGTCATACGACGTATTATCGATGTGCGAGACATCGACGAAAGTGTTCGTAATCGAGGTCATGGGACGTCATGCCGGCTGGATTGCCGCGGCCGGCGGCCTGGCCGCGGATGCGGATAACCCTATCCCGATCGTGATTCTGTTTCCGGAAGTGGAATTCAAACAGGACGCGTTCATCGCGCAAATCAAGGAAAATGTTGCACGCTTTGGTTATTGCAGTGTGGTCGTTTCCGAAGGCGCAAAATGGCCGAATGGTAAATTTCTCGCCGAGCAGGGCACGAAGGATGCGTTTGGTCACGCCCAACTCGGTGGCGCGGCACCGGTCGTCGCGAACATGATCAAGGAAGCGCTGGGCTATAAATTTCACTGGGCCGTCGCTGACTATCTGCAACGCGCGGCGCGCCATGTGGCATCGAAAACCGATGTCGATCAGGCTTACGCTGTCGGTGCCGCCGCACTCGAATTCGCGCTCGCGGGTGACAATGCGGTCATGGTGACGATTGATCGAAAATCTGATGATCCGTACGAGTGGAGCGTTGGCAAAGCGGACCTGGCCGATGTCGCCAATGTCGAAAAATTCATGCCGACGGAATTTATCAGCGAAGATGGCTTTGGCATTACCGAATCGTGTCGCCGTTACCTAACGCCATTGATCAGCGGTGAAGACTACCCGCCTTACCAGGATGGCCTGCCCGCGTATGTACGGCTGCAAAACCAGCCAGTCGCAAAAAAGCTGGATACGCCGTTTGAACTGTAGGCAGCGATTGGGCCAGAACCGCAAACGGCGATGGCTGCTGCTTGCCCTCGGCCTGCTCCCAGGCGGGTTTCTGTGGACAGGATGTGTGCTTCGCATAGGGCCTCATTGATTCACACTCATTCCCCGGAAAACCACGGATATACCCGTTAAACAGGCGGTTTATCGGCTTTTTAAGGGGTATTCGTTATGGTAAAGTGCGCGACTTTGCAATTTTAACGATGCACTTTTTAAGGGGAAGAATCTAGATGTCAGGCATAACAATATGGGTAACGCTCGTCCTGTCTCTGATGGGTTTGGGGATCGCCTTCTTTTACATGAAGAAGGTGGTAAGCATACCGCTTGATCTTGGGTTGGATGACGCTCAGGCCAAGCAGCTCCCCTGCATCCACGGTGCTATTGCTGAAGGGGCCATGGCTTTCCTGAAGCAGGAGTACAAAATCCTGACGATATTCATGGTGGTCTTTGCCGCCATTATCGCCATTCTGATCAACGATACGCATACGCCTGATATTCATGAGGGTATCTATACCGCTATCGCCTTCCTCTTTGGTGCCGCGATATCCATCGCTTCCGGTTATATAGGCATGAAAGTCGCGACTCAGGGTAACGCACGCACGACGGTTTCCGCGAAGAAAGACATTTCCGCCGCTTACGATGTGGCTATTAATTCGGGTGCGGTCATGGGGTTTGCCCTTGTCGGGCTGGCGACGCTCGGCCTGGTTATCATCTACGTGGTGATGAGCGCCTTGCTTGCGGACCTTGGACCTGAGAACAATCACATCCTGATGGAAGTCATTGCCGGCTTTGGGCTGGGTGGTTCTACCATCGCGTTATTTGCACGTGTCGGCGGCGGTATCTTCACCAAGGCTGCAGACGTGGGTGCTGACCTGGTCGGTAAGGTTGAGCAGGGCATCCCGGAAGATGACCCGCGTAATCCTGCCGTGATCGCAGACAACGTTGGCGACAACGTCGGTGATGTGGCCGGTATGGGCGCCGACCTTTTCGGTTCCTGTGCAGAAAGCACCTGTGCGGCGATGGTTATCAGTGCGGTCGTTTTTGCCGGCAACCCGGATGCATTGCTGTTCCCGATTTTAATCAGCGCTGTGGGCCTGCCCATCGCCCTGGTCACCAAGCTGATGGTGGGTGTAAAGACGGAAGACGATGTTGCGCCCGCATTAATGAAGCTGCTTGTCATCTCCAGCGCCATCATGGCCGTGGTGATGTACTTCTTTACCGTTGCCCTGATCCCGGACAACTTTGAGTTGAACGGTGCGGACTATACGAATGTAGGCGTTTACTTCTGCTTACTGGCTGGCCTGATAGCAGGCCTGGCGGTTGGATTATTAACCGGTTATTACACGTCCGAAAAATATAAGCCCGTTCAGGAAGTCGCCAAGTCCTGCGAGACGGGTGTGGCTACCAATATCATCTATGGCCTCGCCCTGGGTTATAAGAGTACGGTACTGCCCTACCTGGCCATTGCGGTAAGCATCTTTATCTCCTGGGAACTGGCGGGCATGTATGGCATCGCCATCGCCGCGTTGGGTATGTTGGGAAGCCTCGTGCTCACCCTGACTATCGATGCGTATGGGCCGGTTGCTGACAACGCCGGTGGTATTGCGGAGATGGTCGGCCTGGAATCAGAAGTGAGACGTCGAACGGACATCCTCGACTCAGCCGGTAATACGACTGCAGCGATTGGGAAAGGATTTGCCATTGGCGCCGCCATATTGACCTCTCTGGCCCTGTTCGCGGCCTTTATTACGGCTGCCGAAACATTGCGCGGTGAGCCGATTAGAATGAGCTTGCTTGAGCCGCTGGTTTTCACTTTCCTGTTTATTGGTGCGGTTCTGCCATTCCTGTTCACTGCCATGACGATGAAGTCAGTAGGTGCGGCGGCATTTGCCATGATTGAAGAGGTGCGGCATCAGTTCAAGACGATTTCAGGCATCATGGAAGGCACGGGCACGCCTGACTACGCGAAGTGTGTCGCTATATCGACGAAGGCAGCGCTAAAAGAAATGATCGCTCCCGGCGTGTTGATCATGGGCTCACCTATCGTTGCTGGCTTCCTGTTTGGTGTAGAAGCTGTCGCGGCGATGTTGATCGGCTCGCTGGTTGCCGGTGGCGTACTCGCCATCGCATCATCGAACAGCGGAGGCGCCTGGGACAACGCGAAGAAATATATCGAAGCAGGCAATCATGGCGGCAAAGGCTCGGATATGCACGCTGCAGCGGTAGTGGGTGATACGGTGGGCGACCCGATGAAAGATACGTCAGGCCCTTCACTGAACATCCTTATCAAGCTATCTGCGATTCTGAGCCTGGTATTCACGCCATTCTTTGTTCAGTATGGCGGTATCCTGCTCTAAGCCTGGATAAAAACGTTCGAAAAAAGGGAGTCAATGGACTCCCTTTTTTAATACCCGATGATTGTCATAACTCTCTGCGAGACTCGAAGTGGAACCGATCCCGTACAAGGATAGGGCCGGACCGGCGGTGAATCCGCTGATCACGATCATCCACATTGTTGCCTGATTGATCGTACCGTTGAACTGGTACCCGAAGTCATGTCAGTCGAAAAGCCACGGCCAGTGCCGTGGCTTTTTTTTTCGTGTCTGTGTTACTCTGGATTGAATTGTTACTGCTACAAGCTGATATGCAAGCACAGTTCCTGGCAGGTTTACTGGCTCTTGCTGCCAATGCGCCGCATGAGTATTCGTATGCGGATTTGTTAAATTACAAATGCTCGAATGGCAATGAACAGGCCTGCGAAAGGCTGAAGCAAATCGAGATAGACAGGCAGGAGTCGGAGCGTATCGCGAGACGCGTCGAGGCGTTTGGCAAACAACTCGAACACAAGCAACTCATGCTGGATGATAAACGCCCGGATCTGAAGGCCGCCTATCCACTTGTCATTGATGATTACTTTGCCGAGTTACTCAGGTCCGGCAGCACCGAGTCGCCGGTCTCCACGCCGCACTTGCAGCAATGCGCGACGCATTACCATGAATACTGGATCAACAAGAAGCTATGGTGGCCAAACGAGGATGGCAAGCCAAACTGGGAAGACATCTATGTCTTCATCATTGATCATTATTACGGGTTCTGCGTTAAACAGATCTAGGCAGTCCTGCCTGACGCAGTAACAGACTGGTTTCATACAGCGGCAGACCCATTACACCGGAATAACTGCCTTCAAGGTGGCGGATAAACTGCGCTGCGATACCCTGTATCGCGTAGCCCCCGGCCTTGCCGATCGGTTC
>JBHIXH010000021.1:10675-38210 GCA_041984885.1 Gammaproteobacteria bacterium
TGTGCACCGGAAATGATCGCGACGGCAGTGAAGACGTCATGACAGCGCCCGGATAATAGTTTCAGCATAGCAGCGGCCTCGTTCCTGTTCGCCGCTTTGCCCAGTACCCGGTTATCGAGTACAACCGAGGTATCCGCGCCGAGAACACAATCGGTAGTTTGCAATTGGACTCTGCCCGCACGCGCCTTCTCCATTGCCATGCGTTGCACATAGTGCGCGGGCGACTCATCCGGTTGCCAGGTCTCATCAATATCGATCTGAACAATCTCATATTCGATCCCCAGTTGTTGTAGTAATTGCTGGCGACGTGGTGATTGAGAAGCGAGATACAGTTTCATCATTAATACGTGAACGAGAAATTAATTGAGCCAAAAGTTTGTGAGCCATCCTGTTGTTCAAATTCTGGCGTGCGTATCACTTGTGCGTATGACAAGCGAAAACGACTCCAGCTAAAACTGGCACCGATAACCAGATCCCCGACCAGCGTTTCCCTATCGACACTGTGACTGTCAGAAAAGGTATTGCCATCGAGAAAAATATCTCGCAGCACCCAGCGCCCGGTGACAGCAGAGAACAGGTGAAAACTGGCCGCATTCCAGCCGCTCTGAAAACGCGGATCATCGCCATCCGCGGGTGCGTTTGTATCACTGGCCGGGCGGATCAGTGCCGATCCGAAATCGCGTGGCAGGTTCCAGCCAAGCCGCACCTCAACACCCGTATTCAAATGCGTAAATACATTACCGAGTGCCCCGCCGCCGTGCACGATAGCATCGTAAGACAAGTCGGCAATGGGCAGGGTGGCTTGCGGCAGACGAAATTTTCGGTCATAGATCAGTGCGATACCCGGTTCGGTGTCGAGCTGATTGTCCCAGCCATTTGCACCCTCAATATCACGAATTGAATGAATAAAGTCCTGCGCCTGTTCTGCCAGTGAATAGTCTCCCGTCAGGCCCGCCTGTATCTCAAACGTATCCAGCTGGGTCGCAGTTTTACTGTGATAGGCGATACCACCATAAAGCCAGCCGGCGTAGGGACGATCATCGTTAATCAAAGAGCGTTGTTGAATGTCACGCGGGGTAAACATTTTCTGGCCAAACGACAGGGCCAGATGGCGCCGCCGTTGTTTCTGTTTACTGTAAGGTAATTTGTCGATAATGAAGTTGCTAAGCTCACGCACCCCGGCATTGTTCCGGATCCAGTCCTGATCCTGGAACCAGGCAAATTCCGGAGATACCCAGCTCAGCTTGATGCCGTTGGTGTAATAACGATCGGTATCCGTGAACAGATCGTTTTCGAAACGAAAGGTAAACGTCCAGGATTTTTCCGGTGGCGTATCCGCTAATGCAGGTCGCAGCGGAACAAGCTGAATTGTCAGAAGTGCAGCAATCAGGACAGGTTTGCGCATGACTATCGGGTTTTCAGATCGCTGCAGCAATGCAGCAGAAAACAGATCTGTCTAGATCCCCATATCGCTTAAAGCCATCATGATCCGGTTCATGATACCGGTAATGCGCGGGTGTTCGACTTCGAACTTTTCGATCAGCGAGCGTATATGGTCGATAACCGATTCACTGTCGATGTCGTGCGGGCTATCGAGTTGTTTTTCGATATCGTCGATCAAACGGGTGGCACGGTCACGAACCTCTTCGTGCGCCGTATCCAGTTTATCGACCTCGTCCTGCAAGGCCTGCAATGATTGCTGTAATTTTTCCTGGCTCATAATTTTCGGATTATATACTGTTAAAAAATTATAGGATCGGAATTCAATTTCCGTCTGATTTTTCGGTTTTATTCACGATGATAAGGGTGATTGTTCAATATGGAGAAAGCACGATAGATTTGTTCGACCAGTACTACCCTGGCCAGCGCATGTGGTAATGTCATGGCAGAAAGTGAAAGCGTTTCATCGGCTGTCTGCAGCAGCGACGGGTCCAGTCCATCGGCACCGCCTATAACAAAGCAGATAGCATCACCGTTTAACTGCCAGGCGGAAACTTTATCCGCCAGCTGCCTGGTTGAGCATGACTGACCAGTAACATCCAGCGCAATCAGGCGTGCCGAGTCGGGCAATTTTTTCTTGATAGCATCGGCTTCTTTTGATTTAAAAATTTCGACCGAGTCTGATTGATTGCGGCGACCAGCGGCAAGCGCATGCAGATTGAAGTGACAAAGAGGCTGCAGCCGTTTTATATATTCATCACAGGCAATATCAGCCCAGTCAGGCAGTTTGGTGCCAATCGCGAGAACGGTAATCTTCACTCAGGATTGCCGTACGTCTTCGCGCTCGTTAACGGACCAGAGTTTTTCCAGTTGATAATAGTTACGCATATCCGGGTGCATGATATGAACAATCGCATCACCAAAATCCAGCAAGGCCCATTGTCCCTGTTCAATGCCTTCAGTACCGAGGATCTCGTACTGATCTTTTTTTGCCTGCTCCAGCACCTTCATTGACAACGCCTTTACCTGACGATTCGATTGTCCGGTTGCCAGAATCATTGTATCGGTAAACGAGGTGAGCTCTTTTACATCCAGCACAATGACATCAAAGGCTTTCATTTCATTCAGGGTGTCGACGATTTTCCGGGTTAATTGTTCCATATAAAAGTATTAAAGGTAGAGTTTTTGCTCATGAATGATTTTTTGTACGCTTTCCGGCACCAGGAAATCAATGTCTCTCCCGGCGGCAATCTGTGCACGGATGTAGCTTGAACTGACATCAAGCAATGGCAGCTCCAGTTGAAAAACATGACCACACCGGGAACTGATCAAATCATTATTATTATGGGTAAGTCGCAGTGATAACCAGTCTTTTAATCCGGATCCATGATTATTCGTTTCGAAGGCACGATTAACAATAACGATGTGTGCATAATCGGTAATGTCTTGCCAGTTTTTCCATTGATCAAAACCGGCGAACGCATCGGAACCAAGCAGAAGACAGACGGGGTTATCGGCATATTGATCGCGAATTGACTTTAACGTATCAATGGTCCACGAGGTGTCATTACGTTTTATTTCACGCTCATCAATGGATAAACCATCAATGTTTCCGGTTGCACTAAACAGCATTTGTAGGCGTTGTTCATTACTGGCAACAGGTGCGGGTCTGTGCGGAGGGATATGTAACGGGATTAAACGCACTTCGTTGAGTTGTAATCGCTGTCTCGCTTCAATTGCCAGGCGCAGGTGGCCGGCATGGACAGGATCAAAGGTGCCGCCGAGAATGCCAATCGCATTACTCATGCAAACAGATCATTCAGCTGTTTATCAATGACGAATATGTCCGTTGCCATAAACGATATATTTTTGCGAAGTCAGGCCTTCCAGGCCTACCGGACCACGTGCATGAAACTTGTCTGTACTGATGCCGATCTCTGCACCCAGGCCGTATTCAAAGCCATCGGCAAACCGTGTCGATGCATTTACCATGACCGAGCTGGAATCAACCTCGCGCAAAAAGCGCTGCGCTGTCGAAATGTTTTCCGTGACGATACAGTCGGTATGTTGTGAACCATAACGGGCTATGTGTGTAATCGCTTCATCCAGGTTCCTGACAATTTTTAATGACATAATCGGAGCCAGGTATTCAGTCGCGTAATCATCTTCTGTTGCCGGAATAATCGTACTGGATATTTTTCTTGAGGTTTCACAACCACGGATCTCGACACCGGCTTCTGCATACAGCGGCAACAGGGTTTTCAACATGGATTCGGCAATGTCCTCGGCGATGAGCAGGCACTCCATCGTATTACAGGTGCCATACCGTTGCGTTTTGGCATTGATGGCAATGTCGCGAGCCTTGTCCGTATCGGCTTCACTGTCTATATAAACATGGCAGATACCGTCGAGATGTTTGATCACCGGTATCCTTGCCTCACGGCTGATTCGTTCTATCAGGCTTTTGCCGCCGCGCGGCACAATAACATCGACAAACTGCTGCATCTGGATTAACTCGCCGACGGCTGCACGGTCGGTGGTATCAATTACCTGTACGGCTGTTTCCGGCAGACCGGTTTTCGTTAACGCAGTCTGGATACAGCTTGCGATCGCCCGATTCGAATGTATTGCCTCGGAACCGCCGCGTAAGATTGCGGCATTGCCGGACTTCAGGCACAGACCGGCTGCATCCGCCGTCACGTTCGGTCTGGACTCGTATATTATGCCGATAACACCAAGTGGTACGCGCATCTTGCCAACCTGTATGCCGCTAGGTCGGTAATTCAATTCGGAGATTTCACCGATTGGATCCGGTAATGCAGCTACTTGTGCCAGACCATCCGCCATTGCCTCGATGCGTTTGTCGGACAACTCCAGCCGGTCCATTAACGCCGCATCCAGTTGTTTTTCCTTGCCTGCCTGCAGATCCAGATCGTTCTGTTGTAACAATGTCGATTTTGCAGCAAGGATTTGCCCGGCGATACATTCAAGCGCCGCGTTTTTACATTGTGTATCTGCTCTTGCAACGTGTTGTGCGGCGCTCCGTGCATGACTGCCAACCGTTTGCATATAGTGTTTGATATCGTTACTCATGCGGCTAATGAATTAATTAGTACAGCATCCTCATTCAATCCTTTTACCAATAACTGACATAACTCGACTAAACACGCCCAGGTCAGCAGCTTGTCCCTGCCCTTGATTATGCGATCGAGTTTGCCTGCCAGGATCAAACTGTGTTTTATGTCTGTCGGTTGCAGCCGTCGGCACAGTTGTTTCAGCGCAGTCTTGCGTTGCGGATTCAGCCCCCACATCGAAGACAGGGCGGTTTCAACAGAATTTCCCGATTCGATCTGTTCCGCAACTGCTGCAACCTGCCGCAGGCTCCACATGACGGCGCCATAGATGGCCATGGGCTCGACGCCCTCGGTTTTGAAACTATATAACATTCTGATCGCACGTTGCTGATCGCCGGAAAAAACCGCGTCCATCATCGAGAACACGTCAAAACGGGCGCTATCAACAACGGCCTGACTGACCAGTTCAGTTGATACGTGTTCGTCTGTTGCCAGCAAACACAGTTTTTTTATTTCCTGGCTGGCAGCAAGCAGATTCCCTTCGACACGTTGAGCAATCAGTTCGGCACTGCTAACGTCAATCCGCTTACCCTGTTGGCGAAACCGTTGTTGAATCCAGTCCGGCAGCCTTGTTGCCTCGATTGGCCAGACTGCAAGGGTCGCTCCGGCTTTATCGACGGCTTTATACCATTTTGTTTGCTGGGTTTTTTTATCAAGTTTGCCGCAGGAGATGAGTAATAATATGTCTGTATTAACCTGTCCGGCATAGTCAATCAGGTACGCGCCGCCGTCACGTCCCGGTTTCAAATTACCAAGTCGAAGTTCAATAATCTTTTTGCTGGCAAACAATGACATGTTCGCTGCTTCTTCCTGGATTCGATTCCAGTCGAACGATTTATCCACTTCAAATACGATGCGTTCCTGAAAATCGAGCGCGCGTGCACGACGACGGATGGCATCGACGGACTCGCCGAGTTGCAACGGTTCATCACCGGATACCAGGTACACAGGGGCAAGTTGCTCCTGATGCAGATGGGAATTAAGTTGATCAGCACGAAGCCGCATGCGGCGTGTTATTTTATCGTTGCGTTCAGGCGGCGGAGTACACTGCTGGCGACCTGCTGACGCAAGCCTTCTTGCAAGATACGTTCTTCATCGAATTTTCCCAGCACGGCGGTTTCGTCATAGGCAAGATCCCGGCGGGCACTGACGGTCTGGTTTCTACTCAGGTAGTCACCGTTTGCATTCAACACTGACATCGTGGCGCTGTAAATCAATTCGAATTCTTCCACTTTACCTGTCGTCGATGACACCGACAGCACCTTGCGATCCTGCCGTTCGTTGGATAACTGCAGTACGTATTCCGCTGACTCCGGGGTTGCGGTTAAGGCGACGCCGATGCTGTCCAGTTGCGTCTTCACCTGATCAGCGAGTTTGCGGGCATTGCTTTCATCGACATAGATGGAGGAAACGTCAAGCGCGCCCGGACCGGAGCCGCGCAAGTGAAAGCCGCAGCCGGATATCAGACCGGAAATTATCAACAGTGTAAAAAGACGCAGCATTGCTATGGTTAATAACGATGTTTTCAGGTGATGAATGGCTGCATATTACCCTAAGCTACCACAATGTTCACTAATCTACCGGGCACGACGATGACTTTTTTAACCTGTTTACCGCTGGTAAAACGCTGTACATTTTCGTCCTCCAGCGCCAGTTTTTCGATCTCTGCCTTGTCACAATCGGCTGCGACCTGCATACGGCCACGCAGCTTGCCGTTTACCTGAATGACCAGTTCTATTTCATCCTGCACGAGGGCAGATTCATCGACAGTGGGCCAGCTTTCCTGTAACAGTGTGGTTGTTTGCCCCAGGCCCTGCCAGATAGCTTCACAGATATGCGGCACGATGGGTGATAACAGCAGCACGCTGCTGACGATACCTTCGCGCAGGATAGCCTGATCGTTGGTCGACGTCGTCGACATGCGTGACAGCACATTGATCAATTCCATGACGGCCGCGATGGCGGTGTTGAATGTATAACGTCTGCCGATGTCGTCATTCACCTTACGAATCGTTGCATGTATCTTGAAACGAATGTCTTTTTGTTCCGTGTTCAGGTTTTGCCGGTCCAGCTGCGCATCGAAGCGGCTGGCCACGCTGGCAAGTTTCCACAAGCGTTTCAAAAATCGGTAGCTGCCCTCTACGGCCGTGTCTGACCATTCCAGGCTTTGTTCCGGAGGCGCGGCAAACATAATATAGAGGCGCACGGTATCAGCGCCGTATTGATCGATGAGAAATTGCGGATCGACGCCGTTGTTCTTCGATTTTGACATCTTCTCGATACTGCCGACCTGCACCGGTTTGCCATCCTGCAACAACGTCGCCGATTTAATGCCGCCCCTGTCGTCGCGCTGGATATCTACTTCGGCCGGGGAATACCAGGTCTTCTGGCCCTGTTCGTTTTCACGGTAATACGTCTCGGCGACCACCATGCCCTGCGTTAACAGGTTGGTAAACGGCTCGTCGGTAGAGACCAGGTCTTCATCGCGCATTAATTTATGAAAGAATCGTGCATACAATAAATGCATGACCGCATGTTCAATCCCACCGATGTATTGATCGACCGGCAGCCAGTAATTCGCGCGCTCATCCAGCATTGCATTGTCACTGTCCGGACAGCAGTAACGGGCGTAGTACCAGGACGATTCGAAAAACGTATCAAACGTGTCGGTCTCGCGCATGACGGTTTGATCATTATCTATCTGATAGAACGCCGGCATGCGTTTCAACGGTGAACCGGCACCGTCGAGCTCGACGTCTTCAGGCAAACGCACCGGCAGGTCTTGCGCCTGTACCGGGCGGGATTCACCGTTTTCCTGTTGCAACATCGGGATGGGGCAACCCCAGTAGCGTTGACGTGACACTCCCCAGTCACGCAGACGGTAATTGACCCGGCGTTTACCGTTGGCATGTGCAACCAGGTAATCCGCTATCGCGTCAAACGCTTTATCAAAATCCAGTCCGTCAAATTGTTGCGAGTTATAACACACACCGTGCTCCGTATACGCTGCATCCGTAATATCCGCTGCATTCCGGTCGGTCGGTTTAATCACTGGCCTGATGTCGATGTTATATTTTTTTGCAAACTCGTAATCGCGCTGGTCGTGCGCCGGAACCGACATGACGGCACCGGTGCCATAACTCATCAGGACAAAGTTGCCGACATAAACCGGAACCTCCTCCTGCGTCACCGGGTGTGTGGCATTGATACCTAAAGGCAGTCCTTTTTTCTCCATCGTCTCCAGCGCCGCTTCCGAGGTCGAGGTCTTCTGACACTCCTGCAGGAAGCTCTGCACCTTGTCGTTTTCAGATGCGGCCGCCAGTGCCAGCGGATGCTCAGCGGCAACCGCACAATAGGTGACGCCCATGATCGTATCCGGACGTGTTGTGTACACGCGTAACGGATCATGTCCGGCAATGGTAAATTCAAACTCGACACCTTCGGAACGACCAATCCAGTTTTGCTGCATTGTCCGTACCGCGTCCGGCCAGCCATCGAGTTTCTCCAGGTCGGCTAACAACTCGTCTGCGTAATCGGTAATTTTTACAAACCATTGCGGGATCTCGCGGCGTTCTATCGTGGCACCGGAACGCCAGCCCTTGCCGTCTATGACCTGTTCATTGGCCAGCACCGTCTCATCGACCGGATCCCAGTTGACGACGGCCGTTTTTTTATAAACGAGGCCTTTTTCGTACAGGCGGGTGAAAAACCATTGTTCCCATTTATAGTAATCCGGATCACAGGTCGCCAGTTCCCGTTCCCAGTCATAGGCAAAACCAAGTCGCTGCAATTGCTGGCGCATGTAGTCAATGTTCTCGTACGTCCATTTTGCCGGGGCCACGTTGTTGTTGATCGCCGCATTTTCTGCCGGTAATCCAAACGCATCCCAGCCCATCGGTTGCAGGACGTTCTTGCCCTGCAGACGTTGGTAACGTGCGATGACATCGCCGATCGTATAATTGCGCACATGCCCCATATGCAGTTTGCCACTGGGGTAGGGAAACATGGACAGGCAATAAAATTTTTCGCGGTCCGGATCCTCGCTGGCACGAAATGCCTGTTTTTGTTGCCATTCGGCCTGGATTTTCGGCTCTATCAGTGCCGGGTTATACACTTCTTCCATCTTCGGTAATTGTTCACTGCCAGTTTGAATAAAGGCCGAAGCATACAGTACGCGACAGATGGCAAACAACAAATGCGGGTCAAGTCTGTTCAGGCAGTGAAATTATCGGCAGGACAAGGTTCTGCATGCATAAAAAAAACCGGCTGCACAGGCAGCCGGTTTCAAAGCATAGAGGGGGTGAGCGGAGTCAGTCCGAGGTGGATAACTTGTCGCGATTTTTCTCCACGGTTGAGTTGCCGATCCCTTTCACCAGCGCCAGATCATCGACCGATTTAAACGGTCCGTTTTGTTCACGCCAGGCGATGATCGCCTCGGCTTTTTTCTCACCGATACCATTGATCATTTCCATTAATGCGGTCTTATCGGCCGTGTTAATGTTGATGGTGTCGGCGGCGCCAGCATAGACGGGTAGAAGTAATACAGTGAGTAAAAGTAATTTACGCAGGGTTTCCATTTCATTCTCCTTGTTTCGAATTAATTGAGTCCATCACGTCCAGTCATTGGACGTGCCGTTATGCTAGCCTTTCTGCTCTCGTTGTAAATACCCTAAATGGGTGAGGTGTCGGCAATAAAAAAAGCCCCGCAGAGCGGGGCCTAAGAGGTTAGGAGTAGAATAAATAATGATTAGAAGTACCACTGACCACGCAGGATCATGTAGTCCGCGTCGTCTGCCGTTGCACCGGGATCCAGGTCGCCGGCCAGTTCCGCGTCGGCATCGTCACTGGCATCAAGCACAGTAACGTAGTTGGCCGAGAAGCGAATATTGTTGTTCGGGTACCAGTTCAAACCTGCAGTCAGGACATCCGCGTCAGACGAACCGGTCGGGGTACCGTCGTTGTTGTCGAATTCACCACCGGAGTAGCGCAGGCCGATTTCCCAGGCACCGATGCCACCTTTAAACAGCGGATTCTTGACCTTGGTCTGTTTGAAGGCGCCACCTTTCCAGTCGTAATTGCGTGACTCGCCGGTCAGGTAGTAGCTACCGTAGACGTACCAGGCATCAATATCGGCGTCGACATCAACTGTGCCGCCCTCCAGTTCGCCGGTCGCGTATTCCGCCTGCAGGGCAAACGGGCCATAGTAGCCGGAGGCTTCAACAACGAACGCGTTCGCCTCGTCCCAGTCGCCACCTTCGGTCTCGAGGATATCGCTACCCGGATGGATTTCCGGTTCAGCGTCGACATTAAAGTGGCCACTTCGACTTGCCGTGTCGTTAATGTTGGTCGCGTGGTTGTAGGCGATACCAACGTGGAACATTCGGGTTGTTTCATGAATCGGCGAGAAAGTCAGACGACCGGTGAAGCCAGCGTGATCTTCCGCAGAATCCTCGTTGGTCGAGCCCGCATAGATGCCGCCGGCAGCTGTAAACATGTCGCCGAAGTAACTGTGAGCCGACAACGCGTACTGACGACCGCCACCGAGATCAGCCACAATTCCGTTGACGAACTGTGAACGTTCAATGAACGTGATGTACTTGGAGCTGGTCAGCTCCTCGATACTCATCGGCATTTTGTGGTGACCGAAAGTGATCGTGACCGGTTTGAAACCGGTGTAAGCCAGGTAGGCGTCTTTCAAGCCGTTTGTGTTCGGTGTACCGCCGCCCTGGTCATCTGCAAAGTCGTATTGCAGTTTGAACTTCCAGTACTTCGCCATTACACCACTCAGGTAGATGCGCGCACGACGGAATTCAGTGACCGGATCTCCGCCTTCAGATTCAAGATTCGCATCGCCCAGTGCGAACGTCGTGTCACCCTGCAAGCGACCACCGATGCGAAACTGGTAATCGCCACCATCGAATTCAAGTTTGCCTTTCGTGTTGATCTTCGGCATCCCGGAGGTCGCATCTTGCACTTCGGATTTCACTTCCTGTTTGATGCCCTCGACTTTTTCGCCGTCGGCCCTGGATGCATTCACCAGCAGGTTATACTCGTCCTGGGTCAAACTCCCCTTGTCCTTCAGAATTTTCAGCAGGTCCATCATCGCCTCGTTCGTGGCGTAGGTCGGGCTACTGAGTGCCGCGGTGCTGGCAAGAATTGCAGCGCTGCACAATGTTTTCATGTTTGGTCGTTTCACATCATTTCTCCACTTAATTGAAAAAAACAACAGTCTCTTCTGCCCTGTCCCTGATATTATTTCTTGTTTGTTAGCTGGCAGCAGAGTCTGGCAAAGATAAAAAAAGCTTGTGAAGAATGCGTAATAATTGTTAAGACTAAATGAAAAATTTATTACAGTTTTATGACGGCGGAACACCTGTTGTATATTGCATACCTGCTGATTCAATTTGATTCTTTGTCATCTGGATGTCATAAAGTGCCGATTAAATACGTAGCATGCTGGACAAGGTCGTTGAACAAACAATGAAAGCGAAGATACTCGTCGTCGAGGATGAGGAGGGCATTCGGGAAATGCTCGGCTTTACCCTGTCGAAAGAGGGTTACGAGTTTCATCAGGCAGAAAACACCGAGCAGGCTGACGGCATGATCAACAGGGAGATGCCGGATCTAATCCTGCTGGACTGGATGCTGCCCGGCATCAGTGGCCTCGATTTTGCGAAAAAACTTCGAAAGAACCCGGAGACACGCGACATACCTATAATAATGCTAACGGCAAAGGCAAGTGAACTGGACAAGGTCAGAGGTCTTGACGTCGGAGCTGATGATTACATCACCAAACCCTTCTCAACGCGCGAACTGGTTGCCAGGATCAACGCCGTGTTGCGTCGCAGTCAGTTTGATGTCGATCAAGGCATTATCGACATACACGGGTTGTCGCTGGATCCCGAGACCTATCGTGTCACTGCGAACGGTGAAACGATCGATATCAGTCCGACTGAATTTCGTTTACTGCACTTCTTTATCACGCATCCTGAGCGTGTTTACACGCGCGGGCAGTTGCTCGACCAGGTATGGGGTCAAAACGTGTTCGTTGAAGAGCGAACCGTGGATGTGCATATTCGTCGACTACGCAAGACGTTACAGCCACATGGTCATGATAGCCTGATCCAGACTGTCCGCAGCGTCGGATACCGATTTTCCACCGTCAACTGATACACTATCCTCATTATGAGGCAAGAGTTGTTTCGGCTTTTCGCTGTAGTTACAGCCAGTCTGCTCATCGGTTTTGTGAGTGGTTATCCGTTTATCGTTCTCTCGATCGGACTACTTCTGCATATTTTTCTCACACAAAAGCGTCTGCAACGCGTGTTACGTTCCATGCGTCAATCCGATACCGGGCCGAGTCCGGAAATCGGCGGTATCTATGATCAAATATTGCGCGAGGCCGATCGGGCCCGCAAACATCACCACGAACGTGAGCGGAAACTGACGCAGAATCTGAAGCGGTTCCAGTCGGCGACAACCGCATTGCCGGATGCGGTCGTGTTGCTGGGCGAATCCGGCCGGATTGACTGGGCCAATGACAAGGCCGCTGATTATCTCGGAGTCAATTGGCCCGAGGATGATAATCAGCGCATCTCCAACCTGTTGCGTGATCCGCGACTGCAGCAATTACTCGAGAATTCAGCCGTGATTGATTCCGATGATCGACTTGAATTATCACTGATACTACGTCCGAATCTGTATCTGGAATTTCGCCTGGTGCCGTATGGTGATGATCGCAATTTGCTGGTCGCACGCGATATCACCGAGATTCACAATACCAATCAGATGCGCAGGGATTTTGTCGCGAATGCCTCACATGAATTACGCACACCACTGACCGTCATCGCCGGTTATCTTGAGGCGTTCGAATCGGACATGGCCGCGGACAATGCATTGTCCGGCATTATCAGGAAAATGCGCGCCCACACCAACCGGATGCAGCGCCTGATAGAAGACCTGTTAAAACTGTCATCTCTGGAATCAGTGCGCTCTGAATGGGGCGAGGTGATCGTGCCGGAGTTATTATCCAGTGTTTTCAATGAGGCCAAGACACTGAGTGTCGATCTGAAACATATTTTTTATCTGGAGACCGATCCAAACCTGTGGCTGAAAGGCAATCAATCCGAGTTATACAGCGCGTTTTCCAATCTTGTGTTTAACGCCGTGCAATATACGCCGGAGAAAGGCGTTATTCGTGTTCGCTGGTATGAAGCGGATGGTCAGGCATGTATGGAAGTACGCGACTCCGGTGATGGCATTGCGAACGAACATTTACCGCGCCTGACCGAACGGTTTTACCGTGTCGACAAGGGCAGATCGCGTGACCGTGGTGGTACCGGACTGGGGCTGGCCATCGTCAAACATGTTTTGTCCAACCATAATGCCCGACTGGAGATCAGCAGTGAGCCCGGTAATGGCAGCACGTTTCGCTGCGTCTTTAACTCGTCGAATATCATCCATAAACCAGCCGAGGACGAAACCAGCCTGAGCGCGTAGAGCTCAATAAATGAACGACTTATGCGCTGTCTTCAAACTGTAATAATTCTGTAACTTTCGTGTCATAGCTTGATCCGATAGTGCGACGGTCTGCCAGTTGCCAGTAAGGCAACAGCACCGATACCCACTCAATACTCGAAGGAGAGTCAAGACATGAAAAAACAACTCATCGTAATGATGACGGCAGCGATCAGCCTGGTCCCGTTTTCCGGTTATGCCGAAGACAAGGTCGATGCCGGTTTGAATGACTACGCCACTTCCAGTGGTGTTTCCGGCACCGTAATCAGCGTCGGTTCTGACACACTGGCGAACCTGATGACGTTATGGGCGGAAGAATTCAAACGCCTGTACCCGAATGTCACGGTTCAGATTCAGGCCGCAGGTTCTTCGACGGCGCCGCCAGCCCTGACCGAAGGCACATCAAATTTCGGTCCGATGAGCCGCAAGATGAAAGACAAGGAACTGGCCGCGTTTGAATCCAAGTATGGTTACAAACCCACACCCATTGGCGTTGCCATCGACGCGCTTGCTGTTTTTGTCAACAAGGACAACCCGATTGAGGGTCTGTCGATCCCACAGGTAGACGCGATTTTTTCCGCGACCCGTAAATGTGGCGGTGCCAGTGATATCACCACCTGGGGCCAGCTCGGTATGAGTGGTGACTGGGCAAACCGCCCGGTTCAGTTGTACGGTCGTAACTCGGTTTCCGGTACCTACGGTTATTTCAAAGAGAAAGCGCTCTGCAAAGGTGATTTCAAAGACAATGTAAACGAGCAACCGGGTTCGGCTTCTGTCGTGCAGGGTGTGACCAAATCGATCAACGGCATCGGTTATTCCGGTATCGGTTATCAAACATCCGGAGTGCGAGCTGTCCCTCTGACGAAGAAAGATGGTGGCAAGTATATCGCTGCTACCCCGGAAAATGCGTCAGCTGGTAACTACCCGCTCGGTCGCTTTCTCTGGGTCTACGTCAACAAAAAACCGAACGAGCAGTTGTCTCCGCTGGTTAAGGAATTCATGAAAATGGTTCTGTCGAAGACCGGTCAGCTGGTCGTGGTGAAGGATGGCTACATCCCCTTGCCGGCGAAAGTGGCCGAAGCCGAACTGGCGAAGCTGTAAACAGGTATTGCGAGAATACATCTAACAGCCACGAGCCCTGCGCAATCAGGGCTCGTTGTTTTTCAGAAGAAGGTATCGGAATAATCAATTATGAATAAGTCAGCCACAACCGGGAGCGTGTTACCGGATTTTAATTCCGCTGCTGCTGCCCGGCATCGTAATCTACGTGGCTTTATTGATGTCATTACCCGCCATTTAATGGCATTTGGCGGCATCAGTGTGATTATCGCAATTGTGTTGATTGCGTTTTATCTGTTTTACGTGGTGTTGCCGATGTTCAAGTCAGCACATGTCGATTTGATCACAACGTATGAATTACCCGGTCAGACCGGGTCGGATTCACTGTATTACAGCCTGGAGGAGCAACGCGAAGTCGGTATGCGCGTTGACACAGGTGGCGTTGTCAATTTTTTTGCAGCCGAATCCGGCGAGTTAATAAAAGAAAATAATTTAAGTGAACTGACCGGTGCAAACATCAGCGCATTCGCTGCCGGAGACCCGTCACAACGTGTGCTCGCATTCGGCCTTGATAATGGCTCAGCGATCATAGCAACCCATGAATACAAGGTTACTTATCCGGACGATGTTCGTTTGATAACGCCTGAACTGTTTTTTCCGTATGGCGAAGAATTGCTCGATATTGATCAGGATGGCAATCCGATTACACATATCTCAGCCCAGCATGATGGCGAGACGACAACGGTCGCTGCAACGACCGGTATCGGTCATGTAGCGCTGGTGTCGGTTACAAGAGAAGAGTCGATGTTTAATGATGATGTCGAAATCACGCGCACCGGTGCCATCATCCCGTTTACAGATCGGATCAGTCATTTGCAGCTTGATATCGATCAACGGGATCTGTACATCGCAACGGAAAAGGGCAGCATCCATTTTTATGATACCAGTAACAAGGAAAAGCCGGAGTTGGTAGATAAGGTACAAGTCGTCCCTGACGGTGTCTCGATCACAAGCCTGCGATTTCTCGCCGGTGGAATCTCGCTACTCGTTGGGGACAGTCGGGGCCAGGTCAATCAATGGTTCCCGGTACGCGATGAGAACAATGATTACACGCTGGAAAAAGTCCGTGGTTTTAACTCGCAGGATGCACCCATCATTAAAATTGCGCCAGAGTATTATCGTAAGGGCTTTATAGCGGCCGATGCCGATGGTAACTACGGCATTTATCACACCACGGCGCATCGCACGGTGAAAATCGTCGATAGCACTGCAAGCTCGATCCGACAGTTGGCGATTGCGCCACGTGCCAATGCGCTACTTATTGAAAACGACAACAGGCAGTTGCAGTACTGGCATGTCGATAATGAACATCCGGAAATATCCTGGTCGTCAATCTGGGGCAAGGTCTGGTACGAGAGTCGTGCGCAACCGGAATATATCTGGCAGTCGTCGTCCGCGACCAGCGACTTTGAACCGAAGTTCAGTCTGACGCCACTGGCGTTTGGTACATTCAAGGCCGCGTTTTATGCGATGTTATTTGCCATACCATTGGCAATCTTTGGTGCGATGTACACGGCCTACTTCATGTCACCGCAGATGCGACAAGTGGTGAAACCTACGATTGAAATCATGGAAGCATTACCGACTGTGATCCTCGGTTTTCTTGCCGGGCTGTGGTTCGCGCCATTCGTTGAAAAAACCATGCCGGGTTTGTTTCTACTGGTCTTGTTATTACCGGCTTCTATTTTCGTTGCTGCCTATTTGTGGCATCACTTGCCGGATCACATGCGTCAGTTAGTTCCTCCAGGCTGGGAAGCCGCATTGTTAATCCCGGTCATAATGCTGGTCGGTGCGGCCTCCATTGCTCTCAGTCAGCCGCTGGAGGCTGTATTATTCGGCGGCAATATGCCTCAGTGGGTCACGCAAAATCTTGGACTCGGTTTTGATCAGAGAAACTCACTGGTCGTTGGTATCGCTATGGGCTTTGCCGTCATCCCGACCATTTTCTCCATAAGCGAAGATGCCGTTTACAGTGTGCCGAAGCACCTGACGACCGGTTCTCTTGCGCTCGGTGCCACATCCTGGCAGACGATGGTGCGCGTTGTATTATTAACTGCCAGCCCGGGAATCTTTTCCGCAATCATGATTGGACTCGGCCGTGCTGTCGGTGAAACGATGATTGTCTTAATGGCAACGGGGAACACGGCAATCATGGATATGAATATTTTTGAAGGGTTTCGCGCCCTGTCAGCGAATATCGCAGTCGAGATGCCCGAGTCCGAGGTCGGTAGCACCCATTACCGCATCCTGTTTCTCGCCGGTCTTGTGTTGTTTATCGCGACTTTTTTCTTTAACACCATTGCCGAGGTCGTGCGGCAACGCTTACGCGTTAAATACAGCAGTTTATGACGATGCCAAACTCATTTAAAAAATGGATGTCAAGCGGTGAGCCTTATATCTGGCTGAATGCCGGTGCTGTCAGCCTGTGTATTGTTATGGTTGTTGGTCTGCTCGCCTTGATTGCCGTGCGTGGGCTTGGCCACTTTTGGCCATCGAATGTGTATCAATTCCTGCATACCGACATTGATGGCAGTCAGACCAGGCTGCTGGGTGAGATAGCGGATCAGGAGACTATTTCCGGTAAACAAGCGGGTATTAATACACAGGGTCAATCGGGCGAGGGGACATTTCAGGATCGATTTTTGATTAAAACCGGTAATCGCGATTTTGTCGGACTCGATTTTCGCTGGGTGCTCGAATCGCAAATGGGCGAGTTGTCGACACCCCGGGATATCGTTGTCATAGAGCGACGGGAGTGGGGTAATTTTTATGGTTATCTGAAAGGTCTGAGAACAGACGGGAAAGATGACAATGTTGATGGCGATCTATGGCATGCATTTCAACGCAGGGTGGACGAGAGCCTGGAGATATTCGAGGAAATCAAGCACATCGAAACAGACCTGATCGGATCGGTTAATTATTCGATGGAGCGGATACGTTTGAAAGAGCGTGGCTATGAACTTGAAGGCAGGCTGACTGACGCGGTACGTGCTGAACTGGATGCAGAAAGGGCCGCGTTACAAAAAGAATACGAAGGGTACACGGGTGAACTTGGCAAACTTTATACCAAACTGAACCAGGCAAGTTTTGTTGCGGTATTAAACACGGGCAAGGAAGTCGAAATTCCGTTTTCAAAAGTCGTACGCGCATATCGACCGAATGCTATGAGCCTGCTTGAAAAAGCCGGTTTTTATTTTGCAAAGCTCTGGGAGTTTGTCTCTGACGACCCGCGCGAAGCGAATACCGAAGGCGGGATATTCCCGGCAATTTTTGGCACGATCATGATGGTCATGGTCATGGCGGTGATCGTGACGCCGTTTGGTGTTATTGCCGCCGTCTACTTACGTGAATACGCGAAGCAGGGTTTTATTACACGCCTGATACGTATAGCGGTGAACAACCTGGCCGGGGTGCCCTCGGTCGTATATGGTGTTTTTGGTCTCGGTTTTTTCATTTATTTTCTTGGCGGCAGCATTGATCGACTGTTTTTCCCCGAGGCATTGCCAACACCGACGTTCGGCACGCCCGGATTGATGTGGGCGTCGTTGACGCTGGCCATATTGACCGTCCCCGTGGTCATCGTCGCGACTGAAGAAGGTCTGTCGCGGGTGCCGCGGGCAATCCGTGAAGGCAGCCTGGCACTGGGTGCGACGAAGGCCGAGACCCTGTGGAAAACTGTTTTGCCGATGACGGCTTCGGCGATGATTACCGGTCTGATCCTTGCGGTTGCACGTGCTGCCGGCGAGGTGGCGCCGTTGATGCTGGTTGGCGTGGTAAAACTCGCCCCATCCTTGCCGCTGGACGGCAATTTCCCGTTCTTGCACATGGACCGGAAATTCATGCACCTGGGGTTTCATATTTACGATGTTGGCTTTCAAAGCCCGAATGTTGAGGCAGCAAGACCGCTGGTTTACGCCACCGCGCTGCTACTGGTATTAATTATTATTGTCCTGAATCTGACAGCCATCCGGATTCGCAATACACTAAGAGAGAAGTATCGTGCAGCAGAACAACATTAAACCGCAAACAGAACAAAAATCAGCCATGACTGACTCTAACGAAATGAACGACACACTGATGGATTCGGGCAGTCACTCGATCAACATGGGATCGCTGGTCGATACTGTAAATACGCTGAATCTTGCCGATGAAGAAACCTGCATCAGTGTCCGCGAGCTGAATCTTTTCTACGGGGCCAAGCAGGCATTGAAAAATATCAGCATGGATATCCCGGAAAAGCGGGTGACCGCATTTATCGGACCCAGTGGCTGCGGCAAATCCACGTTACTGCGCTGTTTTAACCGCATGAATGACTTGATCGATATCGTGCGGACAGAAGGTGTAATCGAGATTCATGACGAAAATATTTTCGACAAGAAGGTAAATGTAGCCGAATTACGTCGACGTGTTGGCATGGTATTCCAGAAACCGAACCCGTTTCCCAAGTCGATCTACGAAAACGTGGCCTATGGCCTGCGTATCCAGGGTATCAATGATCGCAAGATCCTGGACGCAGCTGTCGAGAAGTCGCTAAAGAGCGCAGCGTTGTGGGACGAGGTCAAGGACCGTCTGGATGACAATGGTCTTGGTTTGTCCGGTGGTCAGGCACAACGCCTGGTGATTGCACGGGCGATAGCGATTGAACCGGAGATATTATTGCTGGATGAACCCTGCTCCGCACTGGACCCGATTTCGACCCTGAAAGTCGAAGAACTGATTTATGAACTCAAGGAAAAATATACGATTGTCATCGTCACGCACAACATGCAGCAGGCAGCCCGTGTCTCCGACTATACGGCATATATGTATCTCGGTGAGATGATCGAGTTCAATGATACCAGCACACTGTTTACGAATCCGCAGGAAAAGATGACCGAAGATTACATTACCGGTCGATACGGTTAACCCTGCTAACAGGCAATAGAGAGGGAATTATGGCGAGTTCAACAATCAGCGGGCACATATCCAAACAGTTCGATGACGATCTGGAGAATATCCGCGAAAACGTTTTAAAAATGGGCGGCCTCGTTGAGCAACAACTTAACGATGCGTTGCGCGCCTTAATCGAATCCGATACCGATCTGGCTGAAGAAGTTATTAAAAACGAATATAACGTCAATAAGTTCGAAGTTGAGATCGACGAGGAAGTGACTCACCTGTTAGCGCGGCGTCAGCCTGCAGCCGGGGATTTGCGCCTGACGATGGCCGTGATCAAGACGATTACCGATCTGGAACGCATCGGTGATGAAGCACAGAAGATCGCGAAGATGGCACTGGAACTGGTCGAGAAACAGGGGCCGAAGTCGTATTACGTTGGCATCAACTCGATGGGGAACTTTGTTTGCAAAATGATCAAGGGTGCACTGGATGCGTTTGCCCGTATGGATACCCAGGCCGCGTTTTTTGTCGCGAAAGAAGAGCCCGAGTCCGATGCTCAATATCGGGCAATATTACGACAATTGATCACGTACATGATGGAAGATCCACGCAGTATCTCCGGGACACTGGATGCCGTCTGGGTCGCACGTGCGCTGGAACGAATAGGTGATCATTCGAGAAATATCTGCGAATACGTGATTTATTTTACCGAGGGCAAGGACGTCAGGCACATCAGCCTGCAAGACGTTGAAAAAGACCTGAACCTGTCGACAGGCGACTCTGCCAGCTAGAATACGTTCGAAATTATCAAGAAGAATATCACGGCCAGGGTCGCGCCGACCGGCAGTGTTACGATCCACGACATGAAGATCGAACCAATCATGTTAAGATTCAGTGCGCTCATACCACGCGCCATACCTACTCCGAGCACTGCGCCGACCAATGTGTGCGTCGTGGATATCGGCAGACCGGTCCCGGATGCCAGTACCACGGTCGAGGCAGCGGCCAGCTCGCAGCAAAACCCGCGGCTCGGTGTCAACTCGGTGATGTGTGTGCCGACTGTGGCAATCACCTTGCGACCATAGGTCATCAGGCCAATTACGATACCAGTTGCGCCCAGCAGTAATACCCATATGGATAACGGACTTTTCTGCGTGACCATGCCGTCCGTGTTAATGATGCTGACGATGGCGGCGACCGGGCCAATTGCATTGGCGACATCGTTGGAACCGTGAGCGAACGCCATGGCACAGGCAGTAAACATCATTAAGACACCAAAGATCATTTCGACCCTGCGAAACGACGAGTTATCATCGGATTCTGACTCAAGGTTGAGACGACGAATAATAATCGTACCCATCACGGCACAAATGAGACCGATAAGAAACCCGAGTGCATAACATTCGGCCAACTCCAGCTCGAGACCGATGTGTTTTAACCCTTTTAACATTGTCACCAGGCCAATAACGGAACCGGTCAGAAAAATATAAAACGGCACATACCTCCGGGCGTTTTTGATCGGGTCATTTTTCTCCAGTACCAGAATCTGCACGCTACGGTACAGTGCAAATGCCAATGTCCCTGCCAACACCGGTGAGACGACCCAACTGGCCGCAATCGTGCCGACCTTGCCCCATTTGACCGCTTCGAAGCCGATGCCGACTATGGCAAAACCGACAATTGCACCGACTATGGAATGTGTTGTTGAAACCGGCAGACCATATCGTGATGCAACCAGCAGCCAGACTCCGGCGGCAAGCAAGGCAGCCAACATGCCGTAAACGAGAATTTCCGGTGAGCCGGAAAGTGCACCGGCATCAATTATCCCTTTACGAATCGTCGAGGTAACCTGACCGCCGGCGAGAAAGGCGCCGGCAAACTCAAAGATGGCAGCAATGATGATCGCCTGTTTCAGTGTCAGTGCACGGGAGCCGACGGAAGTCGCCATCGCATTGGCGACATCATTGGCACCGATACCCCAGGCCATGAAAAGACCAAAGGCTGCCGCCAGAATCAGAAGAATAACTGTGTGTTCCACAGTGTTATTATTTTGCCAGCATTAATTGCAGACGATTGCCTGTACTTTGTGCATAATCAGCCAGGTCCCCGGTCCATTCGATTATTTTATAGAGAAAGACTGCGTGAATTGGAGGCAATTCTGCTTCTATTGCAAACAACTCCGCGCGAATCCTGATCTGTAGTTCGTCGGTTTCATGTTCGATTATCTGCAACTGTTCAATCATATTCTTGACCTTGACAGTTTCATCGCCTCGAAAGCCGGCCGCGACCAGTTCATCAAGTTCATTGATCGCAACCTGGGCCTGACGCGTTGCATCGATACAGCGGTTCAAAAAGTCCAGATAGGTTGATTGAATCTGGCCGGGTAGTGTCATCTTTCGACCTAATGTCAGGCCGGAGATGTCTTTTGCCTTGTTGGCTATGTGATCCTGCAGATCAAGTACTTCCAGTAAATCACGGCGGTCGACCGGTAGAAACAGGCCGGAAGGTAATTTAACACGCAGTTGATTCTTTATTTCGTCAGCCTTGTTTTCCTTGTCAGCCAGTTGAGCCTGAAGTTCAGTCGCTTTGTCCCAGTCCTCTCTTACAACTGCATCAAAATAGGCAGGTAGCAGTTCCACACACTCGATTACCATACCAATGTGTTTTTGCAGCGGGGTGATCGGTGAATTACCGAAAATCTTGCTAAAATAGCTGTCTGCCAATTTGGATAACCCGGAACTGGTTCAGGAATGAGCTAATTTTACACAGATTGGATTATATGTCACAGCCATGTCATACGAGATGGTTAAACTGAGCGATTAAACTATTTTTTACAGGAGTCAGCCCGGATTGGATCAGAAAAATACAATTGATCCGGATTTAAAGCAGTCCGAATATTATTTAAACCGTGAACTGAGCCTGCTCGAGTTCAATCGGCGCGTCATTGAACAGGCCAAAGACGAATTGATACCCTTGCTTGAACGACTGCGTTTTCTCTGTATCGCCAGCACAAATCTCGACGAGTTTTTTGAAATCCGTGTCTCCGGCCTGAAACAACAGGTGCAATATGGTTCGGTACAAACCGGTCCGGATAACATGTTGCCTGGTGAAGTGTTAAAACACATTCGTATGAAGGTCATCGAACTCGTCGATGAACAATACCGCGTATTGAACGAGATCATGATCCCGGAACTGGCAAAAGAGAAAATTCGTATACTGCGACGTGCCAGCTGGAAGCCGAAACTGTCGCGCTGGATTCGTCGTTTTTTCACTACTGAACTGCTGCCGGTGTTAAGTCCGATAGGACTTGACCCGGCGCATCCATTTCCAAAAGTATTAAACAAGAACCTGTATTTCATCATCTCTCTTGATGGCAAGGATGCGTTTGGTCGCGAGAGTGGGCTCGCTATCGTGCAGGCGCCGCGTTCGTTACCGCGACTGGTCCCGGTACCGCAGGATGTCAGTAACGGTCCACATGATTTCGTTCTGCTATCGTCGATCATTCATGCCTACGTTGGCGATCTGTTTCCGGGTATGAAGGCAACCGGTTGCTACCAGTTTCGGGTCACCCGCGATGGTGATCTGTTTGTCGATGATGAAGAAGTGGATGACCTGCTTCGCGCACTGGAAGGTGAGTTACCGTCACGTCGTTTTAATGACGCTGTACGGCTCGAAGTGGCCGATAACTGCCCAGAAGAGTTATCAAAGTTTCTGCTGCAACAGTTCGAGCTTGGCGATGACGATCTGTACCAGGTCAACGGTCCGGTCAACCTTGGCCGTTTAACCGCGATTCATGACCTGGTGGATCGACCGGAACTGACTTATTCCGGCTTCACGCCGGATTTGCCACCGCGCCTGGTTAAACATACGAACATGTTTGAAACGTTACGCAACGGTGACATATTGTTACTGCATCCCTTCCAGTCGTTCGCACCGGTGATTGATTTTCTCAGACAGGCCGCTGCTGACCCGAATGTGTTATCGATCAAGCAAACATTATATCGCACCGGCGATGATTCCGTGATCGTTGCTGCATTAAAGGATGCAGCGCGTGCCGGCAAGGAAGTCACGGTTGTTATTGAACTGCGGGCACGCTTTGACGAGGAGGCAAACATTGAGTTGGCCAGCGACCTGCAGGAAGCCGGTGCGCACGTCGTCTATGGTGTCGTCGGTTATAAAACACATGCGAAGATGATCATGGTGGTACGGCGCGAAGGTCGCAGCCTGCGTCGTTATGTGCACCTTGGTACCGGCAACTATCATGCGCGCACGGCGCGACTCTACACTGATTACGGCCTGCTGACGTGTGACAAGGCAGTGGGTGAGGATGTAAACAAGATGTTTCATCAGTTGACAGGACTTGGCCGTGCCGGTCGATTGAAAAAACTGCTGCAATCACCGTTCACTTTACACAAGTCGATCATTGCATTTATTCAGCAGGAACAGGCAAACGCCGAACAGGGCAAGGAAGGGCGGATTATTGCGAAGATGAACGCGCTGGTGGAGCCGGAGATCATACGGGCGTTGTATGCGGCATCGCAGGCGGGGGTAAAAATTGATTTGATCGTTCGTGGTATCTGTATATTACGACCCGGGATAAAAGGCATTTCGGAGAACATCAAAGTGCGTTCCATCGTCGGACGATTTCTGGAGCATACGCGCATCTTTTATTTTCTGAACGGTGGTGATGAACGCATCTACTGCTCCAGTGCTGACTGGATGCCAAGAAACCTGTTCAATCGTGTCGAGGCCTGTTTCCCTATAGAAGAAAAACGTACACGTGATCAGATAATCAATTTCGGCCTGATGCCATACCTGTCAGATAACTGCCAGTCATGGGTGCTGCAAAGCGATGGCAGTTATCGACGTAACAAACCGGGCAATCACAAACCGAAGTCAGCACAACAAATCCTGCTCGATCATTATTGTGGTTGATTACTAATTTTCTGAATAGTTTAATGTCACACGACATCGTTGAGAACAAACAGAATGCGATTGAATTCTACCGCATGGCCTACTTGGGAAACCCGGCCGCGGCGGTAGCTGAATACGTTGGCGATGATTACAAACAACATAATCCTCTCGTTGCCGACGGCAAGCAGGGATTTATAGACTATTTCGAAAAAATGGCAACGGAGTATCCGGATAAAAGTATCGAATTTATTCGGGCTGTTGCCGAGGCCGATCTGGTTGCACTCCATACACACCAGGTCTGGCCGGGAAACGATGAATACGTGACGATGGATTTTTTTCGTTTCGATGAAAACGGCAAGATTGTCGAACATTGGGATTCAGTACAGCAGATTCCGGAAGCAAGCGTGAACGGCAACACAATGTATTGATGCGGTAATAAAACCGGTCATGAACATGTTTCAACTTTACTTATTTAACTGATCAACTGATGATTTCTCCCGGCTATTGTCAGTTGCTGGCCCTGTATAACTCGAAAATGAATCAGCAGTTATACTCGGCATGTTCGCTGCTACCGGATGAGTTACGTAAATCAGACATTAAACTGTTTTTCATTTCCATACACGGCACGTTAAATCATCTCCTGTATGGTGACATAGCATGGTTATCCCGGTTTCTTGGCAGGGAAAATGATGTGCCGACACTTGGTGAAGAACTCTATGCCGATTTTTCTGAACTGGCAGCGGCACGAACCGAGTGGGATAAAAAAATCATCAGCTGGACGAACACAATCAGCCCGGAATGGTTAGGCCAGGATTTTACCTTTGTCAGCAAGGTCGACCAGCAGTCACGAACCCGGCCAGCATGGCTGCTTGTGGCGCATATGTTTAACCATGCCACCCACCACCGTGGCCAGATTACGGCAGCGTTGAGTCAACTCGACGTTGATTATGGTGTGACCGATATCCCTTTCTTGATTGAAAAATAAATAACTTCGGGTTGCCGGGATTGTTGATTACTCAAATTTGAGTTTAATACCTACCGTTTTCAGATAATCCGCCTCTGTGCCAAGATCGGCCTCGGTCAGCGGTTTCTCCTCCAGCCAGTGTTCGGGAAAAGATAAACCAAGAACGTCATCTTTCCCGCTGATTGATAATGTCGGCAGTGGCATGGAACTACGGCTGCGATTTAACAAAATCGCCAGCCGCACGATAATGCATAACCTTAAGACCTTCTCGACCGGTTCATCGACAGGCAGTTTTGCTTCGTCTGACCAGAACTTGCGTCGGTGGTATCGTATCAGCGTTGCAACAAACCCCTGTTCCTGGCGGGAAAACCCCGGCATATCGGCATGCTTTACCAGATACTCACCGTGCTTTTGATACTGGCTGTGGGCAACATGCAGACCGATAGAATGCAATCGAATTGCCCATAGAATGACTTTGCGATCCTGTTTATCCAGTTGCCAGTTCTTTTTCAGGTTCTCAAACAATACCTCAGCCGTGTCACAGACACGCTGTATATATTCCTGGTCAACACGATACTGTGAAACCATGTTTTCCACGGTTCGATCCCGGCTATCCTGATTATGGATACGGCCGATCAGGTCATGCACCAGGCCTTCACGTAGTGCGCCCTGGGAAATATCCATCCGGTCTATGTCGAGTGCTTCAAATATCGCATACAGGATCATCGCACCACCAACGAAGATCGGTGCCCGCCGCTCCGACAGCCCATTGAACGACAGCTTTTTAATCTGGCCAACACTGGCCAGTTCCTGCATCAGTGTCTCCAGCGATGCTCGGGTAATCCCGGACTCGCTCCAGCCCTGGGCAATGACCACATCATGAATGGATATGGCGCTGCCGGAGGAACCGATGGCCTGTTGCCAGCCGGCTTTTTTATAAATAGATTCAGTCGATTCCAGTTCCTGTCGGGCATAGACAACTGCCTTGCGCATGCGCTTTGCCGTGATCTCGCCATCGGCAAAAAACCGTTGTGTCATGCTGACGCAGCCCATGTACAGGCTTTCTGTCAGTATTGGTTCAAATCCCTTGCCAATGATCAACTCGGTACTGCCGCCACCAATATCTACGACGAGGCGGTTGTCGGAATCATTGAACATCGAGTTGGCAACGCCGATATAAATCAATCGTGCCTCCTCGCGACCGGCGATTATCTCGATACCGTGACCGAGAGCGACCCTTGCCTGGCTGAGAAACTGTGTCGCATTGCGTGCCTGGCGAAGGGTATTCGTGCCAACAGCACGGATATTTTGCGGCGGCAGTTCATGGATTCGTTGACCGAATTTTTCCAGGCAACTGATGCCGCGCACGATGGCATCAGCGGAGAGGATGCGGTCCTCGGATAAACCGGCTGCCAGTTGCACCATGTCCTTCATCTTGTCGATGACGACCAGTTGGCCGTCTTCTTCCTGGCGCGCCACGATCATATGAAAACTGTTCGAGCCCATATCAATGGCGGCGTAGGTATCGAGTCGTTTGTCAGGCACTGATATTGATCGTTGTTTATTAATTCAGACGCGAGTGTCGGGCGCATTATAACGTTGATATCGAACATTAATCATATCTGTGTCACCCTATGTGAATGCACCGTCACTTGATGTTAATGCGCCATGCCAAGTCAGACTGGCACAGCGACTTTGAAAGCGACTTTGATCGCTGTTTGAATCGATGTGGCCAGCGGAATGCTACGAGTATCGGTAACTGGTTGAATGAGCATGATCACCGACCCGACAGGATTATCAGTTCACCCGCGGTTCGGGCGCGTGAGACGGCCGCACGCGTTGCCAGCGTATTGAATTATCCGGACGCACAAATTGAAGTCGTTGAGTCATTGTACGGGGCAACGTTGAATACGGCATTTGTTCACTGTCTGGCCGCTTGTGAGAACCACGCTCGCCCATTAATGATTGCCCACAACCCGACCATGGATGAACTGGTCAATCTTCTCGCTAATCAGGAACCGCAACTGACGCAATCCGGGAAACTGATGACAACGGCAGCCGTGGCCATCTTCAGTTATACCGGTGAATTGCAGCCACGAGCCTGTGAACTTGAAAACCTGGTCCGGCCGCGCGAGATCTGATCAGGGCTTCTCGCAAACGATATAGGCTATCCAGCCGGCATCCGGCTCACCAACCGTGGCGGGTTCAAAGATGCCATTGCCCTCACCGTCTTCATCCGCACCTTCCCAGTAGACGGTTGTTTTAAAGTCACATTCGTGCAGCAGGTCAAGGATCTCGGGCATCGTCCACAGGCGCCAGGTATAGGTAAACGCGTTCTTCATTTTCGAGCCGTCCTTGAACTTGAAATGAATATGGCAGGTGCACTCGCCACTGATTGGGTTGTATTCCGCCTGATCCCAGACGTAGGTAAAACCCTTGTGTTTCGTACTTTCTCTGAGTGATGTCTCATTTTCTCGTATCCTTTTCAATTAGAAGTCGTTGTTTTCGGCAGGGATGCGGGGTTGGGAGGTGTAGAGGTTGTTTGATCTTTGGACCATTCTGTCCCGCC
>JBHIXH010000022.1:0-37399 GCA_041984885.1 Gammaproteobacteria bacterium
ATAGGTGGCTTAAGGGCGACGGGTGCCGGCGCGACCATATCCAGTAACACATTAAACTTTGATCAGGCAAACGAGAATGTTATTGGACTGGCTCTTTCCCTCTCTGACAACTGGGTCATTGATAATAATGCATTTAATATGACTGCCGGTTTTTCAAGAGCGTTATTACTGGAGGGAGCGGATAGCAATACCATTTCCAATAATACATTTATTCTGGATTCCGCCGTAGATTTGGGCAGTCAAACCGGCAATGCCATCCGAATCCGATTTGGTGCTGACAATAATATTGTCACTGACAACATAATCAATGCCAACGGGCTTAATCAGTTTGGCATTCGCCTTGGCGGTGTTGACCCGAAACCGGTATTTTCCACCAGGCCGCTGAACACAGTGGTTAATAACAATACGATAATAAGTTCAGAGAGGGCTATCAGTATTGAAGATGGTTCGGATATTAATTTTAACAACAACACAATCACCGCAAATGGAATAGGCATACCTGTTTTTATTCAAAATAGCAGTCAAACCTATGATACAAATCTGGATTTTGCGGGCGGCACAATCACTCAAACCGCGGCTGGCATAAAGCTGCGTATACAGGGTAACGCCAGAAATGTTGAATTTGATCCAGGATTGGTAGCGCCGGCAGATGTTTTCGCCCCTGCTACGCTGGCACCTGATTTTCTTGAATACAGTCTTGATGGTGGAGCTACAACCATTGTAGTGAAATAACTATTTGCCAATCAGAATAATATTTCATCCGGCCCTGATTTTATCGGGGTCGGATTTATCATTTTAAAATAAAACGTATTGGCAAGGTAAATTTTTTATCAGTCAAAAGAGTTAAATCAGGTATATTATCAACTCCCATTAGGCGTCTTTTCCAATTGCATATTCATCTGATAGGAACTATCTTGTATCCCTGTTTTTTATTTGCGCCAGTAATGTTTTTCCTGAAATAGTCAGGCCGAATTAAACTATCCGAAATATCAATCCAAGATTAGTTGCCTTACACAGTTACCCCGACAGAGTAAATTTTGAAGTATGTCCGACTATACAAGAAAGAGAAAACAGGGAGAAAATATATTCAGTTACGGATTACTACGTCGAACTGAAGAAATTAAAAAACATGTTTCAGCCTACATAGAGCAATCAAATTCCGGAATAAACATTGTAGACTTGGGATGTTCTGATGGTTTGATGATGGAATCGATTTACGAGGAATTTGGACAGAACATTTCGAAATATACCGGGCTGGAAGGAACGATGGAGACGGAGGCATATACTTCACCTTCAGGTTTGGTTTTTAAAAAAACTGACCTGTTTCGAAATTTTCCATACCCGTTTGAATCAGGTACTCAGGATGTGGTGTACGCTGCTGCATTTTACAAACATAATCCCTACCCGGAAAAATTTTTACCGGAGTTAATACGCATCACGAAATCTGGCGGTATAATTATCATTACGGATCCGTGTAGATGGGTTGTGAATCTTGGTGCTGTACTTGGTTATTTTGAAAAGAAATACTGTCCTAATATCTGGACGAAAAAAAAAACAAACAACCAACTGAGTCAAGCAGGGTTAAACAACAAAATCAGCCAAATAAAGTATGAAAAATACTGGGTATCTCCGAGTAAAACACTGTACCGAACCGGAATTGAAAAACTGTTTCCAGACGTGCTTGTGTCTTTTGTCGGATTACATCAGGCATTGATTATAAGAAAAAAATAAAACGTGTCTAAACGCATAGGTATCATCGGGGGAATGGGACCAAAGGCCGGCTGGGATTTGGCTAATAAGATATCCGAGGAAACATCGGCAGGAACTGATCAGGAACATATCGAAACAATTGTTGTGTCATTGCCTGCCCGAATATCCGACCGAACCGGTTATATATTGGGCGAGACGAAGATTAATCCGGTTAGCGGGATTCTGGACTCCCTGGAGTTGCTTGCCAGATGTGATGTTGATCTGGTAGCCATGGCCTGCAATACGGCACATGCACCAGAGTTTATAGAAACAATAAGCCAGAACTTAATATCGAGGAATTATGCATTTAAGTTAGTCAACATGATTGAGGCGACATACGAATATATATTGGAAAACTTCAAGGAAGCGAAAAGAATCGGCATCCTGGGTACAAACGGGCTGGTGAAATCGGATGTCTATGGCCACTATTTTCGACAGGTTGGTCTGGAAGCCGTGTATCCGGATTCATCTTTTCAAAATGACCTGCTGCACCCTTCCATCTATGACAAATCATTTGGCATCAAGTCTTCCAGCAATGTGCAAGAGCAGGCATTGGAGAACATTGAGAAATGCCTGAAGCATATTATTGAAAAAAACGTGCATTGTGTTCTTCTTGCCTGCACAGAGCTACCCATAGCAATCAAGGATTCAGATGTGAATGGAGTAGCCATTCTGGACGTCACTCGCATTCTGGCACGTGAACTGGTTCGGCAGAGCAGGCAATAAATATGCATGAGAAAAAAGCGGTACTATTCAGGTCAAAAAACCGTTTCCCTGCGTTCAAACAGGCTTTGGAAAATAATGGTTTTAAAGTCAAGGTGCTGGAATTTGAAACGGATGAATGGATTACTTTTGATTATAGCGAGATTTCTCTGGTAATTTACTTCCCGGAGTTTTTATTCAGTTCAAACAACCCACAGGCCCTTACTCTTGTTTATAATAATATAGCTTTTCTAAATAAAAATTTTCCTCATATCAGGATTTTTCCGGATCCCAATATAATTAATTATTACTCAGACAAATACAGTCAGTATCTTTTTTTAAAAAAATCCGGTCTGCCCCATATCCCGACCCGCCCACTGGTTTCATCTGAATCACTGGGCCAGGCATGCGATCTATTTTCTTTCCCCATGATTATCAAGAATAGATATGGTGCCGGAGGAGATCATGTTTATATTATAAATAATCGAAAAGAGCTGGAAAGACTGTATCAATACTCCAAATTAAATTTTACCAGTCCCTACATAATTCCGCGGGTTTTAAGAAGATTATTAAAACGGGAGTTCTGGTGGTATTTTTTCAAAGCCAGAAAGCTGTATTATCCATTTTTATCCTTCCCACTTCTGGCCCAGAAATTTATTGAACATGATAAAGACCTGAAATCAGTCGTAGGTTTTCACCAGGTTGTAGAAGCGCATTGGAGAAAAAAAGCCAATGTGGATATGTGGAAAATGAATATTGACGGCGGAGGCATAGGCGAATGGAGTTATGTCCCGGAAGAGCCGATCGAAATATCCATAAATTTATCCAGAGAATTGAAAGCAGATTGGGTGAATATAGATTTTATGTGTGACGGAGATGATTATTTAATATCGGAGTTTTCACCGGTTTGGCATCATTAC
Source organism: Gammaproteobacteria bacterium (assembly GCA_041984885.1). Lineage (GTDB taxonomy): Bacteria > Pseudomonadota > Gammaproteobacteria > Eutrophobiales > Eutrophobiaceae > UBA4486. Next base: position 3,372 of record JBHIXH010000022.1, read on the forward strand.
AAAATTAATGAAAACGATAACTTCGTGTACAAAGACGATTATAACTTGTCTATTCCGCTTGAAGAAGCGTTGAATCTTGAGGAATTGATAGTCAAATCATACTCCGATCATTTCAATGAGGTTGAAAAAAACCAGATTGGTTACTAGATGCCAGGTAAAAAAGCCAAAACCAAAATCAATCTTGTCCTATATCTGGCAGCATTTTACGTATTTATTGATATAGCGACCCCATTTAACAGATACGCCATCTGGGACACGCTTCATATTACAAGACTCGTCGCATTAACCATTCTCCTGTTGTTGTTTACCTCCAGATCGATAAAACTTGATTTGGATAAAATAGGCAAGTATCTGATTGCTTTTTATATTGTGATGCTTATCAGTTATTTCCTCTCGAGTTATAAAAGCTACAATGAGCTTGAGCGCTGGCTGTCCGGTTACTGGAAACAACTACTGGTTTTTTGGTTTGTCTATTGGTCCATAAATTCAGAAAAGGAGATTCATAAATTTCTCACATTCCTGTTTGTTTCAGTGGGTTTGTACCAACTCCTGTCGTGGATGGATTTTGTGGCAGGCGGAAGTTATGTATATCAACAGGGGTTAAAAAGAATGGTTGGCACCTGGTCCGGAGGAGGCCTTGGCGCTGCGAATGCGTGGGGGGTTACCGGGCTTATGATGTTCCCGATTGGTATGTATCTTGTTCAAACCGAACTGAATAAAAAAAACAAACTAATGATATTGTTTTTTACGATACTCTCAATGGCTTCCGTGTTTGCTAGCGGTACACGGGGCGCAGTCATCTGCCTGGTGATATTCCTCGGGCTATATTTTTTTAAAAAAGTATTCAATATAAAGACAATAATCATATTTCTGGTCTTTGCTTTTTCATTACACGTCTATCTTCCTGAAGATTTAAAGACGAGATATTTAAGCGTGATTTATGAGGACAAAGTCTCGGAAGTAGCACAATCCAGAATTGCTGAATCCTCTGCGGAGTCACGTATGCAAGGCATGATCGATGGCTGGAACCTGTTCAAGATGAGGCCGGTTTTTGGTTGGGGGCCGGGGAGTTCTGCCTACGCAAGATTAAAAGTGAATGATGAAATGCTGGATAAATGGCGATCTGAAGGCAGGTTCTTACAACTGCATAACCTGTACGGGCAAATTATTTCTGAAACCGGATTACTTGGCGCCACCCTGTTTATTTTAATATTAATATACTGTCTGAAACTCTACCGTGTCGCCTATGTTTCTACACTTGATATTGAAGATGAAAAAAATGACACGTATAAAATAAACCACTGGATCAAATGCCTGTCGATATTAATGTTCAGTTACCTGATATATGGATATGCAACACACTCCTTATACGGAATGCAATGGATACTGTTATTCGGACTGTCTGCCAGCCTGGGAAAAATATATCCGGTCGTTAAAAAAAACAGAAGATACAGGGCTGTTAATGCCTAGACAATTATTTTACCAAAGACTTGACGTAGGCATATTTACCTGATTTCTCTCTTTCAATATCATCCAATGGGTTGATTTTTATATTGGCGTCTTCCCCCATGATAGTTCTGACTTTATTCATTAACAGCGTTTCTTGCTCGTCGGATAAAAGATCATATCCTACCAGGTTAATGGTTAACTCACCTTTCTCTCTCTGAATAAACTGGAACTGGCCGGGCAACTGGTTTTTATTAACAACCTCAACCAGTAAATAGCCGGGAACCGGCTTGCTGCCTTTCGTCAGGACTATGTCGCGGTCTCTGCCAAGCAGTTTTTTTATTAACGGTAAACGACTTCCACACTGGCAAGCTGCGTCAGAAAAAATTGCTTTATCCCCAATCCTGTATCTAATCAGGGGCATGCTGTAGTTGGTCAGATTGGTAATTATCAAGTCCTGAATATTATCCATGGAGTTTTTATCATAGAGATTATCGATATAGTCATTGTCCGTGAATACATGTAAACCGTTATGGACAGAACATTCACAGGCCAGTACTCCATGCTCGAAACAGGCATATTTTTCAAATATTTCTGCATGAAATATTTTTTGAAAATATTCCTTCTGATGTGAATACAATGTCTCCCCTGTGCAGCCTATGGATTTGACTTTAATTCCCGACAGATTATTTCTGTCGAGAAAATCTGCAAAAATCATTAAGGAACTCGGAAAGCAATCTATTACCTCCGGATTAAAACTTTTCAACTCCCCGTAAAATTCGTGCATATATGAATCCTCAATTCTGAGAGGATCAAAAGCTATGAGTCTACGATTTGTAGAGTTTTTAATTTTTTCTTTTATTCCGGCAACACCCTTGGAAAGATGGGGGCTGGCCACAAACAGGGCTTTTTTTACACCTATATCTCCACCAATCCACCGGTCAAAATAAAAATGTTGTGCCCATTTGTACGAAAGTGACCGATTGTCACGGTAGAAAGTTAAAGGGGTTCCTGTTGAACCGCCTGTTTTTGATAAATAAAGATCATTTTTATCAAAATCATCGGAAATAAGTCGATCCCCCTGATCCCTGATGATGTCCTTGGTCAGCTCCGGAATTTCATTAAGTTGTTCAAAGTCACTGAAAGAATCGGGCCTGAAACCGATCGACTTGAACAAATCTCGATAGTACCTGTTTTTAACATACACGTAATCGAGTAGACTTTTTAGTTTTTTCAGTTGCCTTGCTTTTTGTAATTCCGGCGTACCGCACCACTTGTTAGACTGGTAGTAATAGGTCAGGAAAGGAATTTTGTATTTCTTTGCATAAAAGCACCAGAATGGCCAGGTCACATATTTTACCAGTGCTTTATCAAGCCCCATCAGTGCCACCTGTATGAGGAATATTATTATTTTTAATTATGTCTCCCCGGTTAAGATGGATTTCATGTTCGCCTTTATCTCCATGCACGAAAATGTTTTCATTTTTCCTGTCTATCAGGATCTGTTTTATATACTCACCTGCTATTTTTTTTACTGGCAAATTATTAAATTCCAGTTGCACATCAATTGAGGGATCCGGTATGAGAATTCTGACCGATTCAGCGGAGTACTCGGTCAATTTGTACGCGATATTACTTTTAACGAATCGATTGACAGGCGGGGGGATAATATAATCACGATAATTGTCGGGCGATTCTTCCTCGCCAGCCTCGGCTGCCTTGACTATATTGTAGGCTTCCCTGCTAGTGACATAGTGAAGCCGCAGGTTATTCTGTTTTGAGTATTCTTCAATTTCCTGCAGAAAGAGATCGTATTCCGGACTGAGCACGGTTGAGTAGTTCTGTATACCATGGGTATGTAACTTGATAAAAACCCATTCAGGTTTATCTTCAACATGTATACCGGCATTGATCCAGTTGCGAAATCTACCAGAATAATAAGGCGTCCCGCTCTCAACGGCAGCATAATCAATGTAAGCGTCATTCCATTTGATATACAACGGCCCTTGAAATATCATCAGGTCACCGTTTTGCTGACGATTGACTTTTACATTGGTGCCGGTGTTGTAGGATTTAGCTTGAGGAGAACACGTTGCATAATAGATTGCATTCACCTTGTCCGGCTGCGCTTTTGACGCCATCGCGGGAAACGTGAAATCTGCGTAACAAGACTCGCTGGCAAGGATACCTAACTCGGTATTAACACCACTCACTGAATCATCAAAACAGCCGTTGTCCAACGCCCAGTTACCGGCAATATAGGCAAATCCGGGCGATGGATTCTTTACAGCGCCAATCATGGCACCGAAACGATTAAACCACTCAACGCCGCTGTGGATCTTGTCGCGGAACGTGGATTCGGTATCGTTGCCGTGATGCAGGTGAAATTCTATTTCGCCGTAATCCTGGTACACGTAATCGGACAAGGTTCGAACGCATTTCTCGTTGGGATAATCATACCGGTAGAACCACGTATATTGTGGTTTATGACCAAACGAGTCTTGATGCCGATCTGCCATTTGGGCATATTCCTTGCACCAGTTCCTGACTTTATTTTCGCCAGTTATTCCTTCTCTACGTGAGGGCTCGAAGTGGTCAGTGATGAGCACGATCAAATCCGTTGTTTGCGTATCGGATAACGTTCTGCCAAGTCTGCGTTGTTGGGAAAGGTACGAGGGTAACCAGTGCAAACACTTGCGTTTCAGCAGTTTTCCAACAGTCTTAATTCGGTTCATTAGCTGGGATGGTCAGGTGACGACAAATGAGTGACAAAATTTTGATTGGACACACTATCCGAAATTGTGATCTGATATACGTATAGGATTGTGATAATATTTTAAAATCAATAACTTATATATGCAAACTCATCGCATTTTAGCATATATTATCCAATTCTTTCGAATACGACGATAATCAAAAAATCAAATTCTCATCGATGATCGCACGACGGTAAGCGGAATATGGCCCTTTTAAAAAACACAGTGATTTATACCATGGGCGGCGTATTTAATGCTGCCAGCGGTTTCATCACGATCCCCATTCTTACGCATGCGATTTCAGCTTCCGAGTTTGGTATTTATGAACTACTGACCAGGGTCTCCAGTGTTCTTGTTTTATTTATATTTTTGGGATGCAGGCAAGCCTACATCCGATATTTTTTTATAGAGGATACAGAAACCTGGCGGCAATCGGTCACGGCGACCATGCTCGTATTTTTGTTCGTAACAGCGTCCATAATTCTCCTGTTGATGATCATGGCCCAGGACTGGTTTCTGGCAGTCTTTTTTAATGGCGAGTACAAAAATCTGTATGTGTTGATGCTGGTTTGGGTACCGGTGGATTTGTTTTTTAATCTCAGCCTTGCGTATTTAATGCTAAGAGAAAAAGCCAGGCTCTACGTATGTTTCTCAATTCTCAAGACAGTCATTTACCTGATTCTGGTCTATCTGGCCTTGTATGTTTTCTCATTCTCTCTTGAAGGAGTGTTTGGTGCGCAGATAATATCAGCGGGTTCAATCGCATTTTGTTTTATCTTATACCTGATCTGGTGGAGTAAATTATCTGCCTCTCTGGAAATCCTTAAGCAAATGCTCAGGTTTGGATTACCTATCCTGCCTACTGCTATCCTTTCCTATATACTGATGAGTTCAGATCGATATTTCCTGACTACTTTTACAGATCTGCAGCAGCTCGGCATTTATTCACTTGCCGCAAAACTTTGTCTTATGGCTACTTTATTGCTTCAGGAAGGTTTCTCAAAAGTGTGGTCTCCATTTGTATTCAAGACTTATGATACTCCCGGGGGGAACGAAAGGATCTGCCGGGTTTTTGAATCGTTTGTTTTCCTTAATATCATACTCGCGTTTTTAATTTCAATTTTTGCCGGGTTTTACATCCCGCTGCTGTCGACGAACGAATATATCGGCGCAGTTTATATTGCTCCGTTTTGTGCGCTGGGTTACGCACTCTACTCGGTGGCCTGTCTGGCGGATATCGGTATTTTAATATCGAAGAAAACAGAATATAAAATCCTGACGTTTGGAATATCCGCTCTGGTGGTGGTGATAAGTAACTTTATATTCGTCAGGTTTCTGGGTATTTATGGCGCGGGTATCTCGGTAATCATAGGTTATGTTGTATTATTAATAGCCAGCCTGAAAGTTTCTAACCGGTTTTATCTGCTCCCGATAAAATGGGGGAACTCGGGCAAAGTATTATTGATAGCAATACTGATATATGCTGTATCCCTGTTTTTTATTGATTACGCGGGCATTATTAGTGGGCTGGTAAAAGGAACCCTGTTCAGCATGCTTTTCCTGATAATGATAGCTGTATTTAAATTAATCCCGGAACAAATCAGCCTCAATTTGCTGAAAATCAGGAGTTACCTCGGGCAACGAATTTTACCTGGTTAATTATCGGGCTACTAATTCAATCTGGATTCAAATGAAATTTTTAAAGGCAACTGCAAGATACACATGGATTACGTTGGCTATGGTTATTGCTATCGTCGGTTTCCAGGATGTTGGTTCGGAAATATATAAATGGACCGATGAGAACGGCAATGTTATCTATTCCGAGAAAAAACCCGAGGGGGTGGAAAGTAACCAACAGCTTGAAGTGATACAAACCGATAACCCGGGACAACAGCCGGTCCCTGACCAGGCATCGGATGAAGATGCTTATAAAGAAGACCTGGACAGACAACTGTTTGAAGCCGAAAAATACCGAACCCAACGGCAACTGGAATCGGACCGGAAAAGAAATGAGAGACAGGCCGAAAAACAAAACAAGAAAAACTGTGAGTTAAACAGGAATCAACTAGTAAATTATGAAAGTTCTCCCAACCTCGTGGTAATCGCGGAGGATGGCAGTACCCACCGTCTAGACGAGACAGAAAGGCAGGCGAGAATAAAGATTATCCAGTCAAATATTAAAAGATTCTGTAAAGAATAAACTTATTCAAAATCTGAATAATGTCCGCTGTAAATACAACAACAAGAATCCTGGTGATACAATTGGTGTTGTTGTTATCGGTTTTTTTTCTGTTATACAGGGAATCGGTTGTTGAAATTTTCAATCTCTGGTCAGACTGGTCGAATCAGCACTACACTCACGGGTTCCTTATTCTTGGTATTTCTATTTATATGATATACCGGGATCGTGAGAAGTTTATCAATACAGAGATCGATCCTGCATTTTCCGTTATCCCTTTTCTTATTGTCACCTGCTTTATCTGGTTCGCTGGAATCATTACGGGCGTATTAATAGTCCATACCACAATACTGGTTTTTATCCTGTTTTTTATTTTGTTTGCAGTTACCGGCAAAAGCTATGCTGTGAGTTTGTTCGTGCCGGTCGGTTATTTATTATTTGCGATGCCAGTCTGGGAGCCGTTAATGCCAACGTTACAACGGATTACGGCATTTGTTGCCTATCAGTTTCTCGAGCTGGTCAATATTTCGGCATTGAGACAGGATATTACGATTACGATACCTGAGGGTGTGTTCAAGGTAGAAGAAAGTTGCAGCGGACTCCGGTATTTAAATGCTTCTCTTGCACTTGGCGTTCTTTATGCGTATCTGAGTTTTAACAGGTGGAATAAAATTGTAATTTGTATGGCCTTGTCATTAATTATTCCGATCATTGCTAACTGGATCAGGGTAATAGTCATAATCTACGCCGGCCATAAAACCGATATGACGCACCCATTAGTGCATGATCATATAAATTTTGGCTGGTTTTTATATGCAGTATTTATTTTTCCATTTATCTGGTATGGCGGTAATTTTGCTGATGAAATTGTCAGTTCGCGGAATTTGCGGAATACAGCTGACAATGCCACATCTATTAATATCAGAAAGTCTGTGTTCATCACTGTACTGGTAGTAGTTTGTCTATGCACTGGTCCGATCCTCGAATATATGGCCAAAACGCAAAATGAGGAACTATCCTTTAATAGCAAGGTATTCAATTATCTTGACCAGACCTTGAATATGATGCCGGAATACAATGACAGCTGGGTACCTGATTATAATGGGGCGAAAAAACAGCTATCCAGAGAAATTCTTGATGAGAATAACAACCGTAAAATTTACCTGTATATCGCGACGTATTCTGGCATACAAGAGCAGGGGGCGGAATTAATCAATGTGACGAATTCCATCACCGGCGATAAATCCTGGCAGAGTATTTATTCTGGAACTTTTTATTCTGATTCACTGGAAAGTTATGTTGAGGAAAAAATTATCGAGAATAAAATTACAGGCGAAAAAAGGCTGGTCTGGTTCTGGTACTCTTTGTCTGGCCAGAGGTTAATCAATAGATACTATATCAAGCTATATCAGCTCTGGGGTATATTGACCGGAGACACCGAGGCATCAGTAATAGCGGTGGCAATACCAGTTGATACGGATCAGGATAGAATCAGGGAATATATAAATCATATATTCTTGCAGCTGAAAGATATGGAGTAAGCTGTTTTCATTAAAAACCGGGATTACTAATTTATATATGTCTAAAAATCTTCAACTAAAAAATGCAATATCCGTCGATGTGGAAGATTATTTTCAGGTTTCTGCATTCGAAAAATATATTACTCGTGATAGTTGGGAAAATATTCCTACGCGAGTAGAAAAAAATATTGACAAAATACTGGCTATCTTTGACGAGGAAAATGTAAAAGCAACGTTTTTTATTCTTGGCTGGATCGCTGAAAGGCATCCTGGAATGACAAAAAGAATAAGTGACAACGGTCACGAGATAGCCAGTCATGGATATTCACATACAAGAATAATTAATCTTGATAAAAACGAATTTATGGAGGAGATCAGGAAGACAAATGCTATCCTGGAAAATCTGACAGGAGAAAAGGTAATTGGTTACCGGGCCCCCAGTTACTCGATAGTAAAAGAGAATAAGTGGGCGCATGAAGTTTTGGAAGATAATGGGTTTGCCTATAGTTCCAGTATCTATCCAATAAAACATGATCTTTATGGCATACCCGATTCGCCCAGATTCCGGTATACAGTAGGAACAGGTACGTTTCTCGAAATACCAATCTCTACGTTCAGGATGCTTGGAAAAAACATTCCCTGTGGCGGTGGAGGTTATTTCCGCTTTTTCCCCTATAGCTTCTCCAAATTCATGATAGATAGAATAAATAATAACGAGAAGGAATCATGCATATTCTATTTTCATCCATGGGAGCTGGATTTGGATCAGCCAAAAACTTCAGGCCTCAATTTTAAAACCAGGTTTAGACATTATCTGAATTTAGAAAAAATGGAGACAAGACTAAGACAATTATTAAAAGATTTTTCATGGGGTAGAGTAGACGAAGTATTCATTAGGGAAATCGCAGTAGACTAACAAGAATTATGTGTGGTCTGGCAGGATATTTCAGCGAAAAGAAAATCAGGCAAGATGATAAATTGCTTGACAGGATGATTGCTAAGATTGCTTATCGAGGACCGGATAACAAGTCTGTTTTTGTAGAAAATCATGTCGGACTTGCGCATGTCAGGCTTAGTATCATCGATCTTGAAAAAGGCAATCAACCAATAAGTAATGCCGATAACTCCTTATTTATAGTGTTTACCGGGGAGATATTTAATTACCTGGAATTAAGGGACTTTCTCGGGAAAAAAAACTATACATTCTCTACGAATACTGACACTGAAGTCATTGTTTACATGTATGAAGAATATGGCCCGGACTGTTTACAATTTCTCAATGGTCAATTTGCCATTGCGTTATTCGACAAGAGAAATAATTCGATATTTCTGGCACGCGACAGATTTGGTATCAGGCCGTTATTCTATACCTGGAAAGATGATGTTTTATATTTTGCCTCAGAGATAAAATCCTTGCTGGAAGTACCAGGTATTGAAGCCGCAATCGAATCTAAACACCTCCTTGAATCGTTTACATTCTGGTCAACATTGCCGGGAAACACTATTTTCAAGAACATATCAAGTATCAAACCGGGCTGTTTTTTGCAAGTCGGTAACAACAAAAAGATATATGGAAATTATTGGGAGTGGGAGCATGAAAAATCATCATTGACTATTTGTGATTTTGATTCAGTAAAGAAAAATATCAATGAGATGTTGTCTGACTCGGTTGAATATCAATTAAGATCAGACGTGCCAGTAGGTTGTTATGTAAGTGGCGGTATAGACTCCGCAATTATCTACAATCTGGCCAAAAATCATTCCAATCAGGAAATTAGTACTTTTTCCCTGACTTTCGACGAGAAAAATCTAGATGAAAAACGATTTCAGGACCTGGTAATCGGGGATAATATAAAAAATCATCATGAAATACACTGTCGCACAGAAGATGTTTATAAGTATTTTCCTGAAGTAGTCTCACATCTAGAGACTACGGTTTTACGTTCAGCACCAGCCCCCTTGTATCTGTTGGCTAAACATGTCAGGGAAAACAATATTAAAGTAGTGTTAACCGGTGAAGGAGCAGACGAGGTCTTCTATGGATATGATGTTTTCAAGGAATGTAGAATTCGGGAATTCTATAAAAGTAAACGAAATTTCCAGTCCGCCAGATTACTAATCAGTAGTATCTATCCATATATCAAGGAATTATCAGACCGAAGCGCATCATTTTCCTGTCACTATTTTCTCGATGAGCTAACTGATGTGGCAGGTACCTATTTTGCACATTTAACACGATGGAAAAATTCAGCCGGCCTTTTAAAATTCCTGAACCGCGAGATAACAGATGTAAATGAGGGCTGGACTGCAATAAAAGCGATAAATCAGCATCTGCCAGATAATATCGGCGAGCTATCCAATTTACAATCCGGACAAATAATTGAAGGGCTGACCTTACTATCAGGATATATTCTTAATTCACAGGGCGATAGAGTTTCAATGGCGCATGGGGTAGAGGGCAGGTATCCGTTTCTGGATCATGAATTGGTAAAATATGCAAGTTCGCTTCCGGATAATTATAAACTACAAGGCTTGAAAGAAAAGCATATCCTTAAAGAAAGTATGATGGATCTCGTTCCAAAAGAAATTGTTTCCAGAAAAAAACAGCCATACAGAGCCCCGGATATTGAGTCATTTATATCAAGTAAAAAGAACGATTACGTGGGTTATTTATTCAGCCCGTCCAGATTAAAGGAGACAGATTTATTTGATCCAAAAAAAGTGAACAGGTTTTTTAAAAAGTGTTGCGAAAAGGGAGCGAAAAGCAATTCTGAAAATATGGCGTTTATGGGAATTTTATCGACATTAATAGTTGAAGAAATGTTTGTAAAAAAACGGTCTTTGTGTGCATAACTATGATGTTACCTATACAGTCTATTTGTGCAACGGCAATAGCTCATAGGAAAAAATATGCCGTAATTACTGAAAGCAGAAAATTCACCTATTCAGAACTCGTTAACAATATTCACCAGGCGACTCTGGAATTAAAAAAATTAGGATTGTGCAAGAATTCGCGTCTTGTCGTCATTAGTAGTAATTCAATCGAATTCATAGTGCTGTTTTATGCCTGTATGTTGACAGGGGTAATTTTTGTTCCAATCAGCAGGGATCTGGGGGGTGAGAAACTAACGTATATATTATCAGATATAAAACCACAGCTGATTTTGGTTGAGAAAAACGACAATAAAATATCCGAGATTACAGGTAACTCTGCTTACGCAACCATGTTGATAAGTGATCTGCAATATCACGATGAAGCAAGAAATCTAATAGATAACGCAATAATTTTCAGAGATATTGATTTGATACTTGGTAGTAACAACATTATAGATGAAGATCTGGTTATGGTTATCTATACGTCAGGTTCTACTGGCGTGCCAAAGGGCATTATGCTGACGCATAAAAATATATTTACCGCATCTGATTCAATTTTGCAGTACCTCAAGCTGATAGAAGAGGATGTGATCGCATGTTGTTTGCCTTTGACGTTTGATTATGGCTTGTACCAGTCAATTTTCGCACATACAACAGGAGCCACGTTGTTTATGGGAAGTCTGCTATTCCCAAAAGAGTTTCTTGAATGTGTTATTGAAAATAAATGCACAGTATTCCCCATAGTGCCCAGTATGATTGCTATTTTAAAAAAATATTTGACTACAAGCGTTATCAACAGGCTGGATATCAGGATAATCACCAACACTGCCGCAGCGTTGCATTATCACCAGATTGAATTTCTGGAAAAGACGTTCCCGCGTGCAAAAATATATTCCATGTATGGAATGACCGAATGTAAAAGAATATCGTATCTAGAGCCCAGGAAAATACATGAAAAAAAAGGCAGTGTTGGTACCGGTATGCCTAACCAGGAAATATTTTTAATAGATAATGATGACAAGAAAATTATTGGCCCCGGAGAGGGGCAACTGGTGGTCCGTGGATCTCATATAATGAGGGGATACTGGAATAATTCGAAAGCAAGCAGCAGAGTATTGAAATACAGGAATGATGTGGAGGGCAGATGCCTGTATACCGGAGATTATTTTCGGCGTGATGATGAAGGGTATCTATATTTTATCGGCAGGGAGGATGACATAATTAAATGTCATGGTCAGAAAGTAAGTTTACTTGAATATGAGAAAAAAATTACGTTGCAACCAGGAATATCAGAGGTGGCGGCAATCAGTATTGAAGATGAACTAGCGGGTCAGGCAGTAATATTATTCATTTGTTGTAATGATCAAAATATCTCTGAATCAGATGTGATGAAATATTGCAAGGATAATCTGGATAAATTTATGATGCCAAAACAGGTTATAAAAATAGATAAAATTATTAAAAATAATAATGGAAAATACGACAAATTGGCGTTAAGAAAACTGTATGAAGCAGGGATTAATTAAAATGAATGATAACGACATCGCAGATAAACTCAGTAAATACATCCTTAAGAATTTTTTGTTTGCTGAGGAAAGTGAAGTTTTGGATATAAATGAGTCATTTATTCAAAACGATATTATAGATTCGACCGGTGTAATAGAACTCGTTTCTTTTGTTGAGGAAGAGTTTGGCATCAGTGTCGCTGATGATGAAATAATCAGGGAAAACTTTGACAGTATCAATAAAATATCCAGTTTCGTATCAAACAAACTTACGGAAAGTTAATGTGAAAATTACCAGAGACGTGCTGAATATTGAACCGGAAACCGAAGTCAGTAAAATTCAATCGTTTGCTCGCAATTATTTATTAGAATATAAAAAAAGAGGGTATGTGGTAGCTATCTCTGGAGGCATAGACAGCACGGTATGTCTGTATCTTGCAGCGAAAACAGTTAGTCCGGAAAAAGTAATGGCAATATATATGCCTGAAAAGGAAATAAAGGATGAATATGAATTTATTATAGAAAATATCGCGGAAAAAGCAGGGGTAAAAGTACTAAAAAAGGATATAAGCCGCATCCTAGGCGAGTTTGGTTGTTACGAAACAAGAAATCAATCAATAAAAAAATTATTTCCAGAATATAACCCAAACTGGAAATATAAGCTCAAGATTTCTCGTGGGGAAAAAAATATTAATTACTTCAAGATAATTGTTGAAGATGAACAGGGACAGCAAAAAGAGAAAAGAATTCCGTATAAGGAATATATGCAAATCGTATCGGCAACCAATTATAAACAAAGAGTCAGAAAAAATATTGAATATTATTATGCAGATAAATTAAATTATGCGGTTGTCGGGACAAGCAACAAGGTAGAACTCGATCAGGGGTTCTTTGTTAAAAACGGAGACGGATCATCTGATATTAAATTTATCGGACATTTATATAAATCGCAGGTATATCAAATTGCCAAGTACCTCGATGTATCCGCTAAAATCAGAAACCAGACTCCAACTACAAACACCTTTAGTCTGTTTCAAAAACAGGATGAATTTTATTTTTCGCTGCCCTTCCCGGAAATGGATTACGCTCTCTGGGCGGTCGACAATGATATTGAGCCGGAAGAACTTGCAAAATTTCTTAACCTGGAAAAACACAGGGCAATCAATATCTTTGACGACATTATATCTAAAAGAAAGAAATCAGAATACAGTCATTGCGAACCTTTATTGATAACCTGAGTGTTTGTCAGGTTTTTAGAACTTATGTCTACTGATAATTATTTAACCATTATCCTGCCCGTCAGAAATGAGGCAGATCATATTGTCAATACATTGACCCAATTACATGGCCAGTCTCTTGATTTCGAAAGGTATGAAGTGATTCTGGTGGATGGCATGTCCGATGACAAGACTCGTGTGCTTGCTGAAGATTTCTCCGATAGACATGCGGAAATGTCACTAACGATTCTTGATAATCAAAAAATGTTATCCAGTGCAGCGAGAAACCTGGCTGTTAAAAACGGAAGAGGCCCCTGGTATTTACTGATAGATGGTCATGTATATATTGATAATGATCGTTTGCTTGAAGACTATCTCGCAATAGCTGAGGAACAGGAAGCAGTGTGTCTGGGAAGACCACAACCACTGACTCCTCCGAATATATCGGAGTTTCAGCGATCCATCTCAATTGCACGACAATCGCCGCTTGCCCATTCACCGGATTCATTTATCTACTCTGATAAGGAGGGGTGGGTAAGTCCTTTAAGCATAGGTGTCATGTATCACAAAAGTCTGTTTGAACAACATGGCGATTTTGATGAAAATTTTGATGCCGCAGAGGACCTTGAATTTAATTATCGATTGGAAAAGGCTGATGTAAATTGTTACTGTTCACCAAGATTAAAGGTATTTTATTATCCTCGTAAATCGTATCGCGAGTTATTCAGGCAGTTATCCAGATATGGTTATGGTAGATCACTATTGCAGTTCAAACATAGTAGATTCAGCCTTTCCTCTCTGGTGCCGGCGATTTTTTATATTTTAGTAATATTACTCGTGGTAATTTGTTTTTTTACACCTGCTTTATTCCCTGTGTTTGCTTTTATAATTATCGGATATATATCTGTGCTTGTAATCGAAGGTATAAGACTCTCAGTAAAATTCCGAATAAATAACCCAATAAGACTCTCATTGATACTGGTAACCATTCATGCAGGCATAGCATTTGGAATGATGAAAGGGATAATGAAGAAAGCCCTTGCACGAACATAACTATGAAACGCGTACTCTATTTACTTGATTACCTCTATAGCGATGCTGGAGGAGGTACCGAAAAACAGTTTTTACTTCTTTACCAAAAAGCGAATGTAATTGGCATTCAACCGTATGTGGTTTTTCTTCAGGATGCACCCGTACATCATAAGTTAAGCTGGATTTTGCCTCCTAAAATACTGAATCTGAAAAAAATCCGATCGTTGGAATTATTATCGGCAGTTTACAAATTACTGAGATATATCAGAGATAATAAAATTGATGTAATTCATACGATGTACGACGATTCAGCAATTGTCGCGGCTGTTTTAAGCCTTTGCTCCAGAGATTTAAAGATAATTATGAGTTTAAGAAATATGGGGCATGAACATGATGCCAGGCGAAAAAAAATAATGAGTTACATATTCAGAAAATCAGATCTGGTAACCGTGAATTCATGTGCTATAAGGGACCTGCTGGTTCGCGACTACAGCATGAAACAGGAGCATGTAGTTGTAATTTATAATTTTCTAAAGCAAAAAGAATCCAGCCAGATTAACAGCACAGAGGAGCAGGATCAGAATTTTAAACAATTGCGGGAGCAACATGATTTTGTTGCCCTGGTCATTTCAAATTTGCGTGATATCAAGGGAATACAATATCTAATTAAGGCATTAAAGACTATTGTAGAAAGCAGGGATTTGGTGATAGTTGTATTGGGTGAGGGTGAGCAAAGAGGGAAATACGAGGAAATGATCAAGGAATATAACCTCGAAAAAAGAATGTTACTTATGGGGTACAAGAACAATACGCAGCAATATATCGATAACGCCGATCTTTGTATTCTGGCGTCATTGTCTGAGGGGTTTTCCAATGCCTTGATAGAGTATGCAGTAAATAAAAAACCTATTGTGACTACTCGGGCAGGCGGAAACATAGAATTGGTTAATTATGGAGAAGCGGGAGTTCTGGTTGAACCCGGCGATGAACACGCACTGGCAGAAAATATCATTAATTTACTAGATTCGCCTGATGATATGAATAATATAGGCGAACTGGCCTATGTACATATAACGAGCCTGCTGGATGAAAATAAATCCATAAATGAATACAAGAGAATTTATGACGTATAAACAGAAAAAATATCTTGTGTGGTTATTTGCAGTTATCACTTTTCCATTGGCTATAATCAGTCAGTTTTATTATCTGGTGTTAAATACGGAAAGTGTCTATGTGACATTTGCCAAGTTTCTGAGTCTAATCCCTGGCAAGGTGGGGAATTATACGAGAACCTCGTATTACATGATGACATTGAGTAAATGCCATTATGATCTATCTGTCGATTTCGCTTCTTTTTTCGCACATCCAAATGCACAAGTCGGCAGAAAAGTTGTTATAGGCTCATTTACTATCATAGGTACAGCAAATATATCCAGTAATGTATTGATTTCCAGTCGGGTATCCATCCTCAGTGGAAAATTTCAGCATTACTTTGATGGAAATGTCGCCAGTAAACACCAGTTGTTTAGCGAAGTTTCAATTGGTGAAAATACATGGATAGGAGAAGGTGCAATTGTTATGGCATCAATAGGCAAGGATTGTATTGTTTCTGCTGGCAGTGTAGTTACAAAAAACATGGATAATGAACATACTGCAATTGGCAACCCGGCGAGGTTTGTAAATATTTAAAGGGCAGTTTCGCTCTATATAAATATTCTCTTCTGAAATTCAGCCGCGTGAATTCTTTTTTTGATCTGACAAATAAATAATCGTTTCGAAAAGAAAATATATGAGAATACTGGTACTAGATGAAGAATTCCCATATCCGTTAAATACCGGAAAGAGGTTAAGAAGTTTTAATCTTTATTCACGGCTTTCAGAAAAAGTGGAAGTGATTTATCTGGCGTATGGATCAGAACACAGCGAAGCGTATCAATATTTTAAAAACAGGAATCTTAATCCGGTTAACGTTGATTACAAATTGCAGAAAAAACAAGGAGTGTTGTTTTATCTGAAATTGATCGCAAATATTTTCCATATTTATCCATATATTGTAACCAGCCATTACTCAAAAACATATATAAGCAAGGTGCAAAATATTGTACGGGAGAGAAAACCGGATTGCATCATCGCAGAATGGACTCCCTACGCTTTATATCTTAAAGATATAAACGTTCCGGTAAAAATAATATCTACTCATAATATCGAATCAGAAATATGGAGGAGATATTGTATAAACGAAAATAACTTCTTGAAGAGGTTTTATATTCAAATACAGTATTTAAAAGTACTTAGTTTTGAAAAAAAATGTGTGCATTGGTGTCAGGGTGCGATAGCAGTATCGACGCTTGAGGCTAAAACTCTAAAAAATTATAGCCAGAACCTGAAAGTCGAGGTCGTTGATAATGGTGTAGACCTGGATTACTTTGATAACAAGGAGACATACGTTCCCAGTCATAAAATTGTATTTACAGGCTCAATGGATTGGCGGCCAAACCAGGACGCAATTGTATATTTTCACTCGGAAATTTACCCGGTTATAAAGAAACAATTGCCAGACTTGAAGTTTTATGTAGTGGGCAGAAATCCCTCTGATGAAATAAAAAAGCTGAATTCGGATGATTTTATTATTACGGGAACAGTGGATGACGTCAGACCCTATATCCAGTCAGCCGGGGTATATGTTGTACCACTAAGAATTGGTGGCGGTTCCAGGTTAAAAATACTCGAAGCAATGTCAATGAAAAAACCGGTAGTATCAACTTATGTAGGCGCAGAAGGCTTGGAAGTTACTAATGAAGTAAATATATTACTTGCCGACAATATTGATGATTTTGTGTCTCATATAAACACGGTATTTGGTGATGAAAGCACAGCCGCTAATCTGGGTGAAAACGGGCGTAATCTGGTAGAGCAAAGATATGGATGGAATACTCTGGCAGCTAAATACCTTGAGTTTCTTGATTCATTTATTGAATGAATAGCCAGTCTAAGGTGTTATTGAATGAGTCAGATTGATTACCATTTAAAAGAACTGGAAATTGCTCTTGACCCAAACAATCCGAAAAGAGTGATGCCAAATGTGAAAAATGAGGACCGGGTTATACTGGATATAGGTTGCGGCATCGGTCAGTCGTTTGTTGGATTGGATTGTCTGGACAGATGTTGTATTGGTCTCGATATTAACCATGAAGTTTTAAGATATGGATACAAAAAATACGGCCCGAATATCATTTACTTACAATCTGACGCAAATGGGATACCGATTGCGTCAAACCTGGTTAACCTGATAATTTCCAGGGTCGCACTCCCTTACACCCATATCCCTACCGTGCTTGATGAAGCGCGGCGAATACTGAAATCCAATGGTAGGTTGTGGATGACATTGCATTCTAGGAAAATGGTGCTTAGATGGATAATTACTGCTCTTAAAAAGCGGGATACGAGAAACTTCATATATTACATTTATGTGCTGTTAAATGGATATTTGTTGAAATACTTTGGGCTACTTTGGCCGTTCAGGAAAAATCAATATGAGAGTTGGCAGGATTACGAGGTCATTGGAAAAATGCTGAAGCAAAGAGGATTCACTATAGAGATAGAAAATTCAGGTAATATAAAAACCATCACGGGCACGTTGAACGTTAAAGTGGCCCTATAGCTGAAATGTCTAACATGTACGAACTAGATTCAGCGAGTATAAATGAAGACAGGCCCAGGTTCCGAAGCATTCGTATATTTATAAAAGGGCTGATTACACAATCTACCATTCTGCAATTTCTTTATGCAAACTATGCCAGAATTCGTTCCAGCCATCTGCTGAAAAAAAAATCATATTATGCTGGCATGAGAATACTTCTTCATTCTATAAAACATATAGAACATAAAAAATACGCGGAAAAAAATCGTCAATTATTTCAACGGCAGCTCAGGCTATTGTGTTGGGACGAAGGCAACCTGAAAGCGATAGAAGGTAACAAAATTCTGAAAACAGCAGTTCAGCAACCCGATGCCATCGAAGCGAGAAGAATTTACAACTCATTTCCCGAAGCTGATAGCGTGAGGATGAGAATACCGGGTAATGCAGAGGATATAGAAAGACAAGGTAATCTGATTGTCCTGAAGAAAAGACGTGACCAGGAAAAGGGCGTGATTTTAATCAAATATAATACAGCGATAAGAAAATTTCCGTTGTTATTTGATATGAAAAAAATTGCGAGGGACTATGTGTTAGTACTCGAGCCCAGTTGGTGGGGATATCAGCATGAGAGGTTTCTCCTGTATGTGGGTGCAAATTTTAATGTCCATGTACAGTCCCAGTTCAAGGCAGATTATGATTTTATTGAATCACTGGACAGTAATCTAAAGCCGATTAATATCGGCCCGTCAGACTGGACTAATCCTGATCTATTTAGCAACGAAGCGGGAGAAAAAAAATTTGATATTGTGATGAACGCGGCGTGGAGTCCGTTTAAAAGACACGAGTTACTCTTTTATCATCTTGAAAAGCTGAGAACAGAGCAGGATATATCCGTATCAGTCGCGCTAATCGGGTATCCATGGGACTGGCAAGTTAAAACAATACATAACCTTATTGAACGTTATAAGTTGAAAGACACAGTAACCATATTCGAAAGAATATCGATGAAGGATGTAGTGGATGTCATCAACGCCTCAAAAGTTTCAGTTTTTTTGTCAAAAACCGAGGGTTCACCCAAGGCTTTATATGAAAGTCTGTTTTGTAATACCCCGGTAATTGTATACAAACATAACAAGGGAATAGATCTTGAAAAAATTACAGAAGAAACAGGGATGCTTTGTGAGGATGCAGATTTATCAGAGTGTATAAAATATATGATGAATAATTATTCCAGATTTTCACCGAGACAATGGGCTATGGAGAACACAGGATGCATCAACACGTCAAGCAGGTTGAATGCTGCGATAAAGGAGAGTGAATTAAAGGCGGGAAACGCATGGACGGAAGATATTGAAATTAAAATGAACCAGCCGCATCTCAGATACTTTGAGTCCGGTCGTCAGGATAAGTATGCAGAAGAATATTTAAAATTAAAAAATTGTATGAGAAATATAAATCAGTAATTTTACCTGAACTGTATTTTAAAAATTTAACTGTTTAATCAGAGTGTAAAGACTTATGTTCATCAGTGACTATATTAAAACCAAACCACATCTATATGATTTTTTAAAAAGATACATGAGGCTAATTCCGGAGCGACAGGATAAAATTTACAGGGCGTTTCAGAAAATTACAGAGTACTATGAGCGTAATATTGTGTTTTTGCAGATTGGGGCGAATGATGGTTTAAGGAGTGATCCAATCAGGGAATTTGTAGTAAGGGATGCATGGAAAGGGCTCATGATTGAGCCTATACCAACTTCATACGAGTTACTGGTTGAGAATTATAAATATCTTTCAGGCAGGGAATTGTTTTTTCTCAATGCCGCTGTTACCGAAGCCCATGGCGGTAATATACCATTTTATACTTACGATGAAGAAAAAATGGATGATTATACGCTGGAAGAAAAAATGGATTATCTTCGCAAGGCCTCTTTTGACAGGAAACATCTGGAAAATTTTGCGCATTCAAAAAACAAGAATCCGGATAACTTGATTAAAGAAGTGCAGATTCCGACAGTTAATATCAATCTGCTCGCAGATGAGTATCCAATTCTGAACCAGTTAAATCTACTGGTAATTGATGCAGAAGGACATGAGTGGGTTATTTTGAAATCACTTGAATTCAATAGAATAAAACCGGATATCATATTCTATGAGTCACATAACCTGTCAGCGGATAAAGATCCGGGAAAATATCTGCAGGAAAATGGGTTTGACCTTACCAAAATAGGTGGTGATACGCTGGCAACCAACCGGGAAATCAGACTTGATTTATAGCAATCAGATTAGATAATTTTCAAGTTTTTGATATTCACTTTCAAAAGAATTATAAATATCAGCCTTGGCATATCGAAGGTGAGGCGCATTTTTCTTGGGTGTCAGTTCACCAAATTTTTCCTGGCTGGACATTTGCCTGAGAACAGATTCGAGTAAACTCGTAGAGCGGTAACAGCCGGTATTATTGACTGCCCATTCATACGGTTTGTAACTTTTGAAATTATCCAGTATGTGCAAAATGCTCCGGGATAAATCATTCTCGTCAGCAAGTTTGCCAACATCACTGGTTATTTTTTCAAGGTCAATGCCCTGATTTTGTCTATGTATGATGGGCACTGCACCACAAAATATTGATTCGTACAGAGCTTTTGAAGCGCCTTCCATAGGGGATAAAAAAACAGATATTTTACTATCCTTGAGTATGTCAGCTACGTTTTCATGAGGTATGGATTCGTATATTCGGGTATTGTCGGATAGCTTGTAAGTCTCCAGTAATTCCTGAATTTTGTCGATTTTCCAGTCCCAGGGATACCCGATCAGTGCGATGTTTAGCATTCTATTATGTCTGTTTTTAATTTCATAAATGGCCTTGAACAGCAATTCATGTCTCTTTAAACGACTCCATGCTGCCAGCATGACAATATCATATTGTCTGTTTTCATCCGCTGGAGGTCCAAATATATCAGGATCAACCCAGTCCGCTGCACCCAATCGAATTGGAACAAGATTGGAAGCCAGAGACTGTAGATAATTAAAGTCAGGCAAATATTGTGACATCACAACGACTTCAGCATCAGATCCAACATACAAAAGGAATCTTTGATGTTGATAACCTTTAAAACTGGGTTCCAGAACAATTTGATAATGTTTAACAATGCTGGAGAGGTCGAAAAGTGCCGGGAAACTTTCAATAGCTGTATTGTATTTTAATAATATCACTCCTTTGTCATTATCTTCGGGATTCCACTTTTTCAGAATAATCAGATTTCCCTGTCGTTCAGGGTCATCATTGTCCCTGGGAATTCTCATACGTAACATGTCAGCCGATGGAAATTTTCGGTAAGCCTCCCTGATTTCCCGTGCCTCATCGGACTGAACGTACTCAGAAAGGAACAAATTTTCAGAAACTGTGCACAACGTACCGTCTAATCCGACATAATAATTAAGGAGCTTGTTAATCAGCAGACCTCTGCGTTTCCCGAATATGCCAGGTTCTACATTTCTTTGTGCACGTAGTAAGTGATTCAGGGCATCATGTTTTGATCCATTAGCAATCCTGATTCTGGCAATTGACTCACACAGAAAGGCATACAGAGATTGCAAAAAAAGTGATTTGCTGATTTTGTCGCGGAGGAAGATTCGAATCTTCTGGAATTTTGGTCTGATTTCCCGCTCAGGTTTTGTATCCAGTGAAGATTGCATACGGGTTCTTATATAAAATGATTAGATTGTCGGACAGTGGAAAGTCAAAAATCTAAAAATATTAGCGAAGTTTCAGATGGAGAATAAACAAAGTCCAGACTACATAGTTTCAAATTGTACCATTAAAATACTTTTACTTTTACAATCCTTTTAAACGATTTTTAACTGACTTTTTAATTACTTCACTTTCAATCTCGCCAGATTTGAAAATTGTCCGGATGGAGTCTCCCGGTTGTAACTCTGAAGCATCCTGTATAACTTTTTCCCCATCAATTTTTATGGAGATAGAAAAGCCCCTGGATAAAGTCGATAGTGGACTGATAGCCTCAAGGTGAGTGACATGAGTCTGCAGAATGGCCCTGTGAGTAGTGATAACTCTATGAGTTGCTTTGAAAAGGGACGTATGCAGGTTTTTCAACCTTTGAGTCGACTGAATTACCCTGAATTGAGGGCTGGCAGTTTCCAGCTTCGAATTCAATTGCATAGTTTGAAAACGTTTTCCAGTAATCGAATTTTTTAGATTAATCCCTAACCGCAGATTCATTTCATCAATGCGTTGCTTAATTTGTTGAAATCTTTTTTCAGGTTGAGGGAAACGTCGCCTGAGGTTATGCAGTACATCTAATAGCGCTTGCAATCTTTGTGAGACATTACGAAAAAAATATTTATAAAAGTTCTGATTTTGTATGTATATATGCTGGATATCCGGGCTGACATATTCCGCCGCTCCGGTCGGTGTCGGTGCACGCAGATCCGCGACGAAATCCGCAATTGTAAAATCCACCTCATGACCGATACCGGTCACGATCGGAATCTCGCTGGCGTGGATCGCGCGGGCGACAATTTCCTCGTTGAACGACCACAGGTCCTCCAGCGAACCGCCACCGCGCGCAAGAATTACTACATCACATTCATTGCGCGTATTTGCCGTATGGATCATCGCCGCGATCTCGGCTGCCGCGTTTTCTCCCTGCACAGCGGTCGGGTAAACAATGACCTCGGAGATTGGATAACGTCGCCGCAGCGTTGTCAGGATATCGCGAATGGCGGCCCCGGAAGCCGATGTAACTATGCCAATCGAGGCGGGATATTCAGGGATAGGTTGCTTCAGCGTTGCCTCGAACAGGCCCTCGGCCGCGAGTTTTGTCTTCAACTGCTCAAACGCTTTTTGTAGCGCACCCAGGCCGGCCGGTTCCAGCGTCTGCGCGATTAACTGAAACTCTCCCCGGCCTTCATACAGGCTGACGTTCGCCTGCAACAGCACTTCATCACCGTTTTCCGGTTTGAATTTCAGCAAGCGGTTGCGATTTTTGAACATGGCGCAGCGCACCTGCGAGCTGGCATCTTTCAGGGAAAAATACATGTGTCCGGAAGCCGGAATCGCCAGGTTCGAGATTTCTCCCTTCACCCAGAGCGTGCGAAAACTGCCTTCCAGCACCGAGCGGACTTCACGGTTCAGACGTGTGACCGTGTATATATCAGCACTGGACGGGGTGGATAGATTCATGGAATCGCAATCATACCGGAGTGCCGGGCCCCGGTCTTGATTCAGTCGGTCGACGGTTATGCGACGTTGTGCAGTGCCAGACCAGTCACTATAATGGCGCGCTATTTTCAGCACGGGACGTGACCAATGCGCATTTCGGAACAGGCACTGACGTTTGACGATGTACTGCTCGTGCCTGCCCACTCGCAAGTTCTGCCGCGAGAAGTAGACCTCAGCACGCAAATCACGCGGGAAATTTCGCTTAACATACCCATCGTTTCCTCCGCCATGGATACGGTTACCGAGGGCCGTCTGGCCATCGCGCTGGCGCAGGAAGGCGGTATCGGCATCATTCACAAGAACATCAGCCCCGAGCGGCAGGCGGGCGAAGTGCGCATGGTGAAAAAATTCGAGAGCGGCGTGATCAAGGACCCGTTCACCGTCAGCCCGGATACGACCATCCAGACGGTCATTGATATGACAAACAAGTACTCCATCTCCGGCGTGCCGGTCGTCGATGGTGACCAGCTGGTCGGTATCGTCACCAGCCGTGATCTGCGTTTCGAGACGCATTTTGATCAGCCGGTGAAATCCATCATGACGACGAAAGACAAACTGGTGACGGTGAAAGAAGGTGCAGAAAACGAGGAGGTCGTCAGCCTGCTGCATAAACACCGCATCGAGAAAATTCTCGTCGTCAGCGAGAAATTTGAGCTGAGAGGGCTGATTACCGTAAAGGATATTCAAAAGGCAGAGGAGTTTCCGAATGCCTGTAAGGACGAATACGAACAACTGCGCGTCGGTGCCGCTGTCGGGGTGGGCCCCGGTACAGAGGAACGCGTGGCCGCTCTGGTCGAGGCCGGTGTCGATGTCATCGTCGTCGATACGGCGCATGGACATTCGCAGGGCGTGCTGGATACGGTGCAACGTGTCAGGCAACAGTACCCGGATCTGCAAATCATTGGCGGAAACGTGGCCACGCGTGAGGGTGCCCGCGCGCTCATTGATGCTGGCGTTGACGCGGTCAAGGTTGGCATAGGTCCCGGTTCCATCTGCACCACGCGCATCGTCACCGGCGTGGGTGTGCCGCAGATCACCGCGATTTTAAACGTGGCCGAGGAGTTAAAAGGCACGGGCATTCCGTTTATTGCCGACGGTGGTATCCGCTACTCCGGCGACATTGCCAAGGCGCTGGTCGCCGGGGCCTGGTCGGTCATGATCGGTGGCCTGTTTGCCGGCACGAAAGAGGCACCCGGTGAAGTGGAGCTGTACCAGGGGCGATCGTATAAATCGTATCGTGGCATGGGTTCAGTCGGTGCCATGTCGCAACAACACGGTTCGTCGGATCGTTATTTCCAGGAGAACGACGAGATTGAAAAACTGGTGCCGGAAGGCATAGAGGGGCGCGTCCCGTATAAGGGCGCACTCGACAAGATCGTCTTCCAGTTGATCGGCGGCATTCGTGCGGCGATGGGTTACACCGGCTGCCAGACACTAGAACAGATGCGCACAAAACCGCAGTTTGTACGACTGACCAATGCCGGCATCACCGAAAGCCATGTGCATGACGTGACGATTACAAAAGAAGCCCCGAATTACCGTGCCTGAGAACAGGTAAACATATACTGCCGGCATCAATGATTTGTATTCATGTTCGGCAACATGCCGATGTATTTCACCCGATTTTATGACTGCAACTGAAGATATTCATTCTGACCGGATATTAATCCTCGATTTCGGATCGCAATACACACAGTTGATTGCCCGACGCGTGCGTGAGTGCCAGGTTTACAGCGAGATCTATGCCTGCGATGTCAGTGAGGCAGACATCAAACAGTTTAATCCGACCGCCATTATCCTGTCCGGCGGCCCGGAATCAGTGACGGCCGTCAATGGAATCCAGGCACCGTCGATCGTGTTTGACCTGGGTGTGCCGGTGCTCGGTATCTGCTACGGCATGCAGACGATGGCCGCACAGCTTGGCGGCAAGGTCGCATCGTCGGACAAACGCGAGTTTGGCTATGCCGAGATACGCGCACGCGGCCACTCGAACCTGTTAAAAGATATTCAGGATAGAAATAACGCCGAAGGTCATGGACTGCTGGATGTGTGGATGAGTCATGGCGATCACGTCACCGGGTTACCGCAAGGTTTCAAGTTGATTGCATCCAGTGACAATGCCCCCATTGCCGGTATTGCCGATGAGGATCGAAGGTTTTACGGCCTGCAGTTTCATCCTGAAGTTACGCATACGGCACAGGGCATGTCGATCCTGCAACGGTTTGTGCACGACATCGCCGGTTGTAAAAATCGTTGGACGACAGAAGAAATTATTGATCAATTAATCGATTCGGTTCAGCAGCAGGTCGGCAACGACAAGGTCTTGCTCGCCCTGTCCGGTGGTGTGGACTCATCGGTCGTCGCAGCGTTGTTACATAAGGCCATTGGCGATCAGTTAACCTGTGTGTTTGTGGATAATGGCCTGTTACGTCTGAACGAAGGCGATCAGGTAATGGCGACGTTCGCCGAGCATATGGGTATCCGGGTCATACGTGTCGATGCGGAAGCTCGTTTCCTGGAGAGACTGGCAGGCGTCAGTGATCCGGAACAAAAGCGCAAGATTATTGGCAACACATTTATCGATGTCTTTGATGAAGAAGCGCATAAATTAAAAGAAGTAAACTGGCTGGCACAGGGCACGATTTACCCGGACGTGATTGAATCCGCCGGTGCCAGGACCGGTAAGGCGCACGTCATCAAATCTCATCACAATGTTGGTGGCCTGCCAGAGGAGATGAATCTGCAACTGGTCGAACCATTACGTGAACTGTTCAAGGACGAAGTACGCAAGATCGGTGTTGCCCTGGGATTACCCGAGGCCATGATCTACCGGCATCCCTTCCCTGGTCCGGGCCTGGGTGTGCGAATACTGGGTGAGGTGAAAAAAGACTACGCAGACCTGCTACGACTGGCCGACGCTATCTTTATTGATGAACTGTATAAACATGACTTGTACGACAAGGTCAGCCAGGCGTTTACCGTTTTCCTGCCAGTGAAATCAGTTGGCGTGATGGGCGATGCCAGGCAATACGATTATGTTGTCAGCCTGCGCGCGGTGGAAACCATCGACTTCATGACTGCCCGATGGGCGCATCTGCCGTATGAGTTCCTGGAAAAAGTTTCTAACCGGATTATTAATGAAGTGAAAGGGATCTCCCGCGTCACCTATGATATCTCCGGCAAACCGCCGGCTACCATTGAGTGGGAATAGTTCGTCTCATCTGATTGAGCACGCATGTCGACCTCCGATGAAACGTTTATGCTACGTGCGCTGGAACTGGCGCACGAAGCTGAAACCAATGGCGAGGTTCCGGTCGGTGCGGTTATCGTGTGTCACGATGAAATCATTGCCGAAGGTTATAACAGGCCAATCACCAGTCATGATCCCTGTGCCCATGCAGAAATCATTGCGCTGCGTAATGCCGGCCAACACCAACAAAATTATCGTCTGCCGGAATGCACAATGTACGTGACGCTGGAGCCGTGTTGTATGTGTGCCGGTGCGATTATTCATGCGCGCTTGAAACGACTGGTCTTCGGTGCAACTGATCCCAAGGCCGGCGCTGCCGGTAGTGTATTTAACTTGCTTGATTCGACGGCGTTAAATCATCGGGTCGGGGTAAAAGCGGGTATCCTTGAACAGGAATCGGCCAGCATGCTAACCACGTTTTTTCAGTCACGACGAAAATGAACACATTGGCCATAGACCATCTCTCGAAAGAACTTGGTGAACAGTTGCTCAAGAGAAACTACCGGATAGCAACGGCCGAGTCCTGTACCGGTGGCGGGCTGGCCGAGATCATTACCCGCGTAGCAGGAAGTTCACAATGGTTCGAATGTGCCTATGTCACCTATTCCAATCAATCGAAACAAACGATGCTGAATGTACCGCCGGAAATCATTGATACCTTTGGTGCGGTTAGCGAGGAAACGGCGCGCGCGATGGCGGCAGGAGCAATTCAAAACAGTCAGGTGGACATAGCTGTCGCCATTACCGGTATTGCCGGCCCCGATGGTGGCAGCGAGGAGAAGCCGGTAGGCACGGTGTGTTTTTGCTGGGCATTGAACACGCATTTCAAGTCGGCGACGATAAAGTTTAACGGAGACAGATCCCAGGTACGTGATCAGTCCTGTCAAACTGCATTAAATGGCTGCATTGATTTATTGGATCAATATGAATCTTGAATCACAGTCAGTCATTCTCTGCTACGATTAAATATATGTATAAAAAGATACTTGCAGTTGTTGCGGTCTTGTTCATTTTTACTGAATCAGCACAAGCCGACTTCAAGGCCGGTGGTGATGCCTACCTGAAAGGAAATTATGCCGAGGCCGCACAACATTTCGAGGCGGCGGCAGAACGTGGCGATCATAGGGCCATGATCGTGTTGGGATCAATGTATGCCGGTGGCCAGGGTGTGGAGGAGGATTTCCGACAGGCGTTTAAATGGTTTCAAAATGCCGCGAAATACGGTCGCCCCGATGCCAATTACAAACTTGGCCTGATGTATGAGCAGGGACTGGGACCGAAACAGAGCTTTAAAAAGGCCGTCCGTTATTATGGCAAGGCGGCAAAGAAGGGTTATCCCCTGGCGCAATACAAACTGGGCGCGTTCTATAACGAGGGACTGGGTGTAGAGCACAACCCGGCCAAGGCTTACGCCTGGCTGGCCGTCGCCAACAGTAAACTGGAAGCCGCCTTATCTGAACAAACTGAAAATGATGATGCCAGCGCCGAGCTGTTGGCCGAGCAGGATGAGTTCAAGCAAAATTCGGCACAGCAAAAGTTATCTGATCTGCGGGCACGGCTGGCTTCACTGCACGCTGAATTAACCGACGAAGAAAGATCGGCTGCAGAAAAATATATTCAGCAATACAGCCGTTACTAGTTCTATTGAAATGCCCAGCTGGCGAACGGTTCAATCTCATCGCGATTCGTCACGACCAGCTGATAGCGGCGCGGATTCAGACGGAAGTCCTCGGTCGTATCGACAGACAATTGCTGTAACAAATAACCAAGCAGCGCCCGGCGAATCGTCAGTTCTATCTCCTGTGTCTCACTGCCGTAATCCAGCAACAGGCTGCGTTGGTGTGCCTCGCTCAGGCCCGGATGTGGCGCCAGCCGTACCGTGATCGGTTCGACCCAGTCATCGTCATAACTTGCGGCCGATTCTGCTGCTGCAGTCAGCAGTTCGGCACTGGCAAAGCGCGACAAGACAAAATCCCTGAAATCAAAGCTAGCCTCGTTATACGCCCGTACATGCCAGCGATAGCCGGTATTGACGAGCGCATGTGGCTCGATAACTCTGTTTTCATCACTGGTTTTTTCAGAAAGTGAGCGATAACTGACTTTCAGCTTTTTCCGTTGCACGATGGCCCGGGTAATCGGTGCAAGCACACGTTTATCCGGCAACCGGCGGGGCAAATTCAAATCCGCAACCGGGATAGAGAACAGAGGGGCACCACTGCCGGGTCGCTCGACCCCGGTCAGGTTGGCCTCGATGACGGGTAACACTTTCTCCGGCGAGAGGTCGGCAAAGACCGGCTCAAATTGCGCGGTCGGTACAAAACCGAACACGGTATGTTGATACACCAGGTTCCCGGGTACCGCATCGTTATAGAACTTCAGGTCTTTCGTCGCCGCTGCATCAGAGATAGCAAACGCGCTGGCAACGTCGCTGCGGCTGACCGCGCCGGTATAAAATGCATGAATTTCAATGAATTGCAGGCGCTGGCGTTGCGCCCATTTGACTTCGTCGAACATTTTTCCGCGTTTCGCCATTGTTTTCCCCATTGCGGGTCATTATACGGTCAGAGAAATATGCCGCATATATTTTATAATATAGTAAAAATTATATAGGTAATAAAAAATATTGACATAGTGAAAAGTATTGACTAAATTAGCATTCAACATGTGGGGGTAACTGCATGCCGCGCCGGACATCGGCATTAGATTTGGATTAGCAAAGGAGACAAACAACATGGCGAATTCAGACAGCGATAAACAAAAAGCACTGACAATGGCATTGAGCCAGATCGAAAAACAATTCGGCAAAGGCTCGGTCATGAAAATGGGTGACCAGCCGGTCACGCGTGTGCCGACGGTCAGCACCGGTTCACTCGGGCTCGACGTCGCGTTGGGTGCCGGTGGTCTGCCGTATGGGCGTATCGTTGAAATCTATGGACCGGAATCGTCCGGTAAGACGACATTAACCCTGTCGGCGATTGCCGAGGCGCAGAAGCAGGGCAAGACGTGTGCGTTCATCGATGCCGAGCATGCGCTCGATCCGATATACGCGGAAAAACTCGGCGTGAATATCGATGACCTGCTCGTTTCACAACCGGACACCGGCGAGCAGGCGCTGGAAATCTGCGACATGCTCGTACGCAGCGGTGCAGTCGAACTCGTCGTCATTGACTCGGTCGCGGCACTGGTACCGAAAGCGGAAATCGAGGGCGAAATGGGCGACTCGCACATGGGCCTGGCCGCGCGCCTGATGTCGCAGGCATTGCGGAAACTGACCGGCAACATCAAACGTGCGAACTGCTGTGTCATCTTTATCAACCAGATCCGTATGAAGATCGGTGTCATGTTCGGCAATCCGGAAACAACGACCGGCGGCAACGCGCTGAAATTCTATTCCTCGGTACGACTCGATATCCGCCGTATCGGTGCTATCAAGAAAGGCGACGAGGTCGTCGGTAACGAGACTCGCGTGAAAGTCGTGAAAAACAAGATCGCGCCGCCATTCAAGCAGGCCGAGTTCGACATTCTTTACGGCGAGGGCATTTCTCTGCACGGTGAAATCATCGACATGGGCGTGCAGCAAGGGCTGATCGAGAAGGCCGGTGCCTGGTACAGCTACAACGGTGATCGCATCGGTCAGGGCAAGGACAACGTGCGTAACTTTTTGAAAGAGAACCCGGAGATCTCGGCTGAAATTGAAGCGCAAATCCGCGAAAAACTGTTACCATCCGTCCCCGTTGAAAATGCACCGGAAGAAACCGCGGACGCAGAGGAAGCACTCGCCTGAGCACTGAACGCCAGCAGTTACTGCAACGCGCCTGCGACCTGCTGGCCAGGCGCGAGCATAGTAGCCAGGAGTTAACAGCCAAGCTGCAACGGCACAGTGACGACAGCCGATTAATCGAGGAGTTAATCGACAAGCTGTCGGCGGAAGGCCTGCAGAGTGATGCCCGTTTTGCCGAGAGCTTTATTCACCATCGGGTCATGCGCGGCCAGGGGCCAATACGTATACAACAGGAACTGGCACAGCGTGGCGTTGACGATGAGGTGATTGAACAGCAGTTGTCCGGTTTATCGGTAAACTGGCTGGAGCTGGCGCGTGCGGTCCGGGAGAAAAAATACGGCGGCGAATTACCCGGTGATTTTCAAAGCAAGGCAAAACAGTCCCGCTTCCTGTACAGTCGCGGGTTCAGTAGTGAACAGATCAACCGGGTTTTAAGAACATCAGAAGAATGAAGTCGACCGCCGAGATACGCCAGGCGTTTCTGGAATTTTTCCGGGAACGCGAACATAAAGTCGTGCCGAGCAGTCCGCTCGTGCCGGCGAATGATCCGACACTGCTATTTACCAATGCCGGCATGGTGCAGTTCAAGGATGTCTTTCTCGGCATTGATAAACGTCCGTACACACGCGCCACGACTTCACAACGTTGCGTGCGCGCCGGCGGCAAACATAACGATCTGGAGAACGTCGGTTACACGGCGCGCCATCATACGTTTTTTGAAATGCTCGGTAATTTCAGTTTTGGCGATTATTTCAAAACCGAGGCGATCGAGTTTTCCTGGGAGTTCCTGACCGGCACACTCGGCATCCCGCCGGAACGGCTGTGGGTTACCGTTTATGAAGACGATAAGGAAGCCGAAGCGATCTGGCTGAACCACATAGGCGTCGATAAAAACCGTTTCAGCCGATGTGGAGAGAAAGACAACTTCTGGTCGATGGGTGATACCGGTCCTTGTGGCCCGTGTTCGGAAATTTTTTATGATCACGGCGAAGACATCCCCGGCGGACCACCCGGCAGTGCCGACGCCGACGAGGATCGATATATTGAAATCTGGAACCTCGTCTTTACCCAGTACGATCGCAATAAAAGCGGTGAACTGAAACCGATCCCCAAACCGTCGGTGGACACCGGCATGGGGCTGGAACGTATCGCGGCCGTCATGCAGGGTGTGCACAACAACTATGACATTGACCTGTTTCAATCGATCATTCAAGACATTGCCGAACGTGCGCCGGATGCCGATCCATCGATCACCTCGCTGCGTGTTGTCGCCGATCATATTCGTTCCTGCTCGTTTTTAATTACCGACGGCGTACTGCCGTCTAATGAGGGTCGCGGTTACGTCCTGCGCCGTATCATTCGACGCGCAATTCGTCACGGCAACAAACTCGGTTTTACTGAACCGTTTTTCCATCAACTGGTGTCGGCACTGGTCAAGCAAATGGGCGAGGCCTATCCGGAATTACAACGCAAGCAACAACAGGTCGAAAAAGCATTGTTGCAGGAAGAAAAGCGTTTCGCCGAGACGTTGCAACAGGGATTGAAACACCTGGAAGAGGCGATCGCGCGCGGTGATAACAAACACATCGCCGGTGAAGATATCTTTCGACTCTATGATACGTACGGGTTCCCCGTGGATCTGACCGCTGACATAGCCCGTGAACGCAATGTCACACTGGATATGGACGGGTTCGACAAGGCGATGAGTGAACAACGCGAACGCGCGCGTGCTGCGAGCAAGTTCGAGATGGATGCGATGACGTTCCCCGAAGTGGAAGAGGTCACTGACTTTTATGGCTACGAAGAACTGACCGGACAGGCAACGGTAAAAGCCATATATGCTGATGGCCAACTGGTGAATCAACTTCATGCCGGTGAGTCCGGTGGCGTCATACTCGATAGCACACCGTTTTATGCCGAGTCCGGTGGTCAGGTTGGTGATCGCGGCGATATCACGGCCGACGGTCTTAAGTTCCAGGTGCACGACACAAAGAAACAATCGAAGGCACATATTCATCTGGGCCAGGTCATTACGGGTGAGTTAACAGTTGGCCAATCCGTGGCAACGGCCGTGGATCGGGAAACGCGAATGGATACGGTGCGTAATCATTCCGCCACGCATTTATTACACGCTGCATTACGTGTCGTGCTCGGTGAGCATGTAGTACAAAAAGGCTCACTGGTCGCACCGGATCGCTTACGTTTTGATTTCTCACACGATGCACCATTGACGAAAGAAGAGTTATGGAAAATTGAATCGATGGTGAACGCGGTTATCTTGCGTAACTTCCCGACCCAGGTGGACGTGATGCCGTTGCAACAGGCAATCGACTCCGGCGCCATGTCGCTGTTCGGTGAGAAGTACGAAGACGAGGTACGCGTGTTAACCATTGGCGGCAGTTTTTCCGTCGAACTCTGTGGTGGCACGCACGTGAAACGTAGCGGTGACATTGGCCTGTTCAAGATCATTAATGAAACCGGTATCGCAGCCGGTGTCAGGCGCATCGAGGCGGTCAGCGGATACGCCAGCGTCAATCTCGTCAATCATTACGATCACACGCTGGCCGAGATCGCCGGGCTGTTAAAAGTGGACCAGGATAATGTCCCGGTACGCCTGCAGCAGTTGCTCGAGAAGAACAAAAAGCTGGAAAAGGAGCTGGAGAAATTCAAAAACAAGCTGGCCAGTTCGGCCGGTGATGACCTGGCGACGTCGGCGACGGAAATCAACGGGGTGAAGGTACTGGCGAAAAACCTGGAAAACGCCGATCCGAAAACCCTGCGCAGCACGGTGGATCAACTGAAAAACAAACTCGGTTCGGCCGTGCTGGTACTGGCGACGGTGAAGGATACGAAGGTCAGCCTGGTTGCCGGTGTGACAAGCGATCGCACCGACACGATCTCTGCTGGCGATTTGGTCAATTTTGTCGCGGTACAGGTCGGCGGCAAGGGCGGCGGGCGGCCGGATATGGCCCAGGCGGGCGGTAACGATCCGTCAAACCTGGACAAGGCCCTGGCCGGTGTCGAGGGCTGGGTGCGCGATCAGCTCGGTTAACCCGCATTTCGTTTTATTTTCCGGCAAATTCCGCTAGAATCCGCCGTTTTTTCGGTGACGGAACGTGGCATTGATCGTACAAAAATATGGCGGCACCTCGGTTGGGAATACCGATCGAATCAAGGCCGTGGCCGATCGTGTCATTGCAACCAAAAAGCAGGGTCACCAGGTGGTGGTCGTCGTTTCTGCAATGAAGGGCGAGACCGACCGGCTGGTTGGTCTGTCGAAAGAAGTCTCCTCCCAGCCGTCTGGTCGGCCAGCCAGCCAGCCCAGACGACAGGCTCGCCTGTCGACTCTCTTTCTGCAGGTCACGATCGCATTACTCTGCATGGCACTAGACAGCAAGGGGTATCCGGCCCGTTCGTATACCGGCGGGCAGGTGCATATCCGTACTGATGCCGCGCACAACAAGGCGCGCATCGTCGATATTGAATGTGCCCGCGTCCTGCGTGATCTGAATGAAGGCAATGTCGTGGTGATTGCCGGATTTCAGGGAATAGACGACAATGGCAATATCACTACGCTGGG
>JBHIXH010000023.1:0-18102 GCA_041984885.1 Gammaproteobacteria bacterium
TAGCAAGAATAATCTCTATCAGCGCAGTCAGATACTCGCTGCCCGTGTGGTACATATTCAGCAGGCTACCAAGTGCGACCAGGCTGATCAGCAGGGAGCTGGAAATGGCACGGAGCAGGTCAACATTTTCGCCGCGACCGGGTGATTGATGTTTAATAAAAAATACAAGTACGAGCGGGAGTAGCAGCAGACCATAGAAAAACAGGTTGCTGACGGTTTTATCAATTTTTATTTCAAATATCTGCGTCGTGACGCCAAACAGTAATTCGCTGATCAGGAATGCCAGTGTGATCATGTAGGTTAACTGATCGGATCGACCCTGCTTGATGAACCCGCCAAGAAAGCCGATCAGGAGGATAATCCAGACAAATATCAGCCAGAGATTGATCCAGGCGACAAAGGCCAATGTGGCCAGGATAAACAGGGTTGCATTCAGCAGGGAAAGCGACTCATCGCCACGCCAAAGCGGCTGCCAGATCAGAAAAAGCCCGAAGTGAACAAGAATCATGGCGCGTGACAGGTCACTGCCAAATTCGAACCAGATCGAAAGATGCAACAATTCCAGCATCAATATCAGGCTGAATGCCGCAAATGAGTGGCGGCTTAGTAGTCGCTTCGTGCTCATTTAATATCGCCGGAATTCATATGATGTATTATATTGAACTGGTTTTTCTTCGCAGCAATTCTGTTATCAACTACCGGGAAATAATGAAATATATACTGGATGTTGCTCAACCTGCATTTGTAATCGCCAGATTCTCGTTTCTGGAGGCGATGAGAAATCGCCTGTTTCTACTGGCTTTGGCCGGGATCATCTGTGTATTGGGACTGGCCGAGTTTGTTTCCGAACTGGCGATAACGGAATCAAGACAGATCGTGAGTTCCATGCTCTCCGCTTTGATCCGGTTATTTTGCGTTTTTATCATTGGCCTGTTTGTCATCACCAGTGTCGTGCGTGAATTCAATGACAAGGGGTTTGACTACATACTTGCATTACCGCATTCACGTTATGTGTATTATCTGGGCAAGTTACTCGGTTTCAGTCTTCTGTCCGTCGTGGTCGTGTTGTGTGTTTCGCTGATCATGCTGGTGTATGCCACACCACTGGCTGTGCTCATCTGGTGCCTGTCGCTGACGCTTGAGTTAATGCTGGTTGTGGCATTAAGCCTGTTGTTTGTTTTTACCTTTCGTCAGATCACCGCTGCCTTCAGTGCCGTGGTGGCCTTTTATCTGCTTGCGCGTGCTATGCAAACGATACAACTGATCAGTGAAGCACCGATACTTGAGACAAATACGATCTCGCAACACTTTATGAATAACCTGCTGGATCTGATCGGATTGATTCTGCCACGACTGGACCTGTTTGCACGCACGGAATGGCTGGTCTACACCAGTGTCGATTTCTCTGTTTTATCCTCAAACGTTGTTCAAGCGGTTATCTATATATTATTTTTATCAGCCTGTTCGGCCTTCGATCTGTATCGCATGGAGCTATAGTGGGTTTTTTCAGCTTACGCTTGCCGGATAGCGAACGCCCCTTGCATTGTGTGCCGCGCCTGGCGATCGCCTTGCTTGTCATCATGTTTCTGTTGCAGATCGGACTACAGGGAAGATTGCCGGTGCAACAGGCGGCAGCCAGGGACCTTCCGGAAGTTCCGAACATGGACATCCTGCAACTGACCACGTTTGGCGATCGTATTGTTCTGTCAAAAGTCCTGATGTTGTGGTTACAGGCGTTTGATAACCAACCGGGTATCAGTCTGCCATTTCGACAACTGGATTATTTGAAGCTGCGTGACTGGCTGGCTGCAATCATGAGCCTCGACCCGCAGTCGCATTACCCGCTATTGTCTGCCAGTCGGGTCTACGGCGAAGTAAGCGATGCGTCACGTAAACGCATCATGATTGATTTTGTCCGGCAGCAGTTTAACCAGGCCCCGACAGAACGCTGGGAATGGATGGCACACGCGGTCTTCATGGCGAAACACCAGTTAAAGGACCTGCAACTGGCACTGCAGCTGGCGAGAGAAATCAGTCACTCGGTACCGGTGAACTCTGCGCCGGCCTGGGCGCGACAGATGGAACTGTATATCCTCGAGGATATGGATGAACTGGAAAGTGCAAAAGTACTGGTTGGTGGATTACTGGAAAGCGGCCAGATCACAGACGAACATGAACTACGTTATTTACAGCAGAAGCTGACGGAACTGGAACAGCGAATCAGTGAGGGCCAGGACTAGACTTGTCGCTGGCGTATCAAATCCAGCATGCTGTCGTAATAGGCACCGCCGAATTGTTGCTGCAATCGTTCAAACCGGGAGCGGGCCTGTTCCCAATTGTTATCATAATAGTAATTCAGGGCAATTGTGTGTAGTTCCAGTTCGTCCTTGAGTTTGATGTCGGCTTTCGCTTTTTCACACAGCGGCTGGTAGATCCGTGTTTCATTATGTTTGCCGCGTACCTGAACCACATCCAGCTCTCTGAAGAGAAAGTCATCCGCTTCCTTCATGGTTGACTCTGTTACTATCGTCGGCACTTTATAGACGCGTGTCAGATGTTCAACACGTGAAGCCAGGTTGACCGCATCACCGACGACGGTATAGGAAACACGGTATTTCGATCCCATGTTGCCGACATTCATCATGCCGGTATTGATGCCGATGCTCATCGTTGTTGCCGGCCAGCCACGGCTTTCGAATTTCTGGCATAGTTGAACAATTTCCTCGTGCATTTCGCTGGCGGCACGTATCGAGCGTGAGGCCTGATCAGATTGAGTGAACGGCGCGCCCCAGAACGCCATGATCGAGTCGCCGATATATTTATCGATAGTCGCTCCATGTCGGTACAGCACTTCAGTCATGGCCGTGAAATATTCGTTTAGCAGCATGGCCAGCTGTTTCGGGTTTAATTGCTCGGATACGCTGGTGAAGTTCTGCAAGTCGGAAAAAAACACAGTCAGGCGTTTTGCTTCTCCATCCATGTTGATCTTGTCCGGGTGCCGACTGATTTCACCGGCCACCTCCGGTGGTACATATTGACTGAACAGTGAGACGATGGCCTGCTTGTTATGTACCTCGACGAAGTAACTGACCAGTACATTGAACACGTAAATGATCAGTATTGTCAGCAGGCTGTACTCCATCGGGATGGTCGTATTTTGTAAGGGCAGAAAGTAGGAAATGGAAAACGGGATCAACATGCAGATGAACGTGAGCCCGGAGGCGAATAACGGCGTCAGGATCGGCAGTAACAGGCACATGCTGATGCCAACCAGCAAAAACGCCAGCACATCGAGAGAGGTCAACAACTCGGCCGGGTTAAAGGCCGTGTCTGCTGACAGGTTCAGCAGTTTGCCGCCGGCAATGATTTGTGGCGAGTTCACAAGCCCGAATTCAAGCAGCCCGATAGCGTTTCCGAGAAACAGCAAAAAGACAAATGAGACGAGTAAAATTCGCGTACTGTTAAGGCTGAGAAAATGCAGCATCGATAATCAGGCTCTGAACCGGCTTCCTTAAGTTTTCCGTGCTGTCGCTCAGCACAGGTTTATCAGTTATTTTTCCGAGTTTATCGGCGCGTTCTGCCGAAAACAAGAATTCCGGGTATCTTGTCTGTATTGTGGAACATCACTGAGATTCTGCTGCCAAGTGTTTGAAAATACTGATGAGAATTCCGCACGAGAATTGTCAATATTTCAACACTTGTGCTGAAAATTCATCGCCCGAATCGATTAAATTG
This sequence comes from Gammaproteobacteria bacterium, assembly GCA_041984885.1. GTDB lineage: Bacteria > Pseudomonadota > Gammaproteobacteria > Eutrophobiales > Eutrophobiaceae > UBA4486. The sequence continues at coordinate 3,736 of JBHIXH010000023.1, forward strand.
GCGGGAAACCAAGTTTATATTATTAAAAACAATCATTTACAATATTGGCATAGTATCTGCTAGTCCAGATTAACACCATAAGCACCATACAAAGCAGAGGAAATTAACATGCTAAGCGTCAATATTAAAAAACAATCCGGTTTTACCCTGGTTGAGATTGCCATTGTACTCGTGATCATTGGCCTGCTACTGGGCGGCATCCTGAAAGGCCAGGAGCTGATTACCAGCGCACGTGTGCGTAACCTGGCTGACCAGAATACCGGCGTCCAGGCCGCGTATTATGGCTTTATTGATCGCTACCGCCAGGTGCCGGGCGACATGCTGTTAGCCAATGCCCAGGCCGCGATCAGCAACACGGTCACGGTCGGCGGTGACGGTAACCAGATTATTAATGATGGCAGCCTGGCCGAGGCCGCCGCGGCCTGGCAGCACATGGCGCTGGCCGGGTTTATCCAGGGGGCCTATGGCGGTAACGCAGCCTACGTGGCGACCGTCGATGCTCCGATCAACGCATTCCAGGGTCGCATTCTGCTCGGCATGATCGATGAATACACGCTGGCCCCGGCCGAAGCCGCGACCGTGCGTCTGGGTTATGTCTTTGGCTCAAACGTGCCGGTCAATGTTATGCGCGAACTCGATGTGAAGATTGATGACCAGGAACCGGATACCGGTGTCATGCGTATGAGCACGACAGCAGCGGTCGGTGCAGCTAACTATGGTGGTATCGAGAACGAAGGATCCGCCGGTGCCTGCATGACCGCAGTTGGCGGTAACAACGTCTGGAACATCAACGGCAATGCACAAAACTGCAATGCGATTTACCTGTACTGATTAATCATTGTCAACACAATACAAAGCCCGCGTCAGCGGGCTTTTTTGTTTCTGCAACCCGAACAGATGAAAATAAAAACAGATTGAATAGAATACCGTCATGACTACAGCACTGCAGCTTGCCGGGGTGTGCAAGCGTTACCAGGGACACGAAGTACTTCGCGGTATCGATCTGTCGGTAAAGCAGGCCGAGTTTGTCGGTCTAATCGGCGTCAATGGCGCCGGTAAAACCACGTTGATTAAATGTCTGCTCGATTTTACTTTGCCGGATTCCGGTTCGATCAACATTTTTGATATCCCGCATCGGCATGCCAACGCCCGTTCCAGGCTGGTGTACTTGCCGGAAAAATTTGTTCCGCCGTATTACCTGACCGGACGCGACTTTCTCAATTACATGGCCAGCCTGCATCGGGTCGAAATCAACGAGACTGAACTGGGCAATCTTTTGCGTGTGCTCGACCTGGAAGCGTCGGCATTGAAAAAACCGGTCCGTCAATATTCGAAGGGCATGGCACAGAAACTGGGGCTGGCCACATGTTTTCTTTCCGGCAAGGAATTACTGGTGCTTGATGAACCAATGAGCGGACTGGATCCGCGCGCCCGTGCCTGGCTGAAACAATATTTACTTGAATTAAAACAATCTGGGCACAGCCTGTTTTTCAGTACGCATCTGCTCGCTGATGTTGAAGTGCTGTCTGACCAAATAGCGATATTGCACAATGGCCAGGTGCAGTTTAGTGGCACGATCGAGCAGTGCTATGAAAAATATGAGTGTGATGATATCGAACAGGCCTACCTGAACTGTATCCAGTCGGATGTGAGTCATTAGATACAAAATCAGACTTCATGGGTGAACAGGCGTAACAGGAACTGATACCCGAGTTCGTAGATTGCCGAATCTTTTGAGACCCTTGGGCCGGCGATATTTAACGTTTGAATGTGATTTTCCTGGATCCATTGGCGACAGAGTTCCACCGCTTCCGGCGCGGTCGGGTCAACGATGAGACAGGGTTTGTGGCATGCAGCAGCAAATTGTCGCGTCAGCGCGCTACCTCCAAGCAGGCTGCCACGGTTGATTATTAACGTGCCATCGGCAGCCTCGACATTTTTGCGGGTTCGCGTGCGATAGTCTGCGGAACGGGTTTCAATTAATTGATAGCGGCTATCAATGACACCATCCTCGGCCTTTCTTCCTAGCGGGCACCATCCACCATGCTCAATGCCAAGTGCAATCGCGATATCGAGTGCCGCCCGGTCAACACCGGTTTGACCACCGGAAACAATGCGCAAAATGCCTGTTCGAACATTACTCATAAGTGAAATCGCGTCAATGCTATACTTGTAATCTGACTTGATTGATAATTCAGCTGCTATGAAAAGCCCTGCTATATTGTTCACGCTCAGTGTCTGTCTATGTGTCTCAACTTCAGCCAGTGCCCGCATGTATCAATGGACAGACCCGGACACCGGTACCACGCAACTATCCGGTAAACCACCGGCATGGTATCGCAGTGGCAAGGTCGGACCACGTATTTTTGTTTTTGAGAAAGGGCAAATTGTTGATGATACGGATATCGTCTTATCTGATGAGCATCAGGCTCTGATGCGCGAACGCGCCTACTCCGAGGCGGAAGTCGAAATTGCCAGGGCAAGAACGGCAAGACTCAGGCAACAGGAGAAGAAACAGGCAGAGCCGGAAGATGTAACCGAACCTGGGGTATCAGATACGCCCGTAACCGAGGAAGACGACAGTCAGTTGGCCGAGGCTGAAAATTACAAAATGTTTGAAGAGACAGATGAGCCCTCAGGCAGCAAGCAGGATTTAACGCTGCAACAAATGAAGGATTTGATTCAACAGTGGGAAGACCAGCAGGAAGCGCAAATGAAACAGGCGCTGGATCAACAATAACCTGACGGACAATCAGCCGGACGTAAACAGGCTTTTTATTGTCCCCCAGAACGAACCTTGTTCCAGCTCGTCGATCAACGAGGCAAGCGATAGCAGCGAGTCATTCTGCGGGTCAATCTGCAAGCCGATATTGATATAGGCACGCGACTTTTCAAAATCATTATCTGCCAGCGATTGATCGGCCAAAATGGCATAGCGTTCGGCAATCATCAGAATGCCCCGCCGGGCCTCTTCACTTTGCGGATCGGCCTCCAGAAGTTTGCTGAAATAATAATGCGCGTTGTCTTTTGGCGGATAAGTCAGGCGAAAATCGTCAAGGCTTTGCCGACCGAGCCACAACAATGCCTTTTTCACTGCAGGGTTAGCGGGGGGCGGTTCCGGCGACATCAATTCGGTTTCTGACTGGCCGGGTTGAGAATCTGTACCGGTCACGATTTGTGGCGAACCCAGCGTCGTTTGCGTTGTTATCTTTGAAGAGGTCCGGTCTTCGCCCTTGATTTTCATCTCGACGACTTTCAGGCCGAGATTGATTAATACCGCGATACTCAGTGCAACCAGTAACGTCGAATTCAGTTTCTTCTGCGGTTTTTCCATTCCGCCCTGGACAGACGGGTCGGCAATCGTCAAATCCAGTTCCGTTCCGGAGGTGTGATGCTGATATTGCTGCTTTATCTCCTTAATGTATTCAAGCATTGTCGCGCAATCACGAAACCGCTCTTCACGATTCTTTGCCATCATGCGTTCGAGTAGTGGCTGAAAGTCCTTATACTCTTCCGGTAACTGCGGTATCGGTGCCTGTTTATGCTGGATGACGATGTCGATTACGGAGTCCGACTGGAACGGTTTCATACCAGTCAACAATTCGTAAAAGATACAGCCGAGACTGTAGATGTCGGAGCGACCGTCGACGGCCAGTCCCTCGGCCTGTTCCGGGCTGACGTAGTTCGGACTGCCGAGAAAGATACCGGTCGCGGTCAGGTCCTGGTCAACGTCGACCTGTTTGGCGATGCCAAAATCTGTCAGCAGCGGTGAATCGTCGTTGCGAAACAGGATATTTGCCGGCTTCACATCCCGATGCACAATGCCATGCCGATGTGCGGCGCCGAGTGCGCCTCCGATCTTGCTAATGTAATCGAGACACTCCATGGCCGGGATGGGTAGTTGCATGCGTTGCTTCAGATCGCCGCCATCGATGAACTCCATTGAGATGTACATCTGGTCGTTGTTCACGCCGATGTCGTAGATGGTGACGATGTTTGGATGGCGCAGGGAGGCGATAAGACGACCTTCAGATAAAAAACGATCCTGCCACTCTTTTATATCCGTTTTGACCGGATTCATGATTTTCAGCACGACCGGACGACTCAACGATTCCTGAGTCGCCAGAAAGACAGTGGCCATGCCGCCTTCGCCAATCTTTCGTTGAATCTTGTAGCCCGGAATTTCCATAATCAGGAATCGTCTATATGTACTTACGCTTGGTTTAGCCGCTTATTGTAATGCATGAACTATGAACGGCTGAATACTGATATGCAAGAAACTTGTTAATTCCTGATCACAATGAACCATTGCCTGATCAGCAAGAAAGGACAGAAACACTTGTCATCTCAGCGGTTAACTGAATAATAGGCAACAGGGAAGGACAAAATGACAGATAAAAACGAAACAGGCCGTCGCGGCGGCTCCGCTGAGTTAATCGAACACATGCTGAAAGAGCGCAGGCAGTTGCTGGCGCTATTATTCCAGCTGTCCGATCTCAGACAGCATGAACTGGAAGATTCGGATCGGGAAATGTTCAACGAATTTTGCCAGGTACTGGTTGACTACATCGCTGCGGGACATTTCGGCTTGTATGCACGAATCTCCGAAGGTAACGAGCGCAGAAAGTCAGTCGCAAACCTAGCTGCCAAGGTCTATCCCAGTATTGAAAAAACGACCGAAATCGCCCTGGCATTCAACGAACGCTTTGATCCGGCAAGCAAGGAACAGTTCGATTTCAGTGATATTGAAAACATCCTGTCCGACCTGGCCGAGAGCATCACGACACGTATTGAGCTCGAAGATCAAATCATAGAAAAGATGCTGGATCGCGCCGAGACCGTCGAGGCCTGATTCATTCGACCACCCCCGCGCGGTGTTTCGTCTGTATGTAATCTTTCTGCGAGATGTACAATAACTCGGCAATTTTACGAACGTAGTATTCCTCGTATTTATCCAGCACTCCGTCAGCAAACGCCACTTCCCAGAGAAGCTCGAGAATATGCGTGCGTTCCTCGCGGGTTAATTCCTCGTTCAGTGGTCGGGTAAATTCATACAACGATACCGACTCTTCAACCTGATCATTGGCACGACCTATTAACAGGGCAGCCTCGTCCTCGTTGAGATCAAAGCGCTGTCGCAGTTGCGATTCAATTAACTCTTTTTCCTCCGCCTGAAACTGCGAATCTGAACGACTGATTTCGACCAACAGGGCAGCGGTCGCCAGCTTTAACGTGTGTTCGCGTTGCTCGGGATCGGATGCCTGTTCCAGTTGACCGGTTAACAGTTGTTTCAATGCAGCCAGCATGCCGATCAGTGGCAGGACTGGCTGGATTGATAGTGTCCGTTGTTAAACCGTAACGAAAGTTCCTCGATCATCGGATGTTCAATCGGCTGGTCACTGTCGTCGTTTTGCAGGTTCCGCTCGGCTACATAGGTTTGTTGATCAGAGCGATCCACCAGCACGTGATACCACGGTTCATCTTTCGGTGGACGTGTCGAGGTACGTGTTTCATACCATTCGTCGCTGCCCTGGAAACTGGCGTCGACATCAATAATGACACCGCGATAATCGAATAACTTGTGCGATATTACCTGACCCACGTTGAATTTTGCTTTTGTCTTGATCATCGACATAATGTCTTCACTCTATCGGTTTTCAGGAATTTTACGTTGAATTCGTATTATAACGTTCGATAGCATCAATCACAGCCACTACCGCCATTCACCCGGGTTAGACAAGAATGATCCCGCGTTGTTACGTACAAATGCCGCTGAACGAGGGCGAAATGTATGCCTTGCCGGACACGGTCGCACATCATCTGGCCACCGTACTGCGTCTGCGCAGCGGTGCCGAGATCCGGTTATTCAACGGGCAGGGCGGTGAATACGCTGCCAGGATTGAATCGGTGGAGCGCAAACGGGTAGCCGTTCGTATCTTGCAGCATGATGCCGTTGAGCGGGCTAGTTCGTTGTCGTTAACACTGGCACAGGGTGTATCGCGGGGGCAGAAAATGGATTACACGATCCAGAAAGCCGTCGAGCTCGGTTGCCATCGAATTGTACCGATACTGAATGAACGCAGCACTGCACGTTACGACGGGGAACGCAGCCGGAAGAAACTGGCACACTGGCGCGCCATCGTCATAGCGGCCTGTGAACAGTGTGGCCAGAATATGTTACCGCGGGTTGACGCGCCAATCGCGCTACAAGACTGGCTAGAGCAGAGTTCGACCGCATTGAAACTGATCCTCGATCCGACGGCTGCTGCTGCTATCGCGGATTTTCAACCGGTGGATTCTGCCGTGATCGTGATGACAGGCAGCGAGAGTGGCTGGACGCGGTCAGAGCTGGAAGCCGCGACGGCCGCGGGCTATGCGCGGGTGCAACTCGGGCCGCGGGTATTACGCACCGAGACGGCCGCCGTGACGGCGTTGAGCCTGTGCCAACACCGCTGGGGCGATCTGGGCTAGCGGTTTTGATGTTTAGACACTGTAATGTCATGTCGAACTGGCTAAAATGGAACTAAGGTTGAAACCAGAGAACAAACCAGCATGAACGCGACCCCTGCCCACGCCGTCCCGCATCTGACAACTGCTATGGACGGCCCATTACGCCTGGTAGAAAGTCATATCCTCGATAACCAGTCGAACATCGAGGCCTGGTTTCGCGACCAATGGCGCAATGTAAATATCCCGTTTTATGCATCGGTCGACCTGCGTAACTCCGGTTACAAGATCGCACCGGTGGACACGAATTTATTTCCGGCCGGATTCAACAACCTGAACCCGATGTTTGAATCATTATGCATCCAGGCCGTACAGCAGGCCGTCGAACGGCTGGCGGAACGCGTCGACCGGATTCTGATCGTACCGGAGAACCATACCCGCAACCTGTTTTATCTGGAGAGTCTGTATTCGTTAAAGGACAAGATCGAAAAAGCCGGTTTCGCGATACGTATCGGGTCATTGTTGCCGGACCTGCAGGCACCGATGTCAGTCGATTTGCCTTCCGGACAATCTCTCCTGCTGGAGCCAGCCCGGCGCGAAGGTCAACGCCTGGTTGTCGATGATTTTGACGCCGATGTTGTTCTGCTGAATAACGATCTGTCCGGTGGTGTACCGGAAGCACTGAAAGATCTCGATCAGATTTTGTTACCCCCGTTACGCATGGGCTGGTCCGAGCGATTAAAGTCAACGCACTTCAAGTTTTACCAGGATGTGGCCAGGGAATTTTCGCAAATGATCGATATCGATCCCTGGCTGATCGATCCCCTGTTTCGTAACTGTGGCGAGATCGATTTTATGAAACAGGAAGGCGGCGGGTGCTTGACGAAGAATGTTGAAACCCTGCTACGCATGATAGAAGACAAGTACCGCGAGTATAACGTCAGTTGCAAACCGTATGTCATGATGAAGGCAGATTCCGGTACGTACGGTATGGGCGTGATGACAATACACAGTCCGGATGAGATCTCCGAACTGAATCGTAAACAACGCACGCGCATGTCGAAAACAAAAGAAGGCCAAAAAGTCACGAAAGTCATCATGCAGGAAGGCGTCTACACGTATGAACACTGGGGCGAGGATGACAACGTCGCCGAACCCGTCGTGTACATGGTGGACCATAACGTGGTGGGCGGGTTTTATCGTGTGCATACCGAAAAACGCGCAAATGAAAACCTGAACGCGCCCGGCATGCGCTTTGAACCGCTGGCATTTGATGACTGCTGTATCTCGCCGGACTTCACCAAGGATCCGGACGCCCATCCGAACCGGTTTTATACGTATGGTGTCATTGCACGGCTGGCATTACTCGCGGCCGCGAAAGAAATGTTGTTGCAGTGAAGCTATTTAATTCGGCTTTTTATCTGGCTTAACAGGCGACGACTGATCGGCAAGCGCTCGTCGATCGCCTCCAGTATCATCACGGCATTGCCGGATTCATCCTTGTCAATCGCCCGCATACTATCTACCGCTACCAGCGTACTTCGATGGATACGCAGAAACACATCGGCGTGTTCCTGTTCGATCTGCGTTAACGTAACATCGAGTAACAACTCGCCGCCCGGCCAGTAGGCGGTGACATATTTTTGTTCGGCCTTCAGGTACGACACCTCTTTCACAGGTTGCAGGACAATCTTGCCGTGTTTGTTCGCACTGAAATATTTCGGTTTCGCCGGTATTGCCTGTTGCACGTTAGTTAACTGCGCCGGGTTTATCTGGCTGGCCTTGTCGAGGGCGCGTTGTAAACGATCCTTGCGTATCGGTTTCACCAGGTAATCGATCGCATTGTGATCGAATGCCTCGAGTGCGTGTTCCTGGTAGGCCGTGGTGAACACAATCGCCGGCGCGGTGGGCACCGCCAGCAGGTGTTGTGCCAGTTCGAGACCGTCCATCGCCGGCATACGAATGTCGAGCAGCGCGACATCCGGTTGTTCCGCCTGGATCAGGTCCAGCGCCTGCACCCCGTTTTCTGCCTGTAACAGCTGCAGGCCGGCATCAATTTCCTGTAACAGGTCCTGCAATCGGGCGCGCGCCAGCGCCTCGTCGTCAACGATTAATATCTTCACTGTGTATCACCGGAAACCGGAGTTCGACAAAGTACTCGGTATCGTCTTCCGTTATAGTCATCGTTGCCGCTTCTGCAAACACGGCTTGCAGCCGCTGACGGATATTGTCCTGCGCCAGGTGGTTGCCGTCTGCATGTGCCTGCGATGACGGGTCCGGTTTCGGATTCGTAATCCGAATACGATTTTGCTGGTCAGCGGTATCGCCGTCTATGCGAATCCGGCCGCCCTCGGTACGCGGTTCAATACCGTGGTAAATGGCGTTTTCCAGTAACGGCTGTAATGTCAATGTGGGAATCGAGGACTGTTCGTCGAGTTGTCCTACGTCCCAGTCGATTACCAGTCGATCCCCCAGCCGTTGCGCTTCAATATTTAAATAGCGTCGACACAAATCCAGTTCGGCTTGCAGCGTACTCTGCTGTTGCCGATCCTGCAGGCTGGCGCGAAACAAATCGGCAAGGTCTTCGACGGCCTGTTCTGCCTTGCTGGCATCACGACGGGTCAGGCTGGCGATCGTGTTCATGCAGTTAAAGAAAAAATGCGGCCGGATGCGCGCCTGTAACGCGTCAAAGCGTGCATTTGACTCCAGTTCCACGTTGCGGCGCCATTGTTGTTGCACGTAAAAGTAGCGCAGTGTCAGCGCCGCGGCGATCGCGGTAATCGCCAGTGCGCGCAGCACAAACTCCAGGTGCGCGCCCAGCGTGGAGTCGATGATGGTCCAGCGGGCAAAGCTCCACCAGACGAGTTCAATGATGACAAATGCGACCAACAGGATGAGCAAAAAACTGATGGTGACGCTGATGTTGTCCGGCAGTGTATTCAGCCGGTTTCGGCCAAGACAGAGTGTTGCCGCCGCGGAAATCGCAATGCATTGTGTGAACATCGAGTACAGCGCAAGCGAGAACAGGCGATCCTGCACGTACGCTGGTTGCGCCAGGGCGAGCACAATCGCGAGTAACTCGGCCAGCAGGATGACGACGAAAATGACACGTGCATGGCAAAAATCCGGGAGGAGTGCAGGTCGGGGTCGGCTCGATGCGGGCATGGTGTCGTGTGTGCAGAAAAAGGAAAAAGTTTGTCCGGCCCTTGCGATATAATGTCTGTTTTTACGACGTTTTCACGCCAGAATTCAAATTAAGATGACACAAAAACAACAGAATGCAAAACCCTGGGGCGGGAGATTCTCACAATCGACAGACGAATTTGTCGAGTCTTTCACGGAATCGGTCTCGTTCGACCAGCGCCTGTACCACTACGATATTCTCGGTTCGCTCGCGCACGTTGCCATGCTGGCCAAAGTCGGCATCCTGACGACGGAGGAAGCGGAGACGATCCGCAGCGGATTGCAGGCAATCGAGGCCGACATCGACGCCGGAAAATTCGTCTGGAACCCTGCGCTCGAAGACGTCCATATGAATATCGAGACGGCGCTCGTTGACCGGATTGGCGATGTCGGCAAAAAACTGCACACGGGGCGTTCACGCAATGACCAGGTCGCCACGGACCTGCGCCTGTATCTGCGCGATCAAATCGGCCAGATTCACGCGCAACTGGTCGCTGTCATGCAGGCATTGTTGAACCTGGCCGAACGCGAAGCAGCGACGATCATGCCGGGGTTTACACACTTGCAGACCGCGCAGCCGATTACGTTCGGTCATCACATGCTGGCGTGGTACGAGATGCTGCTGCGGGACGCGGAACGGCTGCAACAATGCCATGTCAGAACCAATGTCAGCCCGCTTGGCTCGGCCGCGCTGGCCGGTACCAGTTACCCGATCGATCGGGACGAAACCGCCAGCACGCTGGGGTTTCAGGCGCTGGCGCAAAATTCGCTTGATGCCGTCAGCGATCGCGATTTCGCGATAGAATTTACGGCCAGCGCGTCAATAATCATGATGCATCTGTCACGTTTTTCTGAGGAATTGATATTGTGGGTCTCACAACATTGCGGTTTTGTTGACCTGGACGATGCCTGGTGTACCGGCTCGTCGATCATGCCGCAGAAGAAAAATCCGGATATCCCGGAGTTGTGTCGTGGCAAGAGCGCGCGCGTCTTCGGTGATTTGCTCGCCTTGTTAACATTAATGAAATCACAGCCACTGGCCTATAACCGGGACAACCAGGAAGACAAGAAAAGCCTGTTCGATGCCGTCGACACGGTGTCTGCCTGTCTGACCGCGTATGCCGGGCTGATCCCGGGTATCCAGGTCAACCGCGAGCGTATGCGCGATGCGGCGTTTGCCGGTTACAGTACCGCGACCGATCTGGCCGACTACCTGGTTACGAAAGGCGTGCCGTTCCGCGATGCGCACGCGATTGTCGGTCAGGCCGTGCAGTTCGCCATCGGTAAGGGTATCGATTTGTCCGAGTGTTCATTAGCAGATTTAGCACAGTTTTCAGCCGCCATTGAAGAGGATGTGTTTGAGGTGTTATCGCTGGATGGCTCCGTTGCCGCCCGCGATCACATCGGTGGAACCGCACCGACGCGGGTGCTTGCGGCAGTACAGGCGGGTCGAGCCCGCTGTCAACAATTAGAGAAATGGAGTAAGGAGTAAACAGTTATGAATCGTTTAATACGTTGGATCGCCATACTCGGTATTGCTGCCGTGGCCATCGTCGCCATCGGCACGTACGGTGTTGTGCACTACATTAACTCGGACAAGTTTAAAGATGACTTGATCGTCAAGGTGAAAGAGCAGACCGGGCGCGATTTAACCATCAGTGGCGATCTCGAATTCAGCGTGTATCCCTGGGCCGGCGTGAAAGTGAATCAAATCCACCTGGCCAATGCCGCCGGCTTTGACGGCGACACGTTTTTCAAGGCCGAGCAGATTGCGCTGCGTATCAAGACACTGCCGTTGTTAAAACAACAGTACGAACTCGACACGTTAAAAGTCTATGGCTTGCAGTTACACCTGGCGCGTAACGAGCAGGGAGTCAGTAACTGGGACGATCTGGCCAAGCCTGAAAAAGAAAAGAAAGAAAAAGGCGAGGTGCCGGAACTGTCCGCGATCGTGCTGGGCGGAGTGGATATCAAAGACGGACAGATCTACTGGAACGATCAGCAGGCCGGTCAGGTGATCACGGTCAGCGACCTGCAGGCGGCGACCGGTGAACTGACGTACGGCGAGCCGATTGAATTGACGGTCAGTATGAAGACCGAGACCAACAAACCGGCGATCAAAAAAGACATCAAGCTGAAAGGCACTTTGAATTACGACCTGGATGAAGAGATCTATGCGATCAGTCCGTTAACGATCGATACCGTCGTCAGCGGTAAAAACGTGCCCGGGGGTTCCGCCAGTGCCACGTTGGCCACGGCCATCCTGATGAACATGGGCGATGAAACCGCCGAACTGAAAGACCTGAACATCAGCGTACTGGATACACAGCTGGTTGCCAACGTGATGGCGACCGACGTGCAATCCGGTGAACCGGGTGTCGATGCACAACTGGAATTAAGCGGCAGCGACCTGTCGAAGTTGATGAAAGTGCTGGAGATCGAACCGCTTGCGACTGACCTGGCGAAACTGAGTGATCGATCGTTCAAGATAAAAACACAACTGCAAGCGGACATGGATGAAGAAACCGCGACCATACCGGAATTTTCCGTGCGCGGCTTTGGCACCGAGATCGATGCCAACGTTGACGTCCGTAATCTGAAAGCGGCCGTGCCCTCGGCGAAGGGCAAGTTAAACGCGAAAGGTTCTGACCTGCCGTTATTGTTGCAGTTATTAACGCCGTTTATTGGCGGTGATGGCAAACAAATCGCTGACATGGGCAAGCAACTCGCGGCCCAGGGCGACAAGGGGTTTGATATCAATACCGAGTTCGATGCAGACATGTCGAACGGGCGAATCAACGTCCCCAGTCTGTCGGCAAAGATCCCCGGTGCCACGCTGCAGGGTAAGTTGAACGCCGACAAGATCCAGTCAGACAATCCAAGCGTTAATGGCGACTTGAAAGCCGAAGGCAGCAACATCGCCAGCCTGTTACAGATGGTCGCCGGCTTGAAAGGCGGCGACAGTGCAGCAGTCGCTAAAGCGGTGGCGAACGTCAAAGATAAATCGTTTCAGGTCGACGCGGTTTTTGATACCGGCGATGACCCGGGCAGCATACGTTTATCGAAGCTGGCCGTGAATGGCTTGCAAACGAACGTCGACGGCGCGCTGACCATCGGCCAGTTAAAAGCAGAGGCACCGACGGTCAAGGGCAAGTTGAATACGTCCAGTGCCAACCTGCCCATGTTGTTACAGGTTGTCGGCGCATTACAACCGGAAGGCGCGGCGATTGTTGCACTTGGCAATGATCTGGCGAAAGCCGGCAGCAAGGATTTGGCAGTCACTGCCGAGTTTGATGCGGACCTCGGCAAGGGCAATATCTCGCTGCCAAACCTGTCCGCGAAACTGCTCGGCGCCGATATCAACGGCAAGCTGGATGCGTCCGGCACGAATACGGAAGCGCCGTCTGTCAAAGGCCGGATAAAAGCGACCGGGCCGGACCTGCCCAGCCTGTTGCGCCTGGCCGGGAACCTGCAGGGCAAGGATTCCGCACTTGGTGAAGCCGGTAAAAAGCTGAGTAGCATGAAGCAGAAAGCGTTTACGGCAGAACTCGATTTTGCTGCCGATCAAAAAGCCGGTGACATCAATGTGTCGAAACTGAATGCGGATGCGCTTGGTTTGAAAGTTGATGGTGCATTGCAAGCGAAAGGCTTTAAAGGCAATAAAGGCAACATCGAAGGCAAGTTGTCGGTCACAGGCTCGGAACTGACTGACCTGTTGACCGCTTATGATCAAAAAGATCTGGCCGGCGTATTGAAATCGGTCAACCTGGATGCCGGTATCAGTGGTAGCGGTGGTGCCATGCAGTTCAACCCGTTTTCACTGAAAGCAACGCTGGCAGGCAAAGACATACCGAACTCGCCGGTGGATCTGAGTTTGACCGGTGATGTCAGTGCCAACCTGGATCAGCAAACACTGACGATCAAAAACCTGAGCCTGAAAGGCCTGGGTCTGGATGCCAGCGGCAATGTAGATGCCACGAAGATCCAGGAAGCACCGGAATTCAAGGGAACATTATCGGTCGCACCGTTTAACCTGCGTGAATTCATGCAGACGTTAAAACAGAAACCGCCGGTGACCGCTGACCCGAAAGTGTTAAACAATGTGTCGTTGTCGAGCCAGTTTAACGGTTCGGCCTCATCGCTGGCACTGAACGATTTATCGATTGGTCTCGACGATACCCAGATCAAGGGCGATCTGTCGGTGGCCAATTTTGCCAAACCGTCGATCACGTTCGGACTGGGTATCAACCAGATCAACCTGGACCGTTACATGCCGCCGGTAGCCAAAGGCGAGCAAAAAAAACCGGCAACACCGGAAACCGCCGCGGCCGGTGCAGCGCAACTGCCGGTTGATACACTGCGTTCACTCGATATTGATGGCAAGGTGTTAATCGGGAACATTATTTATTCCAACCTGACATTAAACAACGTCAAACTCGCGCTGAATGCAAAAGACGGCAAGATCAAACTGAACCCGGCCCAGGCAGAACTGTATCAGGGTCTGTATGAAGGTAATGTCGCGCTGGATGCGACCGGTAAGTTCCCGAAGTTAACAATGAATACCAATCTGAAAGGCGTCGAGATCGATCCATTGCTAAAAGATTTCCAGGGCGTGTCCAATCTGAAAGGCACCAGCGACATTAACCTGGCCTTGTTTTCAGCCGGCAGTGATGTCACTAGCCTGAAACGCAACCTGAATGGCCAGGGCGGTTTGAAGATCACCAAGGGGGTGTTCCA
>JBHIXH010000023.1:18112-37141 GCA_041984885.1 Gammaproteobacteria bacterium
CGATGTGCGCAAGGTATTACAGGAAGTCGAGATCATGATCGAGGACAAGATCCCCGGCAAACCTTCGCAGGGCGGCGAAACCGCCTTTGATCGCATGACCGCTTCGCTCGATATTAAAAGTGGCGTCATCAATAACAACGATCTGTTACTGACCTCGCCCGGAATTAAAGTGACCGGCAATGGCATGTTGGCCAACCTGAACAACGAGACCTGGAAATACAACCTGAAACTGGCCGTGGATGAATCCACGGCAGAAAACAAGGACAGTCGCTATAACATTGGTGGTTATGATATCCCGGTGTTATGCAGCGGCAAGATCAAGGACAAACGATGCGTGCCGGATGTTGGCGATATACTTGGCACGATTGTAAAAAAATCAGTGACCGACAAGTTGCTGGAAAGTACCGGTATCAAGGATAAGGTCAAACCCACGTCCAAGCCGTCATCAGGGGGCAGTAAAGAAACGGTGGATCCCGGTGCCATCATCGAGAAAGGGCTGAAAAGTATCTTTGATTAAAGCATGAACGATTTTTCTGACGCCGTGCTGGCCTGGTTTGACCGGCATGGTCGTCATGATCTTCCCTGGCAACAGAATAAAACGGCGTACGCGGTCTGGGTCTCGGAGATCATGTTGCAGCAAACGCAGGTGCAGACGGTCATCCCTTATTACCAGCGTTTCATGCAAAGCTTTCCCGATGTAAGCGCGTTGGCCAATGCCGACCGTGATCAGGTATTACATCACTGGAGTGGTCTTGGTTATTACGCCCGCGCGCGTAACCTGCACGATGCAGCAAAAATCATTTCCGCTGAATTTGACAGCGACTTGCCGATGACAATGGAGGCCTTAATCGGCTTGCCCGGTATCGGTCGCTCAACCGCCGGCGCCATATTGTCA
This sequence comes from Gammaproteobacteria bacterium, assembly GCA_041984885.1. Taxonomy (GTDB): domain Bacteria; phylum Pseudomonadota; class Gammaproteobacteria; order Eutrophobiales; family Eutrophobiaceae; genus UBA4486. The sequence continues at coordinate 19,008 of JBHIXH010000023.1, forward strand.
ATAGCGATGGATCAACGTCAGCCCATCCTTGATGGCAACGTGAAGCGCGTGTTGACTCGTTATTTTGCTGTCGCCGGTTGGCCGGGCAAGAAAAAGGTTGAGAACCAACTGTGGGAGTTGGCAGAACAGCTAACGCCATATGACCGGGTCGCGGATTACACGCAAGCGATCATGGATCTCGGGGCCACGTTATGCACGCGCACAAAACCAGATTGTGCCGCCTGTCCGGTGCAAACAACGTGCAAGGGATTCGCTGACAATACCCAGGCACAATACCCGCAGAAAAAACCGAAGACAAAAATACCGCAGCGCGAGGCAACGTTTTTAATCATAGAAAACCGGAACGGTGAAATTTTATTAAGGCAACGACCACCGACCGGGGTCTGGGGCGGGTTATGGAGTCTGCCTGAGATGGAGAAAGCATCTGAGATTGAGACGTTGATGGCTACATTCGGATTTAAACTGCAGGCACAAACACAACTGGAACCGATCAGGCATACGTTCAGTCACTTTCATCTGCACATCAATCCGGTACACTGTCTGGTCAACGACACGCGAACAGGTATTAGCGACGACCCGGATCACTGCTGGTATCAGCCCGGTTCGAACACCTCGATCGGTATGGCTGCACCGGTGGCCAGACTTTTAAACACGCTGGAGTTATTTAATGACGCGAATGGTTCAATGCGCAAAGCTGGATAAAGAAGCCGAAGGGCTGGAGCGGCCCACCTATCCCGGAGAGCTCGGTCAACGCATCTTTGATAATGTTTCTAAAGAGGCGTGGCAACTCTGGTTGCAACATCAAACGATGTTAATTAACGAGTATCGATTGACGCCGGTCGAGCCAAAGGCGCGTAAATTTCTCGAAGAAGAAATGGAAAAGTTCTTTTTTGGCGATGGTTCAGAGAAGCCGAAAGACTTCGTGCCGCCATCCGAATAGAGAAACTTGACGCCATACCCGCATACCGGTTTAATACGCGCTTCCAATCGCAGTACCGAAGCCTGAAATGAATAAAAATCAAGGGCTTGGAGCAATTTTACCTATCTTAATGGCCAGGTAGCTCAGTCGGTAGAGCAGGGGACTGAAAATCCCTGTGTCGGCAGTTCGATTCTGTCCCTGGCCACCATTTAAATCAATAACATAGTCGGTAATTAATTTTCATATTTTAGCCTATGTAGATATTATGTAGGCACTATATAATATTTGGTTACGTCAAAAGGATTTAATGTCGATTTTTCTATTAGTATTTAAGTTGGATTCAAAATTATAAAATTGTTACGTATTTTTCGAAATAGCACATATTTTCTTGTAATATTCGTTGCATAAATTCAAGCTAACTATAAGAAAATAATAAGCAAAATAACGATGTCTAAGATATCACTCTCAGATTTCAAAATAATGCATGCTATATGTGAAGTTAGATACGATGACGCGTTTGAATTATGGGATAGAGCGGGCAGTTTTTGGTCATCGTGCAAAGGCGTCTGGCCTGACTTAAATAATAAAAGGGCTGAACCTAATATCACCAGTTTTAGTGTAGGAAATAATCTTGATCTAACGGTGCAGGTTAATAGAGCACATCTTAAAAATTATTATCCCAATTCCTCATTACAAGATTTTACAGAAAATGTTTCAAACTTCACTGGCTTAGTCTGCTCTCATCTTGATATTTCAGCCTGGAATCGCGTAGGGTTTCGAATTAATTTTAAAAAAGAGTTCGAGTCATTAGATTCGTTTAATGAATATGTAAAAGGTCTCGATGAGCTTGCATTTCATAATAAAAAACATTTTGGGATTGAACCGACTCACGTATTACCTTCAAGAAGTGTAAGGTTTGAAGGCGAGACTTTAGGTATTAGAGGTGCACTGGAATATCATAAAAAATCTCTTGATGTTGAAATTCCTTTTGATGTAAATGATTTAAAGCCAATCAATCAAGAATATCATCAATTTATCATTGATTATGATTATTACACTCTTAAACCAGCTAAAATTGGCCAATTAAAAATAGCTGAATGGATAGAGCTCGCTTTCAGGGCAATTAAACGAGATCATGAGTCTTTTTGGAGTTCTGATTAGTGACTAAAACTCACTTAAAGCTTGTTGCTGGAACAGACGCTCAAACAAGTGCAACAGAAAATGAGAGCCTTAAAGCAAATACTTCATTTTCTGGGGATCATATAGACACGTTAATTTCTTCTGGATTAGAAACTGAAAAAAAGCACGATATTGCTAATACGGATGACCTATATCCTGATATTCATTCAAACAGTCTAACTTTTTCAACAGCAATTGGCCTTCTCGCAGAGGTAAATAATAATATATTAAATGCTATTTCTTCTTTAAAAGATGGTGAAAATTACGAATCTGACGACTTCGTAATAAGATGCTTTCCATTATTACCCGAGTTATTTTGTTGCAGGGATATAGGGGATGGGTATTCAGCAATAATTGTTGCTTTAAATTATTCATTAAAAAATAAGCAAGGAGAACCACTTGAAATAGAAGAATTAACGGTTATATCTAAACTAATTAGGAGATTAATTAGTGAACCGTTTATTTCGCATAGCGAGGCAATCGAAGAAATCTGTAAATTGGAAAATTTTGGTTTTTGCGTTGAGCCTCGGGCTATCAGTGCATTTATGGATGATGATATAAAAATAGAAGAAAGTTAATGACCAAAGCATTTGTTGATACGACAATAATTACAAACATATTGCTTAAAGCTGGAGATATAAAAAACAAATCTCTAGCAGCATTAGCGAAATACAATCATACCGAATTACCAGTATATGCGATTAAAGAGTTTAAGGATGGTCCGCTTTCATATTATGCGTACATTCATAATAAACTAGCAGTTCACAAGTCTTTTAGCCAAGCATTGTCAGCATTACAAAAGCTGTCAGCAACACCACAAAGGTATAGACTCTCAACTTCATTAGAAGCGTTGAAGACGGCAGCAGACTCTATTTCGAATTTAACGACAGGCGAACTTGTGAAGAAATATGGCAACAAAGCTGTATTAGATATTATGCTTGCTGATGAATACAGAATACTTATTTCAACCATGATTATTAAGGCATGGAAAAAAAGAAGAAGCTGCACGACCGAAGTCGTCAATCCATTATCATGCTATAAAGAAACTGCGCCATATTTCAAAAAAGGGTTAATGACTCTAGACGATCGCAAGTGTCCAAGAGATATAGATTGTTGTATGAATTCATTTATGAAAGCTAACATACCGGATATCAAATTATTGTTTTCGGCAATTAATCAAATCCAAAATCAGCGATCTGAAGACAAGAGAAGAAGGAAAGTTCTTAAAAACATTATCAGGAAGCCAAAACAGAACTTTGGAGAAAAAGAATGTAGAGACTTAGGCGATGCTGTTTTTAGTCTATATGCACCTTCAAGTTCCGCAATCTTGACTACAAATAAGAGAGACCATGAACCTCTAGCTAAATCACTAGGAAAAAAAATTGATGCTGTATAAATTTTATATCTATTGAAATGTTGTATGCATTATTTTTGTTTGTAAACCTAATTCAAATTTCTGAACACAAATAATAATCATCTCAGGTTATAACAAGCAACGAACAAATCATTCTTAATCTTGCCTATATTATTCCTCTTTGGTGTCAGTCGGAACAGTTACATCAAGTGAAGAACTGTTCCCATACCCTCGATATTTGAATTTTTTAGATGTTTGGTCGGTTTTTTGTTTAGTTTTCTGAAAGCTATTGATTTCGTCCTGGAGAACTAATCTCAAAATATCGCCAACAGGGTACACAGTCTAACATTGGGATACACAGAACTGCCCATGTTGACTGTGTACTTGTTGACGAATTTTATTTTATAGGGCTAATAGTGGGTCTTCTGGGCATATGGCATCGTGACTCTATGAATTTGTCCAAATCTTCTTGTCGATACCTTACAGCGCGATTTCCGAGCTTTATGAATGTAATTTTTGCACCTGCCCATCGATCTCTTTCCAGGAATGAGCCGCTGACGCCAAGATAGCGAGCCGCTTCTTTTGTTGTTAATAATCGTTCAGTCATGATGATCTCCTTTAGTGTTTGAACCTGTTTGAGATTCTTGGTCTGTTGGTGGGAATTGAGAAGATCGTGAGCGTGCTAACGTGTTACGTTTGCGTGCAGACGTGGTGTTTATTTAAATCTATTTAAGCTTTTTTCATGGTTTCTCAGGGCATCTAGAAGAGAGCGTTTGGCATTTGTAGGTACAAGGCCGATGTCCTTACCTCTTACGGACTCTAGAAATTTATCAGCAGCGTTGGATTTGCTTTTGAAAGTCCCTTCATTGTAGAAAGTTATAAAGCGATGATACGTACTCCGTCGTTTTTCATGTTTTTTCAGTGCGGCTTTTCTCGCGTTTTGGCTGATGTTTTCTTTTACTTTGGATTCAATCTCTTGGGCTGTGGTTTTTGAGTTTTCAGCAAACGTCACGGCCTCCAGAGCGGATAAGGCGTAAGCCTGGTAATTCTCTCTCTTGTGATAATTGGGATAAGTAATCCTGCCTTTCTCAATGGTTTTTTGTACCAGCATACAGGTGTCGATTTCATATAGCGCAATCAACGCGAAAAATAAGTCCCAATGTTCCACATTGAATTTTTCTGATCGAAAAAAGGGATATCCGTGTTTGATTCGATAAGCATAAGACAGAGTTAATATCCCTCGATGCTTTGCATCGGGTATCAGATCAATAAACCCGTTTTGGAGAGATTTCGACAGTCCATCTACCGTTAAGAGGTAGTTTCGTGCTATCTCTGATTGTTTTTTGATTCTGTCGGGTTTATGTGGAGAAATAATTTTATATGCGCGATAGCAAATATCATTAAAGATATGCCAGTCCGCATCTTTTTGGTAAGACTTATCCAGTGGATAGATTTTCTCTTTGTAAAACTGCAGGAACATGCGCGTATATTACCTTAGTATTTCTCTTCGCTTGAGTTTTCCTGCTTTTCGTACTCACCTGAATATGGTCGAGAAGATAGTGGCTGATTTGCTGCATGGGTTTCCTCAGTCTCTCAGCACTGGAAACAATATACCCCGCTGTAATGTCATTCGTCATTTTATGATTCAGTAAGCGTTTTAAGGCATAGGCCGAGATATCAAGACTTTCTGCGACAGTGATGAACGTACGCCGGAGATCGTGCGGGGTGAAGTGAATGCCGGAGAGATCGACGACGCGATCGATCGCGGTTCTGGGGTGCAGTAAATGACCTTTGTCGGTTTTACCTGGAAAGACGAAATCATTTTCTCGGGATACGTAGCGATTTTCCAACAGCGTGACCAGGAAGTCAGACAGGGGAAGAGTATGCGGACAGTGATTTTTCGTATCCGGAATCGTGAAACTCATGTCCTTGAAATCCACGTTATCCCAGGCGAGCTGGGCGGCCTCAGAGCGTCGTAATCCGGTGAATAGCAGAAAGTGCAGATAATCCCGCGTAGTGGGATTATTCAGTTTCAGGGTGGCCTCATACCAGTCGGGGAGCTGGTGCAGCTTTAATAGCGTTTGTCGGCGGTGGATGCGATACCAAGCGCGGCAGTCGCTCAGGTATTTGACGGGGTTGACCAGAATGATGGGGGATCCGTCCGGTGCCTCGTAGTGATACATCGCAAAATTAAACAGGGCACGCAGGACGCGCATCGTATTATTCGCCCGGGCATGACTGCGCTCACCGAGAGAACGATGACGATGTAAGACCATATCGCGGTTGATATTGACCAGGGGTGTGCGTTGCCAGTCTTTTAAGGCGCGGTAGATGGAACGCTCATAATCGTGTCGGGTTTTCTCGGTTAAGTTATTACGAACGAGCAGATAATCTTCAAAGCATTCGAGCAGGGTGATCTTGCTGGCCTGTTTGTGTCGTCGCTTCTCGGCGGGATCGTTGCCCTCGGACATATCAGCTAAGACCGCCAGGGCTTTTTTTCTGGCATCCTCTACGGAAATGATGCCAACTTGTCCGATGGTGACGCGGCGGCCTTTGCCGTTGACGCGTTTTTCGACGATAAAGGACTTGGTACCGGCAGGGGTGATACGAACAGCGAAACCTGTCAGGGCGGAATCCCGATAAAACACCTGTTTCCCTTTTGGGGTGCTTAGCCGTTCAATGCTGGTTTTCGTTAGTTTCATAGTTTGTATAAAATCCCATGAGTGGCCTCATGTAGGCGTTATGTAGACGGTTCATGTCCAATTGACGCAAAATCATAAAAAGTGCGTCTAACTCGTGTCTACACTAAGCCGTTGAGTTTCAAAGAATTACAAACTATGGCTAAGAATGGATAAATGGAATGCCAACTTCTGAAAATCCCTGTGTCGGCAGTTCGATTCTGTCCCTGGCCACCATTTAATTCAGTGACTTAGTTACTTCACCTAATACCGACACGTTCGACTGTGACACTTTTGTGTTCACAGTAATTCTTTCAGCGTGTTCCACTAAATGCCCTGCGGTTAAATGCGCGTAACGTTTTACCATTTCACCGGTACTCCATGCGCCCATCTCTTGCAGATCAGATAATGGTGTTCCTTCCTGTGCATGCCATGAGACCCAGGTATGACGTAAGTCATGAAACCGAAAGTTAACAATGCATGCACGTTTACATGCTTTATACAACGCATTTGTTGAAGTCCTTGTCTTGATAACTACTTGTTAAACCCCTATGAAAATTAGGAGCAAACAATACGAAGGTTTGTATACTTTTGTCGTCTACACTTGAAATTTAGTTAAAGTGATTGCTCGACATGGAATTAGTTTCTAATGTCATTTCCCATTTCTACTTGCTGAATTAAATTATTAAGTGTTGTCCCATTTAAAGAGATAGCTTCGATATTCTTCAATAAAGGATAAAGTAGTTCGACCAGGTGTTTCTCTCTTATCAAACCAAATTTATTATTTTTGAATTCTGTTACTTTCATGAATTCATTTAATACTTCTTGCGTAGGATTTGTAGAGTTCTTATTTCTATATTTAGTACGCCTGCGATAAATAAAAATGCTATCAAATTATTTACAATAGGATATCGATTCGATATTACCCAGGAAAATTATCTTTCAGGTATTTGTTCTTGACGAGTATTTTGGGCGTCTTTGAATAGTTCAGGTAGCTCTTGTTTTGCTTCATCAGTTTGTATTTATAAATATACAAGGTTGTGTACAGTACGGACAGATATATTCCCATCTCTTTATTTTCATCCATAATGTCTAAATTATTGAAATTGTTATAAAAAAATCGATATAAGTTATATGATGTTTTATATGAATTTGTTTAGAGTAATCATTTAGCTGGTTTTATCTCTAAAAAATACTTAAAAGTTAATTTTTTACGCTTGGAAGAGCTATTATTAAAGTTACAGTATCAATTAAATATATTAACGATAACAAAGTTTCCAGATATGGTATTAGCGCTGTATGTAATGAAAAATTATTGATACGTAAGAAATAAGAATGGCTAAAAAAGATTCCCTGCTCAATGAAGAACGCCTGAAAATGATATTGGCAGGAAGTGATCTGGGTTACTGGGACTGGAATATAGAAACAGGTGAAGTAAAACGTAATGAGCATTGGGCCAGAATGCTTGGTTATCCAACAATGAAGGAATTCGAGGAAAATATAGATACATGGACGAAAATGGTACACCCGGATGATCGTGATGCTGTATGGTCATCAATCAATGATCATCTAGAGGGGCGGACAACAGCCCATAAGGTGGAATACCGAATGTTATCAAGAGATGGAAGTTATAAGTGGATCCTTGATCATGCCAAAATCGTACAACGCGATTCCAATGGAAAACCACTGCGCATGTGCGGCACACATATAGATTTGACCAGTCGCAAACAGGTGGAAAGTGAACGAGAAAAACTACTGCACGATATGAGGGAGCGTGTTAAGGAATTGCAGTGTATGTATGGTGTTGCCGGGTCAATTCAAAGCAGGGAAAATCTTGAAGAAATATTTCAGGACGTAGTCAACCTTATTCCTCCTGGATGGCATTATCCTGCCATCACCAGGGCCAAGATTGTTTATGAAGGAAAAGAATATGTGTCAGAACCTTTCGAGGAAACGGAGTGGAAACAATCATGTGACGTTCTTGTGAAAAATAAACCTGTAGGTTTAGTAGAAGTTTATTATCTGGAGGAATGTCCAGAGTTGGATGAAGGTCCGTTCATGACAGAGGAGAGAAACTTACTTAATAGTATTGCTCAAAGCCTTGGTGAAGCTATCCATCGCAAGCAAACAGAAGAAAATTTCATTAGAACTAATCTACAACTTAAAGCAATTATAGAATCCGAACCCGAATGCGTTAAAACAGTTTCTGAAGATGGTTCACTTTTAAGCATGAATCCTGCTGGCCTAAATTTGGTAGAGGCTTCATCTTTTGATGAAGTAGATGGGATTTCTGTTTACGATCTTATTGCACCCGAACATCGAGATAATTTCATAGATTTGAATAAATGTGTCTTTGAGGGAAGCTCCATAGAACTTGAATTTGAAATTATTGGATTAAAAGGTGGCAGAAAATGGGTAGAAACGCATGCTACCCCACTAACTGATGAAACCGGAAGGATAATTGCACAACTGGCTGTTACACGTGACATCACCGAACGCAAACATGTAGAGGAACAGCTCAGCCATCAGGCAAGCCACGATGTCCTGACGGAACTGGTCAATAGGAGAGAGTTTGAACGCCGTGCAAAACGGTTGATTACAACTGTCAAGTACGACGAGGTCGAACATGCACTATGTTATTTAGACCTGGATCTATTTAAGGTGGTGAACGATACCTGCGGACATAGTGCAGGAGATGAATTATTACGCCAGCTCAGTTCGGTACTAAAAAATATTGTCAGGAAACGCGATACTCTGGCCCGATTAGGGGGTGACGAATTTGGCGTTTTGATGGAGCATTGCTCGCCAAAGGAAGCAAATCGTCTTGCAGTATCGATACAAAAAGCCGTACAAAATTATCATTTTATTTGGGAAGGACGTAGCTTCAAGGTTAGTGTGAGTATAGGACTGGTACCTATTACTGACACAACCATAAGTCTGACAGAATTATTGAAAAATGCTGATGCCGCTTGTTACATGGCCAAGGATAAAGGCCGAAACCGTATTCATGTTCTTCAGTCGGGAGACAAAGAGATCGCACAACATCGTGGAGAGATGCAATTGGTAACTCAAATTAATCAAGCTCTCGAAGAAGATAGATTCTGTTTTTATGTCCAGGGCATTGTGCCGCTCAATAAGGGCGCTGATAAACATTATGAACTACTTATCAGAATGGTTGATGAGAAAGGAGGTCTCATTTTGCCAGTGGCATTTTTACCTGCAGCAGAACGTTATAACCTGATCTCAAAACTTGATAACTGGGTTATTAAGAATGCTTTCGAATTAGTGGCTCAGAACCCTGCATTTCTTGAACAAACTGGTTTTATTTCCATCAATCTTTCTGGCCCATCAATGACTGAACAAAATTTTCTTGATGTTATTATTGAGCAAATGAATATATCGGGTATTGAGAAAGAGAAAATTTGTTTTGAAATCACAGAGACAGCCGCTATTTCAAATCTAGGTCAGGCAATAAAGTTCATCTCTACTCTTAAGGGTATTGGATGTCGGTTCGCATTGGATGACTTTGGCAGTGGCCTCTCCTCATTCGCTTATTTAAAAAACTTGCCTGTAGATTATCTGAAGATCGATGGTATGTTTGTCAAAGATATTGTCGATGATCCCATTGATCATGCAATGGTAAAATCGATTAATGAAATAGGTCAGGTTATGGGTATGAAAACTATCGCTGAGTTTGTGGAAAACACTGAGATTAAAAATATGTTAAGAGAACTCGGTGTTACCTATGCGCAAGGATATGGAATTGAGAAACCTTTTCCATTGGAAGAATTGCTGAGCCAATCAAATAATGATGCGAATATAGCAAATACTAACCATTCAATATGAATGACGATGTTTATTTATATGACTAGATAATTATTCTTGTCTATAAGTCTGCTTTCAGAATTTCGTTTATAATAATTAACTGCGATCGATACAAAGCATATATTAGATTGCCGTCTAACTTGATAAGTTTATCCAACTCTCAAACATAGCTAATAAAATAAAGAATAAAAAGACTGGTAAAACACTTTATGAACGCTTGGGTGGGTACGATGAAATTAATCGATTTGTAGAAGATTTACTGCCGCGTTTACAATCAGCCCCGCAATTAGGTCGCTTCTGATAGAACAGAGGAAGTGATAGCACAAAGAGAGAGAAGCAGCTGTTAATCGATTATTTATGTTCAAATGCAGGCGGACTAACATATTGCACTGGTCGATATATGAATTTCTCGCATGAAGGTATGAAAATAAGCGACAGTGATTAGAATGTGTTTTTGGGCCATGAAGGCGATACTCTGAGCGCACTCAATGTTCTTAACGATAATGCGACGATGTAGTTACATTCGTTTTAAGTCAGGAAGGTTATATTGTTGAAGCATAGGCAGGTATTACAAATCGTATAACCTGAAAAGAAAGACACATAACCGTTAATATCTGTTTATAAACGGCAGTAGAAAAAATCTAAACTGTACAAATTAGATTGTGGCACAGAGGAATTAATCCGTAATTGAGCTACAATTAGATACAGGGCAGCACTATAAATAGCTGTTTTAATTAGTAGTTAAAATTAATATTCAATTTGATAATCCCTGTGTCGGCAGTTCGATTCTGTTCCTGGCCACCATTTATCTTTTTATACGTCTTCAACAAGACACTTAATCTCTTTTATTACTTCACCGCTAATATTTAGAGTTAGAATGGAGTAATTACTAGTCTTTTCTAATGCTGCAATGTTATACCTAACTCCTTTTTTTGCGTAAAAGTTTATGTTTGTAGTACATGTTTTATCCAAAAATATATATGTAAACTCATCGTCTTCCTCCTGTGCCGCTGCAAGCCCGTAATGACAGCCATAAAAAAGTGTTATTACACAAGCAAAAGCAATCCCAAATACAGTATTGATAACTATGTCTGCTCGTCTTGCTGCGAGTTCACCGTCGCTTGTTCCATATGTTGTATCCCATGAAAACCGTATCGCGATTGAATTACTCCCTTCTTGTATTTTTAGTTCTTGGTGACTTTGTTCCGGTCTTTCGTTATTTATTTCAATAATCTCTAGTTTTTCGTTTTTATCATTGGGGAAAAATTCAACAGTGGTAATGCTGTCAGATTGAGTAGAATAACTGTTTTGATTTATGTTTTTTGTATTGCAGGCTGCCAGAAATATTACTACTGAAACAAAGATAAAGAACAAATATTTGTAATGGAATCGGTTAATGATGTTCCTCCGTTTCCATTGAAGGTGAGATTAAGTATAGTCAAAATTTTAGCTATTATTGACTTAATAAATGGTTTACTGAAACAAGAAAAAATTAATCAGCCCAACTTCGGTCACCGAATCAGTAACTCCATGAGCCAAATCAAGAAATTTCGTACTGCAGCAAGAATTTTCGGGTATATTTCGGGATTACATAGGCCGCAGTGCAGGGGAATTTTTAGGGAAGGGAAAAAGTGATCAGATTCTTGAGCATACCGGCTAGCGTCACCAGTCGTGACTTCGACTGAAAATACCTGTGTCGGCAGTTCGATTCTGTCCCTGGCGACCATTAAAACTTCTTTATTACACTACCAACAGATCAGGAGCATTCTAATAGTCAGCGAGTGTTTTCGATCGTGTTCGAGTAACACATCGGGTTTATGCATTCATGCTTGTTGTCTTTAATGTGTTAACAGGTTGAGTCCTGATTTTCTCACCCTTCATGATCTGGTCAAGCATCGCGTGTGTTTGTTCCGCACTTACTGCTTTACCAAAGAGCCAACCCTGAATTTCCGGACAACCGAGTTCTTTCAGATACTCTAGCTGCTTTTCAGTTTCAACACCTTCGGCAACGAGGTTGAGTTCCAGCCCGCTAGCCATGGCTACCATGGCATTGACAATGCTGGCACCGCCTTTTTTCACATGAATTGAATGGATAAAAGATTTATCGATTTTTAATGTGTTGATAGGAAACTGCTGCAGGTAGTTAAACGACGAGTAACCAGTGCCAAAATCATCGACTGCGATTTCTATACCCATCGATTTTAATCGATGCAGTTTGCTGACCAGGTGAGACATGTGATTGACCAGTGCGTCCTCTGTTATCTCGATTTCCAGGCAACTGGTTGGAATATTAAACTGACTGAGCGTATCAGATACTTTTTCGACAAAGTTTTCCTGGATTATCTGTGACGATGAATAATTGATGGATACTCGTATATTATCAATTCCGGTGTCACGCCAGTTGTTCAGATCCCTGCATACCGTGTATAGAACAAAATCGCCGATATCGCGAATCAGGCTGGTTTCCTCGGCAACGGGTATGAAGTCATCCGGCATGATGTCGCCTTTCTCGGCATGTTGCCAGCGAACAAGGGCCTCGAACCCGACGACCTTTTCGGTACTGGTCTGCACCTTCGGTTGGTAGCAGACTTTCAATTCATTGTTGGCTATCGCGTGTCGCAGGTCACGTTCAATCTTGAGGTAGGTAGATGTTTCCCTGTGAATATCATTGCTAAAAAACTCGTAGGCGTTTTTACCCTTGTCCTTGACACTGTACATAGCCTGGTCAGCATTTTTAATTAATAGTTCAAAGTTATCGCCTGCATCAGGATAAATGGCAATGCCGATGCTGCCGGTGATATACAACTCGGTGTCGTCAATAATAAAGGGTTGTCGGAATTCACCGAGTATCTTGTCGGCGATGGTGATGACATCATTTTTACTGCCAATACTGTTGAGTATCAGTGCAAATTCATCACCGCCAAACCTCGCCAGTGTATCCGCTTCGCGAAGACAGTTGGCGATCCGCTGGCTCACCTGTTGCAGCAGGCTGTCGCCGGCTGCATGCCCCATGGTGTCGTTGACCCATTTAAAACGATCAAGATCGAGAAACATAAGTGCAAATTTTTCCCTGTTTCTCCTCGCATGAGTAATTGCCATGCAGAGCCGATCATGCAACAGGTGACGGTTTGGAAGATCGGTAAGAAGGTCGTGATAGGCCTGGTAATTGATCAAATCCTGTGACTGTTTTTTTTCAGTGATATCGTGAGCTACGCAGTACATGCCCTGGAAAACACTATCGCTCTTGTAATCAAACCTGACATCAAGGGACGTAATTTCAAAATGCTTGTAACCGCCGCCGTTTATTCGTAGTTGTATTTCCCGGGTTCTTGTAAGGTGATTATGTGTGCCATTGCCATAGAAAAAATTGATCGCCTGAAGGTTATCCTGCTGGCAGGTAAGCTCGGAGAAATGTTTGCCGATTAATTCATGTTTAGTGAAACCGAGAATTCTGTGGACGGCATCATTGACAAAGGTAAACCGTCCATTTTCATTCACCATGAAGACAATGTCGGGTGAATGTTCAACGATGAACCTGTGCAACTGTTCTGATTCTTTTAGTTTTTGTTCGATGTGCCTGTTTGCCGACTCTAGCTGAATTCTTGTCGTGACATTGTTAATGGTATTTAATAACTCATCGGCCACGTAGGGCTTCTTGATAAAGTCACACGCACCTTTTTTCAGGGCTTGCCTGGCCATCTCGAAGGTGGCATCACCGCTTAATACGATAATGGAGCATGACAGGTGTTGCTCCATCACGTGATCAATCACATCGAACCCGTTTACGCGAGGCATGTTCAGGTCGAGTAGCATAATATCAATTGCGGGGTTCTGCAGGTATTCAATTGCAGCGGAACCGCTTTCTACCTTGCTGACATCGTAATGATAGAGAGACAACATGTCGTACAGGCTTTGCGCCTGCCCCGGGTCATCATCAACAATGAGTACCTTGATGAAATCGTTGCTCGCATTAATGGATGATGCTGGCATAAGCTTCTGGCCCTTTTTATCAGGTTATAGGTAGATACTGAAGGTTGTCCCTGATACAGATCCATTTCCATTTTTGGTTTTACAGGTAATCATTCCATCCATTGCATCAATCAGTTCCCTGACTATGCCAAGACCGAGTCCGGCGTGGTCAGGCCCTTTGGTTGTCAGGCGGGGTTCAAATAACCAGGATTGAATTTCCTCCGGCAGCCCTGGTCCGTTATCACTGATGACAATTTCGGTACACTGCGTGCCATTGACGTTGACTGAACTGTTTGTCGACAGCATGATTTTTGACTTGTTGCCGTGCTGTTTGAAATCCTCAAAACATTCGACCGCGTTCTTGATGATATTAACCAGCACTTTTTTCAGGTCGTCATTGTTAAGTTTGATAGCAGCGATAGAGTCATCCAGGTCGACAGTGAAACGGATATTTCGATGGCTGCCCTTGAATACGCTGATTACTTCCTTGATGGTCTCGTTTATGTTGATTTCTGCCACTTCCGGTTTTTCACTACCGTTGAAACCTGTGAATGAGCGCAGGATTTCAGCTGATCGGGTTATTTCCTTGCTGATGGACTCAATATCCTTTTGTAGCGGGGAGTCCTTGCCGAGGTTAAAAGACAGGTTATGCAGATAGTTTTGAATCGTCGAGTAAGGGTTATTGACCTCGTGTATAAGTTTATCAATTCGCAGTTTTATCTCCGCGTCGATATCACGCACCGAAACCGGGCCAGGATGTTCGCTGCCTTCGCCCAGCTGAGTCATCATGACATTTTTATACCAGTCGAGAAGTTGCGGGTTCTGCCCACTTAGTTCAACTGCGTTACGTTCAATACCACAAACAAGCATCCCATCCTTTTCATTAACAGGGATACAAAGCATGCATTCATGTTCGATGCGGTGCAGTAACTGGCTGTCCTGAATACATGTCGCGTTCTCGGGCAGAATGGTGCGTACCCGGCCATCCTGGTAACTTGCCGCAAGCAGGCTTGCATCAGAGTTTGCCGGAATACGGATGGTCTCATCATCGGTGACAGTGACTTCCAGGTAAGTACCGTTGGGTACGAGTCGATATGTGTTATTAAAAGAGAACAGGAACTTTCCTGCATCCCGCGCAGCGATTTCAACCGAGTCGGGAACGGCATCGGACAAAGCCTTGTGATAACATGCAAGTATACCGGCGGTGTCCACTGCCTGTCGCAGGCTGGCACTTGCAGTGGCAGTATCGGCAGCAATAGGCAATACTTTTTCAAGCCTGCTAGCTGTCAATCGAATCAATTCCGGAACGTTGTTACTATCGAAACCAAGTTGTGCCATCTGTTCGATGATCGCGTCCGGTATTGATTCAGGAATTTCAACGTAATCGATCAGCACACCGGCAACAGCGGTAGCCCGGATTAACAATGATGCGTCAGCCAGGTTTTCAAGCGGTGTATGCTGGTAGCGGATCGCATCGCAAAAAGAAGGTTTACATCCGCATTGTCTGAGTAGTTCTGCCGAGTGTTGTGCCGTTGCATCCTGATCCGGCGTAGTAAGACTGGATAACACATCGACAGAATGCGTATCCGGCGACACGATCGGCAGCATCTTGCCTGTAAGGGCAAGCAATCCTGCCAGGCGGGCCTGTTCTGCGCAGGTTTTATCAGTTTGACCTGATAGTGATTGCGCCAGCAGACTATGCAAGAGCGACCGGTTCCAGTAGTCAACGGTTGACACGGTTTCATCAATGTCGTGTTCATGGCGCAGGAAATCACTGGCCATTGTCATGGCGAACGCCGAGATCATCGACACGTCGATCCCTTCATACCATCTTTCTATCGAATCAATCGGGCCTTTATGCAAGCGGATTAACCCAAGTAGAATGATCGGATCCAGTTCCGCGGCAGTTGCCAGCTCTACCGGATCAATATCCGGTTTAAGGCTGGTGTCGAGAAATATTTTTAAAGTGGCGTATCTTGAGGGGGAGTGGTGCTCTGCCAGCGAAACTTGCTCAGCTTGATTTTTTAATTGCTGGTTTAAGCGAGACAAATCTGTTTTTGTCTTTAATTTGTATAGTTAATTATTAACGACTTATGTTGATTTAACAGGACGTTTAATTCTTTAAGGTGCGTGGATTGTAAAGCCTTACCTGACCCGGTTGCAACAGTAACAACCCTTGTCCGGTTTCTTCTGAATGATCTTAAAAATATCTCAGTGCTGATGAAATCTGTATAAGCCGCTACGACGTTTAATCATGGATAACACTTAAATCTAAAAATTATTTTTCTACTTAACAGATTTGCGTCAACCAAGACTGTTTATTCCTGCAATGGAATGATTACTCACACATATCAATGATAGATAAGTGCTATGTGCCGAGTAAGATGTCGTAATATTGACGCTATGTGTAAGCGAATGCTTATTCATATTTCTGTCAGGTAGTATAAACAACACGGTTTGTGGCGGTGTCCGCCCACAGCGGCCTGCTGTAATTAAACCTGGAGGAGGACTTCCGAGTCGGCAACCAGGCGGATTACAAGGCGTGGATAAACCATTTCCCAAATAATGAAATTTAGACTTAATCTGTTTATTTGGCTCAGGCGATATTAATGTTGGTAAATTTACGAGCAAAATTCATAGTCCCGTAACCAGTATTAATTTACATGCGTAGTCTACAGCATGGTTCTTTGCGGAGGATCGATGCGATAGTCGTTACGGTAGTGTCGCTGATTGCCATGGCTGTAATTTTCAGTCCAACTCGTCATCAATTTCTATATCTTCGTCTTCACTGACAGAAGTGTCGAGACTCATGCTGTTTTTATCGGTTGAAACACCCAGATGATAAGCAGCGTAACCGGGTAATACGAACTGGTTCAAAGCCATTCCCAGTACCCGGCCTGACTCCGGTGCGCTGATACGAAATTTAATATTCGTCAGGGGATTAACCAGCGTACCGAGCAGGTCACCGGCTTTGACATACTCGCCGATTTTGATTTCCGAAAATAAAATGCCACCGTTATTGGCCCTGATCCAGCGCGAGGTATAGAAAATTTCCTGTGATTGATGAGCAGGCTCTTTGTTACTTGTGATACCGAGACGGTTCAGGACATGCGTTACACTGACAATACCTGCCTCCACGTGTTCTGCCTGCAGCGTTCCTGATCGTCCAAGTTCAAACGTAACCGCGGGAATACCTGCCTGGCTTGCTGCTGCTCTTAATGTTTTCGCATGGCCGGTTTTATGTAATACCACGATAGAGTCAAAATAGGTGACAAGGGCAGTGACTTGCGGGTTACTCATGTCGGCACGTAACTGGGGAATATTACTTCTTTTAAACGAGCCGGTATGAAAGTCTATCAGGTAGCCGCAGTAGCTAATCAGGTCTGTGAATAGACTATAGGCGATTCTGGATGCGGCACTACCCTCGGGGTCGCCCGGGAAGAACCTGTTCAGGTCACGTCGGTCGGGAAGATAACGGGAGTTGCTTGCCAGACCGAATACATTGACGATAGGAATGCTGATAACTGTGCCATTCATGGTAGCCGGGTCCAGTCCCTGACTGACCCTCCTGACAATTTCGACGCCGTTCAACTCATCACCGTGTATTGCGGCCACCAGGCACAGGACGGGCCCATCATTGTGTCCGCGTACGATCGTTACCGGAGATTTCAGGTTTCTGCCGGAAAATGATTGACTGGAAACCCAGTCGAGTATTTTTGCCTGGCCGGGTTTAACCTCGCCACCAAGTATCTTCAGCGTGGTTTGCGGTTGTGGCTGCCGCTGTTCTGTCACTGCTTGTTCCGCGTTGACCGAGATGGACATGAGTAACAGTAACAGACCGACGCCTGACTGTGTGGCATGGCGAGAAGTGGTGTTTGTCATCATGCCTTGTAAATACTATCTATATATTGATGAACGATAGCCAAACGATCACTGGTATCCGCCGGCAGGTCGAAGCGGTCAATCGCATCCAGTCGGTGCTTCAGCCCCTGGCCGTTGGCAATCTGGATAGCCAGGCCCGGTCTTGCGTTCATTTCCAGTATCAGCGGGCCGAGTTGCGCATCAATCACAATGTCGACGCCGAGATAACCGAGCGGAGCAAGATCGTAGCAACGCATGGCCAGTAACAGCAGTTCCTGCCAGCCCGGGATCTGCAGCTGGTTTACCGGCGTATCGAAGTCCGGATGTTCATCGATCCTGCGGTTGTTAC
>JBHIXH010000024.1:0-31826 GCA_041984885.1 Gammaproteobacteria bacterium
GACGATTTGAGCGATGGCGGCAATCGCGAACAAGCCAATCCAGACCAGGCTGCGATCGTATTCCAGGCTGAGCAACCACAGCGACAGGTTCAGATACAGCAAACCGAAGATCAGGTACAGGTGTCCAAACCCGAGGCAGCGTTTGAATTGTTTTAACTCCAGCTCGCTTTCATGCACATGCCCCCAGACGATCGTCACCAACGCGATCACGCTCATCAACTTCGGGTCCTGGATATCGAGAAAGTAGGAGCCGTGCCCCCAGTACTGCGAGAAACTGCCGACACCATGAAACGCCATTAACAGCGCGACGAGTAACGGCCAACGCAGGTGAAAATGATAGGCAACGAAGAAGGCGACCGCGCTGGTTAACAACATGAACACACCGAACATGCTGCCGTAGTTGTCACCGTCGCTGACCAGGTATAACGCTGACAGGCTTGAGTAAATACCGACCAGTCCGACCGTTAGTAATGCCTGCCCGGTGAACGGGTGTTTTTGTTCCTTGCTGGAGGCAAGCCTCGCGCCGTAATACATGACATAACCGGCGACCGCCATCAGGCATAAGGTGGAGAACAGGGGCGAGAAACTGGACAGTATCGTGCCAACAAACGCGAGAAACGACAGCGCCAGCATGAAGACGGCAAACAGGCCAAGCCACTTCAGGAACACGGTGCCGCTGAGCGGCGACGGGTCAAAGCGTTCGTGCAACAGCGTTGCCTGTTCGGCATCGATCAGACCGGTGTTTTCCCAGTCAGTAATCTGCTCCGCCAGCTTGCTTCTAAATGAAGCTGCCATCCACACCCCCTATCCTATCGTTTGCGATAGTATAATCAGTTTCAGAAACCGACTCCGAACCAATTTACGCTGTTTCTTATTTTTGGCAAACAACCCAGGTAACTATGGGAAAACGTGGATTATTGCGGGTAGCCATTTTGTGCAGTGGGTGCCATTTTGCATAGGGCACATTGAAATATCGCCCGCACATGAACGCCGTCTTGTTGCCCCATCCTTCCGCTTCTATTACCTGTGAAAAATTACCGGCCAATGCACGCAGTGCGTCGGGGGTGTACCTGAGAAAATCGCCCGGGGCTCCGTGTATCTCATAACCGAAGACGGTAGTCACAATCGCAATACCATCCTCCTTCAAAACCCGGTGTAGTTCATCAAACGCTTTCCAGGGTTCAACACCGACATGTTCCAAAACCTGATCCATGACGACTATGTCATATTTTGCGTCTTCCAGTTTCAGGTCGAGCACATTGTATTCCGGATAATTTGCCTCAACGATTTGTGCATCAGGTATATCCAGTTCCCGGGTGAGATAGAGCGAACTGCCGACTGATAAAACCAGTGGCTTATTAAACCTGGTTGCATGCGATCGCATAAGCTCTTTTAGATGCTCATACATGTAAAACCGGGTCATGTGGATGCCCTTTTCCAGGCCAAGTGTTGAGAGCCTGACAAAAAATTTCAGAACATTTTTAATCAATGGACACTCCATTCATGAATATACACCTGATCAGGTACCAAACCGTTTATCCTTCAGCACTGCTGATTTGCTGCAAATCGGTTTTGAGACTGGCGACTTCCTGCCTGAGCAGTTTCTGTTGTCTTTCCGTCCCCTGATTAATCACTTTGGCGATCGCCCGGCTGATCAGTGTCAGGTTATGTCGCAATACGGCCTCGTACTCCCCGGGTCGATTCTTGACTCGTGCAGCGTGAGCGGCCTTCAGCGACTGTTGCCATCCCGGCTGTCTCTGCAACAAAGTTTTGACCTGCATGATCCATTGGTCACGTTCAGCCAACCATTGCCTGTCAAAACGCAGCATTGCCCCGGTGGCGTCCTTTACTATTGTTTTCTGCTTCGCATCCAGCCGCCCGAGGTAGTTTTCCAGGTTTTCAATCAGGCGTTCTGCACTGTCCTCTGCGTAATCCTGGTCAGTGCGAGTCAGGTATTTCTTCTGTAACTCTGCCTGTTTTTCAGCAAGGTTTTCTATGACCGATGCTACCTGTTTATCTGTCAGGTCGGTGCCGGTCTGGATCAGAACGTCAAGCAACCTGATCTCAACGCGACGTATCGATGCCTGCACCTCGCTGATCCATTGAGTCACCTGGGCCTGTGTCAGTGGCGCATCCAGGCTTTGCTCGATTGAATCCAGCAACGCGATCAGTGTCTCGATTTCTTCAGTTCGATGCCAAGTCAGTACCGGTGCCAGGCGCCGGTCGAACTCGTCACTTTGCTCAGCGGTTAGATCGACATAGTCGTCGACGTACCATGGAATTAACCAGTCCAGTTGATTGTAGGTAAAGCGATTGCTGCAGGCCGACTGTGACAACGCGATAATTGCGGCACACATCATCACACAGACAGTTCTGAATCCGGTGCGCTGGCGTTTGCTGTTATTTATCAATGACTGCACCTGGAATTGACGGAAGTGTTTTACGTATGCCAGCCACGCGCCCGCTCAAACAGATCCGTGATCCAGTAGACCTGCGCACCGATGGCCGCGAACGGTAACAGCAACCAGGTCAGGTTACAGATCGCGAGCACCACGATGATCAAACAAAAATCGGCCCGACTGAGTTTGTGGAAGATATAGATGATCCAGTCGAGCGTGTCCTCCGGTTGTTTCGGATCGGCCGCCTCCTGTTCTCGTGTGCGGGTGTCTTCTTTTGCTTCGTCCTGCCTGTATTTGTACAAATCGACCAGGTAATCGATGAACGCGCCAGCGGCGGCCGCGAGTCCAAAATAAAACCAGATAGCCATGCCGTTTGTTTTCCAGACACCGTAGCCCAACCCGATGAAAAATGCGGCATCCACCACCCAGTCGACGACGTCATCGAGTTTCGCGCCGAACTCGCTGGACATGCCTTTCAGGCGGGCGATCTCGCCGTCGCAATTGTCCAGTGTGTAGCTGATCGTCAGCAGCAACGCGCCGATGATTTGTATGACATAGCCACCCAGGGCAAAACAGATGGCACAGGCCAGGCCGAATAACAGCGACAGCACAGTGATCTGGTTCGGCGTGACGTCCGTTTGGTTCAGCCACAGCGTCAGCCGGTACGACAAGTGTCGTACCAACGGAAACCGTTGTTTCGGTGGTTCCAGGATAAACCCGTTCGGTGATTCAGTCTCGGTCATATCAGGTTCGTGTCTTTTGCTGACATTCTTACATAAGTAATTGATTATAAAAATATAAATTTAGCTTACGAAATGAACTAATCGGATCGCCACAGAATCAAAACCTGCCTGATTCAATTGTCGAGACTGCTGCCGTTGCCATATTTGCGTAATGTTCCCAAAATCAATATCCTGCACGCCTTGTACAGGTCGATAGGCCGGTCTGAAACACCACCCCTGACCCGGTTCCGGACCGGACAGCGGAAAAACTACAGCGTCAAAAATTATTAAAATAAAACCGTGTCGATAGACTTTTTACACTATTTGTCTCTTGCTGGCCTGCTGGTTTGCCTCGGTTCATTTGCCTACCAGTTGTTTGCCATGTTGGTTGTCTGGCGACTGCGACCATCGTCAAATGCCGCAAATGACAACCATACGCCAGCGGTATCGTTGTTCAAACCGGTGTGCGGACTCGACCCGCAAATGTACGACAACCTGGTCAGCTTTTGCCAACAGGATTACCCGCACTACCAGATTATTTTTGGATTACACCGCGCCGATGACCCGGCACTGAAAATTATTAAACAGGTGCAGCAGCAATTTCCGGATCTCGACATCAGCGTGGTAGTTGACGCCAAGTTACACGGGACGAACCACAAAGTCTCCAGCCTGATCAATATGTATGGTCAGGCGAAACATGACTTCCTGCTGATTGCCGATAGCGACATGCGCGTCGGCCCCGGTTATCTCTCCGCGGTCATGGCACCGTTTGCGGATGAGGGCATTGGTGCGGTGACCTGCCTGTATTCCGGATCGGCACACGGTGGCATCGCCTCCCGGTTAAACGCCATGTTTATCAATAACTGGTTTTTACCCTCTGTCTTAATCTCCGGGATTGTGCAGAAGACGACATTCTGTCTCGGTGCAACAATGATAGTTCGACGGCGGCTGCTGGAACAGGCCGGTGGTTTCAGCTACCTGAAAGATCACCTCGCCGATGACTACATGCTCGGCAAGCTGGTGACAGACGCCGGCTACAGTATCCATGTGTCTGACTACGTCGTGACGAATATTGTCGAGGAAGTTTCTTTCAAATCACTGCTGCTGCATGAACTACGCTGGGTGCGGACATTACGAACCGTGGAGCCGATTGGCTTTGTCAGTACTTTTATCACAGACACGTTTGTCATCAGTGTTGTGACTGCTGTATTGCTGGCGCTGCTTGGCTCACCGATCTTTGCAGTCATGCTGGTCAGCATGGCCCTGTTCTGCCGGTTCCTCGTCTTGCGAATCGTAAAAAGCCGGCTAAACCTGCACAATGCCGGTTCAGCCTGGCTGATCCCACTGCGTGATACACTCAGCTTTGTTCTTCGCATCGCCAGTTTTACCGGCAGTTCCATTCACTGGCGGAATGAATCCTTTTCCGTCGACAGTCGTGGCGTATTGCACGAATCGGAACCGCCGAGAGTGATCCCGGAACGGGAAGAAGAGATCGCGACCCTGGCTACCAATCAGGACTATTAACCAAGGAAACTATTGTTAATGAAAAAAACGTTATTCCTAAATCCCCCGTCGTATAACGGCTACGATGGCGGTGCCGGCTCCCGCTACCAGTGCACGCGCGAGGTCAAATCATTCTGGTATCCCACCTGGCTGGCGCAACTGGCCGCACTGGTCGAGGGCAGCAAACTGATCGATGCCCCGGCACGCGGTATCGAACTCGAGGAAATTCTGCCACAGGCCAACGACTACGAACTGTTGATTCTATATACGAGCACGCCCTCTTTCCCGAACGACGTAAAGATCGCCGAGGCGTATAAAAAAGAAAACCCGGACCTGATGATCGGTATCTGCGGTCCGCATGTGGCGGTCAATCCGGATCATTCCGTGCTCGCCTCC
This sequence comes from Gammaproteobacteria bacterium, assembly GCA_041984885.1. GTDB lineage: Bacteria > Pseudomonadota > Gammaproteobacteria > Eutrophobiales > Eutrophobiaceae > UBA4486. The sequence continues at coordinate 5,021 of JBHIXH010000024.1, forward strand.
GATGCGATTGATTTTGTTACGCGCAATGAATTTGATTTCACCGTGAAAGAAGTCGCCGAAGGTAAACCGCTTGCCGAGGTCGATGGCCTGTCCTGGAAAAAAGACGGCAAAGTCGTGCATAACAAGGAACGTGCGATTTTGCATAACATGGATGAATTGCCGTGGGTAACGAAGATCTACAAGGAAAACCTTGTGACCAGTGATTATTACAACGGTTACATGCTGCACCCGTACATGTCGTTCTATACCGGGCGCGGTTGCAAATCACGTTGCACGTTTTGCCTGTGGCCACAAACCATCTCCGGTCACAACTATCGCACCCGTTCGGTAGGAAACATCATTGCCGAGTTGACCTGGGCGCGCGATAACTTTCCCGAGATTAAAGAGTTCTTTTTTGACGATGACACGCTGACCGATAACATCGAACAGGTGGAAGCGCTGGCAAAAGAGATCGGCAAACTCGGGATCACCTGGTCATGCAATGCCAAAGCGAATGTGCCGTATGAAACATTGAAGATCATGAAAGACAACGGCCTGCGCCTGTTACTGGTCGGTTATGAATCCGGGAACCAGCAGATACTGGTGAATATCAAGAAAGGCATTCGCACCGACATCGCGCGCCAGTTCACCCGCGACTGTCACAAGCTTGGCATACTAATCCACGGCACGTTCATCGTTGGCCTGCCGGGTGAAACCAAGGAAACGATCGAGGAAACCATTCAATACGCTAAAGAACTGAATCCGCAAACCATCCAGGTCTCGCTGCCGGCTGCCTATCCGGGTACATTCCTGTATAAGCAGGCCATCGAAAACGGCTGGCTGATCGACGATGAGACACTGGTTGGCAATGATGGCGTGCAACATTCCGTGTTGAACTACCCGCATTTAAGCAGCGAGGAAATTTTCGAAGCCGTTGATGACTTCTACAAGCGCTTCTATTTCCGTCCATACAAAATGGCGTCGTTGTTTTTCGAAATGTGTCGTGACTGGGAAGTGATGAAACGACGCGCCCGTGAAGGTGTCGAGTTTTTTAAATTCCTGTTTGCCAGGGAGAGCACCGTCTGAAACAGTTGATCGTTACCGGTGATGATTTTGGTTTGTCGGTGCCGGTCAATGAAGCGATTGAGCACGCAAACCATAAAGGCATTCTGACAACTGCCAGTTTGATGGTCGGGGCCCCGGCCTTCGACGATGCGGTTGCCCGCGCCAGGAAATCACCCAATCTGAAAGTTGGTCTGCACCTGGTGCTGTCGCATGGACAGTCCTGCCTGCCGCATACCGAGATCCCCGACCTTGTCACTATCAATAATTTTTTCTCGAATCACGAGGTTCGTAGCGGGATCAAACTGTATTTCAACAGTGAACTGCAAAAACAGCTGGCGGCGGAAATTCGCGAACAGTTTTCCCGTTTTCAACAGACGGGGTTGCAACTGGATCATGTCAACGCGCATCGAAACATGCATCTGCATCCGACCGTATTTGACTTGATACTCGGCATAGGCAAAGACTTCGGCCTGACAGCAGTTCGCCTGCCGGCCGAGCCGGTGGTACCGGAGTTAGCGGAAAATTCCTTTCAGTTTCGACAGCGACAACTGGTTCGCCTGTCATTGTCGCCATTACTGTCGCGTATGAAGCACCGGCTGGACGCTGACGGACTAAACTACAACGAGCATGTATTCGGCTTTTATAACAGTGGTCACATGAACCAGGATCAACTGGTAAGAACGCTCGCCCATTTACCGGACGGCATCAGTGAGATCTACACACATCCGGCCACCGGTGCGTTCGACAATATCGAGACCGGTGCGGAAGATTATGAATTTGAAGCCGAGTACAAGGCATTGATCCATCCTCGTATTCAACGCGCACTGGACAAGTTTGATATTCAGTTACGCGGGTTTAACGCCTGATAGATCCTAAATGGTTGGCGACTCCTGGACCCATAAAATCGCGCGCCGCTGCATTCAGCCTCTCGTTAACACTGCGATCACTCCGAATCATCTGACAGGCGTCCGCCTGCTCTCTGGCCTGCTTGCCTGTGCCTGCTTCGCCATCGGTACGGATGCCTCGAATCTGTGGGGTGGCATCATCTGGATATTTTCCGCGTTTATGGACCGTGCCGACGGTGAGCTCGCCCGCGTCACCGGCAAATCAAGCGAATGGGGACACCGGTTTGATTACCTGACCGACGTCTCTGTCACCGTCTTGTTCTTTTTCAGCATCGGTATCGGCTTACGTGATGAATCCATCGGCTACTGGAGCCTGGTGCTCGGGCTGGCCGCTGCGGCCGGCGTACTGGCGGCCGAGATCCTGGCCGAGGCGATCGACCAGGAAAAACAGGATACGGGCGAGAAAGCCTATCCCGGGTTCGCCGGTTTTGATTTTGATGACATTCTCTATTTGTTACCCGTTGTAGTCTGGCTTGATTGGCATTATCCGTTTTTGATCGGGGCCTCCGTTGGCGCACCGGCGTTTGCCATGTTGACGATGTATCGACTCAGGCAAACACAACGCCAGGCCGCCAGCGTTGCCATCCCGGAAAACAAGGAGACAGTGTGAAAAGATTCATTACTATTGACTGTCATGGATCGGAACCTGGACTGCCCGGATACATGATTGACGCTTCACAATTTTTACCTTTCAGCACAGAAAAATATGGCGATCAATGCTATATCACCTGTAGGATCAGGACTTTCCTGGCAAGACTCACTGACCGGAACTGTCAATGACCTTGAACATACGTCAACTGCTGGCTGAGAACGAAGGGCAGAATTACGATCTGCACCGCGATCACGTGAACCCGCGATTTGTTAAAACCCTGCGTACTATCGGTTTTGATCGTTGCTACACGAAAGCCGAGGGTCAGTATCTGTGGGATGCAGACGGGCGTCGCTATCTCGACATGCTCGCCGGTTACGGCGTATTCAATATCGGTCGCAACAACACTGCTGTCAGTCAATCGTTAAAGGATTTTATCGACAGTAATTACTCAACGCTGGTGCAGATGGAGGCGCCGCTGTTGTCCGGCCTGTTGGCGAAAGAGCTGAAAAAGCGTGTCGGCTATGACCTGGATTACGTTTACTTCACCAACTCGGGCACCGAGGGTGTCGAGTCGGCGATCAAGTTTGCCCGCTGTGCGACCCAACGCCCCGGCATCATCCATGCGAAAAAAGCCTTTCATGGTCTCTCGAATGGCTCGTTATCACTGAATGGCGATCACACTTTTCGTGAAGGCTTCGGTCCGTTGTTACCGCACACGTACGAAATTCCGTTTGCCGACCTGGAGGCACTGGAACAGCGCCTGAAACAGGGTGATGTAGCCGCATTCATTGTCGAGCCCGTGCAGGGCAAAGGTATTAATATTCCACCTGATGGTTACCTGGCAGGCGCACAGCGGCTCTGTCATCAGTATCGTGCGCTGTTCATTGTTGATGAAGTGCAATCTGGTATCGGTCGTACCGGGCGTTTTCTCGCACTCGACCATGAGGACAACGTTGAACCGGATATCGTGATTTTATCAAAGGCACTGTCCGGCGGGTTTGTGCCGGTCGGAGCCGTGCTCATGCGTAAACCGGTGTATGACAAGGTCTACTCAACGATGGATCGCTCGGTTGTGCATTCGTCCACGTTTGGACAGGGTAGCCTGGCGATGGTCGCGGGACTGGCAACACTCGATTACATCGAGACGCATAACCTGGTTGAGAATGCGAAGACACTTGGCGATGAGATTGGGCAACGCTTGCTGGCAATGAAGGAACAGTATGAATTTATCAAGGACATTCGCTGGCGTGGCCTGATGATTGGCATCGAGTTTGGCGCACCGAAATCGATTTCATTACGCGCCGCCTGGTCACTCGCACATAAGCTGGACAAGAGCCTGTTTCCGCAGGCGGTGACGATCCCGATGTTGCAGGATCACGGCATACTGACGCAGGTGGCCGGTCACAAGATCGATGTCATCAAGCTGATTCCGCCGCTGGTAATAACCCAAACTGATTGTGATCACTTTATCTCTTCGTTTAACGATGTGATGCAAAAGTTACACACGTTCCCGGGACCGAGCTGGGAAGTCATCTCGCGCATCGGTAAATCCGTTTTCCCCGGTGGCGCCCAACTACCGACCGAACCTGAACAAAGCCCGAGTAGCCTGACCAGTTGATCGATAGCTGGCTGCCGGCTTTTCCAGCCGGACGCAAGTTCTGTCATAATCCCCCGCTGATTTCCGACACCAGATGCAACGTGCCCGTGGACAATTCACAGTTTGACGAAGATTTAACCTTTCAGAACCGAATCCTGCAGCATGTCTCGCGCACGTTTGCGTTAACGATCCCGCAACTGCCGGAAGGTCTGCGCGATGTCATCGGTAATGCCTACCTGTTATGCCGCATTGCTGACACGATCGAGGACGACAAGGATCTGCCGATCGATCAGCAAACCTATTTTGCCCGGCTGTTTGTTGACGTTGTGAAAACCGAGGCATCCGCACAGGAATTTGCCGATCAACTGCATCCGAAACTCTCCGCCACGGCCAGCGATGCAGAAAAAGATCTGATCAAAAACACAGCGGCCGTGATCCGTATAACGCACAGCTTTAATCAACGCCAACAGGAGTCACTGGCAAGATGCGTGGACGTCATGGCCGAGGGCATGGTGCGTTATCAACAGGCCGAGACTCTGGCCGGTGTGCCGGATCAACCGGCGATGGACGAGTATTGTTATTTTGTTGCCGGTGTCGTCGGTGAGATGTTGACCGAATTATTTTGCGATTACTCGCCCGAGATCCATGCACACTATGCCGAGTTGATGCCACTGGCAGTGTCGTTCGGACAGGCATTGCAAATGACAAACATATTGAAAGACATCTGGGATGATCATGAACGTGGTGCGTGCTGGTTGCCGGCTGATCTTTTTCAGAGCAATGGATTCACGCTGGCCGACAAGCAACCGGGACAATCAGACCCGGCGTTTAATCAAAGTATGGGAACACTGATCGCGATTGCCCGCGGTCATCTGGAAAATGCACTGCGCTATACGTTGATCATTCCGGCGAATGAACCCGGTATTCGCAAATTCTGTCTTTGGGCACTCGGCATGGCCGTACTGACTCTGCGTAAAATTGATAAAAAGCGGGATTTTCAGTCAGGCAATGAGGTCAAAATCTCACGTAATAGTGTTAAAGCCACTATCATCAGCACGAACCTGTGTGTCAGGCACGACAAGTTACTGAATTTACTGTTCAAAATGACCGCTCACAGTTTGCCTGAACAAGGCGTTTCGTGAGATGATTGTGTGCCAACTCAGGGGAGTTGAGAGTAACCCGGAACTTCTGATAAGTTATTGATTTAATGCGGGAAACAAGCAATAACATCATTCTGGCGCTCACAACTTTTTAATAACAACAAGACGCATGACACGTTCCGGGGATAATCCGAATGTTACTTGATGCTAACGATAAATTGGTCGGCAGTGCCGATCAGCCAGCCACTGATCTTTCCACAGTCCATCACCTGAAACCGGTTGCTTTAAACGCCGCAATTGCCTCGGCAAGAGAAGCGTTAATCCAGCAGCAACAAGCAGACGGTCACTGGGTATATCACCTGGAAGCCGATTGCACGATCCCGGCTGAATACATCTTGATGATGCATTTTGTCGGTGAGGTTGACGAACCGTTGCAGGAAAAGATTGCCACCTACCTGCGTGCACAACAGGATGAACACGATGGCTGGTCGTTGTATCACGGCGGTGACTTCGACTTGAGTTGCTCGGTTAAGGCGTATTACGCGTTAAAAATGGTCGGTGATGACCCGCACGAAGAGCACATGGTGCGCGCACGAAATGCGATCCTGAATCATGGCGGTGCCGCACACAGTAATGTGTTTACCCGCATATTACTGGCGTTATTTGAACAGGTGCCATGGCGAGCCACGCCATTCATACCGGCCGAGGTGATTCTGTTACCGAAGTGGTTTCCGTTTAATATCAGCAAGGTGTCTTACTGGTCACGCACAGTCATGGTTCCGCTGTTTGTCTTGTGCACGCTGAAACCGTCGGCCGTGAACCCGCGCGGCGTTGATATCCGCGAGCTGTTTATCACCCCACCGGAAGACGAACTGCATTACTTTCGCCTGACAACACCATTAAGCCGCGCCTTCTTTGCACTTGACCAGGTTGGCCGCTGGATTGAGAAACTCGTACCAGGATTCGTGCGTAATATTTCGATACGCAAGTGCGAGCAGTGGTTCATCGACCGCATGAATGAAGAACACGGAATCGGCGGAATTTTCCCGGCCATGGTCAATGTCTACGAAGCGTTAATCACGCTCGGCTACAGCAAGGATCATCCAAAGGTAAAACAGGCGCGACAGGCGATCGATAGTTTGCTGGTCACGAACGAGGATGGCAGCGTCTTTTGTCAGCCTTGTGTCTCGCCCGTGTGGGATACCTCACTTGCCTGCCAGGCCCTGCTCGAATCGGATCCCGAATGCGAGCACTCCATCAAGGGACTCGACTGGTTACGGGATCAACAATTATCCGAGGAACCGGGTGATTGGCGTGAGGTAAGACCGGACCTGCAAGGCGGCGGCTGGGCCTTTCAATACAGCAACTATTACTATCCGGATCTGGATGATACGTCCATGGTGGCCTGGGCGATGCATCGTACCGGTAATGACAGGTATGCCGAGTCGATTCAACGGGCTGCCGTATGGATCGCCGGAATGCGTTCGAAGAACGGTGGTTATGGTTCTTTCGAAGTCGATAATACACAGTACTACCTGAACTACATTCCTTTCGCGGATCATGGTGCGTTGCTCGACCCGCCGACGGCAGACGTGACCGGCCGTTGCCTGGCCATGTTGTCGCTGGTTGACCGGGAAAAGTATAAAGACCAGATTGACCTGGCTATACAGTATCTGAAATCAGATCAGGAAGAGGATGGTTCCTGGTACGGGCGCTGGGGTACAAATTATATTTATGGTACCTGGTCGGTGCTGAGTGCACTGGAAGAAGCGCGCATCAGCCCGAAAGAAGCGTTCATTCGCAAGGCTGTCGACTGGTTATACAACGTGCAAAATGATGATGGCGGCTGGGGTGAAAGCAATGACAGCTATTATCCACCACGACATCGCCGCCTGTATCCAAGTACTTCATTCCAGACGGCATGGGCACTGTTGGCCCTGCTGTCTGCCGGTGAGGTAAACCACAAGGTGGAAGCCGGCATTCAATTTCTGCTGAACACACAACAGGACGATGGCCTCTGGTACGACGAGGATTTCACCGCGCCCGGATTTCCACGTGTGTTTTATCTGAAATACCACGGTTATACGCGCTATTTTCCGTTGTGGGCGCTGGCGAAGTACCGCAATCTGACCACTCAAGATTGAGCAAAATCGGGGTCATTGCGGCCCTGCCGGTTGAGGCCGCCTGTCTGACAGGGCGCAAAACGACGCTGCGAAACAACGTCAGGATTCACGACAACCTGTGGTTACATGTCGCCGGGATTGGCGATGACAATGCCACGCGCGCGACCAAACATCTCTTATCCGAACACTGCCAGATCCTGGTCAGCTGGGGTTTGGCAGCCGGCTTATCGACTGAATGTCAATGCGGTGACCTGGTTCTGGCCGGTGCGATTACTGATCCGGATGTTGCCCGATATCTGTCTGACGCCGACCTGCTCGGAAAACTAAAGACGTTCGCTAGTAACCAGGGGATGCGTACTATCTGCGGTGACATTGCCCGGACGACACAGGTGCTGGCAAATTCGGAAGAGAAACGCGCATTGCAGCGATCCACGTCAGCTATCGCCGCAGATATGGAATCTGCGGCGATAGCCCGGCTTGCCGGCGAGCATGAAATTCCGCACCTGGCGGTCAGGGTCATCAGCGACGACCTGGCCACGACGATACCGCAATCGGTATTCTCGAACATGAATGCCGACGGTGAACCCGTGCTCTCCGGCCTGCTTTACAGTTTGTTTCGGCGACCGGCCGATCTTCTTCCACTGTTTCGCCTGATGGCAGGATTCACCCGTGCGAAACGCACGCTGCAGCAGTGCCGACAGTTTCTGGAAAATGAAGTGGTCGGGACAAATCCCGCGACCAAATCTTCATGACTTGTGCTATGCACACCACTGTTTTATAAAGACAAACTTTTTCAGAGGAATATCGATGTTATCCGAGCAAAATCGCGAAGAATTTGCAGCCTCCGGGTTCACCACCTCGTACGGCCTGTTCGACGCGGAAGAGATGCGAATGATCACGGCATGGTGCGATGAAGTCGCCAGTTACCCGGAAGTGCCGGGCAAATACATGATGTATTTTGAACAGAGTCAACTGGACCCGGGCCAGCGAATCCTGTCCCGTCTTGAGGATTTTGAACCTTACCATGCCGGCTTCAGCGATTTATTCGTGGGCGGCAAGCTAAAACAATGCGTTGACCAGTTATTCGGGCAGGAGTCCGTTTTATTCAAGGACAAGATCAACTTTAAAATGCCGGGCGGCGATGGCTTCAAGGCACACCAGGATATCCAGGCGGGTTGGGACACGTACGCACCGATCCACATTACGGCACTGGTAACCATTGACCCGTGCACAAATGAAAACGGCTGCCTTGAACTGGCCAGCGGGTTTCATAACAAGGGCTTTATCGGGGAGAAATGGAAACCGCTGGACGAGGACGGTCTCGACTATGTCGCCCTGCCCACGCAACCAGGCGATGCGGTATTTTTTGATTCGTACGCACCACACCGCTCCGGTCCGAACCTGACCAATTCACCGCGTCGCGTGTTGTACGTTACGTATAACAAATTAGCCGACGGTGACCATCGACGTCAGTATTACATCGATAAACGCAAAAGTTACCCGCCGGATTGTGAGCGCGAAAAAAATAAAGAGTACGTATTTCGGGTTTGATGCGATTGATCACGACTGTCCCGGTCATTGAGAGCGACCGGAACTAGCCGATACCTTTATGGCGAATTCCATCGATACATTGTTACAGGCCTGGTTCAAACTGACCCAGCGCTTCAGCCTGGTCATCCTGCTGGGTATGCCGATACTCGCAGCCTGTTGCCTGTATTACACGATCAATAATCTGGGCATGAACACGGATACACGTGACATGCTGTCACCGGAGTTACGCTGGCGCCAGCTCGATCTTGAATACGAGACGCTATTCCCGCACACGACCGATAATTTATTAATCGTGCTTGAAGCCGGCACCCCGGATCAGGCGAACGACGCCGCCAACGAACTGTATACGTTGCTGCAGCAGGATAAACAGCAATACAAAACGATCTACCGGCATTCACAGATACCTTTTTTCCAGCAGTCCGGTCTGCTGTTTCTGGATAAAAACGAGCTGCAGGACCTGGCCGATGAACTGGCAACCAACCAGGCCTTTCTCTCACAATTAATCCAGGACCAGACACTGCGCGGCCTGGGTGACATGTTGTTACTGGCGCTGGATGCGATCGATGACGGGGAGCAGATCGACCTGTTGCCCTTGTTGAAGCAATTCGAATTAGCCCTGGTTGCTAACAGGGAACGCTCGCCCTACCGCTTATCCTGGCAAAAATTATTGTTTGATACAGAAGACAAACCGGTCTATCGCGAGTACATCCTGGTACAACCACGGCTGGACTATTCCTCAATGCTACCAGCCGGAGAATTACTCACTTCGTTAAGGCAGCAGGCCAGTGCAAGTGGATTGCTGGCAAGGCACACGGCCACGCTGAAATTTACCGGCGGGGTCGCCATGTCGCATGAAGAACTGAGTTCGGTCATGCAAACCAACACAACTGCCATTGTCGTAGCACTGGTGTTCGTCACGTTCGTTTTGTTGTTTGGTCTGGGTTCCGGCTGGCTGGTACTGGCCACACTGACGACATTAATAATCGGGCTGATCTTGACGGCCACCTTTGCCACGTTGACCGTTGGCGAACTGAACCTGATCTCGGTTGCGTTCGCGGTGTTATACATCGGCCTGGGCGTTGATTTTGCCATTCATTATTGTCTGCGATTTCGTGAACTGCTCATTAATCAAGCCAGTCACGACAACGCCTTGCTGGAAACCAGTCGTAGCATAGGTGCTGCTCTTATTATCTGCGCGTTTACCACCGCGATCGGTTTTTATGCTTTCGTTCCCACCGATTATGACGGCGTTGCCGAACTGGGCTGGATTTCGGGGAGCGGGATGTTTATCAGCCTGATCACGACGCTGACTTTTATGCCCGCAATATTAAAATACCTGCCCGTTTCCGGTCAGCCTGCATTTTCCTTGTCCAATGGCAGCTGGCTCAGCCTTATCCATGAAATCCCGGTCACACATGCAGGTAGCATTATGCGACTGGCACTGGTATTGACGATTATTGCGCTGCTGTTGTTGCCGCAACTGACCTTTGATATCAACACGATCAACCTGCAACCACAGAAAAATGAATCGGTAAAAACATTCAAACAGCTACTCAAAGATCCGGATGAGTCACCGCTTACCGGCACCGTCATTGCGAGCGGCACATCCGATGCTGTGTCGATTAAACAAGAATTAAGTCAACTGGACGTGGTCGAAGAAGTCATCTGGTTGCATGATTTTATCCCCGATCAACAAACGGATAAGCTGGCCCTGATAGATGAGATGAACCTGTTGCTTGGTTTTGATTTTTTTAGTGTTGGCGATGTCGCTATCACGTCTGAACAGCGACTGGCATCCTTGACAAAAATTGCACAACGACTGGCGCAAAATCAGGCTGCAGGCGGCCCTGAATACAATAATTTTCGTCAGGTATTGGACAGTTACCTGGAATTTATCCGATCACTGCCGCCAGACCAGCAGACAGAACGGCTACAGCTGCTGGAACAGGGATTACTGGCCTCACTCCCGGGCCGGTTACAGGCACTGGAGGCGGGTCTCTCCGCCGAGGCAGTCGAACTGCAGGATCTACCGGAAAATTTCACCCGTCGCTGGCAACACAATGACCGCTACCTGGTGCAGGTGATCCCGAGTGAAAATTTATACGACAATGACGCACAATACCGATTTGTTGAACAAATCCAGAAAGTTGAGGACCGCATCACTGGCGGGCCCGTCATCCCGGTCGAAGCTGGCAAAGCGGTTATCAGTGCATTTCAACAGGCGCTACTGTCTGCCATTGCGGTCATCACGGTTCTGCTATTTATGCTGATGCCGAGACGGGTGGATGTCCTGTTTGTGCTGGCGCCGTTGCTGCTGGCCGCGTTGCTGACTGCGGCAATCAGCGTTGCCATAGGCATGCCGTTGAACTTTGCCAATGTTATTGCCCTGCCGCTGCTACTCGGTATCGGCGTCGATAGTGCCATTCATATGATGCATCGTTATCGAACCGATAAATCCCGATCCAGCCTGCTGGCGACCAGTTCCTCCCGGGCCATCCTCATCAGCGCCCTGACGACAATCGGCAGCATCGGTAACCTCGCCTTTTCGCCGCATGTCGGCACGGCCAGCATGGGACTGTTGCTGACAATTGGCATCGCGATGGCCCTGCTCGCCACTTTATTCATATTACCGAGTCTTCTCGAATATAATAAACAATAATGAAGACGCTACCCCAAACTGCCAAGCCCTGGGATGCACGACTGGCCTTTCGACTGGTTTACCCGTTACGAGACACCCGAATTCAGCCAAATCATCTGACCACGCTGCGCCTGGTTTTCGGGCTGTGTGCCTCTTTGCTGTTTTCTTTCGGTGGCGCCGTGCTTGGGCTGATCGCATCCATTGCCTTTATGATTTCGAATTTTCTCGATCATGCCGATGGAGAACTGGCGCGCCTGAAAAATTCGACCAGTCGCGTCGGCCATTATTACGACCTGACCTGTGATGCGATTATCAATATATTTTTATTCATCGGCATCGCCGTTGGGCTGAGCGACAACGATCCTGGTCATCATGCACTCATGCTTGGCGTACTGGCCGGGTTGAGCGTCTCCTGCATCTTTCATCTGCGCCACCTGATTGAACAGATGATCGGCAAGGATGATGCGCGTCAACCGCATTTTGCCGGATTTGAGGCAGAAGATATTCTGTACCTGCTGCCATTAGTCGTGCTGGTTGATGGATTGTCAATGTTCCTGCTGGCGGCAGCCATCGGCGCCCCCTGCTTTGCCGTTCTTGTTATTCATCAATACCTGACGGTGAAACGAGCAACGACATGAAAGCATTGGTAACGGGCGCAAACGGTTTCATCGGCTCGGCAGTAACACGAAAATTGCTTGAACAGGGCCATGAAGTCACGGCGATGATCAGACAAGGCTGTGACATGCGTAACCTGGATCAAATGGACATCGAGGTTCGACATGCTGATTTGACTGACCGTAATGCTATAGGCAACGCGATTAATGGATGTGATACCGTTTTTCATCTGGCCGCCGATTACCGTTTATGGGTGCCGGACCCGGAAGCCATGTACAGGGCGAACGTCGACGGGACGCGTAACCTGCTACTCGAATCGGCCGAGCGTGATGTCAAACGAATCGTTTATACCAGCAGTGTTGCGACACTTAGTTTACCGCCGGGAGATCAGATAGCTGATGAATCCAACGAGGGTGTGCTCTCGGAAATGGTCAGCCATTACAAACGATCAAAATTTCTTGCCGAACGCGAAGTCGATAAAATATTTGAACAGACGGGTCTGCCGGTAGTCATTGTCAATCCCTCGACCCCCATTGGTCCCGGCGACATCAAGCCCACACCGACCGGCCGGATTATTTATGATGCTATGAACGGACGCATTCCGGCTTATGTTGATACAGGGTTAAACATTGTCCATGTTGATGATGTGGCGACCGGTAATCTGCTGGCCGCGGAGAACGGCAAGCCCGGCCAACGATATATTCTCGGGGGTGAAAACCTGAGCTTAAAATCACTGCTCACACGCATAGCCGACAAACTAGGCCGGCCTGCGCCCAAGTTTAAATTACCACACACACTGGTCCTGCCGTTCGCGTATCTGTTCGAACAGTTTGCCAGAGTAACCCACACCGAGCCCCAGGTCACAGTCGATGCTGTCAGGATGTCAAAACACCGCATGTATTTCAGCAGCGACAAGGCAATAAACGAACTGGGTTATGCACCGCGATCAGTCGATGATGCGATTGGAGATGCGATCAACTGGTTTTCTGATTTTAGCTAGTTAATCGCATTTGCATGAAAGTAACAGGTGCGAGCAATCGATCTCTGGCATATGACAAGCGTATTGCCCGCTGGCTGCTCACCCCGCTGGTCAACACATCGCTCCGACCGAATCATCTCACCGCAATATCGTTTTTACTCGGCCTGGTAACCGCTCTGCTGTTTATTTTCTTTGCAGAAGTCCATGCTAATCTTGCGGCCCTGTGTTTCATGCTGGCGGTGTTTTTTGATCATCTGGATGGAGAACTTGCCAGGTTGCAGAAAACGCACTCCGGTTTTGGTTACCTGTTCGACTATATTGTTGGCGGCCTAAATTACACGCTGTTATTTTTAGCGATAGGAATCGGCCTGTTTCTGCAAGGGAACCTGACGATTTACCTGGTACTCGGTTTAACTGCCGGACTCTCCAACCCGATCATCCTGTTGTTGAGAATGAAGATGGAACAGGAACATGGAACGACCACCGTCGAACACCCCGCCGCTGCCGGATTTGAACTGGAAGATTTTATCTATTTGATTGGGCCACTGACCTGGCTACTCGGGATCCAGTATTTCTTTATCCCGTTTGCTATCGGCACAGTGTTTTATCTTGCCTGGACTATCCATTGTTACCGGAGCCTGGCAAGCAGAAAATAGGTGATTACTGCCAGGCCAGCACCAGTATCAATAGTACAAGAAACAGGATCAGCGTGACTGTAACCGCCCGATTGATGGCGGCATGGCGATGCTGATTCCCCGCCACGTCCTGTTGCAGCTGCAGCAGTAAGGATAAGGTTTGATTGACCAGGCCTGAAAGCCCGGTCATGAATAAACCAAGTCCCTTGATGATTGATCGAAACAGAAACGGAAACAGAACCCGGTAAAACCAGTCAAAATCAAGGCTGATTGTCAGGGTGCGTTTCATCATGGGCAACATGACAAAAAAGGCCAGGCCCGAGAACAATAACAGTTGCAGCTGTGCCAATACATGATCGGCAGTATAGGGCACGTACTCAACCGCATACGGTAACCATTGATACAACAAGGCAGGATACACACCCAGGAACAGGCAAACAAAGGCAAACAGAATCATGGCCAGGCGCATATTCAGTGGTGGGTCTTTCGGTCGCAGGCCCGAGTCCTTCTGAAAAAAGACAAACCAGGGAAATTTAATACCTGCATGCAGAAAGACACCGGCCGATGCCGCCTGCAATCCCAGCCAGACATACAATAAATGCTGATCGGCGGCCGTCTGCGTGATCATTGATTTGCTGATAAAGCCGGAGGTCAACGGAAAGGACGAGATCGCCAATGCGCCAATAATGCCGCATATCGCCGTCACCGGCATCGTCTGGAACAGGCCACCCAGGTCTGTACATTTACGTTTGCCAGTCATGTACAACACGGAACCGGCTGACATTAATAACAGGGCCTTGTAGATAATGTGAGTAAATGCATGCGCCGCTGCACCATTTAGCGCGAGTTCGGTGCCGATACCGATACCACAGACCATGAAACCGACCTGGTTGATGATGCTGTAGGCCAGAATACGGCGCATATCATTTTCCAGCAGCGCATAAATGATGCCGTAAAAGATCATATACAAGCCGATGAAAATCAGGATTTCCGTGCCGGGGAAACCGCGCAGCAACACATAAACAGCAGTCTTGGTGGTAAACGCAGATAAAAATACCATGCCACTAAAACTCGTTTCCGGGTAGGCATCGGCAAGCCACGCGGAAAACGGTGGCGCGCCGACATTTAACAGGAAACCAGCGAGGATAAACCAGGTCGCGAACGAATCCGGTTGCATGGCACTGAACAACAATGAACCGGTCTCGTTATAAAACGCGATTATACCGATCATTAACAACATGCCGCCGAACAGGTGCATTAACACATAGCGCATACCGGCCTTCGCTGATGCTTGACTGCCTGCCGACCAGATAACCAGTGTCGAGGCCAACGCCATCAGTTCCCAGTATACAAATACCGTGATCAGATCACCGGCCAGCGTGACACCGATACTTGAACCGGCATAGATCAATGCGGCACTGAGCTCAAATACCTTTGCCTGCCGATAACTGAATAACACACCGACAAACGTCATGATAGAAAATACAATCGTAAACAGGCGACTCAGGCTGTCAATTCGAACCGGTTGCAGATCGAGCTGCAGAAAACTGATCTGACAGGTGTAAGAGAGCTGAAGTGTCAGTGCCAGGTAGATACAAACCAGGGGCGCAACAAGTAATACAGCAGCACGAGCACGACCCCGGGTCAGTGGCAAGAACAAACCGGTCAGGATCAATATCGTCGACGGGGTCAGCCAGTCACACATCGTAATAATCGTCCTTGCGCTTGATAAATTTTCCCAGCCCCTTGGCAAACACGACCATGATGACGCAGGAGAGAAATCCATAGACGGCGTTAAATCCGAAGAATTCTGCAATCGGGAAATACGCATGCAAATGAATAAAGACTTCGCCGATCACTATCAGTGCAAGCACTACGAAGCCGGCCTTCCACAGTTTGGGCAGGTTTTCCTCTCGATATAGCCAGTGTTTCATCGTCAGTAGGGTATCCGGTTGACCAGGTTCAAAACAGTCTGCGGTTGAAAAAACATGATTAGACACATTGTCGCCGTGAATATGATCGGGATAACCATATTCAGCGAAGCTTCCTTGTACTCACTCTGCTCACCGGTTTTAAAGAAAGCCGCGTACACGATCGGCAGAAAATAAGCGGCGTTCAGTAGCGTGCTGATCAGTAACACGGCTATCACAAAAAGATTTTCCATGACAATCGCGCCGTTTAATAAATACCATTTACTGAGAAAACCGGCGATCGGCGGCACTCCGATCATAGACAGGCTGGCTATCGCAAATGCCGTCATCGTCCAGGGCATTTGTCTGCCGATGCCATTTAACTGGCTGATCTCGGTTTTATGATGGGCGGTATAGATAGCGCCAGCGGCAAAGAATAAAGTGATCTTGCCGAAGGCATGTACGGCAATATGCAGCGCGGCGGCAATGATCGAGATCGGTGCAACCAGTAATGCCGCCATAACGACATACGACAACTGGCTGATGGTTGAGAATGCGAGACGTCGTTTCAGGTTATCCTGATATAACGCTATGGCCGATGCCAGTACAATTGTCAGTCCGGCAATGTAAACAAAAAACTCGGTAATGCCAGCAGCGGTCAACGTCTGCTGGCCAAAGATGTATACGATAATCTTGACGATTGAAAACACGCCGGCTTTCACCACTGCAACCGCGTGTAGCAACGCGGATACCGGCGTCGGCGCAACCATCGCGGCCGGTAACCAGGCATGCAGTGGCATGACTGCCGCCTTGGCGATACCAAACACATACAGTGCCAGCAACAAAAACATCACCGTCGTCGAGGGCATTGTGTCAAACACTCCTCCCTCGGTGAATTGAATATCGGCTGCCAGCACCCAGGTCCAGACGATCGCGGGCAGAAAAAAAGCAAACGAGGCGGTCAACAATATTCCGAGGTAGACACGGCCGGCTTTTCTGGCCTTATCGCTCTGGCTATGCGTTACCAGCGGCCAGGTCGACAAGGTCAGGACTTCGTAGAAAAGGAATAATGTCAGCAGGTTCGCACTGAACGCGATGCCGATCGTGGCCGCGATGGCGACAGCAAAACAAAAATAGAAGCGTGTCTGGTTTTGCTCCTTATTGCCGCGCATATAACCGATAGCGTAGATCGAGGTAACCAGCCAGAGACAACTGGCTATCATCGAGAACAGCAGGCCGAGCGGTTCTATCGAAAAGGCAATGCTCAAACCCGGTATCGGTTCGATCAGCGTCAGTAATTCTGTCTGTTCCCCGTTAAACCGGCCATACAGGGTGAAAATGCTCAAGCACAGCAGTCCTGCACCGGACAATGTCATCGCCTCGCGTAGATTATCGCGACGCCCGGCAAGAACGACAAGCAGTGCCGTTAACGTCGGGACAAGTAACGACAGCAGTATCAAGTTATTAACACTCATTGATTGGCTGCCATCAGTCCGTTCGTAATTGAGTTAACGGTATCCACGGTCAGGCTTGTCTCAATACCAAACCAGTAATTCGCTATCACCAGCAGCCACAACGGCACTAACATATAGATGGGTGCCTCGGTTACCTGCGCACTCGCCTGCCCGGCCGGTTGACGAAAATAAAACGCCTCGACAATTTTCCAGACGTAGATCACGGCAAGCAATGATCCGATTACTATGACAAGAAGTAACAGCCAGAGGTTTGCCTGGAATGCCGCACTTAGCAAATACCATTTACTTAAAAAACCAACGGTGCCGGGCACACCGATCAAACTGAGTCCGCCGAGTATGAACGCAATTCGCGTAAACGGCATACAGTTTTTGTCCGTTTGCATTTTCGCCAGGCTATCCGTACCCAGTTTGTAGACCAGGCAGCCCGCTGCCATGAACAGCGCGGTTTTCATCAAGGCATGGTTAAATAAATGTAAAATCGATGCCGTGACACCGGTTGCAGTCAGCATGGAAATACCAAGAATCATGTAGCCAATCTGGGCGACACTCGACCAGGCCAGGATGAGTTTGATCGACTGCTGGTTGATTGCCATCCACGATCCATAGATTACTGCCGCTGCAGAAAGTAGTTGCAGCAACAGGTCGACAGGAAGCCGTGCTTGTAACAGATCCAGGCCGAAAATATCAAACATATAGCGTATGAATACGTATACGAAGACTTTTGTCGTTGTGCCGGCCATGAACACACCCACAACGGAAGGTGCCGTCGTATACGCTGCAGGCAACCAGACATGCAACGGGAACAGTGCCAGTTTCAACATCATACCGATGAACAGAAAACAGACAGCGGTCGTGACGGTCCTGTCGTGACCGGCATTCGCCAGACGATCACTGATATCCTGCATATTGAGACTACCGGTGACAGCGTACAATAGCCCGACCCCGATCAGAATAAATGTGGCACCAATCGTGCCGAGGATGAGATAACGAAAGGACGCATATAGTGCCTGTCTCGATGAACCAAGGCTGATTAATGCATAGCCGGACAACGATGAGATCTCGATAAAAACGAACAGGTTAAAAGCGTCACCCGTAAGAATGACCCCGAACAGCCCGGTCATGTTCAATAAAAAAGCCGAGTAAAAAAGATAGGTACGGTCGTTCGCAATCTCTTTTTCAACACTGTCTTTTGCGTAAATAATCGCGGCTGCAGCAATGGTGGTAACAATTACCAACACGAAAGAATTTAATGAATCGACATACAGCTCGATGCCCCAGGGCACTTCCCAGTTTCCGAACAGATAACGTTGAGTACCCTGCTCCAGCACAGTGAACAGTAAAGACCAGCTGCCAGCAAACAACACAAGACAAACTGTTAATGCCAGTAGCCAGCCAAGCCTGGCGTTATGCAGCAAGACACATATCGGCGCTGCCATTAATGGCAGGACCAGTAACAGAACAGGCAAATGTGCGTCGATCATTATCAATCCTGCTTGAGAATCTCGTCTTCCTCGATGGAACCGTATGACTTGTAGATACGGATAACCAGCGCCAGACCTAGTGCTGTTGTTGATATTCCCACAACAATAGCAGTCAGGATTAATACATGCGGCAGCGGGCTGGAATAGGCGGTAAAACCTTCTGCGGCAATCGGTGCCGTCGCATCAAAGACATAGCCCATGGAAATGAACAGGATGAACACGGACACCTGAAAAATGTTTAAACCGATCAGTTTTTTAACCAGATTCTGGTTAGCGATCGTAATGTAAAAACCGAGCATCATCAGTACGATAACGATGATGTAGTTGAATAGTCCGGCTATTTCTTGCATGAATAATTAAAATTTAGCTTAAAAAAACCCCGCAATGACGGGGCAGGTGAGATTATACCGGAATTTGGGAGAATTTCTCTGTCGGCAGACGCCTTCAGTTTAAGCGAGATTTATTAACAGGTTCCGCCCCTGGAAGAGGACATTGCAGCATTTTTAGTCCTTCGAGGCTGACCTGCTTTTCTTCAAAGAAAAGCAGGCAAAAGAACTTTCCCCGGTCGCATTGGTCCTGGTGTCCCGGGACTGCCTGCATGAACCGCTGTGCAATCAGCGGCGTCCTGATTTGACGTCCTGTCATTGAACCTCATGGTCTTTTTTCCCTTGGTTACTTTCTTTTGGACAAGAAAAAAAGTACCGCGTCACCAGGCGAAAAACAGAATCAAAAAAGCCAGATACCGGCATGCGCCGGTATCATACGTTTCCTAGCCGGTAAAATACTTGCCGTTGACGAGAAAATGTACCCAGATACTCGCAAAATAGCCCAGCATGATCGCCCAGCTCCATTTCAGGTGGGCAAAAAACGTGTAAATGCCACGCGCCTGTCCCATGACAGCGACGCCGGCAGCCGAACCCACCGATAACATTGAACCGCCAACGCCAGCCGTCAATGTGACGAGTAACCATTGACCCAGGTCCATTTCCGGCAGCATCGTCAACACGGCAAACATCACCGGGATATTGTCGATAATGGCTGACAGGAAACCAACCAGTATGTTCGCTTTCGTTGCACCCAGATCGTCATACATGTATCCGGATACCAGACCAAGATAACCAAGTGCACCGAGACCGCCGACGCAAAGAATGACACCATAGAAAAACATCAGGGTATCCCATTCGGCACGGGCGAGTTTTTTAAATATATTAAAATGCTCGGGCTGTTTTCCACCATTTTCAGGATCGTAGTTCTCAACTCCCAGTGCACCCGCACCCGGATCATACAGACGCTGGCTTTTGATCTTCAGGTAGTAGCCAAAAAACTTCAGGAACCCAAGACCGGTCATCATACCGAGTACCGGTGGCAAATGCAGGAAGCTGTGTGCAGACACTGCCATGGTAATCGTCAAAATGAAAAGCCCTACCACGATCCAGGCACCGTCTTTTAACTCCGCAGTTTCAGCCTGTACCGTTGGTGTTTCTTTGGAAACGGTCAGGGAAAGGATGACGGCCGGAATAATCCAGTTAACAATTGAGGGGATGACGAGATTAAAGAACTGGACAAACTCAACCAGGCCGCCTTTCTGCCAGACCATTAATGTTGTGATATCGCCAAACGGACTGAATGCTCCACCGGCATTGGCTGCAACCACGATATTGATACAGGCTATGGCGATAAATGCCGTATTCGTTCCACCCACTGACATTGCCACAGCCGACATGAGTAACGCTGTTGTCAGGTTGTCTGCGATTGGCGAGAGGAAAAAAGAAATGATGCCGGTCAACCAGAATATTTGACGTAAAGAGAATCCGCGTGAAACCAGCCAGGCACGCAACAGATCAAATACGCCCCGCTCTTCCATCGTATTGATATAGGTCATCGCGGCAAGCAGGAATAAAAACAGCTCGGCAAACTCAAGCAGGTTATGCCGCACGGCAATCTCGGCTGTATGGGTATCGCCTGCCTGGGAATACAGGATGGCGACGATCATCCAGATTAGACCCGCCGCAACCATTACCGGCTTGGACTTGCGTAAATGGATTGTTTCCTCTGCAATGACCAGGATGTAAGCAAGGACAAAAATCAACACACAGGCAATTGCCCCTGCATGATCGGTAAAGTCCTGTAGTTGCATTTCGCCTGCGGAAAAGCCTGCAACAGGAAAAAAGAAGAGAAGAATCAGAGAAAATAAACGGGTGGTGAATATCATATATGTGTTCATAATATTTTTTCCTGTTAATCGTTAACCAGTTAAGCCTCGGGCAACACTCACGCCAGGACTTATTCCGACCAGTCGAAATCTACTTCAACGCGTCTTCCCCGCTTGCTATAACGTATCCGGCTACCAAGACGCTGCATCAGCAAAATGCCTCGTCCATGCATCTTCAGATTGCTGTTTTTGTCGCCGTCCAGATATTTACCAAAATGAAAACCTTTGCCATTGTGCTCAAGCGCCATCGTCAGGATGGCAGAATCACCTTGCATCCGGTTGGTTATTTCCAGCTGCACCATACCGCTTTCCAGATTTTTCATCAGTGAATCGCGTTTCGCATAATAGTGAGCAAATCCGTCCACATCGTTTTTCATAGACGAATCGAGACCGAGTAATCCATGTTCAACAGCATTCGAAAACATCTCGGACAGGACTGTATAAATCGTCTCGCGGTGCGCGCGCATGTCCTGTAATTCCGTGATCGCCTGCAACAAAATCGGGAGTGGGTTTTGCCTTTGCAGGACTTCCGGCCCCAACTCCAGCACCAGCTTCCATGGCATAGGTGGCGTTGATGTATACTGTGCCTGGTCCATGACATGCCGTTTGACACGGGATTCATCAACGTTAATCTCAATAAGTGCCATGTCATCGGTGCGATTTTTGCCCTGAAATTCCTCAACCTGCTGCAGAATGGTGGAAAAATAATCGGATTGTTTTTCAAACAGATTGACAACGCGTTGCTGACCGAAGCATTCACCCTTCGCATTCTGGGCCTCGGTTAATCCATCGGTAAAGACATACAGCCGATCACCATGCTCCAGTTCCCGGCGTGAAAGTTTTAAATCCAGATCCGGCGTATCAACAATACCCAGGGGCAGGTTATTTGATTTGAAACATTGTTCAACGCCATCGCCTTGTCCTTTCAGGATCACATCAGGCAAGCCGGCATTCAGGACATGCACAAAAGAATTTTGCAGATCCAGGTCTATCAGGCAGACACACATAAATCGGCCGGTATTATGTACTCGCCGTAGCTTTGTATTTATTTCACTGGCAATCACAGTGACCGGAAATCCTTTTGCTACCATCGAGTAGAAAACGTCATACACCACCATGGCACCGACAGCCGCCGGTAGTCCATGACCGGTCAGATCACCGACGAGAAAAACCTGATGGCCGGCAGGATTAAGCGCAGTCAAAAAAATATCGCCGGATAAAACCTCCATCGGTATAATTTTTTGCCTAACATTCCCCGGCTCAAGGTAATCTGCCTGAACAAGGTTGTTAATTATATTCGCCGCCAGATCCATCTCTTCGGAAAACTGGCTGGAATATTCGTTTAATCGCAGTATTTGCTGGTTTAGCAAACTTTGCATTTGTTTCGTTTTTTTCCATCTCTTTAATAGATTAATAACAAACGATTCGCCGTATGGCTTGTGACACATATCATCAACCAGCCCACCAAGCTTGTCCGGACTGATATTAAATGTGTAATCTACAGAGAGAGTCAGGATTAGATACGGGGCCCTGTCATCGTCGTAAGACAGTTCACGAAGCCTGCGCAAAAGATCCAGATCGGATTCAAGTGTATGTGAGGGGCTATAGAAAACGAGTCCGGGTTTTTCCTGATTAATTAATGCCAGAATATCCTGATCCGGTTTTGCCCCCAGAACATGATAATCCTGTTTTTGCAGAAATTTTTTGAGTTGGTGCCGGTCTGTATCAACCGAATCGATAATCAGTGCCGAAACTGATGCAGCTGTATAATCTTCTGAATTTACCGGTGCTGGAGAGTCTGGATCAACGATATACATTTGTCTTTCATAACCACGGTTATTCCAGACTCATTAACTCGCCGAAATTTGCGATGTTAAGGGTCTCGCGAATATTTTTGGTCGCGTTCAGGATCTGTACTGAATCATTTTTGCCTCCGGCATGCTCTCGCAGTTGCAGCAACATACCCAGCGCAGAACTGTCCATATAGGAAGTATTTTTCAGGTCGACGACAAACGTTGCCGGCCGGGAGGATTCATAGCATTTACGAAAATCACGATGCACGGAAAAATCAAATTTCTGTGGCATTGTCAGCGTTACCTGCTTGCCATCTTCTGATTCGACTACTCTGATCATAGATACTCCTTAAACTTTTATTATTAACTAGAATAAATCCACTCCGCCCTCGACCATCGATTGCTGACCGGCAGGTGTCTTCTTCGGTAATTCAGTAATGGTTTTGCTGACCTGTTCCAGTTCAGCTTTTAATTCCAGTATTTTCTTTTCATATTCGTCCTGATTCATGCTTCCATCTATTGAACACAGGCCAGAGGTCAGATGCTGGATAAATTCACCAAGATGGTCGACCTTTTTGTCTGCATGGTTTGAGACCTGGCGAACAATATCCTCGAATTGTAATGATCGAATCGCCACGCCGGTTTTTTCCGAAATCGAGTGATTGATAGATGATGCTTCATTTAGTTTCCTGTTGATAAACTCATCCATTTCGACCAGTGATCCAAGCATGTCGTCAACACTTGCCTTGCCGGACATGACCTGGGTCAAATCCTGCGATGCAGTTTCACCGACTATTGATCGCGTAAATTTTATCGCTTCCTGGGCTTTTTCCACCTTGTGCTTGATTTGATCATTCAGATTATTGGAATTGAGCGACAGGTTTCTAACCTCATCAGCCACGACCGCAAAGCCCCTGCCGGCCTCACCCGCACGGGCAGCTTCGATCGCCGCATTTAATGCCAACAGGTTGGTCTGATCAGCGATAGTTTTAATGTCGGTTAAAACGCGAAAAATATCCTCGAGTTCATCTGAAAGATCATCAATCCGCGTGACAATATCCATGCTGTGTTTGCTGTTATCTGTCATCACCTGCACAAACTCTTTTAAAATCGATGACGTCTCTTTTGCCAGTCTGTCAACCGAGACAAAATCTGAGCCCGTATGCCCATGATTGTTTTTCTCTTGTAGCTGTGCTTCATCCGACATTCTGCCGACCAGCGCCAGCATCGTTTTTTCCTGTTTCCTGGTGTCGTCACTCAGACCATAGAAACTCTGATTCAGATTGCCGACTGACTCGGCCACCAGATCACGTACCTGTGATAATTCACATTTAAGCGAGACAATGCCTTCTGCCAGCACCTCATTGACATTCGTTACGAGGTTATGTAGCAAATCACTACCATGAAATGACTGTTGCTCGTTAGCAGTGGCGGCCAGCGCCTGGTTCACCATCTTCTCCCTGTAGCAGGCACAAACGAACCAGACGACGGTTAACAGGATAATGTATACAGCCGGATGGAACATGGATGGGGCAAACAGGGAGCCCAGCAACAGCAGTACGCTCAGGGTAATGCCAGCCGCATATCGTTTCAGGAAGATTTTTTTCATTGTTTCCGTACAGTAAAGTGAGAACTACTTAAGCTATAGCGGCCGCGATACTGTAGCCTTTAAGGAAATATCCATTTATACGGGAAATTTTAGCGCCCAGGCGTGGCCCGGCATGGTTCAGCAGGCCCCGATCATGCAGCCTTGTCCATGCTGAGCGACAATACTGTTTCCACGACTTTATCCAGTGGCACCAACTGGTCAGCCGCTCCAAGTTCAAATGCGGCTCCCGGCATACCCCAAACAACTGATGTCTTTTCGTCCTGGGCCAGTGTTCGGGCACCCGCCTCGCGCATCGCTTTTAACCCCTGCGCACCGTCTTTGCCCATTCCGGTTAAAATGACCCCGATCGCGTTTTGACCGACATTTTCAGCGACGGAATGAAAAAGGACATCGACAGATGGTCGGTGGCGGTTGACCCGTTCACGCTCATCGAGACGACAACGAAATTTTGCTCCATCCCGAACCACGGACAGATGCCGGTTACCCGGCGAGATATAGGCATGCCCCGGTAGAATCTGTACACCGTCATTGGCCTCCGCCACGGTCATCCGACTCAGACCATTCATACGGGTAGCAAAACTCGTACTGAACCCTTCCGGTATATGCTGTGAGATGACAATTCCGGGCGCTGTAGGTGGCATCTCTTCCAGCACCTCGCGTATCGCTTCCGTGCCACCGGTAGAGGCACCAATGGCAATCAATGTATCCGTCGTCCTGAAATGCCTGTGCCTGGATGCAGAGATGTGATCTATTGGTTTAATTGCTGTCTGACTGTTACGTGTATATGCCTGTTCAAGTGCAGTCACACGTGCCTGTGCGGCAACCTTGACCTTGCTGATCAGTTCTTCAGCATAGTCTTCAATACTATTTCTAAAATCCAGCTTTGGCTTGGTAATGAAATCGACCGCGCCCAGTTGCAATGCATCCATTGTGACATCAGCGCCTTTTTCCGTCAGCGTCGATACCATTACAACCGGCATTGGACGCAACCGCATCAGGTTCGACAGAAATGTCACGCCGTCCATACGTGGCATTTCGACATCAAGCGTCAGCACATCCGGGTTCAGCTGTTTGATTTTTTCGCGGGCATGGTAGGGATCAGAAGCCGAGCCAACCACTTCAATTCCAGCATCCTGTTGCAGGATTTCTGTCAGCATTTTTCTGACGACAGCTGCGTCATCAACCACGAGTACCTTTATCTTATTCATTATCCCGTACCTGTTACGATCTCTGATTTATCAAGTGTTAAAACAACTCAACCTTGCCCGCCATATCGTCATTATTTATTACAGTCTTATACTGAAGTTCGCGATCAAATACCGTGTGATTATGCAGGCTGCCCAGCTTTCTTATTTGTAATCGACCGGTTTGCGGAGAGTAGCGAACCTTTCTTGGATGCAGGCCACCAACGTCTTCATTGGTCACTGAATAACCTTCTGTTTTAAGGTAGTCTTTTATAAATATAATGTTCTTGGCGCCAACATCGGTCATCGTGTGTATGATTCGGCTGCCACCACATATCTTGATCTCGAAGTTTTTTCGATTACCTCCGAACTTGATGATGTCATTGATCATATGCTCCATGGCATAGGCACCATAACGTGTCGCCACGTCCGATGAATGAAAATCCCAGTGCTCACCGGGAATTCTTTTTTTTTCCGGTAACATAAAATGATTCATACCACCAATACCCCGACTTGAATCCCTGATGCAGACAGAAACACACGAACCGAGTACTGTTGAAATGATTTCCTCGTTGCTAGTGACGTAATACTCACCTGGCAGAATCTTGGCGATGAGCTCTCCCCGCTTACGCACATAAAAGCGGTTGATTTTTTCAAAGCCAGGCAATGCCTCCGGTAATGTTTCGTGATCTACGCTGTCAAATGCCGCTTGTGTCATCATGCCACCTTTCTGTACCCGGACTTGCCAAGCAAATCAAAGCGCGAATACATATCCCGCATCGTTTCGGAATGACCGAGAAACAGATAGCCTTTATCGTTCAAATAGTCTCCAAAGCGACTGATCAACCTGGTCTGGGTTTCCGGATCAAAATAAATGAGGACATTTCGACAAAAGATAACATCGAACCTGCCCGGCATTGGCCACGTATGCATCAGGTTTAACGGTTTAAACGTTATCAGGCTTTTTAACTCCGATATGACTTTGACCTTGCCGGCATTCTCACCCGAGCCTTTATGAAACCAGCGTCTACGACGTTTTTCTGACAGACTGGCGATCCGCTCGAGCGGATATACACCGGTTGCGGCCTCGTCCAGCACGCAGGTGTCAATATCGGTCGCAAGGATCTTGATATCCCGGCCGCGGAATTGGGCACCCTGTTCCAGCACTGACATGGCAATGCTGTAGGGTTCCTCCCCGGTTGAACAGCCGGCAGACCAGATTCGAATTCGACCATCATCGCTACTGTTTGCCAACAACTCCGGTAATATCTTGCTGGCCAGCAAATCAAAATGATGATTCTCGCGAAAGAACGAGGTTAGATTAGTAGTGATCTGATTAATAAAATTCCCGAATTCCTTCTCG
>JBHIXH010000024.1:31836-36870 GCA_041984885.1 Gammaproteobacteria bacterium
GGTCAATCCAAGCGCGCGCAGACGTTTTGCCAGTCGTCCATAAACCAGTTGTTCTTTTGCATCTGAAAGATGAATACCGGCGTAGTCATAGACCAGACTTTGAACAATCTGAAAATGTTTCTGTTTAAACTCAAATTCGCGTTCAAATTCCATATTCAATCCGTTTATGCCACTGCTATCGACTGGCAGTGGTTCATTAATCTAGTCCGTTTCGAGGCCGAGTATTGTGGCCAGACCGGTTATATTGACAGCTTCACGAAAGGCATCTGAACTTCCTGTCCAGTTCACCGTAATGCCCTGCGTCGGCGCGGATTGATAGAACGAAGCCAGCATCTGTAATGAAACTGCATCGACCTTTCGCAAGTGACTGACATCAAGCAGTACTTCATTATTTTTTTCAGTAGCTGAAGTTAACGCCTGATAGAGTTCATCAAGGTCACGTATATTCAGCGTCTCACCCAGGTCCATCACAGAGGCAGACGGTTTCCCTGCACTTTCACTTACGGTTGCCGACTGCGTGTTGTCAGCATTGTCTTCAGACTGTCGGTTTTTATCTTGCTCCAGCCATGCAAGTGGATCAGTGCCAATCAGGTTTGTTGCTACTGTATCTGTTGTTGTTTCAGTATTCGTCTCTGTACTCATGTCTGATCCTCAACGCAACTAGACCTGACACGCCGTCAGTTCACCGGCCAGTGATTCGAAATCGACAGCACCTGGACTGCGTTTACTGTATTCAAAGATGGTTTTGCCGAAACTCGGACACTCGGCTAACGCAGCGTTTTCACGCACACGTGTTTTCAACACTTTTTCGGGGAAATAATGGTTCAGCCGTTCGATGATTTGTTCCGGTAATCGGCGTCGACGATGATAACGGGTCATGACAAACCACTCCCGAATCCGATGACCGAGAGCCTGCTCGAATTTTTTAAACGTACCTGCCAGATAGGAGACACCTTGCAATGAGAGATAATCGCCATTAACCGGGACCAGTACCTCGCTGGCACAGAACAATGCGTTGATAACAAGCAATCCGGAAGCCGGTGGACAATCAAGCAGGATATATTGCTGATCCTGAAACTGCCCGTCCAATGCATTGCGTAGCAGTCGGCCCCGGTTTGCGCCGCCATCCGCGATCTGCTCCAGTTGTCCCAGTGCCCGACCGGCGGGTACCAGTTGCAGGTTGGGTCTGACATCAACGACAAAGTCACTGATTAACCCATGATGCAACAGGACTTCGTCCATGCCTTCTGCCGTTCGTGCGTCTATCCCGAACGAGACACCCAGGTGTCCTTGCGGATCAAGATCAAGCACTGTTACCTTGTGACCCTGCATTGCCAGGGCATGTGCCAGGTTCGCCGTGGTCGTGGTTTTTCCAACTCCACCTTTCTGATTGATCACTGCTATCGTTCTCATCTTATATACCTGCTGCTTCTACCGATTGACTGCAGAGTGATTCACCACGAATCAAAATTCTTCCCATTCTTCATCAGCGGAACCACCACCTCCCGCAATGGCCCTGGCAGGCTGAACCGGTGGTCGTGCTGCCCCCTGGCTTGCCGGCATTGGCTGTTGCCAGGGGCGGCTGGCTGCACGTCGATCGGCGACGGCTGCCGGTTGTTCCTGTCCGCTTGTGTCCTGGCTGACAACAAACCTGGTCATCAGGCCATGTAAGCCGTTTGCCTGTTCATCCATTGACTCACTCGCTGCCGCAGCCTCTTCAACCAATGCCGCATTCTGCTGCGTCATCTCATCCATCTGACTGATGGCACGGTTAATCTCCTCAATACCCTGTGCCTGCTCATCGCTGGCAGCAGAGATTTCGGCAACGATATCGCTGACCTTTTTCACCGAATTCACAATCTCTTCCAGCGTGCTGCCGGATTCATTGACCAGTTTCGAACCTTCCTCGACTTTCTCGACACTGTCATTGATCAGTGACTTGATTTCCTTGGCCGCACCGGCGCTGCGTTGCGCCAGGTTACGTACTTCCGAGGCAACCACTGCAAAGCCTCTACCCTGTTCACCGGCACGGGCGGCTTCGACCGCTGCATTCAGTGCCAGCAGGTTTGTTTGAAACGCGATTTCATCTATGACACTGATGATGTCCGAGATTTTTTTACTCGCCTGGTTGATTTCACCCATCGCCATGATCGCATTACTGACGACATCGCCCCCTTTTTCAGCCTGGTCACGTGCACCGGTAGCCAACTGATTAGCCTGACGGGCATTATCCGCGTTCTGTTTTACCGTACCTGTCATCTCTTCTACACTGGATGCAGTCTCTTCCAATGACGATGCCTGCTCTTCGGTGCGTTGACTCAGGTCAGTATTCCCGGATGAGATCTCCCTGGCTGAAGACGAGATACTTTCGGACGAGGCACGGATATCGGAGACCATGACTTTCAGGTTCTGAATACAATCATTCACTGATTCTTTCAGTATGGCGAAATCACCGGTGTATTCGCCTGTCATTGTTTCGGTCAGATTGCCACTGGCCACCTGCTTCATTACCCTGGAGGTTTCATCCATGGCGTTCTGGATCATCGACTGCAGGTTTTTTTGACTGGTGATGTCAGATGCATATTTCACGACCTTGTAGGGTCTGCCATCAGCATCAAAGATTGGATTGTAGGAGGCATTGATCCAGATCTCCTTGCCGCCTTTACCCAGTCGTTTGTATTCACCGGTATCGTACTCACCACGATTGAGTTTTTCCCAGAAAAGTTTGTACTCGGCACTGGCCGCGTACACCGGTTCGGCAAACATGCTGTGATGTTTGCCCTGTATTTCCTCAAGAGAATAACCGACTGTGTTCGTAAAATTTTCATTTGCCGTAATGATCGTGCCATCGAGATTAAATTCGATCACGGCCTGGGATTTGCTGATTGCATCCATCTTGCCGCTGAACTCGGCGGCCTGCAGTTTCTGCTCCGTGACATCGGTGGCATATTTAACGACTTTGCAGGGTTTTCCGTCTTCATCAAAGATCGGGTTATACGAAGCCTGGATCCATATTTCCTTGCCACCTTTACCCAGTCGCTTGTACTCGCCGGTATCAAACTCGCCACGATTGAGTTTTTCCCAGAAAAGTTTGTATTCGGCACTGGCTGCATACCCGGGTTCGGCAAACATGCTGTGGTGCTGACCCTGGATCTCCTGCAGCGAATAACCAACGGTATTCAGAAAATTCTCGTTTGCCGTAATGATCGTGCCATCCAGATTGAATTCAATTACGGCCTGCACTTTATCAATTGCGTTTATTTTTCCGAGGAGTTCATCGTGTTTTTGTTTCCACTCGGAGGATTCTACGTTGTCGGTGCTTGGGTTACTGTCTGTTTGCTTGCTCATGGTCTTGCTCTCCTGCTGCGCTTCTTTTCAGCATCACATATTCAATGGGTAGTCTGGTTGGAATCCGGTATTGTGTTACCGTCGATAAGGTGGTCTATATCGAGCAGTATCAGCATCTTTTCGTCTACTGTGGCCAGTCCTTTTATAAACTCGGCCTTGACAGCACCACCAAAGTCCGGTGCTTCTTTCAATTGATCCTGTGCAACGTTGTACACATCGGACACGGCATCAACAACAAAACCCATTGTCCTTTCCTTGTCACTTTCTTTTGAATGTATTTTCAATACAATGACGACGGTAGTTTTGTTGTACTCGATTTTTTCCAGGTCGAAACGCGTGCGCAGATCAATAATCGGTACGATCGTGCCACGCAGATTGATCACCCCCTGCACGTATTCAGGTGTATTCGGAATCTCGGTGGCCGAGTCCCAGCCCTTGATCTCCTGCACACGCAGGATATCGACACCGTATTCCTCACCGGCAAGCAGAAAGGTCAGAAACTGATCGCTGTCAGCCAGTAAGTGTTCGGAATGGTCTGTAGTCTGATTTGCATCTATGTTCATTGACTTTTCACCTCCTCAAGCAACGAGTTTGTGCCCCGTCTCCAATTGATAATTCTGCTGCCTGTGGACAGCGCCGAGGCCGGCGATATCGAGTATTAACGCGACCTTGCCATCACCCAGGATCGTGGCACCTGATATGCCATCGACCTTTTCATAATTTGTCTCCAGGCTTTTTATCACGACCTGTTGTTGGGCCAGCAGCTCATCGATAAATACACCCAGCTTCCTGCCTTCAACTTCCACGACAACAAGCAGTCCGTCCTCGAGTTTTCGACAGGCATCACCGACGTGAAATAAATCATACAGGCGTAGAATGGGGATGTAGTCATCGCGCAGTTTGTATAATTCTGACTGCCCGGCAATCGACTTGATCGATACCGGCATGATTTGCAGCGATTCGACTATTGAAACCAGTGGTATGATATATATCTGATTGCCAACCCTGACCAGCTGGCCATCCAGGATCGCCAGTGTCAACGGTAGACGTATTCGAAAAACGCTGCCAACGCCTCGCTCCGATTGAACCTCGACGACACCACCCAGGTCCTTGATGTTACGTCTGACCACATCCATACCAACGCCCCGGCCGGAAACATCGCTGACCTGATCAGCAGTAGAAAACCCGGGTGCAAAGATCAGGTCATTGATCTGTTCAGCGGACAAAGTTTCGTGTTCACCGACAATGCCACGCTCACGCGCCTTGTTTAAAATCTTTTCCGTATTCAGACCCGCACCATCGTCACTGATCTCGATGACGATATTGCCGCCTTCATGAAATGCGTTCAGACATAATTCACCGGTCTCTGGTTTGCCGGCCTGGATACGGTCTTCCGGCATTTCTATTCCATGGTCCAGAGAATTACGCACCAGATGCACCAGCGGATCACCGATTTTTTCCAATACCGTCTTGTCCAGTTCGGTTTGTTCGCCGGAAACTTTTAATTCAATCTTTTTACCCAGCTTGCCACTCATGTCGTGTACGAGTCGTGGAAAACGATTAAATGAAAAACTGATCGGCAACATGCGGATTTGCATAACGCTTTCCTGCAATTCACGTGTATTCCTTTCCAGTTGGCCAAGCCCCTCTCGCAACAACTCCAGTTTGCTCATATCAAACTCATCA
>JBHIXH010000025.1:0-20406 GCA_041984885.1 Gammaproteobacteria bacterium
TCTACATTCGAACCGGCTGCAAGCGTCATCGTCTATCCTGAACCGGCCGGCCGGCAGCCACTGCCGGAGTCAGAGTCAATTGATGAACAGGATCAGTCAGGCAGGCAATCAGGCAACGATGATTTTATCGGCTTCCGTAACTATCGTGCCGGCGACAGCAGTCACGCCATCGCCTGGAAACAATACGCACGTGAACGCGGGTTGCTGGTAACGCGATTTCAGGGACAAGGCAGTCAGCGACTGACATTCAGACCGGACCAGGT
The DNA here is from genome assembly GCA_041984885.1 of Gammaproteobacteria bacterium. GTDB lineage: Bacteria > Pseudomonadota > Gammaproteobacteria > Eutrophobiales > Eutrophobiaceae > UBA4486. The sequence continues at coordinate 264 of JBHIXH010000025.1, forward strand.
CGAACCGAAACATTCGCTTGAAGCCACGCTGTCTCAATTATGCGAATGGATACTGCAGGCCGAGCAACAAAAATTTTCCTACCGGCTGCTGCTGGCCGGTTACGAGTCAGCATTCGCCAGCGGCGCAGCGCATAAACAGGCCTGCCTGCAAGCACTGGCTGAATATTAACGATGCGACTGCAGGACACATCGCAACCTGTTCGATTGTTGCATCTCGGCTGGCTGGCGACTGGCATTACCCTGGCCATGTTGCCCCATGTTACGCGCATCCCGATCTGGGTCAGTGTCATGTTCCTGGTTTTAACCGGCTGGCGTCTGTCCGGTCCGCTGTTGAACTGGCCATTACCGAATCGCCGCCGACGCTCGCTGGTGCTGGCACAATATGTCCTGGCCGGCATTGGCGCGTTTTCGATCTACTCCACGTACGGTAATCTTTCCGGTCGCGACCCGGGTGTTGCCTTGCTCGTGTTGCTCGCCGGGTTCAAGTTCATTGAATCGAACACAGAGCGGGATTATTACATCGGTCTGTGTCTTGGTTACATTCTCGTTGTGACCAATTTCTTTTATACACAAACGATCCCGACAGCGTTGTACATGAGTTTCGTTGTGTTTGTATTGACCTGTTGTTTTATTGTTCTGAATGATCGCAACCAGGCGTTGGGCATCCAGTCCCTGGTTAAACTGTCGGGCAAGTTGTTACTGCTGGCCTGCCCGATCATGCTGGTTATGTTCGTGTTATTTCCACGTGTGCCCGGGCCGCTGTGGGGGCTGCCAAAAGATGCACACAGTGGCCTGACCGGTATCGATGACTCGATGGCACCCGGCAGCATCAGTGAACTGCTGCAATCGAACGCATTGGCCTTTCGCGTCAAATTCAACCAGGACCCGCCGCAGAAATCCAAGTTGTACTGGCGCGGGCCGGTGCTGACCAGCAGTAATGGCGTTCGCTGGACACGGGATCGATCACTGCATTTTCCACCGCAAAACTCGTTAAAAAATCTTGGTCAGGCAATCGAATACACCGTCACGCTGGAACCGACCAACCATGACTGGCTGTTCGGCCTGGATCTGCCGTATGAACCGGAAACGGGAAGACTGACAAACGATTACCAGATAGTGACGCGGAAAAAAATACGCGAACGTACGCGCTATGACCTGGTGTCGTATCCCGATTACGAAATCAAACAGGAGTCGATCCTGGCATTGAAAGCCGCGCTCCGATTACCGGAGGGATTTCATCCACGAACGGTTGCGACGGCACAGGACTGGCGGGAGCAGGGCCTGACGGATCAACAGATCATCGACAAGGCGATGCGCTGGTTTCAGGAGGATGAATTTTATTACACACTGAAACCACCGAGGCTGACCGGCGATCATGTCGATCAATTTCTGTTTCAGTCCAGGCAGGGATTTTGCGAGCACTATGCGTCTGCATTCGTGGTATTGATGCGTGCAGCCGGTATACCGGCACGCATTGTCACCGGTTATCTCGGCGGCAAATACAACCCGATAGGTGACTACTACAATATCTACCAGCGCGATGCCCATGCCTGGACGGAAGTCTGGCTGCAGGATAGCGGTTGGCAACGCATTGATCCCACCTCGGCCGTCTCGCCGTTGCGCGTGCTGGAAGGGATCGAGGACGCGATCCCGGAACTGGGTGGTTCATTTTCATTTGATTATGGCAAAACGTCATTGGCGTACGAAATCCTGCGACAATTTGTCGACTCATGGGATAATGTCAATTATCGCTGGAGCCAGTGGGTACTTGGCTATGGACCGCAACGTCAACAGGAGTTAATGCATATAATCGGATTTCGTTTTACTGACTGGCAGGGGTTGACGATCAGTCTGTCCATTGTTGTGCTGGCCCTGTTGCTGGCGACCGCTATCTGGCTGTTTACCCGACGACAGGCTGAAACTGAACCCGCTAAACAGCTTTACAATCATTTTTGCCGGCAACTGGCCCGGGCCGGTTTACCTCGTTATGCGAATGAAGGCCCGCAAGATTTTGCCTGGCGTGCCGGACGTCGCTTTCCCCGCTTGCGCGGCGCGATTGATCAAATCACACAACTTTATGTCTCGGTGCGTTACCATTCGAACCAGGCAGATTTGCCGGAATTACGTACTCGAATTCGTCAATTTCAAAAACCAAAAAAATTATCGACAGTGAGATAAGGAATATGACTGGCCTGATTATGGAAAACCTGTCGGAAGAAATCGCCAGACAGGAAATCTTCAAACACGTGGACATCAACGATATTGAAGCGATATTGAACACGTGTGAAACCAGGGATATCGAAGCCGGCACGGTTCTGATACAGGCCGGCCAGGAAAATCATGACCTGTACCTGATTCTCGAGGGCAGTCTGCGTGTGCACCTGGCCACCGACATGACAACGCCGGTGGCTACATTAAACGAGGGACAAAGTGTCGGTGAAGTTTCGATCATCGATCATCAACCCGCCTCGGCCAATGTGATCGCCGATACCCGGGCCCGGCTGTTAAAGATCAACGAGGAGAAGCTCTGGCGACTCGTTGAATCTTCACATGCGATTGCGAACAACATGCTAGTGATCCTTTCGCAGAGGTTACGTTACGGCAACACTGTCATTAACAAGATCAAGGACCTGTTACGCGAATACGAATACAGCGCGACTGTGGATCCGTTAACCAGTCTCTATAATCGCCGCTGGCTGGATAACATGCTGGTGCGCGTCATCCAGCGGTGCAAGACGAATAATCAACCGCTTGGCGTCATCATGATCGATATCGATTTTTTCAAACAGTTTAATGATAACCATGGACACCTCGCCGGCGACTCGGCATTACGTATGGTAGCGCGTGCGGTATTACAGAGCTTGCGACCGGAAGACCTGGTAACACGTTATGGCGGCGAGGAGTTACTCGCACTATTGCCGGGGCTTGATCTTGCGGCCACACAAAGTGTGGCAGAACGCCTGCGCCTTGCCGTCGAGCAGATGGAGATCATTGGCGTTGACGGTAACGCCCTGCCGACACTGACGATCTCAGCCGGTATCACCGAACTTAGCCCCGACAGCGATCCGATGCAGCTAATTGCCCGGGCTGACGCGGCCCTGTACCGGGCAAAACATGGTGGGCGCAACCGGGTATGCGAATGAATAATACGGATCAGGAAACCTGTAGACGATACAAATCCGCGTAGACGCCGTTCTTTTGCAGTAACTGCGCATGTGTGCCTGATTCGACCAGCCTGCCCCGACTGAGCACGAATACCCGATCAGCATTTTCAATTGTGGAAAGACGATGCGCGATGATGATGCAGGTGCGTTGTGCACGCAGTCGTTGCAAGGCACGTTGAATGTATTGTTCCGAGACGGAATCCAGTGCCGATGTCGCCTCATCAAATATCAGTATCGGCGCATCTTTAAGAAATGCACGTGCGATAGACAAACGCTGACGTTGGCCACCGGAAAGCTGTTGTCCCTCGGCACCGATCAACGTATCCAGTCCAGCATCCAGCTGGTTAATAAACTCATCGGCGTACGCATCCTTCACTGCCTGTTCCAGTTGTGCATCAGTACATGTGTTCATCGCGCCATAGGCAATGTTATTTCGAATCGAGTCATTAAATAAAAACGTATCCTGACTGACGAGCGCAATGTTCGCGCGCAGGTCCGACAACTCGATGGCGTTGATGTCTTCCCCATCAATGAATATTTGTCCCTCGCCAATCGGATAAAAACCGGCCAACAGGTTGATCAATGTTGACTTGCCGGCACCGGAGGCACCGACAAACGCGACGGTCTCGCCCGCCTGTATCGAACAGGAAACAGACTGCAATGCCGGTTCACTGTTATCGGCATAACTGAAATCAAGCTGTTTGAATTCTATTGCCCCCTGCATGCGTTTACTGCCAGCAGGTTGTTCAGTCATTTCAATCGGACTGTCCAGCACGGAAAAAACCGTTTCGCACGCAGCCAGTCCACGCTGGATAAATTCATTGACACCGACCAGGCGTTTCAACGGACCGAGTAACATCGCCATTGCACCGAAAAACGAAACAAATGCCCCGACCGACAAATCGCCTTTCACCGCCTGACCGGTGGCTATGTAAATGATGATCGCAAGAAAGATCACGGTAATTAACTGCACTACCGGTGAACTCGCCACGGCGGCCATCGCAAACTTCATCGCGTAGCGACGATTCGCATTAATAATGTCAAAAAACCGGTGATTCTCTCTTTCATAACCGCGGTAGATCTTGATCAACTTGTGACCGCTGATGGCCTCGTTCACTATGTGGTTGATCTCTGCCATCGATCCCTGAAACTTTCGGCTCATCTTGCGCAAACGTTTTCTGATGATGACAACGACGGCGACGATCAGCGGTGCACTGATCATCGCAATCAGGCTGAGTTGCCAGTTGATATAAAACATGTAGGCCAGCAGACCGATGATGGAGAGGGTATCGCGTACCAGCACGGTGATCGTATTCGTTGATGCCTCCCGGATTTGCATGACGTCATAGCTGAAGCGGGAAACGATGCTGCCGGCCTTGTGTCGATCATAGTAGCGAGTCGGCATGTGCAACAATCGCTGAAACATGGCCTGACGTAATTCCATGATGACTTTATTCGCCACCCAGTGCAGGGCACCGCCGCTGACATAGGCGGCCAGGCCGCGGATAATAAACAGTCCGACAAACAACAGTGGAATCAATTTTATAGTCGTCGGATCCTGTTCGATGAAGGCGCCATCCAGCATCGGTTTCAACAACGCCGGGATCGCCGGCTCGGTCAGGGCGAGTACGATCATCGCAATGATAGCGAGCAAAAATACCCGCCAATGCGGTATCACGTAGCGCAATAAACGCCAGTAAAGTTGTCGATCCCGTTTTGTCTCGCTCATTTGTTGTCTACAATGGGCGCTGGTTGCACCGGTCGCGATTATAGCCGATTGTGTAAGGCCTTGATATTAAAGGTAGCCTTGAATACGGAAACGATTGTCAGGCACCATAAAAAAACAGGAAATTCATCATGTCTCTGCAACATCCAGTCGTTGCGGTTACCGGTTCTTCCGGTTCCGGTACAACGAATGTGAAAACCGCGTTCGAACAGATCTTCCGCCAGGAAGGCATTAAAGCGGCGATGATCGAGGGCGATTGCTTCCATCGTTACAACCGCACCGAGATGAATGAAAAGGTCGAGGAATTCGAAAAGAAGAACAAACGCCTGACACATTTCGGACCGGAAGGGAACCTGTTTGAAGAACTCGAACGTGTGTTTCGGGAATACGGAGAAAAGGCAAAGGGTCGGCGCCGCTACTACATCCATAACGAAGAGGAAGCTGCCTTACATGGTTTCCCCATTGGCTCGCTGACTCCCTGGGAAGACCTGCCGGAGGCAACGGATCTGCTGTTTTACGAGGGGCTGCACGGTGGCGTGGTCACGGATAAAGTGAACCTGTATCAACACGTCGATCTGCTCATCGGTGTTGTGCCGATTATCAACCTGGAGTGGATTCAGAAGATTCACCGCGACCAGTCGGTACGCGGTTACACGGCTGCTGACGCGACCAAAATGATCCTTGGTCGAATGCACGATTACGTGCATTACATTACACCGCAATTTTCCCGTACCGATATCAACTTTCAGCGCGTACCGACCGTCGATACGTCAAATCCGTTTGAAGCCGAGAAGATTCCGACAAACGATGAAAGCTTTACCGTCATCCACATACGCAATCGCCATACGATCAATGTTGATTTTCGTTACCTGCTGGAAATGCTCGAAGGGTCGTTCATGTCGACACCGGACACGATCGTCGTGCCTGCCGGCAAAACCATATTCGCGATGCAACTGATTTTGAACCCGGTTATTCGTGCGTTGATGGACAAGGTGCCGAACGACAAGGATGCCTGACATTCACCGGACAAAACTGTCATGAAATCGATATTGATTCTGAATCCGAAAGGGGGCTCCGGCAAGAGCACGATCGCGACCAATGTGGCAGCCTGGCTGGCGGGCCAGGGCAAACGTGTCGCCCTGGCGGACCTGGACAAACAGGGCAGCAGTAACGACTGGCTGTCGGTACGGCCGGATGACAAGCCGAAAATTATCCGTGCCTGTGAAGACAGCAAGACCGTGCGCATCGAGCAAAACATGGATTATCTGATCATTGATTCTCCCGCATCGCTACATGGAAAAAAACTGGCCAGGTTTGCGAGCAATGCAGAAAGCGCAATCGTGCCGATCACCGCCTCGGCGATCGACGTTCGTGCCGCCGAGCGTTTTTTTCACGAACTGGTCGAACAAAAACAGCGTATCAATCGCAAGATTCGACTGGCGACGATCGCGAACCGGGTACGTGAAGACACCAGGGCCGCGAACAAACTGGATGAGTACCTGCAACATCTGGCCTTGCCGGATGGCAGGCAACTGCCGTTTCTGACACGATTGCGCCAGAGCCAGAACTATATCAAGGCCGCTGAACAGGGTTTAAGTATATTTGAACTCGCCCCGTCAAAAACAGAATATGATCGCAGGCAATGGCAACCCTTGTTAAAATGGCTGCAGCGTTAGCTCTTTTTCCCAATTCACTCATATAATCTTTTTTTATCTTGTCTTCTCATCAGGTAACGATCGCCAACAGCGATCAACAGTTCCGGGTTAATGCCGGTCAATCAATACTGGACGCGGCCCTGAATGAGGGTTTGCGTTTGCCGTATGGCTGTCGCGATGGTGCCTGTGGCTCATGCAAGGGCAGGATTGTGTCGGGCGAAATCAGCTATCCGGAAACCGACCTGAATGGCATTACCAAATCAGAACGCGCGGAGGGTTTTGCCCTGTTCTGTCAGGCCCGTGCTGAATCTGATCTGGTGATTGAAGCCCGGCTGCAACAATCCAACAGCGAGATCCCCGCTCGCATTCTGCCATGTCGCGTGGTTCAACTGGAAAAGCTGAACCACGATGTCATACGGCTGTTCCTGAAACTGCCGCGCAATGAACGTCTGCAGTTTCGTGCCGGGCAATACATCGATATTCTGCTTGCCAATGGTAAACGTCGTTCGTTTTCACTGGCCAATGCCCCGCAAAACGACGAGTTTCTCGAACTGCATGTACGCTATTACCCGGGCGGGTTGTTTTCAGAAATCGCGTTTAATGAACTGAAAGAAAAAGCGCTGCTACGACTCGAAGGACCGTTCGGTTCATTCTGCTATCAGGAAGAGTCAGACCGACCCATCATCATGGTTGCCGGTGGTACCGGTTTTGCGCCCGTGAAAGGCATCATGGAACACATTCTTGCCGCCACTGTTGATCGTGATATTCATATTTACTGGGGTGCGCGTACCCGTGCGGACCTGTATCTGCACGCGATGGCAACCGGCTGGGCCGAGCAACATGAACACATTTGTTATCACCCGGTGTTATCCGAAGCGACACCGGAAGAAAACTGGTCGGGCCGCACCGGTCTTGTGCACGAGGCCGTGCTTGAAGACATGCAAAGCCTGGCTGAATACGATGTCTATGCCTGTGGCCCGCCACCAATGGTTGAGGCGGTCGGTAACACGTTTATTGAACGCGGCCTGCCACGAGAGCAGATTTTTTCCGATTCATTTGAGTTTGCCACCAACTAGTCAGCGGCCGGGATTTCAATGATCCCGTTTCTGGCCCGGATCGGGCAAGCGGGTAAACCTGTCAGTGTCGGTCGCCAGTTGCAGACCTTTCTGGTAATACGTTGCCGCGGTTTTGGCTTCACCGTGTTGTTCCAGTAGCCGGGCCAGTTCATTGTAAAGTTCCGCGCTCGGTTTCACTGCCAGACATTCTTCAAAATACATCCGTGCCTTGCCCCAGAGCTGATTCTGAATACACAGGCGTCCCAGTGTCATTAACAGGACCGGATCGCGGGCACGTTTTTGTAACAGGTCCTCGGCAAAATTTAATTGCATCACCGGGTCATGACCACGGACATAACCATACAACCGCACCAGTGTTTCATCCCACTGACGTTTTAATACGTTGCGTACCTGGATTTCGGCATCGAAGTGATCCGGAAACCGAATGCGTTGCATCACATACGCCTGGATTAAAAAGACTTCCTTACGCAATGCTTTTGGCACACTGATCCAGGTTCGTGCCAGATTCCTGTCGTCACCGCTGTTACCGGCCTGTTGTAACAGTCCGGCATAGGCTTGCAACTGCAGCGTTCGATTTTTATCTTTATCAAAGTGTTTTAACTTCTTCAGTTCAGCCAGTAAGTCAATGACAACGGGCCAGTCCTGTAACTGTGTATTGATTTGCAGCAACAAGGACTTCACTTCCGGTTGTTGTGGAAAACGCCGTGTCAGATCATTCAGGATCGCCAGCGCATGTGCGGTCTGATTCTGCTCCAGTAATAGTTTTGCCTGGGCTATTCCGGTCGCTGCGGAATCTGTCTCTGCAGATGCATAGGCCTGATTGAACAGCTCATCGCGCCGTTCATTATCGCCAAGTCTGTGAGCTGCCTGTGCCGCACCGATATAATTCAGTTGTGGAGCGCGAGAAAACCGACTGCCTTTGTTAAAGGCTTTTTCTGCCTGCTGCCAGTCACCCTCGATCATGGCCAGCATACCGCTGGCCAGGTAATGGTCGGCACGGATTAAATCCTTTTTATCCCGGTAATCCCGATACTGTTTTGGCATGCGATGTAAACGCACCAGTAAACGAATGAATAAATACAACGCCGCAAACGCAAAACAGAGCAATAGAATAAAAAAATTAGTCGATGTCTGCAGGGTCCAGTCGCCGAACGACAGGACAACCACGCCACTGCTGGCGCTGGCAAACATGCCGACGATGATCGCAACTATCAGTACACAGACGATCAACAATAGTAATTTCATTTCGTCTTATCCGCTCAGTCGGCAGCAAGAAATTTTCGAACCTGTTGCAGTGAACCGCTGATATCAGGCAGGGACGGAGAAAGATTCTGCTGACGAAGTTGACCCATCCCGGTCAATATCGAATTAACGGCGGCGGTATCGGCGTTGAAATAGCGCTGCAGCCAATCGCTGATCTGATCAACAGATGCCTGCAAAGCCGGACTGTCACGCCTTAATACGGCAAGTCTGGCATTGGCCAACTCGAGTTTGAGATTCTGTATAACATAGTAGTGCTCCTCCGGCATGACGAACGAAACCCCGCTGTCATCGCTGCGCCGGATCACGACAAGTGACTTCAATTCCTGCCAGATACGTTCCGGTATGGCCTTCCAGCCGGTATTCACCGGTTCGGTCGGCACCGCATCAGCAAGTTGGCTCCTGCTCGTTTCTGTAATTGAACTTTTTAATGGCAAGGTATCCACCTGTTTCTGCAGATCCGATAAATAGGCTGTCATCGAAGTGATATCAGTCAACTCAACTGATCGCAGCGCATTCATATCAGTCGTGATTTGTTCACGCAGGGGAATCAGGGCCGGATTTGCCAATGCGAGCACACGTGCATCGGCCGTTTGCAGTGCTACCAGTGCCGTGTCTACATCCTGCTCCAGTTGTAACCGCCGCATTGCGATCAGGATTAAATATTCGGCCTCGCGTAATACCCAGTCGCGTTCTGTCTCCGGACGTTCTTTCTGTAATACCTGCAGTGCATCGCGTAGCTGTTGTTGTGCCGCTGATAATTTATCCGTCTCTGTTGTCAGTGAAGACAGCTGATTGCCGAGCTGTTGTAACTGTTGCTGCAATTGCTGGTTGCCCTGTAGCACGCGATCCTGGCTATCAGTAAAACGGGTTACTGACTGGTTTTGCTTTGACCACAGCAATATCAACCCGATAAGTAATAAAACGACGACAACAGACAGGGCGATCAGCACCTGTTTCTGCCGTAGCGTCACCGGAGGTGTCAGTCTAATCAGTGATTTGCCTGTTGATGTTTCGTTAGCTGATTTATCTTCAGCCTTGTTTTCAGTCATTGTGCATATTCCCGGCCAGATCAAGACAGGTAGCAATTATCGCATCATCACTCATCTTATCGATAATCTGCGGTGTCAGTTTAAAACCTTTTGCAACCAGATATTCTGCAATGCGTTGACCAAATGTGATCGTCTGTAACGATTGCAACGTTTGCCTGAAGTCCTGCGGTACCCGCTCAATCAGGTTGTCGACCGCTTCGCAACTGGTCAGTAATACAATATCAATTCCGGAATTCGTCCAGAATTCCGGCTCTTTTTCAGCATCATAACATGGTGCAATCCTTCGATAGACCTCGGCAATCTGCAACTCTGCCCCGGCCTGACGGATCTGATCAACGAGCAGTTCGCGACCACCGACGCCGCGAACCAGCAATATTTTTGCCTGCTGTGTCAGCAATGCCTGTATCGCCGGTAACGTCAGCAGGCTCTCGCTATCGGCACGGTTTGTCGGGTAGATAACATCCAGGATGCCGGATTCATTCAATGCCTTCGCGGTGGCGGGCCCGACCGCAAACACCTGGATGGAATGATGTTGCCGGATCGCCTGCAGCATAGGTTGGCTGTAGCGGACTGCGTTCCGACTGGTGAAAATGATCGCATGCAAATTTACTACGCTGGCAAGCAAGCTGGCGTCAATGGCTGTGGCAACCGGCTCTATCTGGATCAACGGGCATTCAATCGGAGTTCCCCCCAGTTGCCGGATTCGTGCACTCAAGCCGGAATTAAATTCAGCCGGCCGGGTAAGCAAGACACGCACGCCGGCCAATGATCGGCGGGGATCAGTCATGAATTAATTCGGACAAAATCTTGTCAGCGCCACGTTGTAATAATCGATCGGCCACGTCGTGCGCGATCGATTGCAGTTCACCGAGCTTGCCGCTGGCCTGTTCGAACAGCATCGTTGTTCCATCCAGTCTGCCAACGACGGCCGAGAAATCAATCATGCCGTCCTTGTCACAGGCATGTGCCGCCAGTGGTAACTGACAACCGCCGTACAAACGCCGACTGATAATGCGTTCCGCTTCGACCAGTTGTTGTGTATGTGAATCATTCAAGGCAGCCAGCAACTCGTTCACCGCAGTATTATCAATCCGTGATTCAATGCCCACGGCCCCTTGACCGATTGCCGGAATCAGCTGGTCAAGCGGAATGGCCTGGCGGACGCGTGACTCCAGTCCCAGTCGTTTGACACCGGCCATGGCCAGGATGATTGCGTCATACTCGGCGTTATCCAGTTTGCCGAGACGGGTTCCGACGTTACCTCGCAGATCGCGAATCTGCAGATCCGGCCGTAATTTCAGTAGCTGACAGCGGCGGCGCATGCTTGAGGTGCCGACGATGGCGGCTTGCGGCAACGATTCAATCGAATCATAGTCATTCGATATGAACGCATCGCGTGCATCTTCACGCACCAGTATCGTCTGCAGATGCAGCCCTTCCGGAAAAGCCACCGTCACATCTTTCATCGAGTGCACGGCAATATCCGCTTCACCATTTAACAGACACTGTTCCAGCTCTTTCATAAACAGGCCCTTGCCACCGGCCTGACTTAACGGGGCAGATAAAAAACGGTCCCCGCTGGTTTTCATACTGAGCAGTTCGACCTGTACAGCCGGATTCAGTTGCTGGATACGTTGTTTAACATGGTTCGCCTGCCACAGTGCGAGTGGACTCTCGCGTGTTGCGATCCTGATGGAAGAGACAGTCATTTATATTTGATTCCGCTGTGTTTCTGGACTGCGATGACTCGCTTAATCGTTGTGACTGGCATAATATCCGCACAACATAGCAAACCGGCGTCAGTCTGACTAACGTATGAAAATTGGCATCATCATGGATCCGATCCAGCGGATCAAGATCGACAAAGACAGCTCCTTCGCGATGCTGCTGGCCGCACAGGTACGGGATTGTGATCTCTATTATATGGAACAATCCGATCTGTATCTGGATCAGGATCAGGCCTGCGGAAGTTGTCGTTCGATCCGCGTGGTTGACGATCCGTCACACTGGTTTGATCTGGGTGAACGTGAACAACGCCCCCTGTCTGATCTTGATATCATCCTGATGCGCAAGGACCCGCCGGTCGATGCGGATTACCTGAGCGCGACCTATATGCTGGAACGGGCTCAACAACAGGGCGTGCGTGTTGTGAATGACCCGCGCAGCCTGCGCGATGTGAATGAAAAACTGTACTGTCTGAATTTTCCCGAGCTGATGACAGCGACGATCGTGAGTAGCGACCCGCAATGTCTGCGCGATTTTCTCGCAAAACATACCGACATCATCATCAAACCGTTACACAGCATGGGCGGTGATTCAATTTACCGGCTGACTCAATCGGACACCAACCTGTCTGTCATCCTCGAGTCGATGACACGACGTGGCCAACACGCGGTCATGGCACAAAAAACCATCCCCGAGATCAGTGACGGCGATAAACGTATATTAATGATCAACGGCAAGCCGGTATCACACGCGCTGGCACGCATCCCGCAGACTGGCGAGACACGCGGCAACCTGGCCGCCGGTGGTTCTGCCAAGGCCCGACCTTTAAACCAGCGTGACCGGGAGATCTGTGAGCGGGTCGGCCCGACCCTGGTTGAGAAGGGTCTGTATTTCGTCGGCCTGGATGTCATCGGCGACTATCTGACAGAAATCAACGTGACCAGCCCCACGTGTATCCGTGAACTGGATCGCGCCTGTGATCTCGATATCGCTGGCGATCTGATCGACAGTCTGATGAGTGCCTGAATGCATGCAGAGTGAATACCGCAAGCCGGGTATAATGGTGCTTAATGAGTGTTGTCCAAATAACTGATGGTCGCTGTTAGCGTACGCCCCGAAGTCACCTCATTCGATCGTTTTGGCCTGACGCTGTGTCTTGCTGTCATCCTGCACGGCATTATCATACTGGGCGTCACGTTTGCACCGGAAGACAAGCAGCAGCCACGCTACAACACGATGGAGATCATCCTCGTGCAACAGAAGAGTCAGCGAGCGCCGGACGATGCCGAGATACTGGCACAGGCAAACCTGGAAGGCGGCGGTGAAGTGGCTGAAGACATCAATCCGGCGACCCCGACGCCGGCACCGTTCCCGGAACCCACACCGGAAATCACCGCACCACCACCGGTAGAGCAAACACCCCCGCCGGAGCCGACGCCCGCACCGACGCCGGAGGTCGAAACCGAGGTGGTTGACACACGACCGGCCACCGTGAAGGAAACCCTGGTCGCCGAAACCGACGTGGCCGAGGTGAATAAACCGGTGGAAACGCCACAACCGCAACCGGAGGAAAAACCGGCGTCGGAGCCGGAACCGGAACGTGTCAAACAGACATTAAAACCGGCGGAGAAAAAAGCGACGAAACCGGCACCGCCGGAACCACCACCGCGAAAACGTCCAACCGCGGCCGCGTTGTTAACGAACAGTTTCAAGATTGCCTCGCTCAGCGCAGAGATCCGCCGCAAAATGGAATCTCGTGCGGAACGTCCGCGGCGTAAGTTCATCTCGGCCAGCACGAAAGAATTTCGCTATGCCTCGTATATGGAGGCCTGGCGCGCCAAGGTCGAACGAGTCGGTAATCTGAATTATCCGGATCAGGCACGCCGCCAGAAGCTGTCCGGCAGTTTGATCCTCGATGTCGCGTTGAATAAAGACGGCTCGATCAATCGCATTACGATACGGCGCTCGTCCGGTCACGCCATCCTGGATAACGCAGCAATTCGCATCGTCGAGCTATCTGCCCCGTTCGCCCCGTTTCCGGATTATATTCGCGAGGAAACGGATATTTTGCATATCACGCGGACGTGGCAATTCCTGAACAATCGCGGCTTTCGTTAGGGCAGATTACGGCTCAGGAAAGGAACAGCGAGTAGGCCGGGTTATCGGTTTCCTCCCAGTACGGGATCGTCAGCTGCTGCAAAAATTTCTGAAAATCTTCATGTTCGTCCGGCGGCACCTGTATGCCCATCAGCACGCGGCCATAAGCGGCGCCATGATTACGGTAATGAAACAGGCTGATGTTCCAGCGATTGCCGGTCTGCGTCAGGAACTGCAATAACGCGCCGGAACGTTCCGGGAATTCAAACCGGTACAACACCTCGTTCTCGGCCTGTGGCGCATGACCGCCAACCATGTAGCGGACGTGCATTTTCGCGACCTCGTTCTTGCTCAGGTCGTGTACGGCAAAGCCTTTCTCGTTCAGATGCGCGATCAGTTTTTCCTTTTCCTCGACACCGTGCCGCAGTTGTATGCCGGCGAACACCTGTGCATCGGTTGAATCAGAATAACGATAATTAAACTCGGTAATTAATCTCGGTCCGAGGGCGTGACAAAATTCACGAAAGCTGCCGGGTCGTTCCGGGATCGTCACGGCGATGATCGCCTCGCGCGATTCACCCAGCGCCGATAACTCGGCGATATGCCTGAGTCGATCAAAATTCACGTTGGCGCCGCTGAAAACCGCGATCAATTCCTGGCCGGAACAGCGCTCACGGGCGACATATTGTTTCAGGCCGGCCAGGGCCAGGGCACCGGCCGGTTCCGGGATTGAGCGCGTATCTTCAAAGATATCCTTGACGGCCGCACAGATAGCATCGACATCGACGAGCAGGATTTCGTCGACCAGTTCACGGGCAATCCGAAACGTTTCCTCGCCGGCCTGGCGCACGGCGGCACCGTCAGCAAAGATTCCGATCTTTTCCAGTTCGACGCGTTTGTCCTGCTGCAAGGCATGGAACATACATGGTGCCTCATCCGGTTCCACACCGATGATGCGAATGTCCGGATTCGTCGCCTTGATATACGCGGCCATGCCCGCAATCAGTCCGCCACCGCCGACCGGCACAAAAACAATCCGGGGATGATTCGGATGTTGTTGCAGACATTCAACGGCAACCGTCGCCTGGCCGGCAATGACGAGCGGATGGTCATACGGTGGGATGTAGGTCTTGCCCTGTTCTTCAGCCAGCGCAAACGCATGATCCTTGGCCTCGTCATATGTGTTGCCGTGAAGAACAACATGTCCGCCAAGTCGACGCACCGAGGCGATCTTTATCTCCGGCGTCGTCTTCGGCATGACGATCGTTGCCTGCATATTCAGTCGCGTTGCCGATAATGCGACGCCTTGCGCATGATTCCCGGCTGATGCCGCGACGACACCGCGCTCACGTTGCCCGGCATCCAGCGATACCATCATGTTGTAGGCGCCGCGCAATTTATAGGAAAACACCGGTTGCTGATCTTCCCGTTTTAACCAGATGCGGTTCGCGATGCGCTCGGAAATGACCGGTGCAAAATCCAGTGACGTGCGCACAGCCACATCATAGACACGATCACTGGCGGCCTGAATCAACGCTTTGTATTCATCGAACATCAACATAAGATAACAACCCTGTCTGCCGATTAACAATTGAATTTCAGAGATCTAACCATGAGCCAGAACCTCGAAAAGGAAATTGCCGCCAGGGCGGCGCTGGATTACATCACGACAGGAATGGTGGTCGGGGTCGGTACCGGCAGTACGGTCAATTTTTTCATTGATGCGCTGGCTGAAAAAAAACATCAAATTGAAGGCGCTGTCACCAGTTCACTGGCTACGGAACAACGCTTGCGTGATCATGGTATTACTATCATTGATGCGAACGCGGTAGCGACTATCCCGGTCTATGTCGATGGTGCTGATGAAGTGACACGCCACAAGGCGATGATCAAGGGCGGCGGCGGTGCATTAACGCGCGAGAAGATCGTTGCTGCAATCTCCGAAAAATTCGTCTGTATTGTCGATTCCGGCAAGCTTGTTGACGTTCTTGGCAATTTCCCGCTACCGGTCGAGGTCATCCCGATGGCACAGAGTTTTGTCGCGCGGCAGTTAACTGCGCTTGGCGGTCGACCGGATTTACGCCAGGGCTTCACAACGGATAACGGCAACATCATCCTGGATGTACATGGTTTGAAGATTCTTGATCCAGGGCGACTGGAAACGGAGATCAATCAGATTACCGGCGTGGTAACCAATGGTTTGTTTGCACATCGAGGTGCCGATATTGTCATTGTCGGCAAAGAAAAAATGGTGGAAACGCTGTAAAAGACGCCAATCCTGAGAAAATACTTTAGCTTTTTGCGAAAATTTAATACAGTATCTTCGAGAAGTGACGATATAATAATTTCTGATATTCAGACTCTGGTATGAATTTATACCAATCCACACGGAGAGTGATAATAAAGGGGACATAAATTATGTGGTTTTACGTCGTATATTTACTGGCGATCATCGTCGTTATTCTGCATTTCACCGGCTGGTTGAAACGACATAATTGTGAGTGGATCGTCCTGGTTATGGCGATTGGCATATTTCCAGCCGTCATTTTTCTCTGACAACTTATCACCTTCCAACAATATGATTGGACTTCTGCAGCGTGTGTCGCAGGCACATGTTGTAGTCGATTCAAGCACGATTGCCGCAATTGATTCCGGTCTGCTGGTACTGATTGGCATCGAAAAATCCGACACACCGGCAAGCGCCGATCATCTACTCCGGCGCCTGCTCGGCTATCGCGTTTTCAGCGATAACGAAGACAAAATGAATTTATCGCTACAACAAACCGGCGGTGGCTTGTTACTCGTGCCGCAATTTACACTGGCGGCGAACACGGATAAGGGCACGCGTGCCAGTTTCAGTTCGGCGGCACCACCGGACCTGGGAGAACAGTTATTTACCTACCTGGTGCAGCAAGCTTGTGCGTTACACCAGCCGGTTGCCAGCGGCCAATTCGGTGCCAATATGCAGGTCTCGTTAACGAACGATGGCCCGGTCACGTTCTGGTTGCAGGTGTAACTACATTCAGAACGGCGGTTAACTCATCCAGACCCAGGCAAGCATAAACGATAACAGGATGATAATGATTCCGACCACACGATGACTTGAAGTAATCGACTGTTTCTGAAATTTGTATTTATAGAAGTATTGTAACGATAACAGGATTACGATAACCGCTACTGTTGCAACGAAACGGATCGCCTCTTCCGTTGCCATCAGCTCACATCAGCCCAGTCACGTGGCTGCAGAAATACCTTATATAGTCTGGCCTCTTCGCTCCCCGGTTGCGGTTGCCAGTTGTAATCCCAGCGCACCATTGATGGCAAAGACATCAGGATCGACTCGGTACGACCACCGGATTGCAGACCAAACAACGTCCCTCGATCGTAGATCAGGTTAAATTCCACATAACGACCACGGCGATATAACTGAAACTGACGCTGTGCGTCGTTATAGTCGGTATCCATGCGTTTTTTAACCAGTGGAAAGTAGGCCTCGGAAAAGTGATCGCCGACACTTTGCAGATACCGGAAACAGTGATCGAAATCCGGTTCGTTTAAATCATCAAAAAACAACCCGCCAATACCTCGTGGTTCGTCACGGTGTTTAAGATAAAAATACTCATCGCACCATTTTTTATAACGCGCATACGTATCTTCACCAAAACCCTCGCACGCCTTTTTTGCCGTGTTATGCCAATGCCGTGCATCTTCCTCGAAACCGTAATATGGCGTCAGATCAAAACCTCCGCCAAACCACCAGACCGGGTCCTCCCCCGCTTTTTCGGCAACAAAAAAACGTACATTCATATGCGTCGTGGGTACGAATGGATTCAACGGATGAAAGACCAGCGAGACGCCGAGTGCGGTAAACCCGCGGCCGGCCAGTTCCGGTCGCTGTGCTGTTGCTGATGCCGGTAACGTCGGGCCGGTCACATGTGAAAAATTGATACCGGCTTTTTCAAATACGGCACCCTGTTGAAAGACGCGACTGATACCGCCGCCTCCCTGCTCGCGTTGCCATTCGTCCCTGATTTGCTTCACTTCAGGATCAAGCTGAATTAACGAGCCGCTAATCGCCGACTGTAAATTCAACAGGTAGGTTTTTACTGACTCTATATTCAATTTTACCCGCTACCGGTTTCGTTTTTGACTGTAAATGGCTTATGCTTGCGCCAGGTCTATGCTAGAGCGCGATTGATACAAGGTAAAGTCATGTCTGAACGCAAAGCGGTCGTCGATCGCAACACAAAAGAAACACAGATCAGGGTCGAACTGAATCTGGACGGTAACGGTCGTGCGGAACTATCGATCGGTGTGCCGTTTCTCGAACACATGCTCGATCAGGTTGCCCGCCATGGCCTGTTTGATCTGTCAGTACAGGCAACCGGCGATCTGGAGATCGATGCACATCATACGGTTGAAGATGTCGGTATAACGCTCGGCCAGGCGTTGACACAGGCGCTCGGTGACAAGACCGGAATCCGTCGTTATGGCCATGCCTATGTGCCGCTGGATGAATCGTTATCCCGCGTGGTACTCGATTGCTCCGGTCGTCCTGGCCTGGAATACAATGCCAGTTATCCGCGGGCGCGCGTCGGTGACTTTGATATTGACCTGGTATTTGAATTCTTCCAGGGCTTTGTCAATCATTCGTTAGTGACACTGCATATCGATAATATCCGCGGCCGCAATTCACACCATATTGCCGAAACCATATTCAAGGCATTTGGTCGGGCCCTGCGTATCGCCGTCGAACAGGACCCGCGTATGCAGGGAATCCTGCCATCAACGAAAGAACACCTGTAAGCTAAATCCGTTGTCATGGAAAACGTCGTCGTCATTGATTATGGCACGAGCAATCTAAGATCGGTGGCAAAGGCTCTGGAGCACGTTGCCGACGGACACGCGCGTATTCAGGTCACCGGCGACAGCAAACAAATCCTCTCGGCTGACCGGATTGTCTTTCCTGGACAGGGCGCGATCGGTCAATGCATGCAGCATCTGCAACAACTACATCTCGATGCCTGCATCAGGCAATGTATTGATCAAAAACCATTTCTCGGTATCTGCCTCGGTCTGCAAAGCCTGATGCAACACAGCGACGAGGATGATGGTGTAACCGGGCTGAATATTATCCAGGGTAACGTGGTGCGCTTTCAGACGGGCGACCTCGATTCAAACGGTGCTAAATATAAAATTCCACATATGGGCTGGAACCAGGTCGAGCAGACCACCGACCATCCGCTTTGGCAAAACATTGCGGACGGATCGCGCTTCTATTTTGTGCACAGTTATTACGTGGTTCCTGACGACAGCAGTGTCATCGCCGGCACCAGCAGCTACATCAATCCGTTTACTGCTGCGGTCGCAACCGGCAACCTGTTTGCCTGCCAGTTTCACCCGGAAAAAAGTCAGCAAACCGGATTACAGTTATTAAGGAATTTTTTGCTCTGGAATCCCTGGAACTTGTCTCAACAATAGAATTTTCGCGCTAAGGCAAGGCACGAGACGCACGAAAAACGGAATTTACACGAAGTCTGCGCCGCACGGCCCCGCATTTGAGAGCGTCAGCAACGAAGCCAGAGCGCGATAGGGCATTTTCGAGGCTGCTTCAATTGCGGGCGAAAAAAAAGCCGTAAATATACGGCTTTTTTCAAGGATACGGTCAGTATCAGGCAATGGCGTCCTTGATTGCTTTTAATGCAGTAGCGCGGACGCTGGTGCTGGCCGGCTTCGCTTTAAACATCATTTCTTCGCCGGTGAACGGGTTCACACCCTTACGTGCTTTGCGTGCGGGTTTGATCACGCGACGCAGTTTGATGCCTAGTGAAGGAACGGTGAATTCGCCGGAACCACGTTTCATCAAATGACGCACAGCCAGACCACTCATGGAATCCAGGACTGATGCGACTTCACGTTTGGTTAAACCGGTTTCTTCGGCAATCGCTCCCACAATTTGTGCCTTCGTCTGCTTCTTTGCAATCGCAGACGGTTTCTTTGCTTTGCTTGCTCCCATTTGTTCTCCTCTCGATTGATTTGGTCGTTATAAAAAAACCGTTGCACATTCTATGCATTCAGCGGTAAAGGTAAACCGGTTTTTATCTGTTTTTTGCTTTATTTCCGATATCTTTTCGGAAATACATACCGTCCCATGAAATCCGCTGAACCGCAGTATACGCCTTATTTTGTGCTTCTGTTATGTTTTCTCCCAATGCAGTCACACACAAAACACGACCGCCATTCGTGACAATTTCCTTACCCTGTTTCGCAGTTCCTGCATGGAACACCTTAACTTCGTTTGAAAAATCCTGATCCAGTCCATTGATAACAGCGCCTTTTTTCACACTGGCTGGATAACCTGCAGCGGCCAGTACGACACCGATTGCAG
>JBHIXH010000025.1:20416-35406 GCA_041984885.1 Gammaproteobacteria bacterium
GTACGTTTGTCCCATTCAATATCGACTTGATCGAGTTTCTGATCACACGCTGACAAACATAATTCAAACAGGTCGCTCTGCAAACGAAACAAAATCGGTTGCGTTTCCGGATCGCCGAAACGGCAATTGTATTCCAGCACATAGGCATCACCTTCATCCGTGATCATTAATCCTGCATACAGGAACCCGCTATACGGCGTGCCTTCGGCTGCCATTGCCTTCACCGTGGGACTGATGACCGTTTCAATGACGGATTGAAACAGGGCATCGCTGATTACCGGTGTGGGTGAATACGCCCCCATACCACCGGTGTTGGGCCCCGTGTCGCCATCATCACGTGCCTTGTGATCCTGGGAACTGGCCAGTGGCAAAATATGCTCGCCGTCACACATAACAATGAAACTGGCTTCTTCACCGACCAGGAACTCCTCAACCACTACGCGGTGTCCGGCTTCGCCGAACTGATTGCCAGCCAGCATCTGATGCACGGCCTCGATCGCTTCTGCATGCGTTTGCGCCACGACCACACCCTTGCCGGCTGCCAGGCCATCCGCCTTGATCACCGGCGGTTTCGGCAGTGACTGAATATAGTCGACCGCGGGTTTCTCTTCGCTGAAAACACGATACGCCGCAGTCGGAATATGATGACGTTGTAAAAAGTCCTTACAAAACGATTTTGAACCTTCCAGCTGCGCCGCCGCGGCAGTCGGGCCAAAACAGCGCAATTGTTGCTGTCGAAACCGGTCGACGATACCGGCGACCAGTGGTGCTTCCGGCCCGACGATGGTCAGGTCGATCGTATTGCCTTTCGCAAACTCGATTAACGAGGCAATCGCATCGGCAGCGATAGCGACGTTTGTTACCTTGTTTTCAGCCTCCGTGCCGGCATTACCGGGAGCAACAAACACCTGTTCTACCTGATCACTTTGTGCCACTTTCCAGGCCAGAGCATGTTCACGTCCACCACCACCGACGATTAACACTTTCATACTAGACGGACCCGGTTTAACAGGCACTTAACGACAACGGTTTTTTCACGAATCATCGAAAACATCTGCCTGACATTTACGGCAAGAGAAATTTAATCGGGTACGAGCCAGGAGAGTTTCGACGATTGGAGTATCTACCCGATAAATGAGAACGGCAGACACTCGAATAGCGAAATTATCAGCCAAATTCATTCCGGTAAATCAATGGAGGAAATGGCGCATTGAGGTAAACACCATGGCAATGTCATGCTCGTTTGCTGCCGCGATGACTTCATCATCGCGTACCGAACCGCCCGGCTGGATGATGGCACGCACACCCACACCGGCGGCCGCGTCTATGCCATCGCGAAACGGGAAGAACGCATCTGATGCCATCACCGTCCCTTTCACTGGCAGATTTTCATCCGCAGCCTTGATGGCCGCGATCCTGGCACTGTAAATCCGACTCATCTGTCCCGCGCCGACGCCAATGGTCTGATTATCCTTGACGTAAACAATCGCATTGGATTTGACATGTTTGACCACACGCCAGGCAAACAACATGTCACTGATCTCGCGTTCATCCGGCTGGCGTTGACTGACTATCTTGAGATCCGATTTCGTAATTACGCCGCGATCATTATCCTGCAACAACAGGCCGCCGCCGACACGTTTGAAATTCATGCGCGCCGTCATATCGGCTTGCTTGCCGCAGGCAAGTACGCGGATGGATTTTTTGTCCTTTAATACCTTCAATGCCTCGTCGCTGACTGTGGGAGCAATGATCACCTCGACAAACTGTTGACCAATGATCAACCTGGCCGTCTCGGCATCGAGCGTGCAATTAAAGGCAATAATTCCCCCGAACGCCGATGTCGGGTCGGTGGCATAGGCACGTTCATAGGCCTCTTTGACCGAACGGCCGGTTGCCACCCCACATGGATTCGCATGCTTGACGATAACGCAGGCGGTATCGGTAAACGCCTGCACACAGGTCAACGCGGCGTCGGTATCGGCAATGTTATTATACGAAAGTGCCTTCCCCTGGTGCTGCTGTGCCCCGCCGACGCTGCCAATGGCCGGTGACGGCTCGGTATAAAATGCCGCCTTTTGGTGCGGATTTTCCCCGTAGCGCAGATCCTGTTTCTTCAAAAACTGTGTCGTGAACGTGACCGGAAATACCTCATGCTGATCATTTACCAGGCTGCCGAGATAATTCGATACATTGGCATCGTAATTCGCCGTGTGAGCAAACGCCTTCTGCGCCAGTCTGAAACGGGTTTTATCGGATAGCGCTTTTTTCTCTTTTAACTCGCTCAGCACCGATTCGTAATCTGCCGCATCCACGACAACGCCCACCCGCGCATGATTTTTCGCTGCCGCGCGTAACATTGACGGCCCGCCAATATCGATATTCTCTATGGCCTCTTCCAGAGTACAGTCCTGTTTTGCAATCGTTTTTTCAAACGGATACAGGTTAACGACAACCAGATCGATGGCCGTGATTCCGTGTTCCTGCATGACCGCATCATCGATGCCGGCTCGACCGAGCAAGCCGCCATGTATCCTGGGATGTAATGTCTTGACACGACCATCCATGATTTCAGGAAAGCCGGTGTAAGCGGAAACCTCGATGACATCAATGCCATTGTCGGTGAGCAGCTTCGCCGTGCCGCCGGTCGATAAAATCTCGACCTGCATGGATGCCAGCGCCTGGCAAAACTCAAGGACGCCGGATTTATCAGAAACACTGACGAGCGCGCGTTGGATCATCGATAAGCTGATGGCAGGCCGGATTAGAACAGGAACATTAAAGCAGGTCGTATTTCTTTAATCGATTGCGCAACGTGCCACGATTCATACCGAGAAGTTCTGCGGCGCGCGAGATATTCCCATTCGTGCGTTGTAATACGACTTCGAACAATGGCTGCTCGACTTGTTCAAGGATCAGATCATACAGGCCGGAGGTCTTGTACCCGTCCAGTGTTTTAAAGTAGGTATCCAGTGACTCGCGCACAGTGTCACGCAGGCAACGGGGTGTTGCATCGATAGGTTCAATTAGTCGTGCTTCTGCTTCCACTTCTACTCTATGCCGCTTGTTGTTCTCGTTCTCCCGAAAAATACAAATCGATCAACCGAAGTTGTTCGACCGGATCTTCTACGCGGTTTATGCGGGTGCGAAAGGACTCCGACCCGTTTTTGTTTTTACAATACCAGCTTATGTGTTTGCGCGCTACACGCACGCCGGTATATTCACCATAAAATTCATGTAACGCGGCCACATGCTGTTTTAAAACAACAGCAACTTCTGTTGCAGTTGGCATCGATATTTCGTTGCCATGATTAAGAAAATAATCTATTTGTTTGAATATCCACGGATTGCCTTGCGCAGCCCGTCCGATCATGATCGCATCGACCCCGGTTTGCATGAATACCGCGTTGGCCCTGGCAGGCGAGTCGATATCGCCATTGGCAATAACCGGTATCTGCACGGCCTGTTTTATTTCTGTCACCGTTGCATATTCGGCCACACCGGTGAACCCGCAGGCACGGGATCGTCCATGCACAGTTAATGCCTGTACACCGCATTGCTCCGCAATGCGGGCAATCGAGACTGCGTTGTTCGATTGTTTATCCCAGCCGGTACGGATCTTCAATGTGACCGGAACCGACACGGCCCGGGTTACCGCAGATAAAATCTGCTGCACCAGTTTTTCATCACGCAATAATGCCGAACCGGCGTCGCGCTTGCAGACTTTCTTTTTCGGACAGCCCATATTGATATCAATGATCTGTGCGCCGTTGTCGACATTGAAACGTGCTGCCTGCGCCAGTTGTTGCGGGATCGATCCGGCGATCTGCACAACGACCGGCCCGGGTTCACCGACGTGATCACGCCGCAACTTCGACTTGCGCGTATTCAGTAATTGCGGATTCGCACTGATCATCTCGGACACGGTCAGACCGGCACCGAGATTGCGACAGAGTTGACGAAACGGTCGATCGGTCACACCGGCCATAGGCGCCAACACGAGACGATTTTCCATCTTGTACCTGCCTATCTGAAATGCCATATGGCGGTTACCGGTGAAACGGGGCGGCAATCATACACTTCAGCAGTAATGAAACAAACACTTACGATACGGGCAAGTAAACTGGCGTAACAACGGACGAGGTTAGCCGGCCTCGAGGAAATCGAATTCAAAACTGACGGCATTGCCGGTCGGTCCGGTGACTTCAAGAACAAAATGTACCGGCTCATTCACCTGCATACCCGTCTCGCGGTTGATACTGTCATCCAGGTATTCCTCCGGCTGGAAACGTCGCCAGGACAGAACCTTGCCTTCGTTATCAAGCAGACTCAGCTGTACGCGAGGAAACGCCTGCGTGCGATCCGACTCGTTCACCATCGTCGCATTGACGAGCAAACTATCAGAATATCGCGGATGCTCACGCACATCCCGGTTCACTAGACGAATACCTTCCAGTTGATCATAGCGACTGACACGACAGTTTATGCGTTCACACAACTGTTGCAGGTAGGGCAGGGCTTGCGGGTAACGCATGACAACCCGGTCACGAAAAAACCAGCCTGCTTGTATCACCAGCAACAGCATCAGCAATACGCTACCCACGCCCCACAACACGCGATTCCGACGTGGCGCTGACAAAGCCGGTGCAAACTCCGGCTCGGGAAAGACATACCCGGTGGATCGATCAAGGGTGGCAGCGGCGAGGTCTTCCGCCGCTGTATCGATGCTGGCGTCGCTGACGGCAGATTCTGCCACGTCAATCGACGGTTCGTTCAGTGATTCTGGCTCGACCGGTTGTTCATCCAGGGATCCGGTCTCCGGTGGGATATCAAACTCCGGTTCTGGCAGGGCGGGCCCGGCTGCGTCTTCCACGTCTTCAGTGTCGACTGGTAGTGCAGCCGCTGGTTCAGCGGTCATATCCGGTGCCGTTGGCGCTCGACTTGCTGCCGCCGTTAGCGGTGCGTCATAAAGTCGTTCCAATGCATTAAATTGCGTACCGCAATAACCGCATTTGACCTGCCCGTCCGCCGCCGTTAACTGATCGGCACGAATACGGAACTGGCGTTGACAGTCAGGGCATTGGGTAAACACGTTGGCTCAAGTTCTGTTGTCCTGTTGACGGATGCCGCTAAGCAGTGCCCATTCATCTTTGAACACGGGTGCCGCCATGGTAAAGCAGTCGGCATAGACAGCCAAACAACGCTCCACCTGGTCCGGTAAGAGTCCGGACAGGAATAATTGTCCTCCCGGTTTAACGCAGGCGGCAAAGCGTTCGGCTAGGTCGAGTAACGGGTTCAGTAACACGTTTGCGACCAGCACATCGCTGGCAGCGGGCTCAAACATATCGGCATGAGCAATCGTCAGGTGTTCAGTCAGTTGATTCCGGGTCGCGTTTTCGGCCGTCGCCTGCAACGCCTGGGAATCGATATCAACGGCAGTGACCGGTTGTGCACCCAGACGGGCCGCGACCAGCGCCAGTATGCCGGAACCACAGCCATAATCGATGACACTTTTACGGGTCAGGTCCATGTGAACCAACGCCTCAATGCAGAGCGCAGTTGTCGCGTGTGTCCCCGTGCCGAACGCCAGACCGGGATCCAGCTGAATCAATGCATAATCGCCAGCCGGTGGTTCACACCATCCCGGACAGACACAGACACGATCAGCAAACAGCAGTGCCTGATGTTGTGACTGATAGTCTGCCACCCAGTCGGTATCCTCGATGAACTGTATCCGTCGATCAAATAAACAACCGGTGCCGAATTGATCACGCAGGCAAACCAGCAGTATGTCGACATCGATATCGACCGGAAATAATCCAGTGACGCGGGTGCGTTGCCAATGTCCCGGCTCGTTACCATCACTGTGATCGAACACCGGCTCGTCACTGGCCGCCTCGAAACTGACGGAGACGGCGGCGAACTTCTGGAAAAAATCGGCCAGTTGATCGCTGTGGGCACGATCAGTTTCTATCGTGATCTTTAAGTGCGGCAAAACCGGTTCGCCTGCATTATTTCAGGCCGAGCTTGTGTTCCAGGTAATGAATGTCGGTGCCGCCGGCGATGAAATTCCCGTCGTCGAAGATACGTTGGTGTAATGGGATGTTCGTATTAATACCTGAGATCACCAGTTCATCCAGTGCAGTACGCATGCGTGACACGGCCAAATCACGCGTCTCTGCATGTACGATCAACTTGCCGATCATGGAGTCGTAATGTGGCGGGATCGTATAGCCATCGTAGATGTGCGTATCGACACGCACACCGGGACCACCCGGTGCATGAAAATGTTCAATCTCGCCCGGTGAGGGCATAAACGTATCCGGGTCTTCGGCATTAATACGACATTCTATCGCGTGCCCGCGCACACCGATCTGTTCCTGTTTATAGCTGAGTGGCCTGCCGGAGGCGATGTATAACTGTTCCTTGACGATGTCGACGCCCGTGATTAACTCGGTCACCGGGTGTTCGACCTGCACACGCGTGTTCATCTCGATGAAATAGAATTCGCCGTTTTCATACAGAAACTCGAACGTGCCAGCACCGCGATAGCCGATTTTTTTGCACGCCTCGACACAGCGGGTCCCAATCTCGTTACGTGTCTTGTCATCCAGGCCGGGCGCGGGTGCTTCCTCGATCACCTTTTGATGACGCCGCTGCATGGAACAATCACGCTCACCGAGGTGGATGACATTGCCATGTTCATCGGCCAGCACCTGGATCTCGACGTGACGGGGTTTTTCCAGAAATTTTTCCATGTACACGTCCGGATTACCAAACGCCGAATTGGCCTCACTCCGGGTTAACGACACGGCATTACGCAAGGCCGCCTCGCTGTGCACGACACGCATGCCTCGACCACCACCGCCGCCGGTCGCCTTGATAATGACCGGGTAACCGATCTTGCGGGCCACCGGTAAAAAATCGTTCGGTTCTTCTGACAAGGCCCCGTTCGAGCCGGGCAGACACGGCACACCGGCTTCCTGCATCGCGCGGATAGCCGAGATTTTGTCGCCCATCAAACGGATCGTATCCGGTCGCGGGCCGATAAAAACAAAACCGCTTTGTTCAACACGCTCAGCAAAGTCGGCGTTTTCCGACAGGAAACCATAACCGGGATGGATGGCCACCGCGTCACTGACTTCTGCCGCGCTGATAACGGCCGGTACATTCAGATAACTTTCGGTGCTCGGGGCCGGGCCGATACAGACAGATTCATCGGCCATCAACACATGTTTTTGTTCGCGATCGGCCTCGGAGTACACCGCTACCGTCTTGATCCCGAGCTCACGACAGGCACGTAATATTCGCAACGCGATCTCGCCGCGGTTGGCAATAACAATTTTGTCCAGCATCAGATTGATTCAGTCACAGGCAATTTATTCATCATCGTTGGCAGTGCTCAGCGTAAATAACGGTTGCCCGTATTCAACCGCCTCACCGTTGCTGACATGGACTTTTGTGACTGTACCGGAGACGTCGGCCTCGATCTGGTTCATGATTTTCATCGCCTCGAGAACACAGACAACATCGCCCTGTTTGACATTATCGCCGACACTGACAAAGGGCGGTTCATCCGGTGCCGGTGCAACATAAAAAATTCCGACCATCGGTGAGGTGATCTGGTGCCCCGCCTGTTCAGTACTACTGGCAACCGCGGCATCGCCGGTCGGCTGTGCTGGTGTGACATTCATGACTGAAGCCTGGGTAGCATCAGGAACCTGCACGACGGTTTGCGCGGCCGCGACTGAACCTTGCCGGCTGATGCGCACCGATTCTTCACCCTCGCACACCTCGATCTCGGTGACACCGGATTCTTCCAGCAATTCGATCAATTTTTTGACTTTACGTATATCCATTCAACACTACCCTTTAGCAAGTTGATCGGTCGCGGCATCGATCGCCAGTTCGTAACCCTTGGCACCGAGACCGCTGATGATGCCAACGGCGACATCGGTCAGGTACGAATGTTGGCGATAGGTTTCGCGGGCAAACACATTCGACAGGTGGACTTCGATAAACGGCAGGCTGACGCCGAGTAAAGCATCACGCAGGGCAATGCTCGTATGTGTGAATGCACCCGGATTGATCAGGATAAAATCGACACCCGCCTTTTTTGCCGCATGGATGCGATCGATTAATTCGTGCTCGGCATTGCTCTGGAAACATTCGAGCTGATGACCGACTGACTGCGCGTACTGCTGCAGCCGCGAATCGATTTCTGCCAGCGTAGTGGAACCATAGACTTCCGGCTCCCGCTCGCCAAGTAGATTCAGATTTGGTCCGTGCAGAACCAGTAGATGTGCCATTTCCCGCCCCTTTCATCGCCAATCGACGACATTAAAATATGACTAATTTTTGCTCAATTAGAGACAATTAGCGGCATGATAGCAGAAGTTTAACGAAAAAGAGAAGTCAGGATTGCAGATACGGTTCGAGCACACGGCGCAGGCTGGCCTCATCGATAGGCCCGGCCCGGGTAAACACAACCACGCCGTCCTGGTCGATAACGACCGTGTAGGGCAGCGCGTTTACATCATTACCGAGCGCCTCGGCAATTTTGATCACTTCGCGGTAGCCGGTCAAGATCGGATAGTTCATTTTCATCTTGGCCGCGTAATCACGCACTTCATCGGCCTCCTGCAAGGCTATGCCGATAAACTGTAATCCCTGCTCCGCGTACTCTGATTGCAATGTTATGAAGTAGGGGATCTCCTCACGGCACGGTGGGCACCAGGTAGCCCAGAAATTGATGACGACGAGTTTTCCATCCCATTCCGACATCTGCCGCGACTCGGCCTGCAGATCCGGCAGCACGAAATCCGGTCGCCGCTGACCGAGCATGGGAATCGGATAGTCCTGTTGCACTTGCGTCACCGGTTCCGGCGCCGGTGTCAGCATGCGGTGTGCGTAAAATCCGGCCGCACCGGCTCCGACCATAATCACGACTGCCAGCAGGACCTTGATCGCAGACTTCATAAGGCCTTGACCTGATCGATGTGGCGAATAAATTCAGCGGCCGGGACAAAACCGATGAGACGATCGGCGAGGCGCTCTTTCGAATTGGTATCAAAAAACAGGATAGCGGGTGGACCGAACAGGTTAAATCTTTTCAACAACGCCTGATCGATCGGATCATTGTCGGTGACATCGGCCTTTAACAGAACAACATCGGCTAATGCCTGTTGCACACCGGCATCAGAGAATGTGTACTGCTCCATCTCGTTACAATCGACACACCACTTGGCATAAAAATCCAGCATCACCTGCTTGTCCTGCGCTGCCGCAAGTCGCAGCCGGGTATTCAGATCATCGATAGACTTGATCCGGATGAAATCGAGTTTCGCCAGCTGTCCGGTTTGATTGCCGAATGACAACAGGTTTGCCGGTAATGGTTGCAATACATTGCGGCCACCGGAGACAGCGCCGATGATCAAAACGATGCCGTAAAACAGCAGCACCACACCCAGGCCTTTCCAGAATCTGCGCCAGGCGCTTGTCTCTGCCTGCACGGAATCAAACGCACCCACGTAGACACTGCTGACAATGAACAATGCCGCCCACAGTAATAACGTGAACGAGGCCGCAAACAATCGTTCAAGAAACCAGATGGCGACACCGAGCATGATGACACCGAACACGGCTTTCACCGTATCCATCCACTGACCGGCCCGCGGTAACAACTTACCGGCGGACGTGCCAACGACCAGCAGCGGCACCCCAAAACCGAGACCCATTGCGAACAGGGCCAGTCCACCGAGGACAGCATCACCGGTCTGACTGATATACAACAACGCCCCGGCCAGTGGCGGAGCGACACACGGGCCAACGATGATCGCGGACAGACAACCCATGATGGCGACACCAAGAACGCTGCCGGATCGTTGCCGTCGACTCAGCGCATCAAGTTTTTGTTGTAGTCCTGCCGGTAGCTGGATCTGGTAGAAACCGAACATTGATAACGCCAGTGCAACAAACACCAGGCTGAACGAGATCAACACGTACGGATTTTGTGCGGCCGCTTGCAGGTTAAAATGAAACAGGCCGGCAAACATACCGAGCACCGCATATGTCAATGCCATGGCCAGAACGTAGATCAGCGACAGGAAAAACGCGGCGGACGTGGTCAGGCGATCGCCCTGGCCGACAATGACGCCGGACAGGATCGGTATCATTGGAAACACGCACGGTGTTAATGACAATAACAGGCCAAAGCCGAAAAAGACGGCAATGTTCAGCAGTAAATTTCCCTGTTGCAGGCGCTGTGTGATTGCATCCTGCTCGGACAGCACAGTGGTTGCATCAGCGTTTATCGGGGTAGTAAAGGTCTGCGCAGCACTGGCAGTCGGCAAAATAAAATCCAGCGTCTTGCTGATCGGCGGGTAACAGACCGAGTCTTTTTTACAGCCCTGATATTTCACCTCGACGTTGAGTTCACGTCGGTCCGGTTCTACAGTCGTCACCGGTATGGTTACCACTATTTCTTCTGTGTGTATCGCCACCTCGCCAAACAGCGGGTCTTCAATCAGCTTGCCCTGCGGTCGGTCCGCCGCGCCGAGTTGCACGCCATCGGTTAACGCCGTGAAAGCAAACTTGTCGTCGTACAGGTAATAGCCGGGTTCTATCGACCAGCGGATTTCGATCCGATTCGGGGCACTGGCGCGGTAGTCGATGCGAAACGCCTGTTCCGGATCGAGGATCTCGTCTGCGCCGGCAAACGTGCCGGATAATCTGTCCGTCAGCGAACCGGCCGTCAGTGACAATGGCGAGAGCAGGCAGAACAGGAAGATGAAGTGATGGAGCAGGCTCATGAACAACTTTGTTTTACCCAGTTCAGGTATTCTGGTAATCCAGTCTGGATAGGGACAGCGATGATCTCCGGAAGTTCGTACGGATGCAGTTGTCGGATCGCCGATTCAAGCGCTGAAAATCTGTCGGCGGTCGATTTGATCAGCAACAGTACCTCGGTCTCTGACTGCACATCGCCCTGCCATGCAAACGTTGACGTGACACCCGGCAACTGATTGACGCAGGCAGCGAGCCCCTGTTGCACCAGGTGCTGACTGATGCTGGCAGCGACGGCTGCGTCCGGGCACGTACACAACACCAGTTGTATGTCAGGTTCAGTCATCGTCAAAATCGCCTGTAATTCGCCAGCACACAGTTTAAGATAAGGCGAACACTTTACCATGTAATGATCCTGACGCTTGTTTAAAGTCCTGCTGTTATTATTTATTTCCGTGCCGTTGCTCGAGATCTACCTGTTGTTACAGGTCGGTGGCATCATCGGTGTGTGGAATACGATCGGGCTGATCCTGTTGACTGCTGTTATCGGTACCGTGCTGTTGCGGCAACAGGGGCTGGCCACACTTGCCCGGGTGCAGTCGCAACTGGATCAAAACCAGTTGCCGGCAGCCGAACTGGTTGAAGGCGTCATGCTGTTGTTTTCGGGTGCGCTGTTGTTAACACCCGGTTTTTTTACTGACCTGATCGGTTTTCTCTGCCTGACTCCGGCGCTGCGCAGTCACATCGCAAATCGAATTCTGTTGCACCTGCTGCAACGACGCCAGGATCAGCCAGCGAATAAGCAAAACGATATTATTGATGCAGAATACTGGGAAGAGGATACCGATCGCGATCGCCTGCGCTAGCTGCACTGCCTATGAATCAGCAAGACAAGGAAAAAATCATCGAGTACCTGTCCGGTTTTATCAATGACGACCGACAACAACTGTTAAAACAGGTACTGGCACAACGTACGCGCCACCTGACTGTCGTGCTGGAAGACATCTATCAGTCGCAAAATGCAAGCGCCGTGGTACGTACCTGTGAATGCCTGGGCTTGCAGGAAATGCACGTGATCGAGAATGACCATGAATATGAATTAAATCCGATGGTTGTGCAGGGCGCGTCAAAATGGCTGGAAATTTATAAATACAACTCGGGCAGTAACAACAGCGAGGCCTGCATCGAGAAACTGAAAGAACGTGATTATACGATCGTGGCGATGACGTTGAGTGAACATGCGCTGCCACTGGAAGAGATGGAGATCGATAACAAACTCGCACTGTGTTTCGGTTCGGAAGAACCGGGATTGTCCGATGACATCCATGAGTTGTCCGATACGCAGGTCAGGATCCCGATGCACGGGTTTACGCAGAGCTTTAACCTGTCCGTCAGCGCCGGTATTTCCCTGTTCTATTTACGCAATAAACTGAATACATCGACGGTGAACTGGCAACTGGATATAGACGAACAGGAACAGCTGTACATTGAATGGCTGGCGCAATCGACACCGAGTGGACAGGCGCTACTGAAAAAGATATTGCAGGATGATACGTGAGCACTGATTCCGCGCATCAGCTGGATTGCCTGTCGTTACCGGCCTGGTGTCCGAACTGCGGTGAACAGGGCTGGCAGGCGCACAGCGAGAAGTCGTTGCAATGCAAACAATGCCAGTTTCTCTATTACCATAATGTCGCGGTGGCTACCTCGGCAATCATTGAGACACCACAACATTACCTGATGGCCCGCCGCGCGAAACAGCCCGCCGCCAATAAACTCGATTTTCCCGGCGGTTTTATCGAGGCACACGAGACTGCTGAACAGGCACTGGTGCGTGAGCTACATGAAGAGTTACAACTGGATTACCGTGGCTCGATTCGCTACCTGTGTAATTTCACCAACGTCTATCGCTATGCGGATGTCGCCTATCACACGCTGGATTTGTTTTTCATCCTGCCACTGGCGAGTCAACCTGATATACAGGTAAATGACGATGTTATCGGTTATGAATGGGTAGAACATGGTGAGATACCGCACGCCCAGATCGCCTTTCAATCCGTGTTAAACGCCTGTGAGTGTTATCAACGCGATCGATCCGGCCGATCAATCGATAGCCAGCAATCCGGCTAACGGACGAAATTGATTATCTGCTGTCAGTGATTGCCTGAGGTAATGCTGCCCGCGCCAGGCGACCAGCCATGCCTTGCGATTTTTCAGTGAAGTCAGAATACGATACCTGTCATCAATGATCTGGATCGCGCTGCCGTTTTCCAGCGCGACGGCAATTCCCGGCGTGGTTTGCATCATCGATTTCAATGCCGGTTGGCGATGTTTTTCCACATCATAGTGCGGGCATAACAGCAGATCGACAAAATTCAAACCGCGCACCCGGATCAATGTCTTGTTCCTCTCGTCCTGGAATTTGCGTGAATCGCTGTTGCCCTGTCGAAACCAGCAAATCGCCCCGGCACTCAGACCACATAACACGGCACCGTTCAGGCGCGCCTGATCCAGCCAGCGATCAATGCCCAGTCGTCGCCATAACTTCATCATCCTTAACGTGTTGCCACCTCCCACATAGATGATATCGCTGTTCAGTATGCGTTGACGCATCTCGCTCGCGGATGGACGATCCTTATACAATAATAATTCCGAGACCTTGCAACCCAGTTGATTACCATACAACTGTTTTATCGCCGTAACATAGTCCGAGTTATCTTCACTCGCAGTCGGGATAAACAGAAGCCGCGGCGATTTTTTCCCGCACATACGTACGATCTCTTTATCGATCGTCAGTGTTTGTGCCGGTCGCGGTGGTTTTACAATTATGCGACCACCACCGATAGCTATGATGTTTCGTTTCATGCTTATTAAAAATTTCGTGCAGATTTTATGGTTTCGTACGCCTGCTTGATCTCATACGTTTTCTGCGCGGCCGTTTTCATCATTTCCTCCGGCAACCCCTTCGACACCAGCTTGTCCGGATGATGCTGACTGAGCAGACGGCGATACGATTTTTTTATCTCGGCCGCACTGCTCGTCGGTTTGACATTTAAAATCGCGTACGCGGATTCCAGGTCAGGTCCGCGCGCGCGACCAGCATTGCTGCGTTCTGCCTGTAACGCCGCCTCAATACGTTCAAATTCGTTTTGCGGAAAATGCAACCACTGGCAAATTTTCAGTAGTTCACGCCGTTCGTTCCTGTGCATTCTGCCATCGGCCAGCGCAGCGGCGATCTCTATTTCGAAGAACATGCGCTTCAGGTTCAGACGCAACCCCAGTTCACGCTTGAATTGCTGTACGACATCCTGCAACGGAAAATCGTCCTGTTTTCCCTGGTTAAACAACTGAATTGCCGCCCGGCGTTGATCCGCATTCAACTGCATGTTGCGCATGACCTGTTCAGCCATCCGGATCTCGCTTTTACTGACATGACCATCGGCCTTGCTGATGTGACCCATAACCGAAAACACGGCCGTAAAAAACGCCGTCTGCACACGTTCCTGTTTTGCTCCGGGTTCCCCCGGCAGGTCATCGACACCCTTGTCGAAATTATGCCCGATCGCCGCACCGAGGGCGGCACCGAGCGGTCCACCGAACATGTAACCAAATGTGCCGCCGATGACCTTGCCCCACCAGCTCATATCAGTGACTCATTGCAATCAATCTGTAACATTAACTTCAATTTTTTATATCACTTATCTGCGTATCAAATTCTGTTAGAATCAAAAACCTGTAACAAACCATTCCATTCACAATTGTCAGCGGGACCACATGCATGCCTTCAAAAAACAAGAAGCATAAAACCAGAATGGCCGATACGGCCGACCGTCACGTACTCTATCAAAATTCCGTTCAATGCGTGGAGGCAGAGATCGATTTTATCGATGAGACGTTTGAAAAATTACGCAAGCGCAAGGCCGTAACACTGCGTGAAGACTTCTGTGGCACGATGAACACCTCTTGTGAATGGGTACGTCGACGCAAAAAGAATATCGCCTACTCGGTGGATCTGGACGAGGAAGTGCTTGAGTGGGGACGAAAGAACAATGTCGGCTCACTGAAACCGGAACAACAGCTGCGTATCAAGCCGATCCATGCGAATGTGCTGGAAGCAAAAGTCGACCCTGTCGATTGCATACTCGCCATGAATTTCAGTTACTGGATCCTGAAAGAACGCAATACGATGAAAGAGTATTTTCGGA
>JBHIXH010000026.1:0-32718 GCA_041984885.1 Gammaproteobacteria bacterium
AATAATCGCGTTCGCCGGCAACGCGACGAAATGCCTGTCTCGCCTGTTCAATCTCACCGGTCTCCTGCAGTGCCCGACCACGCCAGTACCACCACTGGTTACTCATCTCCGGCAATGTGGGAAAACCTTCTGTCCAGTGCAACAGTTGTCGCCAGTCCGGTAACTCCAGCGCTGCCTTCAAACGATATAAAAAGACCTCCTCATCCACCTGGGCAGGTTCTACCCGGTCGAGTAACAGGACGGCATCCGGATGATCTTTACTCGCTGCACGGATGGCCAGGAATCGTTCCAGTTGCGCCGTTTCGGTCGGCGAATAACTGTAATGTAGTTTTATTCCTTGCCAGCGTTGTAATGCCTGCTTGATATTGCGTTGCGCCAGGCGCTGGATGCCATAGACAAGAATTTCTCGCGCATAGACGTCATCGGGCAGATCGGTTTTTTTTGTATGCAGATACGGGTTCTGGTGTAACTGTTGCCAGCGCTGTTGCAGGGGCCTGAGTTCAGCCGATAATTTCTTACCCAGATAATTCGCCAGGCCGGTCTTGCCGTTCTCCATCGCCAGGCGTATGCGCTGCCAGATAACATCGTCATCGATCAGATCGCTGCTATAAAAATGCCGGAATGGTTTATCGCATTCGTCCGGCAACGAATCACCGGTCAACCAGAGACTGCGAATGTCCTCCAGCAGGTAGATGTGATTATTGATATTCAAACGTGCCAGCAGGTACAAACACTGCAAACGCCTGTCGTTTTGTGGCGTATAAAAATCCGCAAACGCCTGCCAGTCATTTCGTCTGGCCAGCAGCAGTAACCAGCGCGAACGCAGGTTGTCTGCATCCGGTAAATCGCCATGGTTTTCCAGGAACCAGCGCACCTGGTCATGACCCAGTTTGTGTAACCGGGGACTGAAGCGGGCGTAAACCAGGTAGGGATACAACGGATAGGATTCCAGCTGCGGCAACAATTTCTCATATTCACTGATCTGCCCGCTACGTAAATATTGCAATGCCTTTTCATACAGGTTGCGCTGCTGTTGCAGGTTTTCGGCTTTTGCGCTGCCACAGAGTAACGACAGGAAAAACAGATAACAGAACACCCTGAGCACAGGGCGAAGACAGATTCGGTCCGGACTGGTTGTAGCTGAAGACATCGGCTGTCTACTTTACGTTAATGCTGACACAGTGTGAATTTTGGATCTTATCGACAGCAATTCGACGACACAATTCAGTGCCGGGATTTGTCGTCAACCGCGCTTGGTGCCAAGATGCATTATTATGCTGGCCTCGCTCACACTGACCAACCTGTCGATCTATTTCCTGCTCGGTGCAGCCGCCGGTATGACGGCCGGACTGATGGGGCTGGGCGGAGGCATTGTCATTGTACCCGGGTTGCTTTACCTGTTCCTGCAACTCGGCTTTACCACTGAACACTTAATGCATGTCGCAGTTGCCACTTCGCTGGCAACCATCGTGTTTACATCGGTTGTCTCGGCCTGGTCACACCACCGGAATTCCGCCGTGCTCTGGCCACAGGTTTTCCAGTTATTGCCGGGCATACTGATCGGGGCGGTAATAGGTGCTGTCATTGCCGACCAGTTGGCCGGGGATTATTTACGGCGTGCGTTTGGCCTGTTCGAGATGCTGGTGGCACTGCAGATTGGCTTGCAGTTGCAACCGGATGGCGGCCGTGAGTTACCACAAAAGTCCGGTATGTTGTTCGCGGGTACCGGCATTGGTGGCTTTTCCACCATTCTCGGTATTGGCGGTGGCACCCTGACCGTACCGTTCCTGCACTGGTGTAATGTGGACATGCGCAAGGCCGTCGGTACCTCGTCTGCCTGTGGTTTTCCCATTGCACTTGCCGGCGCCATATCGATGATGATTGTTGGTTCAGCACAAACCAACCTGCCGGAAAATACGATAGGCTATGTCTACTGGCCAGCGGCTGTTTTGATCGTTTTATCGAGCACCCTGTTTGCACCGCTGGGCGCGAAGATTGCGCACACGATCAGTGTGTCACTGTTAAAGAAGCTGTTTGCTGTCGTTCTTTTTTTTATCGGTCTGCGAATGGTGCTATGAGATTGCCGCTTCGCCTTTTGTTCCTGCCTGTGATTTATCTGCTGGATGCGAGCACGGAAAAACAACGTAAAACCCGCAAGCTGTCTGCAATCGAGGATGCGCCTGAACGACAATCGCTGATCTGTGTTAACTGCGGACAGATAATCACCAGCAACGCAGAACGTATTTCAGTGCAGTCTGCACACGAGCATCATTGCATTAACCCTGCCGGTATTGAATTTCATATTGCCTGTTTCTCGGCTGCGCCCGGCTGCATAAGCGTTGGCGCGGCCAGTGCCGAACACAGCTGGTTTCAGGGTTACAGCTGGCGCATCAGTGTCTGCTCAAACTGCCATCAGCACCTGGGCTGGCGTTTTCATCGTTCTGACAGCTTCTACGGTTTAATCGTTGATCGACTGCGGGATCAGCAGGCATGATTTATCAGCGCAGTTTTCATATGCAGACACCGGGACGTGGCACGTACCTGATAACACCGCAGGTAGAAGACATTATCAGCGAATCGCAAATTGCACAGGGCATCTGCAACGTGTTTATCCATCACACCAGTGCCTCGTTGATCCTGTCGGAAAATGCCGATCCACAGGTGCGGGATGATCTGGAAACATTCATGCAACAGACCGTGCCCGATGGCGATCCGATGTTCAAACATACGGCAGAAGGCATTGATGATATGCCGGCGCATGTCCGCACGGTACTGACTGACTCCGGACTCACATTGCCAATCACGACCGGACGCTGCGCGCTCGGTACCTGGCAGGGCATCTATTTATGGGAACACCGACATGCCCGTCAGCAACGTAAACTCACCGTCACCCTGTATGGAGAAACCTGATGGCAAAAGCGGAATGGAATGGCGTAATACTGGCTGAATCCGACAGCTTTGAAACAGTTGAAGGCAACATCTACTTTCCGCCGGAATCGATCAATCAGGAGTTTTTTATAACCAGTGATACCGGTACGTTTTGTCCCTGGAAAGGCATGGCGAGCTACTACTCGATTCAGGTGAACGGCGAGACGAATGCGGATGCGGCCTGGACCTACCGCGAACCGTATGCGGCTGCCAGTCGTATTAAGGACCACATCGCCTTCTGGAAAGGCGTCGTAGTCAGCGAGTAAAAAACTTTCCGTGCGACAGCACGGAAAGTCATGAGAATATTCTAAAGCGGAACGACGTTCTCGGCCTGCGGGCCTTTCTTGCCGTCAACAATGCTGAACTGCACTTCTTGCCCCTCAGCCAGTGTTTTAAAACCATCGCTCTGAATTGCACTGAAATGAACAAACACGTCCGGACCATCGGCCTGCGTGATAAAGCCGAAGCCTTTTGATTCATTAAAAAATTTTACTTTACCGGTAACTGTGTCAGACATAATTTAATCCTGTATATAACAATAAAAATTTAAATAGATTGCCTAAAAAAGACTCTTGCGAATTTATGGATTACAGGACGAGAACTGAGGGACAACTCCGAAATGCAGCACATAAATAGGGTCGGGAATTTAATAAGCAGTTAAATTATAGACTTCCGCAAGCGATATGCAATCAATTCAGGCTGAAAACCGCTTATTGATTTGCGCCCAGTGCAATGGCGCGTTCCCGACTTTGTAATAATTCATTTGTATCCGCTGACTGCCAACCGGCAATATGGCGATGCACCAAATCGGCCAGTGCCTGGATATGTTTGGCATCGTTGTTCAACGCCGGGATGTAGGAAAAGGTCTGGCCGCCTGCCTCGGTAAAAAACGCCCGATTTTGCATGTCGATCTCTTCCAGTGTTTCCAGGCAATCCGCAGCGAAACCGGGACAGACCACCTGCACATGCTGCACGCCCTGCCCGGCCAGTTCTTTCAGCGTCTCGTCGGTATACGGCTGTAACCACTCTCGTGGCCCAAAGCGTGACTGGAACGTCACCATCCAGTGGTCTGCATCCAGCCGTAATGATTCTGCCACCAGCCGTGCGGTCTTATGGCATTCACAAAAGTACGGATCGCCTGCCTCAAAATAGTGCTTCGGTATGCCATGAAACGAAAACACGAGCTTGTCCGGTCTGCCATGTTCCGTTTGATGTTGCTGAATACTTCCGGCCAACGCCGCAATGTAATTCGCATCATCATGATAATGATTCACAAAGCGTACTTCCGGTAACCAACGCCAGGTTTTCAAGACAGCGGCAACCGCATCGAACGTCGATGCGGTTGTTGCCGCGGCATACTGCGGATACAACGGCAGGATTAACAGCTGGCGGGTTCCGGCATCACGCAATTCTTCCAGGCCATGCCGTATCGATGGCTGGCCGTAGCGCATCGCGTATTCCACACGCACATCAGCACCAAGCTGCGCCTGCAAGGCAGCAGCCTGGGTCTTTGTGATCGTTAACAGGGGAGATCCATCCTGTTGCCAGATCTTCGCATAGGCCTCGGCCGATCGTTTCGGACGAAACGGTAAAATGGCAGCGTATAGAATAAAAAACCAGATCGCCCTTGGCACTTCAATCACACGCGGGTCGGCGAGAAATTCAGCCAGGTAGCGACGCAGCGCGGCAGCCGTCGGCGCAGCCGGTGTACCCAGGTTCGTTATCAGCACACCGATACAGGCACGACTGTCATGCTGATATTGCGAATTCCCCGTATACTTTGCCATCGCTATGTTATATCGGAGTCACCGTTGTTTGTAAAAATTATCGACAAAAGCAAACTCTGGATACATGGTTTACTCGTTTTATTGTCGTTGTGCATGCATGCCAGTCAGGGATTACAGGCCGAAACAGTAACGCCGCTGCGATTCGATGAGCAGTTTCAACAGGTGGCGTATGAACGCATGGAGTCAACCCGGCAGTCGGTTGCGATTAGCTGGGACTTTTTTGCCGGACGGCAACTTCACTACACCTGGTCAGGGCAATCTCTGCAGAGTCAGAAAATTCGTCATGAAAAAGACAAGGCGGTCATGTTAAGCAGCCAATCAGCCCGACAATCCGGAACACTGGTCTTCAATTCTTTATTCGACCAGACCGCACGCGTACTCTGGACCTATACCAGCGATGATAGTGTCGTGCATCCGGATGGATCAGATGAACAGGTGAGTTCACCGACCCAGAGTTACACGCTGGAGCGGATGTCGACAAGTGGCCATATCCGGGCCCGTGGCCAACGCGACGCTCGCCTGCAACGCTGGCTGTCATTACCTCGTATCCGCATGACTATCGGTGAGACAACACTGGTTCCACTGACTCATACAATCAAACCGGGATCGATGGCCACGGCAATTGAATTCCATACCGACGCCGCGATCACGTTTGATCAAATCGTGCGCTGTGGCACACAACGTTGTGCCGAGTTACACGTCATAATCGAGGAAGCCGGCGATATCAGCGATAACGATTCCATTGATAAGCTGGCCGTTCAAATAAACTATGTTGCAAAGGTATGGTTTGATATCGACAACCACCGTCTGTTCGACCTGATTGCACTGGAGAAAACGCATACTGATGCAGACTTTAATAACGCGATAACGAACAAACCTGTCGCGATCTCACATCGGATCACGGATCATCAAGCACTGATCCGCATTCAGTTTCAGGAGGAACTACGGTCACAACATAAAAAATTGACGATTAAAAAAGCGCAGCGCTATCCATCCATCAGGAAAAACTAGACTGCGGACTCCAGTGCCTGAATACGTTCCTCCAGGGGTGGATGCGACATAAACAGCTTTTTCCAGCCAGCCGATTTTGATCCGGAGATGCCAAATGCCGACATTTCATTCGGTAGCGACTGTGGTTGACTGACCTGCTGCAACTTGCGCAACGCCGAGATCATCTTCTGCCGCCCGGCCAGATCGGCACCGCCAGCATCGGCGCGAAATTCCCGGTAACGTGAAAACCACATAACAATAATACTGGCAAGAATCGACAGGACGATCTGCGCAAAGATGGTACCCACCCAGTAACCCGGGCCATAACCTCGCTGCGTTTTAAACACGATCTTGTCAATCATATGGCCAATGATGCGGGAGAAGAAGATAACAAAGGTATTCACGACACCCTGTACCAGCGTCAATGTAACCATATCACCGTTCGCGACATGACTGACTTCATGACCGAGCACCGCTTCCACTTCGCCCTTGTCCATGTGTTCGAGCAACCCCGTACTGACCGCGACCAGGGCCGCGTTCCTGTTCATACCGGTCGCGAACGCATTCGGCGACGGTGAATGAAATATGCCGACCTCCGGCATGGCAATACCGGCATCCATCGCCTGGCGTTCCACGGTTCCGACCAGCCATTGTTCAGTCGCGTTTGCTGGTGTTTCAATTAGCTGCACCCCCATCGATTTTTTTGCCAGCCATTTCGACATCGCCAGTGATATAAACGCCCCACCGAAACCGAAAATCGCGGAAATCATCAGCAAGCCGTTCAGGTTCAGGCCACCGCCGTGTTGATGCAGGTAGGCATCGACGCCAAGCAGCCGCATGCTGATACTGAGCACGATTAATATGCCGACATTCGTCGCGAGAAACAGCAGTATTCTGAGCATGTCAGGGTTACCTCGTAATTATTTTTTTCCGGATGTAAAGATTGGATTAAAACAGGAAAATTCAATAGTAGAGAAGTTAAAACACGAGTAAAAGAAGTAAACGGACATTACTTACCGCTTAATTCCGCAACATTGCATCCAGATGGTCGACCACTTCGGCCCAGTCTGCATCCTCGGCGACCGCTTCCTGCAGGAACGCGGCTTGCGCGTCAGTCCAGAATTCTGCCGCATGAATTGGTACCGGCCCGGGAATCGGCTTGTGCGATTTAACGAACTCGTCAATAAAGTCGTCCGAGTTATCCAGCCCCAATTGTTCGAACAGGGCTGCCAGTGTATGTTGATCAGTATCCATATCACTTCTCCAGTTTGGTAGTAACCGTGCCGCCGGCCTATTTATCGATTAGGGTCGAGACTGCGGCCGTAATGTCGTCGACACAATTTGCTTGTCCGTCCAGCCGGGTTTCATCACCAGGCTGATACTTGCCGGTCCGCACCAGTATCGCCTGCAGTCCTGCATTGACCGCACCGATGACATCCGACTCAACGTCATCGCCGACCATGACGGTTTCACTCACGTTGCAGCCGAGACTGGCAACGGCCGTCCGGTAAAATTCCGCTGCCGGTTTGCCGATGACGGTAGCCTTGCAATCGTTCGCATATTCAAGCGCACGCACAAACGGTCCTGCATCCAGGCTGAACCCTTGCTGTTCACGAAAATAACGGTTGATTCCCATTGCATACAGGCCGGCACCATCGAGTAAGTAGCGGAACGCGCGATTCAGGTTTTCATAACAGAAACCTTCCGCTGCATCACCGACCATCACGGCATTGACTGGCCTGGCTGCATCGGTACTGAATTCACTTTCAATATTTGGATGTACAAGGAAAACTGCGTTCAACGCATTTTCCTGCAGATACAGGCTGGCAGCCTGCGGCGCGGTAAACAGTTCGTCGCTGTTAATCTCGAACTGCATGTCGTGCAACTGTTGCAATATTGCCGCTGCCGTCTTGCGCGTCGTATTCGTAATATAGCGCACAGGTAGCCCGGCATCATGTAATCGCTGCAGTGCTGCGTGTGCACCGTCTATCGCGCTATCGCCGGTGTACAAGACACCGCTCAGATCAAGTAACACGCCTTTCAACATCGCTGCAGACTGTTTCTCCTGCCGATACAATGGAAAATAGTCAATCACTGCTGTATTTTTAATTATAGAAGATGGCGTCAGCTTCACGTCATCAACGGAACAGCTTCCTAACAGATCACGATCAGCGGTAATGGGACAGGAAATTCCAACCAGTCATTTCAGCCAGCATGACT
Organism: Gammaproteobacteria bacterium; assembly: GCA_041984885.1. GTDB lineage: Bacteria > Pseudomonadota > Gammaproteobacteria > Eutrophobiales > Eutrophobiaceae > UBA4486. The sequence continues at coordinate 7,926 of JBHIXH010000026.1, forward strand.
TTGATCATTTCTCCCGGCTGCTGCATACAGAAACAGAACTACTGCAAAGCTATTTTGAAAATGACCGGTTTTGCAGCCTGCATCATGTCGGGGGGTTTGAAATAGAGGCCTGGCTGGTCGATAAACAGGCAATGCCCCTGGCGGAGAACGAACGTTTTTTAAACCGCCTGGATAATCCACTGGTTGTCACCGAACTGGCGAGATTTAACGTGGAATTAAATGTCACGCCCCGCAAATTGAAAGACCGTGCATTGCAAACATTACACTCGGACCTGGAGCGAACCTGGAATCACTGTCTGGACGTCGCCGCTGCGATGAACGCGGACTTGATGACGACCGGCATCCATCCCGGTGTACTGGAAGATCAACTCACGCTGAAAAACATGTCTGACAGTCCCCGCTATGCCGCATTGAATGAACAGGTATTCGCCATGCGCAAGGGCAAGCCATTGCAACTGGATATCCGTGGGCATGAAAACATCCAGACAACGCATGGCGACGTCATGCTGGAATCCGCCACCACCTCGTTTCAGATACACTTGCAGGTGCGGCCCGAAAAAGCGGTGCGTGCCTTCAATGCGGCCATCATCGCTTCGGCCCCGTTATTGGCACTGTCGGCTAATTCACCGTTTCTGTTCGGTCGTGACCTGTGGGATGAAACGCGAATTCCGTTGTTTGAGCAATCGGTCGATGATGGCACAGACCGATGCAAACGCGTCACGTTCGGAACGGGTTATGTGACGAATAGCCTGCTCGACTGTTTTACTGAAAACATGACCGTGTTCCCGCCATTGCTACCGATAGACCTGCAAACGCCAGCGGAAGAATTTGCTCACCTGCGTCTGCATAACGGCACCGTCTGGCGCTGGAACCGGCCGTTGATTGGTTTTACCGATGATGAACGTATCCATCTGCGCATAGAAAATCGTGTTGTCCCGTCCGGCCCGACCTTGCTCGACATGATCGCGAACGCGGCCTTTTTCTGGGGACTGACCCGGAGTCTGACTGACCAGGCAAGCGTGCCGGAGCAACAACTGCCATTTGCCGTCGCGCGGGAAAACTTTTACCAGGTTGCGCGTCACAGTTTCAACAGCAAAATTGTCTGGCTGGACGGCAAACAACACGCCGTCGATGACTTGATCAAGGATCACCTGCTTGAACTGGCCGAACAAGGCCTGATTGAACTGGGAATGGATGCCAACGATTGCCAACAGTATTTTTCCATCCTGCGGGAACGGACTGAACGTAAACAAAACGGCGCCGCCTGGCAAAGAAACTGGGTGCAGCAGCATGGCCGCGATATGCAGGCACTGAGCCAGGCCTACCTGGCACAACAACATTCCGGGCAACCGGTACATACCTGGTCAACTTAGATGTTGACGGTACTTGATCACATCCCGGACGGTTTGCTTGAACTGAAGGCAACGGAATTACACACCTTGTTGTCTGGCCCGACATTAATCCACCTGCCCGGACTCCGTCAGCCGGCAATGTTTGTATCATCGCTGTTACATGGCAATGAACACAGCGGCTGGGAGGCAATCAGGACATTACTTAAAGACTATGAACAAACACAGTTACCCCGCGATGTGTCGATATTCATCGGGAATGTGCAGGCCGCACGTGTCAACCAACGTTTTCTTGATGGTCAAAATGACTATAACCGCGTCTGGGGTGTTGGCGATACGGACGAACATATAATGACCCGGCGCGTCATTGACGAAATGAAACAGCGCGGTTTATTTCTCAGCGTCGATATTCACAACAACTCAGGCAAGAATCCGCATTACGCCTGCATCAACAATACTTACGCAAAATTTTTACGCGTTGCGACGCTGTTTTCCAGCACCGTTGTGTATTTCATTCGGCCAAAAGGGGTACAGAGCATGGCGTTTGCCGAGTTGTGTCCGGCCGTCACGGTCGAGTGCGGCACTTCCGGTGCAGCCAGCGGTACAGAACACGCACTGGAATTCCTGCATGCCTGCCTGGCACTGGAAACAATATCCGATCATGCCGTGAACCGTGACTCGTTCGACCTGTATCACACGGTTGCCATCGTCAAGATCCGCCAGGGCATCGAGTTTGGTTTTGCTCCCGGGCAATTTGACCTGACCCTGCGACATGAGATCGAGACAAGTAATTTTCAGGAACTGCCGGCGGGCACGGTGATGGGTGAGATTGCGGATTCGAATGACAAGGTTCTCGATATTCTTGATGAACAGGGCAATGACGTCAGTGATCAGTATTTTTCGGTTACAGATAAAAAACTGGTCAGCCGTCGCAGCCTGGTGCCGGCCATGATCACGACGGATGTTGACGTTATCCGCAAAGACTGTTTTTGTTACATCATGGAACACTACCCGTTACAGGCAGAACATGATTAATCAGCCCTGTTTGTACTTGATCATCGCCTGTGCATAGGAAGTCAGGCTGTTCCCCTGGTCCATCGCGGTGCCAACGGCGACGCCGTATAACGGTATCCAGCCTTCCTGGATCTTTTCATTGACCTTGACCGATAACTGCATGGGATTCGAGTTCGTGATTAACACGTACTCGTCGATCTGTTTGTTAGCCATTGCCCCTCTCCTGCTGCGGTTGCGTGCGAACGCATAATAACAAGAAACGGGTCGCTATTTTGCCTGTTAGCCACTATTTTAATCCGATGAACCTGAGCCAGGCCAGACGTGATTATGATCGCATCGCGGAAGCGATAGATTATTTACGTGCAAATGTCGAACAGCAACCCGGATTAAAGGAACTGGCGGCAGCGATGCACATGAGTCCGGATCATTTACAACGTGTCTTTCGTCGCTGGGCTGGCATTTCTCCGAAACGATTTTTACAGCACATCACGCTTGAGCGTGCGCAGGGTTTGTTACAAGAATCGGACTCGGTACTGTCGGTGAGTCAATCCGTCGGCCTGAGTGGCAGTGGCAGATTACACGACCACTTTGTCTCCATACTCGCGATGACGCCAGGCGAGGTAAAAAAGCGGGGCACGGGACTGAGTATCGAGGCCGGGTTCGCTGATACACCTTTTGGCCAGGTGTGCCTCGCGCGTACCGAACGCGGTATCTGTCACCTCACCTTTTGCGATAACGAGAGCGGTGCATTCGCAACCATTAAAAAACAGTGGCCAAACGCAACCCTGGTCCAATCTGACAACATGGCGAAAAAACTGGTTAGCGAGATTTTTAATTCAACCGGCCCGGACAGAAATTTCCTGTTGCATTTACGTGGCACGAATTTTCAGTTGCAGGTCTGGCGGGCGTTGTTACAGATACCGGAGGGGACAGTCACTCACTATGGCACCATCGCCAATGCCATCGGCCGACCCAACGCAGCTCGCGCCATAGGTCAGGCCGTAGGAAAAAACCCGGTCGCGTATCTGATCCCGTGCCACCGGGTAATACGTGCTTCAGGTGCGTTCGGCGGATACCATTGGGGATTAACACGCAAGCAGACACTGCTTACATTTGAGAAATTAAAACAACTCGATGCAAGCTAGTGGTCAAGTTCAAAAATGTTTCAGCAATTCCCTGTTTTTTTAAATCATTCTGGCAAGCGACATGAATGATTTTTACTTTCGATTTTTTTCACTATTTTTTTATTTATTTTCTTCCAATGCGATAGCAGATCAATGGAAGTTACCGCGACCAGATGAAATTAGTCATATTACAATAGAGTCAGAAGGAAAAAATAATATTAGTTATTACACTGCTGAATCGTTGTTAGCGAGCTTGCCCAATATGCAACGCGCTAATATTGGGAAATCACTCGGGTTTGGAAAAGTCTGGTTGTGGCAAATGGGCACTATACACCTAAGGAATGGCAATGAGATTCTATGGCGGGCTTTCACTGATAATATTATTTTGGTGGAAACCAATGGTGGTCCTGTCTTTTACACTGACATTCAATCTCAAACCAATGATTTTTCAGAAGGGAAAATTATTCGTGTTGTTAGAACAGAAGCCGGCCTGAAGAAAATCGAGATAGACATAATCGATATAAAATAGAACATCAATTTGTAACAAAGCTTGTATGACTGAAAATTTATGAAAACGATAAAACTACATGCTGAGAGATTACCGGGTTATCTCTCCAACACGATGTCTTATCCCGAAGATGTACCGGGGCACGTATTGGCACAACGTGTGTTTTTATTGCATGTCACAAGCAACGAGCCGGATTTTAATGGTTTTAATACCATGAATTATGTGCAAGCAGATGAGATAGATGGAACAGGCTCATTCCGGGGTTATGCTACATGGCCGTTAACTAACGGTGACTTTGTATATATAAAATTTCAAAGTAATACACAGAAAACAATAACGGATAACGGGGACTGGAAAATCGATTTTAATGGTGAGCTAACCTTTCTGACCGGAACCGGAAAATACAAGGATATTACCGGTTCATTTTCATATCAGGGCGTTACCACAGAAAATAACTCTTGTTGGGATGCTGAAATAAAAATATGAATGCTGTGCTGAATGTCTGTTTTCAGACAAAAACAGTTTTCTCAATCTCAACAACAGACAATCAGGCGCTTAATTATTGACCTGTTGCTCACGTAGCGTACGGCGATAGTGGTCATAGATGTTCTGACAACGCTCACCGAGTTCGGATTTTTCATCAACGTTATCGACATAAAAACGGATCAGACCGCGCATCAGGCCTTCCATTCGGCTTTTACTGTGTGGCTCGTTCGCCTGCTTTTCGATGCGTTTCAGGTAACGTAACAGAAACCATTCCGTCGTGTGCGTTTCCTCGACCAGTTTCTCCACCTCCTTGCGATGTTCGATCACAATCAGCCGGAATTCACCAAAATAAACCTCTGCCATCGTGCCTAACTCATACCTGGCGTAATGCCGCAATTGGGGGGGTGGACAAGACACGTCGTGTGCCAAGTAGTCCGCTAATGATAACAATGCTGACACCAACAAGCGGTCCAATGACAAACACGGATGTATTCAATGCGAAAGACATTCTAAAGACAAATTCTGCCAGCAGTGCGGCAACGAGACTGGCACCCAGTGCGGATAACAAACCGGCGATCAAACCAAGCACCGCAAACTCGATGATCAAACTGTGCAGTATGATCCTGTGTTTCGCACCAAGCGCTTTTAACAACGCCGATTCATGTCGCCGCTCATCGTGTGTGGTTTGTAACGCGGCAAACAGAACGACAATACCGGACAGTACGGTGAACAGAAAAACATATTCGACCGTACGTATGACCCGCTCCATCAGGGTACGCACCTGCGTCAATATGGCATCGACATCAAACACGGTCACGCTCGGAAATCGTTGCACGATTTCGTTTAACACCTTGCGATCGCTGGAGGGTAAATAAAAACTGGTGATCCAGGCGGCTGGATAGTCACTGAGTGTTTGCGGATCAGACATGACAAAGAAATTCACGTTAAACGAATCCCACTCTACGAAACGCAGGTTCTTGACGATGCCGCTGACTTCACTGCCAGCGACGTTGTACGTTAATTGATCACCCACCTTGATGCCGATGGTTTCAGCGATGCCCTGTTCCACCGAGAATACATCGGTTTCACCCGGCTGCCACCAGCCACCCTCAACCAGTTTGTTATGCGATTGCATGTGATCGGCAAACGACAAATTAAATTCACGCGATAACAGGCGTTGTGCACGCTCGTCCGGGTAGCTTTCAATGTCGATGGGTTCATCATTCAGCTTCACGAGGCGGCCGCGGATCATCGGATAAAATTCGGCGAGTACTTTCCCCTGTTGAAACAGGTAGTCACTCAGGGCGCTGACCTCATCCGGCTGGATATTGATGAGAAAATAATTCGGTGTACCGGCCGGTAGTCGATCGCGCCATTCGACCAGCAGATCGGTACGGATAACAAACAGCAGCAACATGACTGTCATACCGAGCCCGATGCCAACGATCTGCGCCACACTGCGACTGCCACGTCGAGGCAGGTTGCTTAGACCATAGCTTAACGCCGCACCCTGAGCATTGATCTTTCTTAAGCCACGCAGACACAACCATGCTGTTAATACCAGTAACACCGAGGTCAGTATCAAACCGAGCAGGCTGTACAGGGATAAAGATAACTCGCCAGACTGCCATGGCAGTAATGCAGCAAGTGCGAGAACAGCGAACAGATAAACAACCCAGCCGGAAACGGCCAGCGGTTGCAGGTCACGCCGTAACACGCGCATTGGTGAAACCAGGTTCAATCGCGCCAATTGTGGAATAGCAAAACCGCAGGCGGTCACGATGCCGGTGATAACGCCGGACAGAATCGGCCACGATGAAGGCGGCGGTAGTTGATTTTGGACCAGGCCGGACATCAGTTCAGCCAGACCGGACTGGCAGACATAACCAATCACTGTGCCAACTGTGCTGCCGATTAATGCGAGCAACAACACCTGAATGACGTAAATCATAAACACTGTCCTGCGTGTCAGTCCGATACACCGCAAGATCGCGCAATGATCAAAATGCCGAGCGACGTAACGCTGTGTGCTCATGGCGATGGCGAGACCGGCCAGCGCCACGCTGACAAGCGCCGCCAGCCCGAGAAACTGGTTCGCTCGTTCCAGCGCGGTTTTCAGTTCCGGCCGCGCATCGCGGATACCGCGTAACTTGACTGACGTGTTGACCTGGTCGTCAAACCAGTCTCTGTATGCCGAGACCGCAGCCGGCTCACCACTTAATAACAATCGATGTCGAACCCGGCTACCGGGCAGGATCAGACCAGTGCTATCCAGATCGGCAAGGTTCATCAACAGGCGTGGGGCGATATTAAACATGTCGCCACCACGGTCCGGTTCGTACGTGAGTATCTTGCTGACTCGAAACGTGGCGGAACCAAGCTGAATCGTCTCGCCGATCGCAACACCTAATAACTGTAACAACCGTGCATCAACCCAGAGTTCACCCCGGTTCGGTACGGAGGTTGCCAGCTGTTCATCGGCAAACAGGGCATCGGCTGTCCTCATGCTGCCGCGTAATGGATAACCGGCTTCGACCGCTTTCACCTCCGACATCTGAAAGTGGTCGTTATGCATGACGACACTGCGGAACGTCACCAGCCGGGTGGCTGTTAACTGCTGTTGGTCGGCCTGCAAATGGTACTCGTCAGGCACAGGTGCGGACGAAGACAACACCAGGTCAGCAGCGAGCAACTCGGTCGCCGATTGTTCAATCGCGCGCTCGATACGATCAGTAAAAAAACCGACTGTGGTCAAACTCGCGACCGCGATGACGATGGCAATGGCGACGATCGTTAACTCGCCGGAACGCCAGTCGCGTAACAAGCCTTGCCAGGCAAAGCGCAGTGTATTCAACATTAAACCAGCCTGCCGCCGCTTAATGTGAACTGTCGCTGACAACGTGTTGCAATCTGATCATCGTGCGTGACGATCACAAGAGTTGTGTCATTCGAATCGTTTAACTGGAACAACAGTTCGATGATCTGACTGGCCGTCGCCTGATCCAGGTTGCCGGTCGGTTCATCGGCAAACAGAATTTTCGGCTCAGTCACAAACGCACGCGCGATAGCAACCCGTTGTTGTTCGCCACCGGACAATTGATTCGGATAATGATGCAGCCGCTGTTCGAGACCAACCCGCTGTAACCAGTCCTCTGCCTCGGCTTTGGCATTATTGTTATTATCAAACTGTAACGGTAACAACACGTTTTCCAGTGCGGTCATACCGGGTAACAGTTGAAACGATTGAAATATAAAACTGACCAGCTGGTGACGGAGTCTGGCACGGCCGTCTTCATCAAGTGAATTCAGATCGAGACCATCCAGTGTCACGCCGCCGACCGAGGGAACGTCCAGACCGGCAAGCAATCCAAGTAACGTGGATTTACCGGAACCGGACACACCGACGATGGCGACAGTTTCGGCCGATTCAATTGAAAAACTGATATCATCGAGTATTGTCAGATTACCCGTTGGACCGGCAATCGATTTACCCAGACGTTCTACTGTTAACATGCAATTATTCCCTTTTAAACGTTTTATTATTCTGCTTGTTTGTCTACTGCTTGTCACACCGGTTCACCCGGCAAGCAAGACCGTATTGATTCTCGGCGACAGTTTAAGTGCCGCCTACGGCATACCGGTCGAATCAGGCTGGGTGCATTTACTCGATCAAAAATTACAACAGCAGGCATTTGACTATCGTGTTGTCAATGCCAGCATCAGCGGTGAGACAACGGCCGGGGCCATGTCACGCCTGCCCGCGATTCTTGAACGTGTTCAGGCCGATGTCTGCATCATTGAACTTGGTGCCAATGACGGGTTACGCGGGTTTCCACCCGATCTGATCAGAAATAACCTGGAAAGTCTCATACATCAGTTGCAGGACAAGGGAACCCGGGTTGTACTGGTGCAGATGCATATCCCGCCAAACTATGGACCGGCGTATACGCAACGTTTTGACGCTATTTATTCTGATTTATCCGAACAATATTCACTCCCACTGGCACCCTTCATTTTACAGGACATGTTTGATGATCCGACCTTGATGCAGGAGGATGGTCTTCACCCGCGGGCAAACGCGCAGCCGCTGATCCTGAATCATGTCTGGCCAGTATTAAAAGCGGTCGTCGCCAGGCAGTAGACCGGCATGAACTTCTGCAGTGAGTGTGGCGAACGTGTCGAGAAAAAGATCCCGGACGATGATAACCGGGAACGTCACGTCTGCCCGGCCTGCGATACCATCCATTACCTGAATCCGAAAATTGTCACCGGTTGTCTGCCGGTTTGGCACGACAGGATTTTATTGTGCAAACGGGCGATACAACCACGGCTCGGCTACTGGACATTGCCAGCCGGCTTCATGGAACTGGATGAAACCAGCCTGCAAGGAGCAAAGCGAGAGACCTGGGAGGAAGCGACCGCGAACGTAGAGATAGAGGGCCTGTACTGTGTCTTTAACCTGCCGCATGTAAACCAGGTGTACATGATGTTTCGATCACGACTGCTGAATCTGGATTTTCGACCGGGAGAGGAGAGTGAGGCCGTGCAATTATTTCGTGAGGACGAGATCCCTTGGGACGAGCTGGCGTTCTCGACGATTCGCCAGACGCTCATCTATTATTTTGCTGACCGGCAGACGAGAAAATATCCCCTTCGCACCGGTGACATCGAAAAAACCGTCAGCGGTTTTACGTTTCATCCCGGACCGGGATAGTTATTCCATCGGCACCCAGCGGCCAAAACTGCATTCATAACAGGTTCCGTCTGCGATCACCTGATCCCCCTGGTTAAATGTCACATCGTTCCACGTGCAGGTTTTCGACTCGTTCGTCATCGTCACGGTGGCCTCGTCGCTAATGGGGCCGACGATTTCCGAGGTATTTTTTGCCGGATCGGCCGCTTCGACCTGGGTTGGTTCAGCCATTTTTTTCTCCCGCTTTGATTGAATTTACATTATAAAGCAAGCAATAAGCTGATCGAGACAATCCTCGCTTGAAATAATCGACCAGTCATTTATCTTTAGCGCCCTTTTTGCAAGCGCCTGCACCAATATCCGGAGATTGAATAATGATTAAGCCACACGGTTCAAAACAGTTAACCCCGCTTTATGTCGAAGACGACGATCAACGTCTTGCGCTGGAAAAAGAAGCGACTGAACTGCCCTTAATGACGTTGAACTCCGCGGCGGCGGCGAATGCCGTCATGCTCGGTGCCGGCTATTTCTCGCCGTTGTTCGGCTATATGAACCTGGCGGATGCGATCAGTGTCAGCGAAAAGATGATGACAACGGATGGCCTGTTCTGGCCGGTACCGATAATGAACCGCACCGACGACATCAGTGAAATCAAGAATGCCCAGCGCATTGCCCTGCACGATCCGAATGTTGCCGGCAAACCATTACTGGCCGTACAGAACGTCAACCAGATCGAGGAGATCCCGGATGAGTTATTAACCCAGATGGCTGAACAGACGTTCGGCACGACCGATACCAACCATCCCGGGGTCGCGACCTTTATGTCGTCCGGCAAGTACGCGATCTCCGGCCCCATCCAGGTCGTGAATTACAGCTATTTTGAGAAAGACTTCCCGGAAACCTTCCGCACCGCGCCACAAATCCGCGATCTGATCGCGAAAAACAACTGGGAGACGGTTGTCGCTTTTCAAACGCGTAACCCGATGCACCGCGCCCACGAAGAACTGTGCAAGATGGCAAAAGAAGCGGTGAATGCAGACGGCATATTGATCCACATGCTGCTCGGCAAGCTGAAGGCCGGCGATATTCCGGCTGACGTACGTGATGCCGCAATTCGCAAAATGGTTGAATTATATTTCCCGGAAAACACGGTCGAGATCACCGGCTACGGATTCGACATGCTGTATGCCGGCCCGCGTGAAGCCGTACTGCATGCGGTCTTTCGCCAGAATGCCGGCTGCACACATCTCATCGTCGGTCGTGACCATGCCGGTGTCGGTGATTACTACGGACCGTTCGACGCACAGGAAATCTTTAAACAGGTACCCGAGGGTGCGCTCGATATCGAGATCTTTATGGCCGATCACACGGCGTATTCGAAAAAGCTGAATCGCGTCGTCATGTTGCGCGATGCCGAGGATCACGGCAAGGAGGATTTCGTCATGCTGTCCGGTACGAAGGTGCGCGATATGTTGGCTGCCGGTGAGGACCTGCCGGAAGAATTTGCCCGGCCGGAGGTCGCTAAAATCCTGATGCAACACTACCAGGCGGAAGCCAGATAGTCCCTCAGCAGCGATAGAAGATCATGTTCCGGCTGACCGGGTAATGCAGATCATTCGCCAGTAGATACAACTCCTGGAGTCGAAACGCATCCAGCTCGCGTTGCATCCCGGCACGGCAGTCGTCGGTATCGAGATTCCACCGCTCGGAGACATCCTGTACATAATGCACGAGTTCATGCAGGAAAATACTGCGATTTATGATGAACTCCAGATCGAGCCGTTCGGATAAATAGATGCGCTTCTGCCTGCGCTCGTAAAATGCCTTGGCCGGACAGTCTTCTCCATTACACGCGATCTGTTGCAACTGGGCTGACGTGACTACAGCAATGTTTGGACAGCTTTCTACAGCACCAAAATCACCGTGCTGGTTGATAAAGGTCAGAAACCCGAGACAGACGGCTACCAGATCCATATCACACTCATTACATTTTCTAATTTTTATTTTCCCGCCTTATAAGACCCGATTGCGGCAAAATTATCCATAAAGTTGACGACATCACTTGAAATCGGCGGCACGCGCAACCATCTGTGCCTGTGCGGAGGGGGAGAGTTGACAATAAATCCAGATTCGCTATATTTTTAGCACTCACTTATGTAGAGTGCTAACAAAAATCCATTTTTTAGCTAAATATTCTGTAATATCAGTTAGTTATATGAGGAGCAAAACATGAAGATACGTCCATTGCAAGACCGCGTCATTATCAAGCGGATGGAAGAAGAAAAAACTTCCGCCGGCGGTATCGTGATCCCGGACAGCGCGACAGAAAAGCCGATCAAAGGCGAAGTTATCGCCGTCGGTAACGGCAAGATCCTGGACAGCGGCGAAGTCCGCGCCATCGATCTGAAAGTTGGCGACAAAGTCCTGTTCGGCAAGTATTCCGGTACCGAAGTGAAAGTCGATGATGTCGAATATCTCGTTATGCGCGAAGAAGACATCATGGGTGTCATTGAAGGCTAATCATTTCAAACCAGAAATCTAAGAGGAATTAAACATGTCTGCGAAAGAAGTAAAATTTTCAGATGACGCCCGTAACCGGATGGCGAAAGGCGTGAACGTACTGGCCAATGCGGTCAAACAAACACTCGGCCCGAAAGGCCGTAACGTTGTACTGGAGAAAAGTTTTGGCGCTCCGACCGTCACCAAAGACGGTGTCTCCGTTGCCAAAGAGATCGAACTGGAAGACAAGTTCGAGAACATGGGTGCACAGATGGTCAAGGAAGTCGCTTCCAAGACGTCTGACGTTGCCGGTGACGGTACCACTACCGCTACCGTTCTGGCGCAAGCTATCGTGCGTGAGGGACTGAAATCTGTCACCGCCGGTGTCAACCCGATGGACATCAAACGCGGTATCGACAAAGGTGTTGCTGCTGCTGTTGAAGAACTGAAAAAACTGTCAAAGCCTTGCGAAGACAGCAAGTCGATTGCACAGGTCGGCAGTATCTCGGCCAACTCTGAAACCGAAATCGGCGAGAAGATTGCCGAGGCAATGGACAAGGTTGGCAAGGAAGGTGTCATCACCGTTGAGGAAGGCTCTGGCCTGGAAAACGAGATCGACATCGTTGAAGGTATGCAGTTCGACCGTGGCTACCTGTCGCCGTATTTCATCAACAACCAGGAATCCATGAGCGTTGAACTCGAATCTCCGTTCATCCTGCTGCACGACAAGAAGATCTCCAACGTACGTGACCTGATCCCGGTACTCGAAGGTGTCGCCAAAGCCGGCAAGTCGTTGCTGATTATTGCTGAAGACATCGAAGGCGAAGCACTGGCCACACTCGTTGTGAACAACATGCGTGGTATCGTCAAGGTCGCTGCCGTCAAGGCACCGGGCTTCGGTGATCGCCGTAAAGCGATGCTGGAAGACATAGCCGTGCTGACCGGCGGTACCGTCATCTCGGAAGAAGTCGGTTTGAGCCTGGAAAAAACCGGTCTGGACGATCTGGGTTCAGCCAAACGCGTTCAGATCACGAAAGAAAACACGACGGTGATTGATGGTGCAGGTAAAAGCTCAGACATCGAGGGACGCATTAAACAGATTCGTTCCCAGATTGAAGAGTCTTCTTCTGACTACGACAAGGAAAAATTGCAGGAACGCGCTGCGAAGTTGTCCGGCGGTGTTGCGGTCATTAAAGTTGGTGCCGCAACTGAAGTCGAGATGAAAGAGAAGAAAGCCCGTGTTGAAGACGCATTGCATTCGACCCGTGCCGCGGTTGAAGAAGGCGTGGTACCGGGTGGTGGCGTTGCCCTGATTCGCGCGAAGGCCGCCATCGACAAGGTGAAAGGTGATAACGACGATCAGAACGTGGGCATCCATATCCTGAGTCGTGCCGTTGAAGAACCGCTGCGTCAAATCGTGACAAATGCCGGTGATGAAGCCTCTGTCATCCTGAACAAGGTGAGGGAAGCCAAAGGCGCACAAGGTTACAACGCAGCAACCGGCGAGTTCGGTGACATGATCGAAATGGGTATTCTCGATCCGACGAAAGTTACGCGTTTTGCGTTGCAGAATGCCGCCTCCGTTGCCGGTCTGCTGTTAACGACCGAAGCCATGGTTGCGGAAATACCGAAAGATGAACCGCCGATGCCGCCGATGGGTGGTGGTATGGACGGAATGGGCGGCATGATGTAATCATCGCTTCAAACCTGAAGTTGAAAAGCCCCGCAACCGCGGGGCTTTTTTGTTTTACCGGAAGAAATACTGAATTTACTATTCAGTCAATTATCAGCATCCTGGTGCGAGTGCTAACTTCACAATAATCCTGCGTTTATATAGTTTTTAAAGAAATCAACGCTGCTACCGCTACAGGTAACAGGAGTTGTGATCATAAACATCGAACGTGGTGGTGGTTATGCAAGCTCTTTCTGATGCACACGGTGTCATCGCAGACACGAATCTGCGTGAATTTTTTCATGACAGTATCGCCGCCGCAGTCGAACACCAGCAGCGTCATATCGCCCCGGAAACCATCTTTTACCTGACCAACCTGTTAACTGAATTCAGTTCAGCCGAGTTTGTGTTTCAACAATACGAATATGAAGGCAATACATTACCGCCGCTGGCAATGTTGTATATGGGTGCGGTCGAGGCGAAAACCCGTAAACAAAAACTATATCAGTTAAAAAAACTCGGTGACCTGTCGCTGTTTGTCAGCGGTTTGTTTTCCTACAGTCTGAACCGCAGCCTGGTCGATGTGGATTATTATGTTGCAATGGGTGGCAATGCCTATGCCCACCTGGCCGACACGGCCTCGTATGATTCAAACCAGAAGGTCTTTGCCGGGATATTTGCTGAGCTATCGGAAAAATTTGTCATTGTGATCGATATCCTGACCGAGGTCGGTGACAATATGGATCAAAAACCGAACCAGGATGTCATGCGCCTGTACGAACTCTGGCAACGCACCGGCAGTGAAATCGCAGCCAGCCGCCTGCGCAAACTCGGAATCGATCCGGTTGCAACTAACCGCAGGCAACATTAAACGTGGCATTGTTTGATCTGCAAAAACGCCTGCAATCGATTTACGAGATCGAGACCGAGCATGCCGTTACCAGTTTTACTACGACAAATGCCGGTTTAACCAGTATGGCCGGTAATCATCGCCTGAACAGGGAGACCGTGTTTGTCAGCGAGGAAGAAAATTTTTTAAATATTGCCGTCTATCTGGATGCAGAACTGGTCACGCATCTGGAACAGGAAAACCCGTCTGTCTGTTTAAACAATGACAACCTGGAAGACTTCTGCCTCGCGACCGAAGGCATCAGTCATTTTCTGAAACTGGTCTGGCACGGTGAATACGATCGATCCGTGTCCCAGCTCGAACTCGAGTTGCAGGCAGAGATCGATAAATTTGTATTGATGTACTCACTGTTACATGAACAGGGCGGATCAGTCACGACACGGGAGATTCGTCAACGGTTGTTCGAGAGCGTGACGTTTTTACCGCATTTGTCTGAATATGAAAAACAACGTTATGAAGATGCGAACTTTTACGCGGGCAAATATTGCCATGCATTGGAGAAGGTCTATTTAAACAGGGAAAGCGCCGGACAACTGCTGAATGAACTGCGGCGGTTTTATCGACTACCGCTGAACGAAAAACTACGCAGAATTAATAAACTTAATTAAACCGGTATCAGCGCTTCATCGCATCGAAAAACTCGGCGTTGTTTTTCGTGCCTTTCAACCGTTCCAGCAGGAATTCCATCGCTGCTATCGGCTCCATCGGGTGCAACAGCTTGCGCAATATCCAGACCTTCTGCAGCTCATCCGCATCGCACAGCAGGTCCTCCTTGCGCGTGCCGGAGCGATTGATGTTGATCGCCGGGTAGATACGTTTCTCGGCAATCTCACGCTCAAGGTGCAGTTCCATGTTACCGGTACCCTTGAATTCCTCGTAAATCACATCGTCCATACGCGAACCGGTATCTACCAGCGCCGTGGCAAGAATCGTCAGGCTGCCGCCCTCCTCGATATTACGCGCCGCGCCAAAGAAGCGTTTTGGCCGTTGTAATGCGTTCGCATCGACACCACCGGTCAAGACCTTGCCGGAAGCCGGTACGACGGTGTTATAGGCACGTGCCAGACGGGTGATGGAATCCAGCAGGATCACGACATCTTTTTTATGTTCGACCAGACGTTTAGCCCGTTCGATCACCATTTCGGCAACCTGTACATGACGGCTGGCCGGCTCATCAAATGTTGACGAAATCACATCACCTCGAACGGAACGTTCCATCTCGGTGACTTCTTCCGGTCGCTCGTCGATAAGTAACACAATGACGTGACACTCCGGGTGATTTGTCGTGATCGATTGCGCGATGCTTTGCAGGATCATTGTCTTGCCCGCTTTCGGCGGCGACACGATCAGACCGCGTTGCCCCTTACCGATGGGTGACGCCAGGTCGATAATGCGCGGGGTTAAATCCTCCGTGCTACCGTTGCCTATTTCCAGTGTCACCCTGTCCTGGGCAAACAGTGGCGTCAGGTTTTCAAACAGGATTTTATTCTTGGCTTTTTCCGGCGGTTCGAAATTAATCTCGGCGACTTTCAGCAACGCAAAATAGCGTTCGCTGTCTTTCGGCGGGCGAATCTTGCCGGCTATGTTGTCGCCGGTACGGAGGTTAAAGCGTCGGATCTGGCTGGGTGAAACGTAGATGTCATCGGGGCCGGCAAGGTAAGAGCTACCGGCAGAGCGCAGAAAGCCGAAACCATCCTGAAGGATTTCAAGCACACCATCACCGTAGATGTCCTCACCTTTTTTTGCCTGGGCTTTCAGGATTTCAAAGATAACGTCCTGCTTGCGAGAACGTGCGAGACCGTCAAGTCCCAGAGATTCAGATAAGGTGATTAATTCGGATGCTGGTTGCTGTTTTAGATCGGTAAGATTCATAGCCTCCGTAATGAATACGTAAGAATAATTGTATGCACGCGCTATGAGCGCAATTAGTTAAAATTTATCGTTGGGAAAGAACTGAAGACTGGTTTAATTCAGATTAATAGAAAATCTAGCACGTAATTTTTGATCCGTCCAGTAGATTTACAGCGTACTGTCGATGAAGGCTGACAGCTGCGATTTCGACACCGCGCCGACCTTGGTAGCGGCGACCTCGCCTTCCTTGAAAATCATCAGCGTCGGGATGCCACGCACTGCATATTTCTGAGGTGTCTCCTGGTTATCATCAATATTGATCTTGGCAACGGTAATCCGCTCGGAATACTCGTCCGCAATCTCATCCAGAATCGGCGCAATCATTCGACACGGTCCGCACCACTCGGCCCAATAATCTAGAATGACCGGTTTGTCCGATTTCAATACTTCCTCTTCAAAGCTTGAGTCGGTAACATGAATAATTTTATCGCTCATAAATTCTGGATTCCTGTACTTTGACCTTCAAATTTGACGGGATTGTAAGGCAGCATGACAGAGACTGCAAAACATCCTATATCCATGCAACAAAGTGACTTATCTACAACCCGATTTTCCGAACTAGCGCTGGCGCCGCAGCTGTTGCAGGCACTGGACCATGTTGGTTTTCACACCTGCACACCGATCCAGGCCGATTGTCTGCCGTTGTTATTACAGGGAAAAGACGTCGCTGGCCAGGCCCAGACCGGCACAGGAAAAACCGCGACATTTCTGCTCGCCATCATGAACCAGATTCTCGCCAGCGAGAAAAAAACCCGGCCCGGCAAGCCGCGGGCAGTCGTCATCTCGCCGACACGCGAACTGGCTATCCAGATCCACAAGGACGCGACGACGCTGAATCAATTCACCGAGATCAAAACGGCACTGGTGTACGGCGGTGTTGACTACCAGAAACAGCTGGATCAGTTTGCACAGCCGGTTGATATTCTCATCGGCACACCTGGGCGCTTGATCGATTATTTCAAGCAAAAAATTTACAACTTTAACGAGATTGACTCGGTTGTACTCGATGAAGCCGATCGCATGTTCGACCTCGGATTCATAAAAGACATTCGCTATTTACTCCACCGTTGTCCGAAACCCGAACAACGTCTCGGCATGTTGTTTTCGGCCACATTAAGCCATCGCGTAATGGAACTCGCCTATGAACATATGAACAACGCCGAGTTTATCCGCATCAATCCGCAACAGGTCGCGGCCGAGAAGATTGAACAGGTGCTCTATCACGCCAGTAACGAGGAAAAAATACCGTTGTTGATCGGCCTGTTAAAACAGACAGACACAAAACGAACAATTGTCTTCGTTAATACGAAACGCGTTGCTGAAACCGTGTATGCCTACCTTGAAGGCAACGGCTTTCAATCGGCTATCCTGTCCGGCGATGTGCCACAGAAAAAACGCCAACGTCTGTTCAGTGAATTTTCCGATGGCAAACTCGACATCCTGGTCGCCACCGATCTGGCCGCACGTGGTCTGCACATCCCGGACGTCAGTCATGTATTTAATTATGATTTGCCGCAAAATGCCGAGGATTACATTCACCGTATCGGGCGCACAGCACGGGCCGGCGCGAGCGGTAATGCAGTCAGCTTTGGTTGCGAGGAGTTTGTCTATTCGCTAATGGAAATTGAGGAACTGCTCGGTCACAAGATCCAAACGAAAGCGGTGACCAATGACCTGTTGGTTGAACCGGAGCCACCGATAAAACTGAAAAAGCCACAACGGCCGCGTCCGTCCAGTCAGGGCAAACGTCGGCATCGACGAAACTCCGGCGCACAGACACCCCGCTCAAAAAAATAATCGGCCACGTAACCATTGACCGATGGTTACAATCTGCTCAGCACAGACAGCATGCTGCATCGGATACGTATGCCATTGTACTGAATAGCCGGCACTCTCCAGCCTGCCTTTTGAACGTTCTGCCGTCGCCAACGGGATCACCGGATCATAATTTCCGTGCATCATTAATAGCGGGACAGAATGATTTGCGACGTTGCGTTCAGCCTCAAGTGAACCGGCCAACGGTAGATACGTAGACAACGCCAGCACACCGCATAACGGTTGTGGATAGCGCAAACCGGTGTGCAACACCATTGCACCACCCTGGGAAAACCCGGCAAGTAATACTTTTTCGCTGCCAACCTGAGCCACCTGGGCATTGACCAGTTCCAGCAACTGCTGCTCCGATTCACGGATGCCCGTCTCGTCCTCGCCCATCGTCAAATCCATGGCCCGAATGTCATACCAGCCACGCATGACCATGCCACCATTGATCGTTATCGGTCGTTTCGGTGCATGCGGGAATACAAACCTGATACCGGATTGCTCCGGCATTCTCAGCTCCGGCACAATTGGAGCGAAATCGTTGCCGTCCGCGCCCAGGCCATGCAACCAGATGACTGTCGACGTGTGTTGATCAGTCGGCTGGATTACGATTGGGGCATCATTGTCTGGCATACTCGGTTCTGTCACTTTGCTAGGGATCAGGACGCGCAACCATATCAAGATTCATTCGCAGACGGTATAATTTTGTCGCGCATCAAAACAACACGCAGGGGTCATTCAATGCACACGTTAACAGTCAGATTCATCACGCTCGCAATCTTGCTGTATGGCTCATTGACATTGTCCGGTTGCGGTCAGAAAGGCGACTTGTACCATCCCGATGAGGAGAGTGCGGCCATAGCGACGGCTACGCATGTAGTCTGAGCCGAATGACACAGGCGGAATACAGGCAGGGGCTGCTCTGCATTGAACAGCTGGCTTGTGATCAGATGGCCAATGAGTACGGCACGCCGCTGTTTATCTATTCCCGTTCTGCCATCGAACAACAGTGGCTGGCACTGGATCAGGCGTTTGCCAACCAGCCACACCTGATCTGCTACGCGGTCAAGGCAAATTCAAACATTGCCATATTAAATCTTCTCGCCCGACTGGGTTCCGGCTTTGATATCGTTTCCGTCGGCGAACTTGAGCGCGTGTTAAGAGCCGGTGGCGATGCCGGCAAAGTAGTGTTCTCCGGTGTCGGGAAACGAATCGATGAAATCGAACGGGCACTGGAATGCAATATTCGTTGCTTTAACGTGGAGTCGTCAGCCGAATTACTCCGCATCCAGGAGATCGCAAAGGCAACGGGTGTTCAGGCACCGGTGTCATTACGCGTGAATCCGGATGTCGATGCAAATACACATCCCTACATTGCTACTGGCCTGAAACAGAACAAGTTCGGCATTCCGTTTACCGAGGCCCTGTCCACGTATGAACAGGCAGCGGAATTTTCTAACATCACCCTGCTTGGCATCGACTGTCATATCGGTTCACAGATCACAACACTGGCACCGTTCACGGATGCGATGTCACGTTGCCTGGAACTGTTACATCAGCTTGCTGAAAAAAATATTACCCTGAAACATATCGACATCGGTGGCGGGCTCGGCATCGACTATGACGGGAATACGAATATACCGGCCATGACCGATTATGCCGCGCAGATTTGTCAAACGTTAAATAACGATGATCTTGAAGTGCTGCTCGAACCGGGTCGTTCCATCGTCGGTAATGCCGGTTACCTGTTGACCAGGGTTGAGTACCTGAAACTGAATGACGGTCATAACTTTGCCATCGTTGATGCCGCAATGAACGATTTGATACGACCGTCGCTGTATGATGCCTGGCATGAAATTCTGCCCGTGCACCAGCATGATAATACAGATAAACGTGAATTCGACATTGTCGGTCCGGTGTGTGAAACCGGTGACTTTCTCGGCAAGCAACGGTCGCTGTCGCTGCAACAGGGCGATTTGCTTGTTGTCTGCTCTGTCGGAGCCTATGGCTATACGATGAGTTCGAATTACAATACGCGTCCGCGCGTCAGCGAAGTCATCGTTGACAAGGATCAACTGCATTTAATCCGACGCAGGGAATCAATTGACGACCTGTTTCATCACGAACAATTATTGCCGTGAAACGGGTTCCTGAACCCGAGTTAATGACCGGCGCCGAGCAGTCAGAGGCGTATGCGAAGGCGAATTTTGAAGAACCGCATGCCATGTTTATCGCACAGTTGATTGAGCGTGTCCCGATTACCTTATGTCACCGCGATATCCTCGATCTGGGCTGCGGTCCGGCTGATATAACCGTTCGATTTGCGAAACGTTTTGAGGGTTGCCACATTGATGCGGTCGATGGCTCCGGGGCCATGTTATCGCACGCGCGAGTCGCAGTGAAACGCGCTGATCTCACCGACCGTGTCGACTTTTATCAACAGTCATTACCGAAATTGGATTTACCCCGATCACACTACGATCTGATCATCAGTAACAGCCTGTTACATCACCTGCATGAGCCGAGCGATCTTTGGACAACGATCAAGTCATTGTCACATGCCGAAACACAGGTATTCATCATGGATTTATTCCGACCGGAGTCTGAACAGGCGGCAGACATGATGGTGCAGCTTTATGCGAGCACTGAACCGGAAATCCTGCAACATGACTTTCGTCAATCGCTGCTGGCCGCGCTGACACCGCAGGAAATCAACGCACAACTGCATGCGTGTGATCTGGGACACCTGCTGATCGAGATCCTGTCCGACCGGCACGTATGCATTCACGGGAAAGTGCAGAACCTGTAAATCATCGACAAAAAAAACCGGGGAAGTTACCCACCCCGGTCAGGACTTAATCACAGCCAATTCAAATCGCTTTGGTTCAACCGGCCTCTTTCGTCGTTTTAACAATAGCAGCGGCAACTTTGTAAGGATCGGCGTTCGATGCCGGCCGACGATCTTCGAGACGGCCTTTCCAGCCATCTTCCACCGTGCTGACCGGGATGCGGATGGACGCCCCGCGGTCGGATACACCGTAGCTGAACTGGTTGATCGATTGCGTCTCGTGCTTGCCGGTTAACCGCTGATCGTTGTGCGCACCGTACACACTGATATGACGCGGAATGTTCTTGCCAAACTGCTCGCAGATCTTCGTGAATGTTTCCTGCTTGCCGGATTCTCTCATTTCCGTGTTCGAGAAATTCGCGTGCATACCGGAACCGTTCCAGTCGGTATCGCCCAGCGGTTTCGGATGCCATTCGATCGCGAGGCCGTATTTTTCGGCCGTACGTTCCAGGATGTAGCGTGCTACCCAGACTTCATCGCCGGCACGCTGTGCGCCTTTGGCGAAGACCTGGAATTCCCACTGACCGGCTGCCACTTCGGCGTTGATGCCCTCGACATTGATGCCTGCCTCCAGGCACAGGTCGAGATGTTCATCAATAATCTCGCGCCCATAGGCATTGTCTGCGCCGACCGAGCAATAATACGGCCCCTGGGGACGCGGATAACCACGATGCGGGAAGCCCGGCGGCAGGTTTGATTCCGGATCCCAGAGAAAGTATTCCTGTTCGAAACCAAACCAGAAATCGTCGTCTTCATCATCAATGGTGGCGCGGCCATTCGATTCATGCGCAGTGCCATCGGCATTCAGCACTTCGGTCATGACGAGATAGCTGTTTTTGCGATCCGGATCCGGGAAAATGGCGACCGGCTTTAACAGACAATCGGAAGAATTACCCTCTGCCTGTTCGGTCGAGCTGCCATCGAATACCCACATCGGGCAATCTTCAAGTTTGCCGCTGAAATCCGTGCGAACCATCGTTTTACTGCGTAAACTTTGTGTTGGCTTGTATCCATCCAGCCAAATATATTCCAACTTGCTTTTCATGATGCTTTATTAGCCCCCTTTACTTGTTGATGAAGCGATTAAGATACAAATGCACTATTTTGCAATTAGTGTTCCAGAGAAGGATGTTCCCGGCCGAAGTACGATCGCACAGTCGCCATATTTTTTCAGCAAAATTGTAAAATACGCTTATTTTACAGATAGATAGATAGCCCTGGCGAGATGAAATTTAATTCAGAAAGCAGCCCGACCCAGGTCCAGTCAAGCTGCATAGCCAGCTTCTTTCGCACAGTATTAGTGCATTTTACGAAATGCTGGATAATTATGCACTTAAATAGTGCGTTAGTGCCTGGTGGATTTACGCCCAGTCCTCTTCCAGCAAGCTGATCATGTGGGAGCAGCTTTGCAGGCGCGCTGCCGGTGATTTTTTCAAACAGTGCATCGCCACGTCCTCCAGCAGCTTTGGTACTTCAACTGCAGTCACGGTCGATGGCTTCGCCGCATTCTCGTTTTGAGTTTGCTGGGAAATACTGTCCATAGTGTCCCCGGTGAATGGCGGCCTGCCGGCAAGGATCTCGTACAGCACTACCCCGAGACTGTAGATATCACTGCGATAATCAATCGCCGGATCCTTTTGCAGTTGTTCCGGCGACATGTACGAGATCGTTCCCTGCAGGTTTTCCATATCCGTAATCGACAAATCCTGCGGGCTCGCACCGCTTGAATGATCCTCGCCTGCCTCTTCCTCGCTGCCGTCCGGATTCCAGACCTTGGCCAGGCCCCAGTCCATCAACAACACCTCACCGTACGGGCCAACCAGAATATTTTCCGGCTTGATATCGCGGTGAATGACGCGATGACTATGCGCATACTCAAGCGCATGCGCGGTTTGAATAATCACATTGATCAACTGGGTCAGATCATAACGTTCGCGGTAATCGAGGATCTCGCGCAAGGTATAACCATGCACCAGTTTCATCGTGAAATAAATCCGGCCACTGGAGTCACGTCCGAGGTCATACACCGGGATCGTATTCGGATGCTGCAACATCGCACTGACCCTTGCCTCGCGCAAGAACCGTTTCTGTTCAATTTCGTCCCCGGCAAATTCCGGCTTCAGGCTTTTATGGCACACCACACGCGACAGATACAGGTCCTTGCAAGTCTGGACAATCGCCTTGCCGCCTTTCGCAATCGTTTTGAAATAAACGTAACGCATGCCGCTGCTCAGTGTTTCCGGTAACGGCTGGTCGGTGTTCTCCAGATAGACTATGGCGTAGTCGTCTTTCGGGGGTTCCGGAAAACTGGTCATGGAATCTGTTCTCTCCTGAACGATGTTAGTTAGAATTTTACACTTGAATGACAAGCTAGAGCGGATGTCTCAAGGCGGCTATACTGCGGGACAAATTATAACAATTATCGGAATCCGATTCCGGGCCAATAGCATCCCGCCATCACTGTGTAAGGCAGCCTTTCACAACTTGTGCGGCCGGTCGCGTGGCCCCTGTTTTTACAGAATCCTGTTCCGTCCAGGCAAGACACAACACTGTTACCCCGGAGGTCTTAACGATGTCACAAAAACACGTCATGGAATTAATTGAACAAAGTGATGCCGGCTTTATCGATCTGCGCTTCTGCGATACCAAAGGCAAGGAACAACACGTCACCATCCCTGCGTCGCAGATCGATAATGATTTTTTTGAAAGCGGCAAGATGTTTGATGGCTCGTCGATTGCCGGCTGGAAAGGGATCAATGAATCCGACATGGTGTTAATGCCGGATGCGGAAACCGCGGTCCTCGATCCGTTTTATGATGACCCGACTGTCGTTATCCGTTGTGATGTGCTCGAACCCAGCACGATGCAAGGCTACGAACGTGATCCTCGCTCGTTGGCCAAACGTGCCGAGGCCTATCTCGAATCGACCGGTATTGCCGATACCGCCTACTTCGGTCCGGAGCCGGAGTTTTTTATCTTTGATGATGTACGCTGGCGGGATGATGTCAACATGGCGTTTTACGAAGTCGATTCCGATGAAGGTTGCTGGAACAGCGAGGCGCTTGGCGATGAGGGAAACATTGGGCATCGTCCCGGGGTAAAAGGTGGCTACTTCCCGGTGCCACCGGTCGATTCCATGCAAAACGTCCGCAGCGCCATGTGTCAGATCCTGGAAGAAATGGGCGTCGGCGTCGAAGTCCATCACCACGAAGTGGCGACGGCGGGTCAGGCGGAAATCGGTACGAAGTTCAACACACTGACGCGGAAGGCGGACGAGTTATTAATATTAAAATATGTCGTACAAAACGTGGCGCATGGCTTTGGCAAGACCGCGACATTCATGCCCAAGCCGCTGGTCGGTGACAACGGCAACGGCATGCACGTGCATCAGTCACTGGCCAAGGGCGGTGAAAACCTGTTTTCCGGCGATAAGTACGGTGGCCTGTCCGATCTGGCGTTACATTACATTGGCGGCATCTTCAAACACGCGAAAGCGATCAATGCGTTTACAAATGCGAGCACGAACAGCTACAAGCGCCTCGTCCCCGGGTTCGAGGCACCGGTGTTGCTGGCCTATTCGGCCCGCAACCGTTCGGCGTCGTGTCGTATCCCGTGGGTATCCAGCCCCAAGGCCCGCCGGATTGAAGTTCGTTTTCCCGATTCCTGCGGCAATCCTTATTTCACGTTTGCCGCATTGATGATGGCCGGTCTCGACGGTATACAGAATAAACTGGACCCGGGTGGCCCGTTTGAAAAAGACCTGTATGACCTGCCACCGGAGGAAGAAAAAGACATCGCGACCGTCGCTCATTCACTCGATATCGCCCTCGACGCGCTCGATAACGACCGTGATTTTCTCAAGGCTGGCGGCGTGTTCACCGATGACATGATCGACGGCTACCTGGACCTGAAGATGGAAGAGGTGACGCGCCTGCGCATGTCGACCCACCCGGTCGAA
>JBHIXH010000027.1:0-32408 GCA_041984885.1 Gammaproteobacteria bacterium
GGTACAACATACTGGCATAGGCCGTCCACCGGGCGGAGCCGCCCGCGGAGCACAACAGTTTCCCAGCTGGGAAAGCCGTACTTACAATTACTTCAAGCCGAAGGGCAGACGCGCGACATTGTATGAAAACATGACTGTCGATGTCCTGCCCGATGTCGAACGCCACCTGCTGCAAG
This sequence comes from Gammaproteobacteria bacterium, assembly GCA_041984885.1. Taxonomy (GTDB): domain Bacteria; phylum Pseudomonadota; class Gammaproteobacteria; order Eutrophobiales; family Eutrophobiaceae; genus UBA4486. The sequence continues at coordinate 177 of JBHIXH010000027.1, forward strand.
ACTGGATCATCGAGTTCTGCGATGGCATGAAGGCCTATGACAAGCGCCGGACGGCACTAAAAAGCTCCGACTGGCACGCTTACCGCGCCCCGGACGGCGAGTGGGAGCGCAATCACTACCAGCGCCAGTCTGCGGTGGAGACGATGATACGACAGGTTATTGAGCACGGACGTGCCTCCAGGGCTGCCGAAGGTTTCGATAAGATGTGGCGACCGGTGCTCGAAAACCATCTCGGCGCGCTCGCGGAAGCCGAGTTCGGATTGCATTACGCCACGATGTCAGGTCAACGCGACGGCGTTACGCAAATGATCAACAACTCGATCCTGACGCATGCCTCACATAAGATTCGCCTGGCCCAGGATCTGGTCCTGTACCTGGCCGAGCTGGGGCTGGATATTGAGATCGATTCCGATGCTGGCAAGAGAACCTGGCTGGAAGATCCGATGTGGCAAAAGACCCGTGAATTGATCGAAACCATCATGGCCGGACCGGATTACATGGAGCAGTTTTTCGCCATTAACCTGGTTTGCGAGCCGCTGGTAACAGAGGTTATTCGCAGTGGTTTCTTTATGCAGTTCGCTGCGCCACATAGTGATTTCATGACCCCGGTCGTGCTCTCTGCCGCCGAAAATGATTACGACCGCGACCTGCTGAATGCGCTCGAAATGTTCAATCTGTTGGCCAACGACGAGAAGCATGCCGACGCCAACAAGGAGATTTTCGACCAATGGCTGAATAAATATATATCTCTCGCGGTAGCGGCTATCGAGCAGTTGCAACCGCTGTGGTCACAGCCACGCGTTAAACGCATTCCATTTGTCGATGCCTACGAACAGGGCAAAAATCGCATGATGGTCGCACTGAGCGAGGCCAATATCACGTTACCGGAAGGCATCGAGCTCTAACAATATCCTGCAGCAGAGATATTCATCAGACATTGAACAATTGAGGAGTAAAGGCATGAGTGCGCAACAAGAAAACATACGCGACCACAAGTTGAATGACAGTATTTCCAACATGTGTGGGGTCACCATGAGTGATAGTGCGGAAGGCCGTGCGGTCGCCGAAGCCGTGGAAGATCATCCCGGCGTTACCATTACCCGATTACCGGCGATTATTCGTATCGACGGCGAGGGCCGGATCACGTTCGATATGGACGAGATCTCGGAGATCCTGGGCCGGGACTATGACCCGTACGCCTTCCAGGTCGAGATGGCGACACATTACGGCCGCATGAGTATTGCCGATGACAGAACTGTCGTGCTATACGGTAATCTCGAGGAATACTTGGCGGAAGTCGGCGCCGTCGAAGATTAATTAATGCCGGTTGGTCGGGCGGGCTGCGCTGTCAGCGGCCCGACCACACCTATCCGCTATCCAAGTGCAGCTGTGCAAATGGATGGCAACAGCATCCGCGCTCGCCCCCGAGACCGGAAAAGTAAGCCAAAATTTGCACTCACAACCGATGCTGTACGGCTGACTTCTATGGATCAGAGATACCTCAATTCATTGAGTAAATAAGAATACTGAATCTGGAGACAAATTAATGCCAAAAATATTGCTTTACAGACAAGAGGCCCGGGAAGCGCTGGGCCGCGGTGTGGAGAAATTCACACGGGCCATCGATGGGACAATCGGTCCGAAAGGCGGCAACAGCATCATCGACGTACCTATCGGCACGCCGATCGTCACCCGTGACGGGGTCACGATCGCGAGCGAGATTGAATTGGAAGATCCTTTCGAGAACATGGGTGTCCAGGTGGTGCGAGCGGCCGCACGCCAGACGGACAAGGTTGCGGGTGATGGTACGACGACGGCAGCAATACTTGCCAACGCTATTATTCAACGCGGCTTGCGCGAGATTCGCGAAAACGCAAACGCAAACGTAGTCGATGTGGTTCGCGGGATTGAAACTGCGGCAGCAATCGCCGTTAACACGATGCGGGAGCAGGCGACACCACTGCCTGCTGGTGGTGCCGTGTCTGTCGCCACCGTCGCCGCGGGCGACGCTCAGTTGGGTCAGCTGGTGGCCGATGCCCTGGAACATGTCGGCCCATTCGGGCACGTCGAAGTAGAAAAGGCACCGGGTGTTGAATCGTCGCTGGAGATTATCGACGGTTTCAGTTTCGATCGTGGCTACTTGTCGCACCATCTGGCAACTGAACCGGATTCACTGGAAGCGATAGTGCCTGAGGCACGTATCCTGCTGACCGATGCCAAGATCAAGGGGGCAGCTGAGCTTGAGGCCATTCTGAATGTGGTGGGCACGGACGAGCCACTGGTCATCATCGCCGAGGCCGTTGACGCAGATGCTATTTCTGCACTGATTTCAGCCAACGCCAAGGCAGCCGTGCCGTTGCTCGCGGTTAACCCCCCCGAGTACGGGCGCTGGCGCGAGGCCATGATGGAAGACCTGGCCGCAATCACCGGCGGACGTTATATCAGTGCACCAATGGGACGTTATCTGGAGGACCTGACCACGGATGATCTGGGTCGTGCCGAGGAGGTGCGTGCGACCGAGGAACAAACCGTCATCGTCCGTGGCCGCGGTAGTGACGAGGCCGTAGAAGGTCGCCGTGAGCAGGTCCTGCGGCAACTGCGTGTGATGGATCAGCCAGTCGAGTGCGATAAACTCGAAGAACGCCTGATGCAACTTAAATCTGGCGGTGGTAAGGCGAGGATCTATGCCGGTGCGCATACCGGCGTGGAACGCCGCCGCCGTGAATTACTGATCGAAGATGCGATCAACGCGACTCGATTTGCGATGGAGGAGGGCGTTGTTGCCGGCGGCGGCATGGCCCTGGTCAGGGCATCGCAGGCAATTATGCAACAGGCAGAGGGAGCCATTCCGGGCAATCAGGTCGCAGGCGCGAAAGCACTCGCCGATGCATTACTGCAACCACTGCGTTGTATCGTGGAAAACTGCGGTGCGGATGTCGAGGAGATTGTGACAAAAGCGGCCAGCCAGCCTGCTGGCCATGGCTTCAACGCAGAAGAGGGCACCTTTGGCAATCTACTTGAACAAGGCGTCATCGACGCTGTGATGGTACCGATTACTGCCCTGGGCAATGCCGTGTCGGTGGCCGGACTTATCCTCACCACGCAGAGCCTGGTTGCGGACAAACCCGAGTTTGATGATCCGACTGCAGGGGCAGCACGCGGCGGCGGTTCGGAACTACTCGCCATGCAGAAACTGGGAGAAGAACCTGATCCACGCTAAGGATCAGATGCGTGTTCATTTGCTGCAGGTAGAAGCCTGATATGACAGCAGTATCGAGTAAACATCTGCATGGCTTATACCATCGTCTGACAGTGACCTTACCGGCGGCCGAGGTGCCAACTGGTATCGCCCGGGTAAGCGCTGTAGATATGGACGACGATCCCTGGCGGCAGGAACTGGATAAGGTCCGCGAGCAGGCCTACCAGGTGGCGCTGAAGCAAACTGGATTACGCGTCGTCAGCAAACCTGAATTCGCCTGGTTGACAGCAGAGCCAGGAGTCGACTGCGTGTTTACGGCAACAGTAGAAGTCTTTCCTACCGTCGATCTCAGCGGTCTCGACAAGTTGGTGATCGAGCGACCGGACACCAAGGTCAACGATGCCGATGTGAATCGTGCGCTGGAACTGCTCAGGGACGAGCACAAAACGTTTGAGTCTGTCGAAAGATCGGCTCAGGCAGGCGACCGCGTCGTCTTTGATTACACGGGAAGCATCGATGGCGCAGCCTTTAAGGGCAGTGCGATTGAAGGCGCCACTGCAGTACTCGGCGCAGGTGACACACTCGACGAAATGGATGCTGCCCTGATCGGGCGAGCAGTGGGTGAGGCATTCAGCGTGGCGATTACGTTTCCGGACGATTACACCGAGTCCGATCTGCGCGGCAAAAGCGCCCGGTTTGATGTCATCATGCAAGCGGTAGCAGAGCCCCGCTTGCCTGATCCGGGACCGGAGTTCGTCCGGCAGCTGGGAATTGCTTCAGGCTCGATCGAGGAACTTCGTGGGCAACTACACGACCGTCTCGAGTACGAGTGCACGCAGGCCCGGCAACGCTATGAACGCCGGCAATTGTCTCAGGCGCTGCTGGATACCATACCGGTAACCGTACCGGAGACACTGCTCCGTGACGAAATGCAGCGCATCCAACAAACCTTTCAGCAACATACCACCGCCGATGAGGCGTTGGCCGAGCCGATCCCCGAGGCCCCGTTGGAAGCGACTGCGAAGCGGCGGCTGGAACTGACACTCATCCTGTCGGAACTGATGCGGCAGCGAAATATCACCCCGGAAGAGTCCAGGGTGGAGAAAAAACTGGACGAATTGGCAAGTCGGTATGGTGAGGTCGAGTCGGTAAAACGCCGCTATCGTGCGGATGATCACCTGATGCACAATGTTCGGGCGCTGGTAATGGAGGAAGCAGGATTCGAGGCGGCTTTGGAGATGGCGCGCAAGATACCCGTGTCCATGAGCCTTAATGAACTGTTGCAGGTTGATCAAATCAACGATTAGATAACCTTAAACGCACTGGACACTTGTCGATGTTCAGGCGTCGCTAATACAGCCTGCAGCGACGATTTCGTCCTGTAAAATGATCCGATAGCCGGCTCAAGCAGTGCCGAGCGAAATCACGGCTGATGCATACACAGAGTGCAGCAGCGGCCGAAGCCGCTACCACGCTTAAGGTATTTTACGGAATCAGGACTGCACGGCCTTTGACTTCACCATGGTGCAAGTCAAGCAGTGCCTGGTTGGCATTCTCCAGCTTGTACTCGCGCGTCGCCAAGTGCACCAGGCCACGATCAGCCAGCGCCATCAATTCGACCAGTTCCGGGTACGTACCGACCAGGTTGCCGATAATGTTCTTCTCACTCGTGATCATGTCGATCGTTGGTAACTCGATCTTGCCACCATAGCCGACGATGTAATAACTGCCCGCGTTCCGCGTCATCGCCAGACCATTTGCGATGGCATCACCTTCGCCGACGAAATCGATGACGGCCTCGGCGCCGTTACCACCCGTGAGTTCGAGTACCTGCTCGACTTCGTTACCGTCAGCCTTGACGAGGTGATGCGCGCCGCATTCCTTGGCCAAAGACAGTGCCATGTCACCGCGATCGACGACGATGATCTCGGCTGCACACAGGGCGGCCAATACCTGGATACCGATATGGCCCAGGCCTCCGGCACCGATTATGACAGCGTATTCGCCGGGTAACAGGTGACGTGAGGCTTTCTTCGCCGCACGGTAGGCGGTCAGCCCGGCATCGGTGTAAGGGGCGACATCCTTTGGTGCCAGCGAGTCGGGTAATTTAATCAGCGAGCGCTGACCGGTGCGCAGGTATTCGGCGTAACCGCCATCGGCATTGATGCCGGGAAAACTACTGTCGGCGGCCTGCATGTCGGCACCGCGACGACAGGCCAGGCAGTGGCCGCTGGTCACGAGCGGGTGGCAGATCACGGGATCACCCACCGCCACGCCGGTTACCGCTGAACCGACTTCCTCTACCCAGCCGGCGTTCTCATGACCCATGATATACGGCAGCTTGACCTCGACCTGGCTGCGCCAGATACCTTCGACTACGTGCAGGTCGGTGCGGCACACGCCTGCACCACCGATGCGAACAATGACGTCGGTAGGGTTCTCAATTTTTGGATCGGCTACATCTTCGTACTGTACGAAGGAATCACCGCTGAGCGACTCGTTGTACTGGTGAAGCACTGCTGCTTTCATAACTTTGTCCTCGAGTTTGTGTTAAAAAATGAAGCGAAAATATCGTACTGTAATTTCTAAATTGCAAGTCATTTTCATGCTTGCCATCGTCTTAAAACAATACGTCGCGTATTAAAATAATACGTTATGAATTAAATAGTTAGATTATTCTCCAGGACGCTTGTGTTGCTGATTAATAGTGGGTAATCTCGCTTGCGTTTTAACCACTAACTCGGAGAATCTGATGGTCACTCAACTCGTATTACTAACCCGCCGCTCGGACATGAGCTTTGAAGAGTTCAGCAACTACTGGAAGGACGTTCACGCTCCGATCGGGGCGAAGATGCCGGAATGTAAACGCTACGTACAGTACCACGGCGGGGTAGCGCCAGCGAACGGCGAACCGGCCTACGACGGTGTCGCTTTGCTTCAGTTCGCCGACATGGATGCACTGCAGCGCTCATGGGAAAGTCCCGAGGGGCAGGCGACCGCCGCCGACATCCCGAACTTTCTCGATGGTGATAAGATCGTGATGCTGTTCAACGAAGAGCATCAGATCGTCTGACCTGGGAACCAGGCATCGGCGGGGTGATCCGCTGATGCCTGGCAGCCTGCCGCTGTTTCGGTTGAAATACTTCGATACAGCCACGTCTGCTGACGCGTTGTCAGTTACACAAACAATTCCAATATTGACTATCTAATTTCTGAACGCTACCCCGTAAGCCGACCCGGGTAGCTTGCAACTGTTGAATCCCGTGCCGTACCGGTAATCAGCGGCTAAAACGACATCAATCGCCAGGGCTGACGCGGCGATGACTGGAGTGGAGGAGAGGAATATGGTGATGAGCAAGGCGGAACTGGAAGCAATTCTCCGGAATCCACGTCCGGACAGCGATCCGAAAGAAACACGGGAGTGGCTGGAGGCCGTGTTGGGGGTGGTAGAGCAAGCCGGGACCGGGCGCGCCGAATTCCTGCTTGGACGACTGCTGGAGCTCGCTCCAAGGCTCGGGCTCACGACCACTGCCGCCCTGACCACACCGTACTGCAACACCATTCCGCTGGAAACCCAGCCGCCCTATCCCGGGGACCTCAGTCTGGAACAGCGGCTCGGTGCCATTATCCGCTGGAACGCACTCGCGATGGTGGTACGTGCCAACCGCGAACATGCGGAACTTGGCGGCCATATCGCCAGCTATGCCTCGGCTGCGGATCTGTTCGAAGTAGGCTTCAATCATTTCTTCCGGGCTGATGATGGCAGTGGCAACGGGGATCTCGTGTTTCTGCAGCCGCATTCGGCACCTGGCGTCTATGCCCGCGCCTATCTGGAGGGGCGGCTGACCGAGCAACATCTGAATCGTTATCGCCAGGAGACCGATGGCGAAGGCCTGTCCTCTTATCCGCACCCCTGGTTGATGCCGGAGTTCTGGCAGTTTCCCACCGGCTCCATGGGTCTGGGGCCACTACAGGCGATATATCAGGCGCGATTCCTGCGTTACCTGGAGAATCGGGGACTGCGAACCACCGGCGATCGCCATGTCTGGGGCATCTTCGGTGATGGCGAGATGGACGAACCGGAGTCTGTGGCGGCACTTGGCCTGGCTGCGCGCGAGAACCTGGATAATCTTACGTTCGTGATCAACTGTAATCTGCAACGACTGGATGGACCGGTTCGTGGCAATGGGCAGATCGTCCAGGAACTGGAGGGACTGTTCCGCGGCGCCGGTTGGAATGTCATCAAAGTGTTGTGGGGATCGAATTGGGATTCACTGTTCGCGCGCGATCATGAGGGCCGACTGCTGACGCATCTGCACAACACGGTGGACGGTCAGTTCCAGACGTTGGCGGCCACCGATGGCCGTTTTAATCGTGAACATTTCTTCGATCGGGATGCGGCGCTCGCCGAGTTGGTCGCACACTTGAGCGATGACGAGATCGATGCGTTGCGCCGGGGAGGGCACGACCCGGTAAAGATTCATGCGGCCTATCACGCGGCCTTGCATCATAAGGGCCAGCCCACGGTCGTGCTCGCGCAGACAAAGAAGGGCTTCGGCATGGGCCACTGGGGCGAGGGACGTATGACCAGTCATCAACAAAAAAAGCTCGATGACGAGGCCTTGCTGGCCTTCCGTGATCGCTTCGAATTGCCGTTGGACGATGATGCCGTGCGTGCCCTGCGCTACTACCGTCCAGCCGATGACAGCACTGAGCTCAGCTATCTTCACAAACACCGGCGCGACCTGGGGGGGTATCTACCGGCACGACGAACTGCGGCTCCGACACTGACCGTTCCGGAACTGCAGGAGTACGCAGAGTTTGCGCTTGTCGCCGAAGGCAGGGAGATGTCTACCACGATGGTCTGGGTCAGACTTTTGAGTCAGCTACTGCGCGATCCGCATTTAGGTCGTCGGTTGGTGCCGATCGTGGCTGACGAAGCGAGGACCTTTGGTATCACCAGCCTGTTTCGACAGATCGGAATCTATTCTCCGGTCGGTCAGCTCTACGAACCGGAAGATGCCGACTCTATCCTGACTTATAAGGAGCAGCGCGACGGGCAGATCCTGGAAGAGGGCATCACCGAGGCCGGAGCCCTGGCATCCTGGATTGCCGCCGGCACAGCCTATTCAACCAGCGGCGAAGCAATGCTGCCGATGTATATTTACTACTCCATGTTTGGATTCCAGCGTGTGGGTGATCTGATGTGGGCCGCGTCAGAACAGCGTACGCGGGGCTTTCTTATCGGTGCCACGTCGGGTCGTACCACGTTATCGGGCGAAGGCCTGCAGCACCAGGATGGCAGCAGTCATGTTTACATGGCCACGATTCCGAATTGCCGCAGCTATGATCCGGCCTATGCCTATGAAGTAGCTGTGATCATCGACGAGGGCATGCGTGCGATGCTTGAGCGTGGCGAGGACGTCTTTTATTACCTGTCTGTGTTGAATGAGAAGTTTGCGCAGCCGAGCATGCCTGCACATGTTCGCCGTGAAGATATTCTTGCCGGCCTGTATCGCCTCGATCAGGAACGCGCCGACGGCAGGCACCCACGAGTGCGGCTGCTTGGCTCCGGGGCGTTGTTACCCGAGGTAGTGGCGGCGGCCGAAATGCTACGGCAACGCTGGGCGGTGAACGTCGAGGTGTGGAGTGCCACCAGCTATAGCGAATTGGAACGCGACGCCCGGGCTGCACGGCAGCATCAACGTAGCGCAAGTCGACAGACCAGTGCCGACAGTCACCTTTACCGCTGTCTACCGGGCAGCGATCCGGTCATTGCTGTCAGTGATTACGTGCGTGCATGGCCCGGATTGATTGCCCCGTACCTGGAAACCCCGATGGACTGTCTTGGCACCGATGGCTTCGGCTGCTCGGACACCCGCGCCCGTCTTCGACGCTACTTCGGTATTGATCGTGAGCATATTGTCATCGCGGCGCTGGAGGCGCTGGTCAGACGTGACCTGTTACCATCAGAACACCTGGCCACAGCGCTTGCGGAGTACGATGTTGATCGCGGTGAAGCGCAGAAACCACCGGTATCCGTCGCCGACGGACACACTGATCAGCAAGTTGGCTAGCGGCCATCTCATCACGACCCACCGGGACGCTCAGATCATGCCTTTGGCCTGGCGTTCCGTCATATCAGCCTGAAGGATCTCGACCCAGTAGCCATCCGGGTCCTGAATAAATGCGATCCCTTTCATTTTGCCAGCGTCGGGAGTTTTGACGAACGGCACACCCAGTGACGCGAAGCGTTCGCAGGCGGCATACACGTCCGGCACGGTCAACCCAAGGTGGCCGAAGCCCTGCGGTGTATCATTACCGTGGTGGTAGGTGAATTCCGGGTCGTCCTCCGTACCCCAATTGTGGGTAAGTTCAAGTATCCCTTCCTGGGAGAAGTTCCATGTGGTTCGGGCATGGCCGTCGTCCACAGGCACACTGTCCGCACGGTCGCCTTCTACAATGCCAAGGAAGTAGAGCGTGAACGACATCTCCGGAAAATCGAGCTTGCGGATCAAGCGCATGCCAAGCACCCGGCTGTAAAAATCCAGCGAGCGCTCCGGCTCCTTGATGCGCAGCATAACGTGGTTGAGCCGAAAGCCACGGGTGGCCTCATCAGGTTTCTCGCACAGACCGGGTGCGGCTTCGAAATGTCGGCTCATGGTTCGTTCCTGGTCGATGCTATCAAACTGCCCTCTGTTTCATCTGTTGTGCAATGTGATCCGCCTGTCGGATCGCCAGAGTCACAATAGTCAGTGTCGGGTTCTCCGCGGCACTGGTCGTGTACTGACTGCCGTCGGAGATAAACAGGTTATTAATCTCATGCGTCTGTCCATGCTTATTGACCACGCCATCCGCTTCTTTCGCACTCATGCGGCATGTGCCCAGGTTATGCGTGGCCGGGTACGGCGGGACACGATATACCCTGGTTGCACCGGCCGCATGATAGAGGGCCTCGCCTTGCTTGAATGCATGTTCGCGCATCGCCAGGTCATTGGCATGCTCGGTGTAGGTGACGATCGGTATGGGCAGACCATGTTGATCCTTTTCCGTCGGATGCAGGGTAATGCGATTGTCTGCCTGGGGCAGGTCTTCACCGACAATCCAGGCGCCTGCCATGTGAGTATATTGGTCGATGGCTGCCGTGAAGTCCCTGCCCCAGGCGAGTGGCTGGAGAAACGAGGTGATGAACGGCAGTCCCAGTGAAATGGTTTCAAACTCGTAACCGCCGACAAAACCACGGGCCGGATCGTTTATCGACTCGTCCTTGATGATTCCGGCCATCGTCGTGCCTTTATACATGTGGACGGGTTCCTTGAACGTGGCATAGACCGAGGCGGTGGTATGCACCATGTAGTTGCGGCCAACCTGACCGGAACCATTGGCGAGGCCATCGGGAAACTTCGCCGATTCTGAATTTAACAGCAGGCGTGGTGTCTCGATGGAATTGCCCGCAACAGCGACTATCCGGGCCTTCTGCCGTTGTTCGTTGCCTTCTTCATCGAAATAAACAACACCAGTGACCTTGCCCTTGTCGTTATGTTCAATGCGGGCGACGTGGGCCCGGGTGCGCAGCTCGACGTGTCCCGTCGCCAGTGCGGCGGGAATTTCCGTGTACAGGCTGGACCACTTTGCTGAAAAACGACAGCCCTGGAAACAGAATCCGCGCTGTTGGCAAAATGTACGTCCATCAGCAGCGGTGCTGTTGATCGCCATGTTGCCCGTACTGCAGTGCTTGTAGCCGATGCGTTTGGCACCCTCATACATGACCTGGAAGTTGGTATTGCCGGGCAATCCGGGGGAGTCGTTCGTGCGCGTTACGTTCAGCTTTCGTTCCGCCTTCTCGTAATAAGGAGTCATCTCCTGCAGGTCGAGTGGCCAGTCCAACAGTGTTGCGCCAGGTATGTCTCCGTACGTAGTGCGGGCCTTGAATTCGTGCTCCTGAAAGCGCAACGATGCGCCGGCCCAGTGTACAGACGTGCCGCCGACCGTCTTGCAGATCCAGGCAGGTAGCCCGGGAAAACTCTGGGTTATATGCCAGCCACCCGCGGATACACGCTTGTCCAGCCACGAAAGTTGACTGAATGCCGCCCATTCGTCGGCGTGAAATTTGTCCGGTGTGTGCAGTCCCCCCGCTTCCAGCAATACTACATCCACACCCTTTTGCGCCAGCTCATTCGCCAGTGTGCCGCCGCCGGGACCTGAGCCGATGATGACAACGACACTGTCGTCATCCTGTTTAAATGTAACTTTGTTGTCGTACATGCCCATGATGTTTCTCTCTATTATTATGTCGATGGAATCGGTAGCGGACCACTGGCCGGATCGGGTGCATCGGGCAGCCAATTCAGGTCGTTGAATCCTCTGTGTAAATAGCCGCCATCACCTTTGGCACCGGGATAGCCAAAATGGGCAAATGCCATGTCGTTGTTGTAGAGCGTCACCACGGTGGTACTTCTTACTTTCTGGAAGAACGGTGTTGCTTCAAGTGATTTGACGTGCACGAATTGTTCGTTTTCATCGAGTTCCAGCCAGTTGCCTCCGGCGAGTTCGTCAAGCTTGCTGACGCCTTCAGTCAGCAGCGTGGAAGTGGCCGGGTCTGCTGCCGCAGCCGTATCCAGATCCTTGATAACCAGGGCATAGACTGCGTCTTCCAGCGTGTCGTGTGGATAAAGGTGCCGCGAGAAGCGTAACAGGGTAGCGCCCTCATGTTCGCTCAAGCCTGTGAGTTCCAGCGCCCAGGTTTTAGAGGGAGCCAGTAAAGAGATTGGACCTGTCGACATGACAAGCGTGCCAACCAGCACGGCGCCGCTACTCTTAAGGAAGCTACGGCGGGAAACAGATGGTTCAGACATGGCAGTTTTCTCCTTCCGGTTCGGACTCGCGTCCGCGTCTTCAGTTTATGTTTAGCGATGGATTCGACGCCATTGGCGTTTCCGTATAACCATCGCTTTGGCACAAGGTCATTGCTACATGCCGGGAAGAAAATGCTGATACTTGAGCACGAGCATTTTGCTTCAGGCAGTTGTTAGTGTTGTAACCTTTTTCGGGTTTGCTGATGAGAAAATCGGGGACGAATATTGTGGTCTGGTTCGTCGGGTTTAGTGATATGACGTTTCCAGATAAACACAAACCCGTTGTTATCGTTGATACAGCATACGTACAAGATGTGATTTCGTCATCTTCGTTGGTAACAGGCGATAACATCATTCAATCAATATACAAGATCAGGATATAAATAAAAATGTTTTACTACTGATGAAATTCTTGCAAACAGCGGTTCATATCTTAGCTGCTTGTGGTGTGGTAGGAAGGGGTTTTATTGCTGAATAATCAACATAATTTAATCAGTGCGTATCAAAATAATACGTCACGTATTATTTTGATACGCACTGATTTTTTAATAAATAAAAAAAAGTTAATTAACGCGAATAAACAGCTATATAAGCGTCTGATAAAGTTGCATAGGGCATATAGTTGTACCACAATATTAATGGATCTTCTCCTAAATCTAATTCAGGGGGTCATCATACTTATTGATGTGATGGCCTCCTAAGTTATTCAGATTCAGGCGTTATTCCGAGGAGGAGAGCAGCAAAATAAAATTATGTATCTAACTAGGTTGAGTTGAAAAAAAGTTGAAATAACTATCTTGTAATACATAAAAACTTTAGAGGGGTATAAACATGAAATCTTTACAGGATGCCTTTTGTTCAGGAGCGCTTAAGACACTGGTAGTTGCCAGTGTGGTAGCAACAATGCCGCTAAGTAGTTCTGCAGGTGTGCCAGCGAATGTCACACAGGACGATATTCTTAATGATGCTACAACAACACATGATGTTGTAACTTATGGCATGGGAACCCAGGGACAACGCTGGAGCTCATTGTCCAAGATCAATAAAGCCACCATCAAGCGACTGGTTCCGGCGTACACATTCTCGTTTGGTGGCGAGAAAATGCGTGGCCAGGAAGCACAGCCATTGGTTCATAATGGAGTAATCTACGTTACTGCATCTTACAACCGCGCTTATGCGATTGATGCAAGAACCGGTGATCAAATCTGGGCATACGAACATCGTCTGCCAGAGGGTATTCTGCCGTGTTGTGATGTGATCAACCGTGGCGGTGCCCTGTACGGCAACCTATTTATTATGGGTACGCTGGATGCACAATTGATTGCTCTGGATACTGCCAACGGTGAGGTTGTCTGGAAACAATCTCTTGGCGATTTCAAGGCGGGCCATTCTTCCTCGGCTGCTCCCCTTATTGTCGAAGATAAAGTAGTCATCGGTGTTGCGGGTGGCGAGTTTGGTATCGTCGGCAAGCTGCGGGCGTTTGATGCCAAAACAGGCAATCTTGTCTGGGAGCGTCCTACCGTTGAGGGTCACATGGGTTATCTGAACGGCAAGGAAAATGGCATCACCGGTAAACGTGGTGCAACCTGGCCTGGCGATTTGTGGAAAGTCGGCGGCGCTGCACCGTGGAATACGGGTACTTATGATCATGAAACCCGAACCATTATGTGGGGCACCGGCAACCCGGCACCATGGAACTCGCACATGCGTCCTGGTGACAATCTGTATGCCGTCTCTACCATTGCTGTCGATCCGGATACGGGCAAACTCAAGTGGCATTTCCAGTATACCCCGAATGAAGCCTGGGATTATGATGGTACCAATATAACTGTAGCCTTTAATAAAGGTGGCAAACAGTTAGCGGCCCATGCAGACAGAAACGGGTTCTTTTATACACTGGATCGAACCAACGGCAAGTTAATCAAGGCCTTTCCTTTTGTTGAGCAACATTCCTGGGCAAAGGGTATTGATCAGAAAACAGGTCGTCCGATAGAAACCGGTTTTCGTCCGGGTAATCCCGCTGACAGCAAAGATGGTAAAAAAGGCAGTGTGATTACTGTGTCGCCGTCATTCCTCGGTGGTACAAACTGGTATGGAATGGCGTATAGCCAGAATACCGGTCTGTTTTATGTCGGTGCCAACGAATGGGCAATGGACTTGTGGAACGAACCGGTTACCTACAAGAAAGGCGCAGCCTATATGGGCGCTGGTTTCAGTATCAAGCCTATCTTTGATGACTACATTGGTGCTTTGAGAGCTTATGATCCTTTGACCGGTGAAAAAGTCTGGGAAGCAAAGAACAAAGCACCGCTCTGGGCCGGGGTTCTGGCTACAGCCGGTGATCTCGTTTTTACCGGAACACCAGAGGGTTTTCTCAAGGCGTTTGATGCCAAGACCGGCCAGGAATTGTGGAAATACCAGACGGGCTCAGGCATCGTAGGATCTCCGATTACCTGGGAAATGGACGGTGAGCAATATATCGCAGTCCCGTCAGGCTGGGGTGCGGCGGTCCCGTTATGGGGCGGTGAAGTTGCCAAGCAAGTCAAGGGAATCCCGCAAGGGGCGAGCCTGGTTGTCTTTAAACTGCTCTCGTTGTGAGCATAATCATGGATTGTTAAAATCCATGAAATTCTTCAAAATAAATAGGGCCAACAGATTGTTGGCCCTATTACCATGTAAATCACAATAATTTTAAATATCCCAATAAAGAAAGATCGTCTATTTATTTCATTGTGTTTCGTGGAACCACAATAGCGCACATGTGTCGTAATTATTTAATAAGAAACAAATTTTATGAGGACTTAAGTAATGAAGTGTTTATCAAGGCTGCCGTTATTTTTTATGCAATTCTGTTTTTTGTTGTTTTTATCCGGACAAGTCTATGCCCATGGCGATGTACAGCCACAGGCAGTGGATACAACAGGCCTCGAAGAACTGGGACCAGAGTGGCGGGAAAGAAACCCTTATTCCGGAAATGAGACAGCCATTGAGATTGGCAAGCGTGCCTATGGTCAAAATTGTGCCCGTTGCCACGGTCTGGAGGGGATCTCCGGAGGTATTAACCCGGATTTGAGAAAGCTGAAACACAACAAGGAAAATGATGAATGGTATGTGTACCGGGTAACGAAGGGTGCGATCAGAAATGGTATCACTTATATGCCGGTTTTCGCGGAGAGTCATGGAGGCCCTTTAAGCCAGGAAGCACTATGGGCGATTTGGGCATGGGTAGAGACAGTCTATGATGAAGATCTATAAGCGTCATAGTCTATTAATACTCATACTGAGCCTGCTTTTAATCAAGCCGGCTCTAGCTGAAAGCCTTGATGATTTAAAGCAAAAAGGCGTAATCACATTCGCCGTTTATGAAAATTATCCTCCCTATTCATACAGGGATAGTGCAGACAAGCCAGTCGGGATTGATGTGGATATTGCGAAAGCACTGGCATCTGAATTGGGGCTTTCAGCGAATATCCGGCTGGTATTTGCCGATGAGTCACTGGGAGATGATTTGCGGGTGTATGTCTGGAAAGGTCATCATGTGACGGGACCACCGGCAGATGTCATGCTGCATATTCCCTACGACGAGATGTTGATGAAGATGGAAGACAAGGTCAGTTTTATCGCGCCCTATACCGAGGTCCAGGTGGTGGTTGCAGCAGATGCAGCGCAACTGGGTTCCAATCCATCAATCACTGCATTTTTTGAAAACAAAATCGGTGTGGAAAGAGTCACGATGGCAGATGGGTATTTGCTTGGTGCATACAACGGCCGTATCCGTGATAACGTTGTTCATTTCTATTCTATAGCAGAAGCCACCGAGGCCTTAATGAACCGCGAAATAACGGCAGTCATGGGCACGCGATCGGAAATAGAGGCAGGGCTTGGCGAAAATAGATCAGACTACCAGATAGGTCTGATGGATGTGCCGGGTATAGCGAAAGCATCGTGGGATCTGGGGCTGGCTGTAAAATCGGAATATAAGGAATTGTCCGAGAAACTGGAAGCAGCGATGGATAGACTGATCAAAAATGGCACTATTGAGCAAATATATAGTCAGCATAATATCAGCTATCACATGCCGGCAGCTGTAATTAAGGAAGTAGCAGGAAAATAATAGACAAGTATCCATTAGCAGCACCAATCATAACCATGAGGAATAATCATGTGTAATGTAATGCCACGGATGTTCTATCTGCTCGCATTATGCCTGTCCGCTACTTATTCCCATGCTGTGTTTTCATTTGAAACAGGTCAAAAGTTGACTGTCACCCTGTATGCCAACGATGGTGAGGCGCAGGATATTGGTTGGTTGACAGTGCTTGAATCCAGGGATGACGGTTATGTATATGAGTTAGCCCTGGACGATGAGAAGTTTGACAAACACTTTTTGTCAATGAATCCATTCCAGTGTCTGGAAAGTCCCGAGATGATGGTATGCCATTTACCGTATCCCTATCAAAATAACCGGTTTATAGCCCCGGGCAATTTGACAGACCTGGAATACGATTTGCTGTTTTTACACAAACCGCCCGGTCAGTATGGAATAGACCCCTGGAATGGCATTTATTACAAGATGAAACTGGAAGAGGGCAGGATAGTAGGTGTGCTGCACGATATAGATTTAAACGTGATTAAAGCACCACCGGAAAAAGGGAATCTCAGACCCATCAGGGAGAGTATGTTACACGAAGCAGATTTGAACAGGCATTGGCTGCCTAAAGTGGTTATTCATTAAGGCTGCATGGATTTAACTAAAACGCTGTTCGTATAAATTTTATCCGTAACGTTCAAACCTGTTGATATTGTTCGTACTCAACCAGACATGTCGGGTTGGCAACAGCTTCAATATTATCTATTTTCATGTTTGACAAAAGCCGCATAACCGGCAATTCCATCTTCTTGCCGCTTCTTGTATACGGGATGTCATTGACCTGGTAAATGTGGGACGGGACATGTCTGGGCGTCGTATTCCTTAAAATGGCTTGTTTGATATTTTCGATTCCCTCATTGTCCAATTGTTTATCTTTCTTTAGTTTTACGAATAATATCACCCTGACATCACCGTTTATCTGTTGGCCAATGCACAATGAATCTTCAATAAAGTCAAACGCTTCTGCTTGCCTGTAAATTTCCGCGGTGCCAATACGAACGCCACCGGGATTCAAGGTGGTATCAGAACGGCCATGAATAATCGCCGTCTTTCTGTCAGTGATCGTAATGAAATCTCCGTGACACCATACATTCGGTATGGCATTGAAATAGGCCTTGTTTATTTTTTCCCCTGTCGGGTCGTTCAAAAAACAGGTGGGCCTGCTGGGGAAACTTTTTTTACATATCAGCTCCCCTTTTGTGTTTATTATCTCCCGGCCATCTTCACTGTAACAACTGACATCCATGCCCAAACCAATACATTGAATCTCGCCTCTGTAGACGGGCAAAACCGGATTTCCCAATACGAAGCAACTCACGATATCCGTTCCTCCGGATATGCTCGATAGTTGAACGTCTTTCTTGATTTTCTCATAGACAAAATCAAACTGTTCGGGCAGAAGAGGTGAGCCGGTTGTCAGTATAGTTTCTAATGAGGGATAACTGCTGGTCAGGTTTGTGCCCGAACGTTCCAATGCCTTTAAAAACCTGGGACTGGTACCAAAAATATTAATTTTTTCCCGATTAATTATGTCAAAAAAAGTGTTGATATCAGGGTGCGTAGGCGAGCCTTCGTAGACTGTGACCGTAGCATTCAATGCAAGTGCGCTTGTCAGCCAGTTCCACATCATCCAGCCACAGGTTGTGAAATAAAAAATATTTTTATTTTCAGTCAGGTCGCAATGCAAGCCGAGTTCTTTTACGTGTTGAAGTAAAACACCGCCGGCACAGTGAACTATACACTTGGGTTTTCCCGTGGTCCCGGATGAATATAAAATGTATACCGGGCTGTCAAACTTTACTCTCTTGAACGTCAATGTGCCGGATTTGCCTTCATCCATGGCACTGTCCCAGAGCGTGCCATTGTCCACGTCATCTATAGCCGGCTTCCTGTTCAGGAAATCTACCAGGATGACTTTTTTCAAAGTGGAAATTTTGCTCGCGATAGTTTTTATTTTCTGCAGGCAGTCATAATACTTTCCGTTGTATTCATATCCACATGCGGCCACCAAGACTACAGGTCTGGACTGGCTAAGCCGTTCTATTACCCCTTCTGCACCAAAATCACTGCTGGTTGATGTAAATACTCCACCCAGTGATGTTGTTGCGAGCATTGCAATAATCGTTTCCGGTATATGAGGCATATAGGCAGCTAATACATCACCGGGATCGATATAATCCTTTATGTAATTGGCCAGGCTGGCTGTTTGACCACGGAGTTCTGAATAACTCAGTTTCTTGTTCAAGCCCGATTCATGGACGAAATTTATCGCAATTTTTTCTTTACTGTCACACTTGAGAAGATTCTCTGCAAAATTCAGTTCTACGTTTGGAAACCATGAGTAGTCTTGAAAAGTTATATCGTTGAAAGCAGGCGACAGGGCACCGCTGTATTTAATATCAAAAAAGCTGAACAACCTTGGCCAAAACTCTTCGGGGTTGCTGATTGACCATTGCAGCAGATCGGTATAATTATCAAAGCCGACTTCCCGCATAAACCTTGTCATTTGAGAAGATTCAATACGATTCTCACCTGGGCAATATAATTCAGCAGGGTCGTTGCTCATTTCCGGTGTTCACCCGAATCTTAATGTGCGTTATTGGAGATTAAAAATATATGGCCGATTCAAGTTGTTTAACCAACGAAGTTTCTATTAGATAAAATACCTTAATAACTTCGATAAACGGTTTTGATGCGGGGGACCGGCAGGAAAACAGGGTCTTTGGAGAAAACCGGAATCAGACAGGATCAGGCGGTTGATTTTGTTGCCATTGCAGCATCCCTGTCGAGGTTATATCGCTTGAGTTTCAAATATAAGGTGCTTTTCGCTATTCCCAGACGTCGAGCAGCCTTGGTCAGGTTGCCATTGGAAGCCTTTATAGTAGAAACAATAACCAGGCGTTCTGCATCATCAAGTTTCAGGGTTTCCTGCTCATTTAACAGGTTTGTCAGGGCAGCCTGATTATCGTCCTGTGCCTGATGCTGGAACTCTTCAGGCAAATGGGAAGCAGTTAATGTTTTTTCACTACATACCAGTACCGCAGATTCAATGACATTACGCAGTTCCCTTATATTGCCTGGCCAATCGTGTTTCTTTAATGCCTCAATAAATTCCTCGCAGATGTACTTGGGCTTCACCTGGTCTCTCTCGGCGATCTTTTTAGTAAAATAGAGAGCCAGTTCGGCTATATCGTTTTTCCTTTCACGCAGTGTCGGGATCGTGAGGTTGACAACAGAAATCCGGTAGAACAGGTCCTTGCGAAACAGCCCGACTTTTACATCGTGGCTCAAATCCCGATTGGTTGCGACAATGATTCGGCAGTTTATCTTTCGGTGATGATCGCCTCCCAGTCGGCAAATCTCACCTTCCTGGAGAACATGTAAAAGATTGGTCTGTATTTGTAATGGCATTTCACCAATTTCATCAAGAAATAAAGTGCCCCCGTCCGCGGCTTCAATCTTGCCAATCTTTCCCCCGGGGGCTGCGCCCGTGAAAGCATTTTCTGCGTAACCAAACAGTTCACTTGAAATTAATTCATGGGACAGACCACCACAATTCAGGGAAACAAGGGGTCCATTACGGTATTTGCTTGATGAATGTATGGCTTTTGCAAAGATTTCTTTCCCGACACCCGTTTCTCCATGGATCAAAATCGGCACAGGCGAGGCGGCCAGGCTTTTGGCTTTATTTATGGTTTTCTGGATTGTGGCGCTGGAGCCAACGATGTTTTCAAAAAATATTTCCTTGGTTGATGCAACAGAGCCTGTAGTTCCTGTTTTACGGCCGGGTGTCCCTGAATGCCTGTGTAATGGTGGAATACAAATAACCGATCCCAGTTTCTCGTTGTTATCCATAACTGGTTGAATCCAGTCAGGGTTTAACCAGTTATTATCAGAACCCAAAATGGGTTTGCAATTATCATCAAGAAATTTTTTGGCACGGCTCTCGGTATTAAAATCAATACCGCGTGCAGCCAGGTACGAAGATACGTTTTTATTGGCTTTGATAAGGCATCCGTTTTTATCCAGCAGGATCAAACCGTCATTACTGCGCGTGGGGAACATGGAAACGGCCGCATCCAGTAATCTATTGGATTCTTCGAGTTTGAGCCTGACAAGGCTGCTTTCTATTCTGCCGGCGGCTTCAACCACGAGAGCCAGTGCATGGTGATTAAAATTGCTACTAAAGCCCGATAGATCGAGAGCCCCGACTACCTCTCTGGTCCCGGGATCCCGAATAACCATCGCGGCGCATGACCAGGATTTTATACCTTCACAAAAGTGTTCCGTCGTATTTACTTTTACCGGTTTCTTGACAGACAGCACTGTGCCAATTGCATTGGTACCTGCAGCATACTCGCTCCAGTTTGCACCTCGACACAAATCGATCTCATAACCATCTTCGACAGTTTTGTGATCGCCCTCAACAAGCAGACAGATAGCGTCCTTGTCGGTGAGTATCATCATGGAACCGGATTCAGCCAGTAACTGACCGGCCTGTTTCATCACAGGTTTTGCGGCTTCAATTAACTGCGAGTTTTCCCGAAGAAGGGATTGATAGGCCTTTGAATTCAGGCAAATGCGGGTCTTTGAACTGCCCGGATCGACACCGGCTTTATTACACCTGACCCAGGAATCACAAATAACATCTCGAATAGAACCAGCAGGCAGAACGCCGCTGTTTACATATTTACTCCAGGCCTTATCAACCTGTCGTGGTGTTATATTGGAAGAAAAGTATGTATTTGCCTTCGCCACGATCTAACCACCCCTGCGTTAGATTTTTGAATCAATATAATAATAATTTATATGACAGGAAACTTGTCTAATATGATAATAAAAATACTTTTAGCTTTCACATCCTTTGGAAAAGCTAATGTTTCATCCTGAAATAATTATCAAAAATGCCTAGAAAATATAGCTTATGCATACACTACTAATCAAGTTGTTATTTATAATATTCAAATTGTATCTATCTAATTTAGAAAGAAATAAACAGTAAAACCTTTGCTACTGATTGCGGTCGCCGGATTTTATGTTGCGCCGCAAAATTCCTCGGGTTAGTCACGCGATTACATTATTACTTTTTTCTATCGTCGCCTGAACGATCATCACTTTCGATTTTTACGGCAATATTTACTGCCAACGTTGGAGCTCGTCTTCCGATTCCTGTATCCGTTTTATTATCGCCATATCCATGCTGCCATGATCATTCCGGCAGTTGTCGAAACCGGCATGCTTGTGTCAGGAGACAGCCATTGGTGTGCCGGCTTCGCCTTCATTCAGGCTGGAAATGGTCCGGTTACGGGATTCAAAATAGAGATTCGGTTTTATCAGGAGTTTTACCGGCCTGGCGCATTCGATGATTTTGTTTTGAGTATGGCTAAATTTTCGGGAGGAATTAGCCGGCTTCGTTGAATGTCCCGATTTTAATTAATTGTTACCGCTGGCCGGTTCGATTCTGCGACCTCGCGGCTACCGACGTGGTTGTTTATCAATCGGGTTCTTTCAGATTGAACAAAGTCGTGATTAATAAGTGATCGGGCACACTCGCGGCGTCAGTGGTGTGTTATCCAGTGTTTCGATGATCTTGCCGGCTGCCGTCGGCCCGTATTCGAGCGCAATGCGATAACAATCGAGCCACGATTCGTGCATCGAATGAGAAAATTCCAGAAGATGCAGCTCCATTTCTGTATTCATGTCACAACTCCTATCAACAAACAGTTAGCAAAATGTGAATGGCAGTAAACAACACCCTGATACGTTATCAAGGTGTCTGGAATAAGAAGGCCTGGCATCCGGAAGAGGCTGGAGATGCCAGGCAATAGTCGAACTCCATTTCGACTTCCCGCTAAGGCGGTTCGGTGTTACGTTCATTCCCAGGACAGGGCGCCGCCGGTCTGGTACTCGGTCACACGCGTCTCAAAAAAGTTTTTTTCCTTGCGCAGGTTCGCCTGTTCGTCGAGCCACGGCAGCGTGGCTTCGGCACCGGGGAACGGCTCGTCCATGCCGAGCTGGCCGGCACGGCGATTCGCAATGAAACGGAACTGACCGATATGCATGTCGGCGGAATAACCGAGGATCGGATCTTTTAACAAATAGTTAGCATAAGTAGTCTCGGCCGCTTCGGCTTCGTCCCACATGTTGCGCACGGTTTTCGCATCCGGCTTGACGTTTTCCTCATGCATGATCTGTTTCACCACACGAATACCGAATGACGCATGCATAACTTCATCGCGCATGATGTATTGCAACTGTTCGGCCGTGCCTTTCATCAGGCCACGACGTTGTAACGCGAATATTGGACTGAAACCGTTATAGAACCAGCAGCCTTCAAACACGGCCGCGAAAAACATATACGAGATAAGAAAGTTATCCAGTTCATCCGCATCGCGCAGGTCAATATCGGAGCGTAATACAGAATTTAAACGCTTGTTTGCCAGTTGAATCTTCTGGCTGATCTCGGGTACAACACGATAACGGTTGTAGATCTCGCCCTGATCCAGACCGATCGATTCAATGCAATGTTGATAGGTCCACGTGTGTAACGATTCTTCATACACCTGTCGTGCCTGATAGATCTGTAACTCCGGTGCGCTCATCTTTTCCATGACCGCGAGACCGATGTTACGCATCGCCAGAATGTCGGACGTGGTCAAGTACGCAAGCACGTTTTCATAGACGTGGCGTTCTTCCAGCGTCAGCTTATGCCGATAATCCTGCACGTCCTGCGCCATGTTGATGTCGAGAGGTGTCCAGTGATTCTTGTTCGCATTCAGAAAGTAATTCCACGCCCATGGATATTTAAACGGTGCCAGCTGGTTAATGTCGGTCATGCCGTTAATGACGCGCTTGTCATCCGGGTTGATCGGTTGCAGCGACGACGTCGGCGTTTCAACGGCCACCGTTTCGTCGGCTTGCGTGTCTGCGACTTCCTCCGCGGCACGATCCAGGTATGTCTGTGCCTGCACGGCCGTATGCTGGTCCGTCGGTTTGGTCGGTGAGAGTGGGTCGTCCCAATTCAACATTGTCATTTACTCCTGATTCATTCGGTTTACTGACAGGCCTCACAGTCCGGATCGAGGATCGAGCAGACTTTCGGGGCATCGTCTTGCGGCGTTGGTAACGCATCGGTCGCTTCCTGCTTCGTCGTGTTTTTCTCCATATGCGTTGCGCCAAGTGAACGCAGGTAATACGTGGTCTTCAGGCCACGCACCCAGGCCAGTTTGTACAGGTTGTCGAGTTTTTTACCGCTCGGTTCGGCCATGTACAGGTTCAATGACTGCGCCTGGTCGATCCATTTCTGTCGACGTGAACCCGCCTCGACCAGCCATCTCGGGTCGACTTCAAACGCGGTTGCATACAGCTGTTTCAAGTCGTCCGGGATGCGGTCGATCGGTTGGACGCTGCCATCGTAGTATTTCAGGTCATTCACCATGACGTCGTCCCACAACTTGCGTTCCTTCAGGTCACGCACAAGGTACGGGTTAACGATGGTGAATTCGCCTGACAGGTTCGATTTCACAAACAGATTCTGGTACGTCGGTTCTATCGATTGACCAACGCCACAGATGTTGGAAATGGTTGCGGTCGGTGCGATCGCCATGCAGTTCGAGTTACGCATGCCAACGGTTTTGACGCGTTCGCGCAGGCCATCCCAGTCGAGTGTTTGTGACATATCCATCTGCAGGTAGTCGCCGCGGGATTCCGCCAGTTTGTTGATCGAGTCGATCGGTAATACGCCCTGGTGCCAGAGCGAACCGGGATAGCTCGAATACGAGCCACGTTCTTCGGCCAGGTTGGTGGACGCCTTGATCGCGTGGTAGCTGACGGTTTCCATACTGCGGTCGGCAAACTCGATCGCGTTTTCCGACGAGTAGGGGATACGCAGTTTGTACAACGCATCCTGAAAACCCATGATGCCAAGCCCGACCGGGCGATGCCGCAGGTTCGAGCGGCGCGCCTGTGGCACGCTGTAGTAGTTGTAATCGATGACGTTATCGAGCATACGCATTGCGGTGCTGATCGTCTTTTCCAGCTTGTCGGAATCGAGACCGTTATCACCGACGTGCTGCGCCAGGTTAACCGAACCGAGGTTGCAAACCGCGATCTCGTCGTCCGACGTGTTCAGCGTAATCTCGGTGCACAGGTTCGATGAATGCACGACACCGACATGTTGCTGGGGTGAGCGCAGGTTGCACGGGTCTTTGAACGTGAACCACGGGTGACCGGTTTCAAACAGCATCGACAACATCTTGCGCCACAGATCGACCGCTTTTACTGTCTTGCCGCTTTTTAACTCGCCATTTGCATGCAGCGCCTCGTATTCGGCGTATTTCTGTTCAAACGCGAGACCGTAAAGGTCATGTAATTCAGCCGTCTCTTCCGGCGAGAACAATGTCCAGTCGGCGTCTTCGGCGACGCGTTTCAGGAACAGGTCAGGGATCCAGTTGGCCGTGTTCATGTCATGCGTACGGCGTCGGTCGTCTCCGGTGTTCTTGCGCAGGTCGAGAAACTCCTCGATGTCGAGGTGCCACGTTTCCAGGTAGGCACACATAGCGCCCTTGCGTTTACCGCCCTGGTTGACAGCAACGGCCGTGTCGTTCGCGACTTTCAGGAACGGCACGACACCTTGCGACTTGCCGTTCGTGCCCTTGATGTGCGAGCCCATTGCCCGCACGCGCGTCCAGTCGTTACCGAGGCCGCCGGCGAATTTCGACAACAGCGCATCGTCGCGGATCGCACTGAAGATACCGTTCAGGTCGTCCGGTACCGTTGTCAGGTAACAGCTGGACAACTGCGGCCGACAGGTGCCGGAATTAAACAGTGTTGGCGTTGAACTCATGAAGTCAAACGATGACAGCAATTCGTAAAACTCGATGGCGCGGGCCTCGCGATCCATTTCGTTGATGGCGAGCCCCATCGCAACGCGCATGAAAAACGCCTGCGGTAATTCAAAACGTTTGTCACCGGAATGGATGAAATAGCGGTCGTACAATGTTTGCAGGCCGAGGTAGCTGAACTTGCGATCGCGTTCCGGTCGCAGCGCCTCGCCGAGTTTCTGCAGGTCATACTTGCTGAGTTCGTGATCGAGCAGTTCCAGTTTGCAGCCTCGGTGAATGTATTTGGTGAAATAGCTGGCATACAGGTCGGCCATTTCTGCCTGCGTCGCCAGCGTCGGCTGGTCTTCGATAAAACTGAGGGCTTCCTCGCGCAGCCCGTCGAGCAACAGGCCGGCAGCGACGTAGCTGTAGTCCGGTTCTTTTTCAATCAGCGTGCGCGCGGCCATGACGAGGGCCGGACTGACATCGGTCTGCTTGATGCCATCAAACAGGTTCGGCAGCGTGTTATCGAGGACGAGCGTGGCGTCGGCCTGTTCCAGCCCCTGGCAGGATTCATCGATGATCGTCCGCAGACGCAGCATGTCGAGTGGTTGCTTCGTGCCATCGGCCTGGGTCACCTCGATCGACGGCGTTTCAACGTCCTGTGCGACCAGTTCGCTCGTTTTCGTATTGCGCAAGCGCGCGTGCTCTTCGCGGTAGATGACGTAGGCGCGGGCGACTTTTTGCTCACCGGCACGCATCAGCGCCAACTCGACCTGGTCCTGGATGTCCTCGATATGCACCGTGCCGCCACCCGGCATACGTCGGGTCAGTGCATTTACCACTTGTTTACTCAGGCTGGCGACACGCTCATGGATGCGCGTCGAGGCGGCCGCGGTACCGCCCTCAACCTGGAGAAATGCTTTCGTCATTGCGACGCTGATCTTGTCTGGATCGAACGCAGTGACTTTGGCATTACGACGTATGACGCGGTACTCGCCCTGGGTGCGGGTGATGTCCTCGTCCGGTTTTTGATCCCGCTTGGGAAGATTGCGCGCAACCTCCTCGCTAACGTTCTTTGCAGTGACGCTCTCGGCCTCCATTTACCCCTCCACAACTCGAATTCTTGTAATTTTGTCTTCACCTCGGCAGAGCTGGTCCGCATTAATATTGCCGGGCACGGCGACTCTGGCGGGTGTGGGACGATCTATAGCACCACAAGAAAATGTGGTCAAGTCGCCAGTGACATACTAGATGATGTGGATTTAGCTGTTAAAAAGGGTCTGAAGACCTGTGGATAAGTTGCGAATAAGAATATTGGCTAAAAACTAAAAAAATGATCTTAAGAAGATTCAGTAACTTAATGAAAGTCAAAGAAGATCTACTGTTTGTATGGCATGGCTGATGCATGCAAGGTGATCGGAACAAAAAAAAATATAAAAAATTATAAATATTCGAGCCCCGCTGATCGTTCGACTGCATTACAGGCCCAGCAAGTCAGGCGAAATACTGAAAATTTAATCGTCGTTGTTTGTCTTCTCCGACCCGGGTTCGTTTTTCTTTTCTCTCAGAAGCGCAGAAATCAAGCGGGGTGTAATCGGTAGTTTTTACTGCATCTAATGGACAAAATCCGCCCTGGCTTACGGGTTAGCCAAGAGTGATATCGGACTTCTGATTCGTCGTCACATCAACACTGATCATAGCCAACCGTGACTCGCCGTCGATATCGGTCGACAGGCGCACCGTCTCGCGCATTAACATGACTTCAGCATGCCGGTTCATTTTACGCAGTTCCCAACGATGTAATCGCTTTGGATTATCTACGGTTTCCTTTATGTACTGGTGGGCGAGGTCACGATCCGACTCATGGTACAACTCGAATACCGACAGTCCGATCAGTTCCGATTGCTCATATTTGAGCAGAAAAGCACCAAAACGGTTGACTGAAATGACTTTGCCCTGTGCGTCCAGTTTCATATAAACAGCCGGTGTATTGTTAAACAGGTCTTCGAATTTACGCTCACTGATGTGCAGGGCTTTTTCCATCTCAATGCGCGCATCCATTTCTGTTGCCAGGTTTGACTTCGCCAGTTCGTATGCCACTTCCTTGTTAATGACTTCCCGTTCCAGGTCTTTTTTATTGGCGGACAGATAATCATTAATCGATTTCAGGGATAATTGCGTCTGAATACGGGCCAATAATATCGGTGAGGTCCCCGGTTTCGTGATGTAGTCATTGGCACCGGCGTCCAGGCAGGCCGTGATATCACTGACATCATCGCTCGCGGTCAGCATGATGACCGGAATCTGCAAAGCCGAGAACGATTCACGTATCTGTCGCAACATATCGATACCGGACGAGTCGGTCAGCATCAGGTCGAGCAGCACCATATCGATTGTTTGCGATCTGAGTAGTTTCATCACGCTCTCAGTGGTTCGCACCGCGGTCACGGCATAGTTCTTTGACTGCAAAAATGCTTCGAGCATACGGCAGACCGTGGCGTCATCATCGACAACGAGGATATGCGCCGGGCGCTCCTTGTGGTGGTCAAAGGCCTGTAGCAATGTAGACATCAGCAACGCTCGTTTTTCATGTATTCAGGTTTGTTCATTAAAAGCCGCAACCGGGCCGGAACCTGAGTATTAATGTTAACTGTGAATATCTGCAATATCTTACTGAAATACCTGATATTTAAAATACTTTTTATGCGATTATCTGGTCCCGGCCAGACGAAATGCGAATAAGGCCAGCAGTGTGCCACCAGTGGCGACCAGTTGTAACAGTATTATCAGCCAGAGACTCTTCATACCGAGTAGTGCGGATAAAACGGTTAACACCAAAAAACTCAGCATAAAACAATTTTGTATCAGATTGTTTGCCGACAAAATCCGGCCAAGTTGCGCCGGTACCGCATGTTGTTGAATCAGCGTATTTAACGGAATGATGACAAAACCGCCCATAACACCCCACAGCAAAAACAGCAGTGATAGCCCGAATGTGTTTGCCAGAATCGGTAACAGTGTCAGGCAAACCGTGATACCTACGGCCCCGACCGGTACCAGTTGCACGGTAAGTTGTCGTCGCGACAGGGTACCGGCAATGACGGACCCAATCACGATGCCGATGCCGGCGCAGGCCAGCATACCCTGGATGACGACGGTATTGGTGACCGCCATTGTTTCCTTGGTATAGGCCGGGAAGGCAGCCAGCATGACCTGGGATATAGACCAGAAAATTGCCAGGCCAAAGATAGCCCGCGGAATCAGTGGATGTTGGCGAATTGATCCCAGATTGGTCGCCAGATACTTGCAACGGATGTAACTGTACAGGTTGAACTGCGGCGGCGGGGCAGTCCTTACCTGTTTGTTCGGCAGATAAAAAGCGAACATAAGTTCAATCAAGCTGATAAATACCAGACAGTAGCCAATCGGTTTTAACTGCATCAGGATGTCGGAGCGTGTATTGAAATCCACACCCTCAAGCAGATGTTCGAATAATACGGAGAAGAGAAAAATACCGGCGAGTATGGCGACGGTCGTTGTCGCCTGCACAAAGCCGTTCGCTCGTGCCAGTTCAGCATCCCCGACCAGCTCACGAATATAGCCGTATTTAGCCGGTGAATATAACGCGCTTTGCACGGCCAGCATGAAGGTCATTATAAAGGCGGGCCAGAACCAGCCGAGATGGTAAAAAAGCGTAATTAACAGGGTGAGGACGACGGCAATCAATGCGGTCAACTGCATGACGCGATGCTTGGCAAAGCGATCCGAACAGTAACCGGCCGGTGACATTAACAACACGAACGGTATCAGGATCAATGCATTGACGATCGCGGTCAGGATGATTTGCTGTTGACCGTCGTAAATCTTGAATACGGTATTCTGAATGACGATCTTATGGCCAAGATCGACAAACGCGTTCAGAAAAACAATCAGCAAATAGGCGGCAAAACCGCGCAGCTTCAACAGGTTCATAGTGTGTGCAGGAACGTGAGCCGGACGCACACGGTACCGGAAAACCCGGTGAAAACGAATCTGTTACAGCAGTGACAGGGTTAACTGAGCAGCGTTGCGAGCAACAGTGGAATCAGACCGTAAAGAATCACACCTCGGTATCGCTGCCAACGGCAGGTCCAGAGACGAATATTGATTTCGTGCACGATTTCAATGTTAATGTCATGCATATCGGCGCTCCATTTAATACTTTCCATCCCTGGAAACAGTTCGCGTCCGGTTGCTGGCGATGTCATTTCCCTTGTGGGGAAGAGGGCAGCGCTTATGGTCCTTTTGGGACACATAATCCATCTATCGGCATTCGCGGTTCAGGTTTGAATCTTTTTTGGACCCGGTCAGGTCGAAAACACCGCGATTCAAGTTCTGCCAATTTAGAAAGAAAGTGATGAAAACAGTTGCGAGAACTGTGCCAGATTCAGCGAATGCGGGCGGATTAAATCGAGGTACGAACGAATTGACCGCGTTGTTTTTGAAAGCGGATCGCGACAAAACGCAGCCCCACCTGCCAGGCAGAACCGACCGTGGCGACGTGAGAGATTTCACCGACTGCTTTAAATTCGTCAGCATCCACCTTGATCATCTGACCCTGCATCGGCTCCTGATCCAGTTCAAGTTTCAGCCCGGTCGGTGACAGATCGATGAGTGTCGCAATCACAGCGGATTGCGGCCAGTCCAGCCAGACTTCCAGTGAGCCGGATTGATTGAAACGGGTGACATCGCGACGGGCCGAGTCGGTCAGACCATTGGCCGGACTGGCCAACGGTGAGTCACACTCTACACAAGAAGCCTCGCTGAGCTGGTCGTCACTATGCTGATGCGGTGTTTTGCAGAATGCGCAATAGTGGGTAATAACCGGGGCATAGGTTTGTGAAAACGCATGCGCCTTTTGCACAGATCCCGGTTGTGTTTTTGCATTTTTTTGAGCGTGGTCGTCAGTAATAATCGCCGGTTTATTACAGGCGACCGTGTTTGTGTCGTTCTGCTTGAAGGTCTGCTTGATACGATCGACTGCAGCAAAATGTGACCCCTGCTGTAGTAAGCGATCGTACAACGCTCGTTTCAATGGATTGCCAATAACAGCAAATGCGTCATCGACCAGTCGGGAGGCCAGGCTGGGTGACTTTTTCTGTTTCAGTGTTCGATAACTGGATTCAACGATCGCGGCCGGAGAGTCCGGTTGAATATGCAGAATACGATAATAGTTGCGTTGGTTTCCCTGTTGCCCGGGCGATTCATAAATACTGTCCGGCGTGTCCTTGCGCAAGTGTCCGCGCGACAGCTGTTCAAGCTTGTATTGCTTGAGTAACTTGCGATCATAGGCCTCGCGTTTTGCCGGGTGACGCAACGTGTTGTAGGCATTGTTAAGCAGGCTGGCGTTCCAGTTATCACCGCCCAGGTCCGGGTGCAGTTTCAGTTTCTGCAACAGCGTGCGGTAATTACTGCGGATGACCTCGGCACTGGCGTCCGGCTGCACCCGCAGGATTCGATAATAGTTTCGGCGATTTTCGTCCAATTGATAAGGTCGTTATTGTGTAAGGGATCAGTGTGTTAGCGGCAGATTGATGGAAAAATAAAGTGCGCTTTAGAGTTCTGCATAGTTATAGTACAGACGAGTGCAAAGTGTTAGTGATTTGGCGGAATTTCGGCTCGATTCTTCGCTTGTTTCAACTATTTTGATGTATACAATCCGGTGCCGTGCTTGTACGTGACAATAAACCAATGACAGCCAGGACCACTGATTCAGCGACGCCACCGATCGTCGTCGCCGCCCTGTATCGATTTTTTCACCTGCAGGGACCCGCAGAAGTACGTGCGTCATTGCTGAATTTTTGTATCGAACAAAAATTGAAAGGCACCGTGTTGCTGGCAGGAGAGGGTATCAATGGCACCGTGGCCGGTACAAAACAGGGCATAGCGGCATTACGGCGATATTTTGATGAACTGGGCTGGCTGGACGGTATGGAATACAAGGAGTCGGTTGCCGAGTCGATGCCGTTTCACCGCATGAAGGTAAAACTGAAAAAGGAAATCGTGACGATCGGTCTGACCGATATCGATCCATCCAGGCAGACCGGCGAGCATCTGAACGCGGAGGAGTGGAACCGTGTTATCAGTGATCCGGATACGCTCGTGCTCGATACACGCAATGATTACGAGTTTGCCATTGGTACTTTTCAAAATGCCCGGCCGGTGGGTACCACCACGTTTCGTGAATTTCCCGGCTTTGTGCAGCAACAGCTGGACAGGGACAAACACAAAAAGATTGCGATGTTTTGTACCGGCGGGATTCGCTGTGAAAAGGCGAGCGCCTATTTATTGCAGCAGGGCTTTGAAAAAGTCTATCAGTTAAATGGCGGCATTCTGCGTTACCTGGAAGAAGTGCCGGCGGAGCAGAACCTCTGGCAGGGTGAATGCTTCGTTTTTGACAGCCGCGTTGCAGTCGACGAAGCGTTGAACCCCGGTAGTCATAATCAATGTTTTGCCTGTCGTCGCCCGATCTCGGAAAAGGATATGGCATCCGACAAGTATGTTAAGGGCGTCTCGTGTCCATACTGTTTTGATGAATTGAGCAGCGAGCAAAAACAACGTTTCCAGGAACGACAAAAACAGGTCGAGGTAGCCGAGGCACGTGGTGAACAGCATATTGGCATTGCCTCACCCAATCACAAGCTTTTATAGCAATTCTTCCAGCCTGGTGGAAAAGTGTTTAATCAGTTCAGCAGGCGAGTCTGAAATCATCGATTTCGGAACTTCGCCGGTTTTAATCAGACGTTCATGCGTGTCAAAACCGTAACTGCCGATAAAAATCTGACTGTATTCGGCCTGCGTTGCCGCACGGTAATCGCCGACCTCGTCACCACCAAACCAGGTGTGTTTATAACGTGAACTGTTCATTGCAATCAGGATGTCATGCTTTTTAACACCAACCGGAACCGGAATGACAAAGTCGAGGTCCTTCTCATTGACCTTGCTGTTGCGTAATACCGAGCGGATCGTATTGCCTGGCGTCAACGTGTAATTACGACTGATGATCCCCGCGTGAATATCCGGATTATCGATCGCATTGTTCAGGAACTCGGTAAATTCCGGGAAGACGGTACCGGCCTCAACATACATCTCGGTTAATGTTTGTCGAATCTTCTTTTTCTTCGGTAACGAATAGCGTACCAGGTTCGGTAAGAATTCCTTGCC
>JBHIXH010000028.1:0-281 GCA_041984885.1 Gammaproteobacteria bacterium
TTATGTGGGCAACATACTTCTCGCGATTGGATTTGCATCGAACGATCAGATTACGACCGTGCACATTGTTCAGCATAACGAAACGCCGGGACTTGGCGATCAGATTGATGCACAGAAAACAGATTGGTTAAAACAGTTTGAAAATTATGCCGTCAATAATGCCGGTTTGGTGAATTCCGGATTTACCGAAGAATTAAAATCGTTTGATACATTATCAGGCGCAACTATTACGACGAGGGGAATAATAAACGCGGTTCACAAAACCGTAGATTTTTATGCAA
>JBHIXH010000028.1:291-7490 GCA_041984885.1 Gammaproteobacteria bacterium
CTACGATGAGGTAAGGTTATGGCTCTGGCCAAAACGTCTTCGGACTTGTCAAATCTTGTCAGTGATTATCTTCGTACCCATCCGGATTTTTTCCTCTCCCGCCCCGAAACGCTTAAACATCTCACGCTTGGCCACACGACCGGGAAAAACGTTGCGTCGTTGATCGAGCTACAGGTTGAACGATTACGGCAGACCGTGCAGCTGCTGGAAAAAGAGAATCATTCTCTGCGCACGATTAATGAAAACAACGAATCGCTCGCAGCAAAAACTAAACAGGCATTGACGATACTTGACCGATGCGACAACGATGCCGAACTGTTCAGGGAACTCCAGTGTATTGCGAGAAATCTGTTTGACACAGATGAACTGAATCTGTTTATTTTTTCTGATCAATCCCTGTCGATCCGACAGGCGGGTATCTATCTCGAACCGCAGGACTCACGTCTGCGACGTATGTTTATTGAGTTGTTTAACCGAAACAAGCCACTTTGCGACAGCCTGCAGGACGAGTATGTGGATACACTGTTTGGTAAACCCAATACGATGCAATCCACGTTACTGATACCCTGTAGTACTGCCGATAGTTCATTCCTGTTTGCCTTCGGCAGTCAAAATCGTAATGTTTACCAGCAGGGTGTGGCGCTGAAACTGTTAACGCTGATCGTCGACAGGTTTATTTTTAATATCAGGGAAATTATCCAAGCGACTGCCTGACGCCATACAATCGATTGTACAAACCATCCTGCGATAATAATTCGTGGTGGCTTCCCTGTTCACTGATCACACCTGCTTCAAATACATAAACCCGATCCGCCTGTTTAATTGCACTGAGTCGATGCGCAACGATGATCGTCGTCCGATCTTTAAGAAAATCACCGAGCGCGGAATGCAACTGAAACTCGGTTTCCGCATCCAGTGCCGAGGTCGCTTCATCAAGAATTACCACTTTCGGATCGGTGAGGATCATGCGTGCGATAGCAAGTCGCTGTCTTTGTCCGCCGGACAGGCGAATACCCTGTCGGCCAACCACCGTATCGAGTCCAGCCGACATCTCTTTCACTGTTTCGTCCAGTTGTGCGATGTTTAACGCCTGCCACAACTCTTCATCATCCAGTTGTTTGCCTAACGTCAGATTCACCCTGACCGTGTTGTTAAACAATGCCGGATGCTGCAATACCGTGGCGACATGTTCGCGCACAACGTCCAGTCCAATCTGATCGACTGCAATGTTGTCATAATAAACCGTGCCGGAACTGGCTGGATAGAGGCCAATTAATACCGACACGAGTGTTGATTTGCCACCACCACTGGCGCCGACCAACGCGACTTTTTCACCCGGCTCTATTTCCAGGTCAATACCATTCAGTACATCCGGTCCGTCACCGTAGGCAAAGCGAATATCCTCGATGCGGATACCGACGGTATTTTTGTCTGTGAATGGATTTTGATCATGCTTGTACTGTGGTTCCTGTTTCAGATGGTTCAGTTTGTTGATGCGCGCCAGTGCCGCCTTCGCACTGAACCAGGCGTATTGAATATTCAATACTTCCTGCACCGGTCCCATCATGAACCAGAGGTACCCAAACACGGCAAACATCTTGCCGATCGTCAAGCCGGAAAAAACCACCATTAACATGGCAACGGCACGAAAAATATCAAAGCCGAATAAAAACACCATGAAACTGAAGCGGTTCGCAGCATCACTTTTCCAGGCAAATGCGCCACCATGATCCTTGACGCTGCGTGCCTGATCAATGATCTGCAATATGTAATGACGCTCACGATTACTGGCACGTATCTGATGGATTGAATCCAGTGTTTCGGTCAGTGCCTGTTGAAACACCGCAAATGCCGAGTTCTCTTCCTTCTTGAGTTCTTTCACATGTTTGCCGAGCAGCATCGTGCAATAAATGACAAGCGGATTGGCAAACAAAATCAGCAATGCCAGTTGCCAGTGCATCCAGAGCAAAATAAACGCAACCCCGATGATCGTTAATACCGCAACCAGTAACTTGCTTATTGTCGATCCAACAAACTGATCGACCGTTTGCAGGTCGGTGACAAAGTAGGAAGCGACCGTGCCACTGCCGAGTGTCTCGTATTCCGACATCGAGACTTTCTCCAGCTTGCGTAACAACCTGGATCGAATCCGGTATATCACGTCTTTTGCAATCAGCGTAAATTGTCGTGCTTGCCAGACGTTTAACAGCAGGGCAATCAGCCGTAACACCAGCGTCAGTAACAGGATCAAGCCGATATACAGCGACGGTGAATGCCAACTATCCGGCGTCATCGAGTTGATCGTGTTCACGACATAGGCGGGTTGATCCAGTAATACTTCATCGACGAGTAATGGCATCAGCAGGGGCACCGGCACACTGGCCAGTGTGGCCAGAACTGCGATCAGGTTTGCCATCACCAGTTCGCGTTTGTGTTCACGTGCTATTTTCAGCACGTAGGCCCAGTTGTAATCGGGATCAGGGCTAGTCGAACAACTCGGTTCCGCTGCGGTATCTTTCATGTTCCCGGTCAGACTATCCATCACATCATTATCTACCAGCTATCGTTGATTTGTAATGGCGGCTCGTCCATCAGTGCCGACTGTTCTCGCAGGTTCAGGATCAGTTCTTCCCAATAGCGTGCCGCATTGAAATAGGGGAACGCCCGCGGGAACGCCGGGTCATGCCAGCGTTTTGCCAACCAGGCCGCATGGTGCAGCATACGCATGCAGCGTAATGCTTCTATCAGGTTTAACTCGGCCGGATTAAACGCGCGAAACAGGCGGTAACCATTGAGAAAATCATTCAACCTGGCGGTCATGTACTCGCGGTCGCCGGACAGGAACATCCAGATGTCCTGTACGGCCGGACCGGAACTCGCATCATCAAAATCAAGAATAAACGGTGCATCGTCGCGCCAGAGGATATTGCCCTGATGCGAATCACCGTGTAGTCGAATGGTCCGATAACTGCCACAGCGATCATAACAACGCTGCACACGAATAATCAGATCATCCAGCAGGGTCCTGAATGAAAGTTCCAGTTCCAACGGGATGAGTTTTTCCTGGATTAAATACTCACCGGGCTCAATCAAATACCGGTCCATGGTGAGCTCGGGTCGATGTTTAAACGAGCCCGCTTCACCCACCGCGTGCAGGCGCGCGATAAACGTGCCCATTTGTCTCAGTTGCTCCGCATTATCCAGTTCCGGTGCGCGGCCACCGACACAGGGGTACAGGCTGAAACGATACGGCGCATGATGATGCAGTGTTTCTCCTGCAGAATCCTGCAGCGGTGCCACCACCGGAATCTCCTGCCCGGCCAATTCCCGCGTGAACGCATGCTCTTCCCTGATTGCCGCATCCGGCCAGCGAGACGGACGATAAAATTTCACCACGATCGGGTCGCCCTGTTCCAGGCCGATGCGATAGACCCGGTTTTCATAACTGTTCAACGCCAGAATCTGCCCGTTCGGTTGCTGGCCAACCGCTTCCAGGATGTTCAGAATTTGATTCGGACCGAGCTCATGAAAGCGAGTTGACGCGTCATTTTGCTGCAATGCAGTGGATGAAGTCGTGTCTGTCCGTTCTTCGCTTTTATTCACTTTTTGCCTTTCGCCAGTGCATATCGACTGGCATTATCTCTTTTATAAACAAATAGTTAAATTATTATATTTCGATGCTTGTCAGCATGCAGGTTCGACCACATAATCTGATTCGCACCTGAACTATAATCTGGATGAAAGCGGCTGTTCGTGCCTGTCACGTTCGCAGCCTAAATAATAAATAAACACTGCAGGCGTTTGCCATGTGGACTGGGGACTAGGGAGCAACCTGAGGTTAGGCCATGAGCGTTGATATAACGACATTGACCGAAGAGGCAAACGCGGGATCCATTGAGGCCCAGATGCAGCTTGCCGATCTGTACGAGCACGGTTTTGGTGTCAGCAAGGACATCTGCCAGGCCGTTTACTGGTATCGTCAGGCTGCCGATCAGGGGGCGGCGAAGGCCCAGTCCTATCTTGGACAAATGTATCTGCGGGGCATTGGTGTGCCGGAAGACGCCGAACAGGCGCTCGAATGGCTGTATAAAGCCGCGAAACAACAGGAAGCCTCGGCCATAGCCAATCTCGCCTGGTGTCACCAGCAAGGTATCGGCACTGAACAAAACCTGAGCGAAGCCTTCTCCCTGTATCACGAAGCCGCAAAGATCGGTCATGCCGGTGCCCGCTACAACCTCGGGTACATGTATGCAAACGGCATTGGCGTGGACAGGAACGATGAGGAGGCCCTGATCTGGTATGACCGCGCTGCCGAACAAGGTCATGTCAAGGCGCAACTGAACGCAGGTATTATGTATGCGCGTGGTCAGGGCACGAACAAGGATACCCGGATAGCGGCACAGCGCTATACGGAAGCCGCCAACCAGGGGCACCCGAAAGCACAATATAATCTTGCCCTGCTCTATGCCGGGGGTGACGGCGTCGAGCAAAGCGATGAGCTCGCATTCAAATGGCACAAAAAATCCGCGCAACAGGCCTATGCCCGTGGTCAATTCAGCCTTGGCCTGTTTTATTTATATGGCATCGGTGTGGAACAGGATTTACAGTAGGCCCACGACTGGTTTGAAAAGGCCGCCGACCAGGGATACATCAAGGCGTATTATCAACTGGCCCAAATGTACTTTCTTGGCCGCGGCGTTGACAAGGACCAGCAAAAAGCCATCGAGCTTTACCAGAAAGCGGCCGGCCACGGCTATGCCAAGGCGCAGTATCGACTCGGCAAACTACTGGCAAATGGCCTCGGCGTCGAGCCGGACGAACGCCTGGCGCAGGAATGGATCACGAAGGCGGCCATGCAGGGTTATACGAAAGCGCAACGTCTGCTCAGCTTGATGTATGCCCGGGGCATTGGCGCGGAAAAAGATTATGTTCGTTCCTATGCCTGGTTATCACTGGCAACGACAGAGAATGATCACGGTTTATTGAAAACGCTCAGCCAGATTGCTGGAAAACTTTCCAGTGCCCAGCTGGACGCCGCCCGACAGCTGGCGGAACAATGGCATGCGGATCTGAATTACCGCCCGCAGGAAACGATACTGAACAACATTCACTAAAGCGCCGGCGAATTAACGATCTGGCGTGTCAGGATCTGTTCCAGCGGATCGGTCAACACCAGCTTGCGATCGTAACGCTTCATGACTTCATAATATCTCTGCACGTTTTCGACAAAATGCACAGGTTCGTAGCCACGTGCCTTGCCATACCTTGTTTGTGAGTACCACTGCTCATCACCGAGCAGTTTTAAACGTTCGCGCACCTGCAACCAGCGATCCGGATTGGCGCCCTGCTTTTGCGTGATCACACGTGCATCTTCCAGATGACCGGGGCCAATATTATATGCCGCCAACGCCAGCCAGAGCCGATCCGGTGAATCAATGCGCAACGGCAAACGACCGAGTAATTCACGTAAATAGGCGGCACCGGCCAACACGCTTTGCTTCGGGTCAGTCCGATCCTCGACTCCAAAACGTTCTGCTGTCTGGTTTGTCAACATCATCAGGCCACGCACCCCGGTAAACGATTTTGCGTCCTCATCCCAGTGTGACTCCTGGTAACTGACGGCGGCTAACAGTCGCCAGTCAAGTCCGGTGCGGCGGGCCGCCTCCCGAAAAAAATGTTCGTAGTCAGGTAATCTTTCCTGTAGTCGTTGCTTGAATCGCAAGCTGTCGATGTAATCGTTTTTATGGTTTGCAGCGAGATAACGTTGTTGCAGGCTTTTCAAATCACCGTTCAGCGATAACTGCTGAAAAAAATCGACGGCTTTTAAATACAGATCGGTTTCACTTCCCTGGTTGAAAGCCCAGCCCACGGGCTGCTCCGGCATCAACTCAAATGCCGTTTTTAAACCCGGATAAAGAAAACCGTAATGCGAAAACTCGTTGGAATCGACCAGCGCCAGTGTCTGTTCAGATTGCTTCACCTGGTTTAGTAATTCTTCAATGTCACTGACATCCGATGCTTCCCAGCGCAAGCGCGGGTCGGTCTGTTGCAGGTTTTCCAACACGGTCTCAAAACCGCTACCAGCGATGACCAACAGTCGATAGCCATGCAACTGCTCGATCGTCCCCGGCAGGCGTTCATCACGACGACCGACCAGTACTCCCGATTTACTCATATACTCCGGACCAAACCGATACTTTGCCAGTCGTTCCGCCGACATCAGTAGATTTGCAGCCGCCATATCCACTTTTTTGCTGTCCAGCAAGGCAAAGATCCGATCAGGCGATACCGGATGAAAACTGACATCCACACCAAGATACTGCGCAAATGCCTGGGCCAATTCGTAATCAAGACCGCTGGTGTTGTATTCGCCTGGATGATACGTCAGGGGACCTACCTGCGTTGCCACGCGCAACTCTTCCCTGTCCAGGATCGATTCAAGGCGATCCGGTCGTGACAGTCCGGCCAGCCAGATACTGGCCAGGATCACCAAAAAAATGAGTACCGCATGTTTCAGATTCAATTGCATGTTATTAACTTACCGGACTTGTTGCTGACTGCAACAGGCTTTAAGCTATTGCGTCATTCAATAAAATAGCCTGTTTCACTAATCTCGCCCTGGACACTCTGCCGTTTTCTGACATTGAAGTACTCTCTATCACTCACTCGATCCCTCACGCTTGCCTGTTTACTGGGTTGCTGTGGTGTTGCGGCGGCACAGGACATCACTTATGACGACGTTGCCAGTCGTTTGTTCTGGCGAGATCTGTATTCGCAGGGAGGCTGGTCGCTGTACTGCGGATTTCGTTTTGATAATGACGGTCGTACTACGTCTGGCGGTCATGTGCGTATTCAGCCGATCTATCCAATGGCAAAAGTATTAAAACAGCTTGGTTGCAGCAGTCGCCGGCAATGTCGTGATACCAATGCTGATTTTGTACGCATTGAAGCTGATCTGCATAATCTGTATCCGGTCTGGTGGGAAATTGCCGCGACCATACAGGAGTCCGAGTATGGCGAAGTCAATGGTGAGGACTGGCGGCTGGAAAAATGCGATTACGAACGTAAGGCACAAGTTGTTGAGCCACGGCCAATTGCACGCGGCAACATCGCCCGCGCACTGTTCTACATGCATGATCGCTACCAGTTGCAACTGGACAAGACAGATTTGAACCTATTAAAAAAGTGGAACCTGGAAG
>JBHIXH010000028.1:7500-31143 GCA_041984885.1 Gammaproteobacteria bacterium
ACCCGCCCAGCAAGCAGGAAAAAACCCGGAATAATATTATTGAGAGTATCCAGGGCAACCGTAACCGATTCATTGACAAGCCCAAGCTGGCAAATCTTATCGGATTACCGCGCTAGGTTTTTTATGTCGATGCCTGGAAGACTACAGGTTGTCGGCGATATACGTCTGGATCTCATGCACTGCCGTCTGTAAACATTTCGCATGATCGGCAAATAACGCCGGTTCCTGCTTCTCGGCCCATATCGTCTCTATCCGTTCAATTTGAATATATCGAAACGGCGCTTCAAGCGTATGCTGAAAATGATTACCCGCGTTCACCTTGTCACGTGGTCCGCCGGAAGAAACCAGTAACAACAGTTGCTGAATCCTGTGTAACGGCTGGATTCCCTGCGCACTGAATTGATAGGTATAATTCGGCGCAATAAGGATATCGATCCAGGCCTTCAGAATGGCGGGAATCGAATGATTCCAGACGGGTAACGCGAGAACAAGCATATCGGCCTGATTGAATAATTTGACTTGCTGCAAGAGATAGTTAACCGAATCAGCGTCAGTCGCATCGGCACTTGTCGATTCCGGTTGCCACAGGAAATTAAAAATTTTGCTGTCATACCAGGGCGGTGGCTCGGCATTCAGCAGCAGGTGTTGCAAGTTATGCCTGCCTTGCGATGTGATGTCCTCGATAAATTTACCGGACATTTGCCGGTCTGAGGCCTGCGGTAAAGGCAATGGATCAGAGTCTATGACGAGTATGTTAATGTGGTTCTTCCCTTGCGGTGGTCCGGCTTTTGCTGCACATTTACATGAACGGTTGCAGAAATCTCAACCACGCATTAAATTTATCGTCTGCGGGTAAAATTTCTAAAGAAACTCAACCGCTTGCAGATATATATAGTTCAAGTAAGGCTACACTAATCCAGACAACGACAACAATACGGAATCACGTCTTTTTGACACAAACTGCCATAAATGCACTACGCAATTAAAAAGGGAATCCATCTGCCGGTCGAAGGGGCACCGGAAGCATCGATCCATCCCGGCCATAAAGTCGCGACTGTGGCATTGCTCGGTGACGAGTACATTGGCCTGAAACCCACGATGCTGGTCAGCGAGGGCGATCAGGTCAAACGTGGTCAACCGCTGTTTGAAGACAAGAAAAATCCCGGCGTTTTATTTACCGCGCCCGGCTCCGGCGTCATCGAGGCAATCAATCGTGGCGCACGGCGAGTACTGCGGTCTGTCGTCATCCGGCTGGATGAGGCCGGTGCGGAAATTGATGAGCAGTTTGATCAATGTGACAGTGATGAACTGGAACAACTGGACGGCGAGTCGATCCGAAAGACCCTGATCAAGTCCGGCAACTGGACTGCATTTCGTACCCGGCCCTACAGCAAGATTCCGAAAATCGACAGCACACCCCACTCGATCTTTGTCACCGCGATGGATACCAATCCGTTGGCACCGGATCCGGTGCATATCATTTCTGAACGCGAACAGGCGTTCAGGGACGGCCTCACCCTGTTAACGAAGCTGACCGATGGCAAGATTTTCGTTTGCCAGCAGCATGGTGCAAAACTGAACCTGCCGGATTCAGCACAAATTGACACTGCCGAGTTCTCCGGTCCGCATCCGGCCGGTCTCGCCGGCACTCACATTCATTTTGTTGACCCCGTCAGTGCAAGCAAAATGGTCTGGACCATCGGTTACCAGGACGTGATTGCCATAGGCAAGCTGTTTACGACGGGTAAGCTCTGTATCGAACGCATTGTCTCCCTCGCGGGCCCGATCGTGCCAAAACCCAGGCTGGTGCGCACCCGCCTTGGCGCGAACATCGAAGCCATGGTCGATAACGAATTGATTCATGTTGAATGCCGCGTCATCTCCGGCTCGGTGTTTAACGGCCATCATGCGCATGACTGGGCCGGGTATCTGGGCCGCTACGACAATCAGATTACGGTACTGGCCGAAGGCCGGGATCGGGAATTACTGGGCTGGATTATGCCGGGCCAGGAAAAATTTTCTGCCACGAATGCGTTTCTCTCCAGCCTGCTGAAACCGGAACGATTTAACATCACGACGACACAGAACGGCAGTCCACGCGCCATGGTGCCGATCGGGATCTATGAACACGTGATGCCATTGCGCATATTGCCGACACAGTTACTTCGCTCACTGCTGGTGCGTGACACCGACATGGCACAATCGCTCGGCTGCCTGGAACTGGACGAAGAAGACCTGGCATTGTGCTCTTTTGTCTGTCCGGGTAAATACGATTTCGGGCCCGTATTAAGAGCGAATCTGGAACAGATCGAGAAAGAGGGGTAAGCATGTTTAGAGTCAGAAAATTTCTCGATCGCCTGCATCCGTATTTTGCCAAGGGCGGCCCGTACGAAAAGTATTACGCCTTGTACGAGATGGTCGATACATTTCTGTATACACCCTCCGATGTCACCCGCACGTCACCGCATGTACGCGATGCCATCGACCTGAAACGTGTCATGAGCTACGTCGTCGTTGCGACATTGCCGTGCATATTCATGGCGCTGTGGAATACCGGCTACCAGGCCAACCTGGCCATGGCGGCGATGGGTATCGAAAGCGTGCCCGGTTGGCGCGGCTGGATACTGGACGCGTTGAA
This sequence comes from Gammaproteobacteria bacterium, assembly GCA_041984885.1. Lineage (GTDB taxonomy): Bacteria > Pseudomonadota > Gammaproteobacteria > Eutrophobiales > Eutrophobiaceae > UBA4486. Next base: position 10,139 of record JBHIXH010000028.1, read on the forward strand.
TGTCGGTCATGATCCGAACAGCATCTACGCGAATTGCATGCACGGTTTGTTGTATTTCCTGCCGTTATATATCGTTACCGTTGCGGTCGGTGGTATCTGGGAAGTGTTGTTTGCCGCGGTCCGTAACCACGAAGTCAACGAAGGCTTTCTCGTCACCTCAATGCTGTTCACACTCACGTTGCCCCCTGACATCCCCTTGTGGATGGTCGGCATCGGTATCTCTTTCGGTGTCGTCATTGGCAAAGAAGTATTTGGCGGTACCGGTAAAAACTTTTTAAACCCGGCACTGACCGGTCGTGCGTTTTTGTTTTTCGCCTACCCGGCCGAGATGTCCGGTGACGCCGTCTGGACTGCAGTCGATGGTTTCAGTGGCGCGACACCGCTGGGTCTGGCGGCACTCGGTGGTGTCGACGCGATTACCGGCAGTGGTGTCACCTGGATGCAATCGTTCTTTGGCAATATTCAGGGCTCGATTGGTTCGACGTCGACGCTGGCGTGCCTGCTAGGTGCTGTCTTTCTGATTTATACGCGTGTGGCCTCGTTCCGGATCATATTCGGTGTCTTTGCCGGTATGTTTTTGATGTCCGGCCTGCTCAACCTGATCGGCAGTGATACAAACCCGATGTTTGCCATGCCGTGGTACTGGCACCTGTCACTTGGTGGCTTCGCCTTCGGCATGGTGTACATGGCAACAGACCCGGTATCCGCTGCCATGACGGATACCGGTCGCTGGTTATTCGGTTTGCTGATCGGTGTCATGACCGTATTGATTCGTGTGGTCAATCCTGCGTTTCCCGAAGGCATCATGCTGGCTATCCTGTTTGCAAATATCTTCGCCCCGCTGATCGATTATTTTGTCGTGCAGATGGATATCGCCCGACGTAAACGTGGTTACGCCTGAGGACTTATCGATGCTGGCCAAACTACTCGCAATGAAAAATGACTCGACGCAAAAGACGCTGGCCGTCGCGATCCTGCTCTGTCTCGTCTGCTCAATTGTCGTCTCCGGTGCTGCCGTTGGGCTGCGCCCGTTGCAGGAGAAAAACAAATCAATCGATATCAAGAAAAACATCCTTGATGTCGCCGGCCTGCTGGACGCAAATACCGATATTGAATCCGCGTTTAAACAGATCGAGGCCAAAGTCGTCGACCTGAATACCGGCCAGCTTACCGATGCAGTTGATGCAGCAACCTACAGCCAGCGCAAGGCAGCAAAAGACCCGGATATGAGTAAATCGATACCGGCCGAAAAGGACATTGCCCGAATCAAACGACGGGCGGATTACGCCACGGTGTATTTCGTGAAAGATAATGACCAGACGCGCTTGATTGTCTTGCCCATGCATGGCTATGGGTTGTGGTCAACGATGTACGGGTTTATCGCGCTGGAAGCGGATGCGAATACGGTATATGGCATCAAGTTTTATGAGCATGGTGAGACTCCGGGACTGGGTGGCGAGATTGATAATCCTGAATGGCGTTCCATCTGGGAGGGCAAGAAACTGTTTAATGAAAACGATGATATGAAACTGAAAGTTGTCCGCGGTCAGACCGACCCGGGTAGTGCCACGATTCAGCATGAAATTGACGGGCTGGCCGGCGCCACCCTGACCAGCAATGGCGTCAGCTACCTGGTGCAATACTGGCTGGGTGAAAATGGCTTCGGCCCGTTTCTGAAGAATTTATAAACGAGGCAGTGTAATGGCAAGTGAAGCAAAAAAAGTCGTACTCGATCCATTGTTTGACAACAATCCGATCGCGTTACAGGTGTTGGGCGTTTGTTCCGCGCTTGCAGTTACATCAAAACTGTCGACGGCATTGATCATGTGTGTCGCACTGACCGCCGTTACCGCTTGCTCGAATATGTCGATCAGTATGATTCGCAATCACATCCCGACAAACATTCGTATCATTGTGCAGATGACGATCATAGCCTCACTGGTCATCCTCGTAGACCAGGTATTAAAGGCGTATGCATTTCAGACCAGCAAGGAATTATCTGTCTTTGTGGGTTTGATCATCACCAATTGCATTGTGCTGGGCCGGGCTGAGGCCTATGCAATGAAAAATCCACCGGGCCTTAGTTTCCTCGATGGTATCGGTAATGGTCTGGGTTACAGCGCTGTTTTAATCGCCGTTGGCATTGTGCGTGAGTTATTCGGCTCCGGCACCTTGCTTGGCTATGAAATCCTGCCATTGGCTGCCAACGGTGGCTGGTATGAGCCGAACGGCATGATGCTGTTACCGCCGAGTGCGTTCTTTATTATTGGTCTGTTGATTTGGGGACTGCGTACCTGGAAGACAAAGCAGGTAGAGAAACCGGAATACCAGATCCACCAGGTTCACCGCACCGAGGTTGTCTAGATGGAGCATTTACTCAGCCTGTTTGTTGCCGCTATATTTACCGAGAACCTGGCGCTGTCTTTTTTTCTCGGCATGTGCACGTTTCTTGCCGTATCGAAAAAAATCTCGACGGCGTTCGGGCTTGGTGCCGCCGTTATTGTTGTGCAGGCGATCACGGTACCGGCAAATAACCTGCTCTATCAATTTATACTGAAAGAAGGTGCTCTCGGCTGGGCCGGTATGCCGGAAGTCGACCTGAGTTTTCTCGGCCTTATTTGTTATATCGGTGTCATAGCCGCGATTGTGCAAATCCTGGAAATGGTGCTCGACCGCTACTTCCCGGCTTTATACAACGCGCTGGGAATCTTCCTGCCCCTGATCACAGTCAACTGTGCCATTCTCGGTGGCACCTTGTTCATGGCGCAACGTGACTACAATTTTGTTGAAAGTGTGACATACGGACTTGGCAGCGGTGTCGGCTGGGCGCTGGCAATCACCGCACTTGCCGGGATTCGTGAGAAACTGAAATACAGCGACGTACCGGATGGCCTGCAGGGTCTTGGCATTACGTTTATTACGGTCGGCCTGATGTCACTCGGTTTTATGGCATTTTCCGGTATCCAGCTCTAGGGGCAAGACGATGACATTACAAATTATTCTTGGTGTGGTCGTGTTTACGTTAATCGTTCTCGCGCTTGTCTTTATCATCCTCGCGGCAAAATCAAGGCTGGTCGCCTCCGGCAATGTTTCTGTATTAATCAACGGAGAAAAAACGGTTGAAACTGCCGTTGGCGGAAAACTGCTGGGCGCGCTGGCCGATGCCAATTTGTTTGTTTCTTCTGCCTGTGGCGGTGGCGGCACGTGTGGTCAATGTCGCGTGCGAGTCCTTGAGGGTGGTGGTGCGATATTACCGACAGAGGAATCGCATATAAACAAACGCGAAGCACGTCATGGTGATCGTTTGTCCTGCCAGTTGACTGTAAAACAGGATTTGAAGATTGAAGTACCGGATGAAGTATTCGGTGTACGTAAATGGGAATGCAAGGTTCGATCAAATAATAATGTAGCCACATTCATTAAAGAGCTGGTTCTGGAATTACCTGAAGGCGAGAATGTTGACTTCCGTGCCGGTGGGTACATTCAGATTGAATGTCCACCGTATGAGATTAATTACAAAGACTATGACATTGATGAGCGTTTCCGTGAAGACTGGGATCATTTTAATTTGTGGCGATATAAATCGACCGTGAAAGAGCCGGTATTACGCGCCTACTCGATGGCAAATTATCCGATGGAAAAAGGCATCATCATGTTGAACGTGCGTATCGCCAGCCCGCCTCCCGGGGCGCCGGATGATATTCCGCCTGGTAAAATGTCGTCGTACATCTACAGCCTGAAACCCGGCGATACCGTCACGATCTCCGGCCCGTACGGTGAGTTCTTTGCCAAGGAAACCGAAGCCGAGATGGTGTTTGTTGGTGGTGGTGCCGGCATGGCACCGATGCGTTCACATATCTTTGATCAACTGAAACGTCTCAGTAGCAAGCGTAAAATCTCATTCTGGTATGGTGCCCGTAGTAAACGCGAGATGTTCTATGTTGAAGACTTCGACATGTTGCAAAGAGAATGCGACAACTTTGTCTGGCATGTTGCCCTGTCGGATCCGAAACCGGAAGATAACTGGGAAGGGTATACCGGCTTTATCCATAATGTTCTGTATGAAAACTATCTGAAAGATCATCCAGCACCGGAAGATTGTGAATATTATATGTGCGGTCCGCCGATGATGAACTCGGCTGTTATCGGCATGCTGGAAGACCTTGGCGTCGAGCGCGACAACATCTTGCTGGATGATTTTGGTGGTTAAGTGAACCCGGCCTGTTTGTCTGGCCTGCTGTTTCTCGTATTCACTCTTCAGGCCTGCGACTCTTCCGAGCGCGATACCGGTAACCTGACCTCAATATCCGGCCCGACGATGGGCACGAGGTACCAGGTCAAAATCGCCGATCCTGCGGCTACTGATCATCGCGATGAACTGCGAACGTCTGTCGAACAGATACTGGTCGACATGAATAATTCGATGTCGACATATATCGGGGACTCGGAACTGTCGCTGATCAATCAAAACAGGACCATGCAGTGGCTACGCACTTCTGAACATCTATTTACCGTACTGCAAGAAGCAGACCGTGTCAGCCAACTCAGCCAGGGGGCATTTGATGTTACCGTGGGACCACTGGTGGATCTTTGGGGTTTCGGTGCAGGCTCGGACAGCAACGCCCGTATTCCGGATGAGAATCAAATTGCCGAGGCCATTGCCGGTATCGGCTTCAGAAATATTGAACTGGATGAAAGCAACAGCCGCGTACGCAAGCGCATTGCATTACTGGAAATCGATCTGTCTGCTATTGCGAAAGGGTATGCCGTTGACGTGATCGCGGCAGCCCTCACCGGCGCTGGCTATCAAAACTTCATGGTGGAAATCGGCGGCGAAGTCATCACAAGAGGACAAAGATCTGACCATCGTGGCTGGCGAATCGGTATCGAAAAACCGGATATCCATACTCGCGCGGTACAGCGCGTGCTTGAATTGAAAGACATCGCCATGGCCACGTCGGGTGATTATCGCAACTTTATTGAAGTTGACGGCAAACGCTATTCGCACACGATTGATCCGGTCACGGGTAGGCCCGTCACGCATCATCTGGCTTCGGTCTCCGTGTTGCACCGCTCGGCAATGACGGCCGACGCGCTGGCGACCGCGCTGAATGTGTTAGGGCCGGAAAAAGGTGTAACATTGGCAAATCTGGGAAAAATCCCCGCGCTGTTTATCGTTTATGCGGAGGAAGGATTCGAATTAATCTACACAAATGGTTTTGAAGACTATTTTGTAGAGGAGGCAGGAAAGTGAAGCTCTTTATAATCAGTTTTATTCTGATCGGCCTGTCGCTGATAGGCATGGCCGTCGGTATCATGATGAAACGCGGGTGTTTAAAAGGAACCTGTGGCGGCTTAAATAACTTTTCCGGAGACAAGTCTGATTGTCCGGTTTGTGGCAAGACGGCTGAGTCAAAATCCGATTAAGGGGGTAATACATGCTTCAATCAATCAAGGTAAAAGACTACATGGCGGCGAACCTGACCACGTTTACGCCAGATATGGATGTAATGATTGCGGTGACACATTTAATCGAAAAGCGCATCTCCGGTGCGCCTGTGCTGGATGAGCATGGCAACCTGATTGGAATCTTATCCGAGCGTGACTGCGTCAAGGTTGCACTGGAAGCCTGCTACTACTCGGAGGCAGCCGGCGTGGTGCGTGACTATATGCAGACTGATGTGCAAACAATCGATGGCGACATGAGCATACTTGAACTGGCTCAGTTATTTATTGATAAACCCTATCGTCGCTACCCGGTTGTCGACGGCAACCGGCTGGTAGGACAGATCAGTATTCGTGACGTACTGAGAGCGATGGAAAAGATTTCGGCGCCTGAATCATATTCAAAACAGGCATGAACCCGCCGACACTTACAGACACGATAAGCGGTTTTTTTTATGCCTTCATTTGACGTAGTTTCTGAAGTAGACAAGCATGAATTGACTAATGCAGTTGACCAGTGCAACCGGGAAGTAACCAACCGGTTTGATTTCAAGGGTAGCAATGCACGGGTACAGCAGACGGATTACGAGTTGACAGTACATGCACCTTCAGAATTTCAGGTCGAACAGATTATCGATATCCTGATTAACAAGTTATCCAAACGCGGAATTGATTCAAGTTGTCTCGAACGCGGCGAGATCAGTGAAGCCAACAATGAGGCTAAATTGCCGGTTATTATCAAACATGGTATCGATACCGAGCTGGCGAAAAAAATAGTAAAAGAGATCAAGGCAGGCAAACTGAAGGTGCAGGCTGCAATTCAGGGTGAACAGGTTCGCGTGACAGGGAAAAAACGCGACGACTTGCAATCAGTCATTACCATGTTAAAGGAAGCACCGCACCCGGTTCCTTTGCAATACACCAACTTTCGAGACTAGTCCTCGTCGTCATCTGACTTTTGCAAGGCAACTCCTATCTCGGTCAACAACGCCTTGTCATGAATCCTGGACAACGTCTTGTTCTTTATTGAGTAATTATAAATCCTTCTCATTATCTCACGTTTTTCTTCCAGTTCCTGCAGGCGGCAACGAGAATTCTCTTCGATGTCCTGCTTCTTGCGCCAATCCTCAATGTCTTCCCTGGTTCGATCCCGTGCATTTTCATCTTCCGGATTCTTTTCATCCACGTCGATCTGACCGGATAATTTTTTATTAATGGAATCAATATCCACCTTTTTCCCATGCTGAATTTTTTCTGCAGTCCGTTCAATTTCTATTTCGGTTTCCTTCGCATCCAGAACGACCTGATCTGTTTCGGATCGATTTAATTTATTAACATGGTCACGGTAACGGCGATCCTGAAGTATATTCAGGCGCGCTTTTGCTGTTTTACCCTGTATCAATTCATATGACGCCTGCTTTTCGCGTTGCTCGGCTATTTTTCTGTCAGCTATAGATTTTAAACGTTGCAGGTCATGGATCTGACGTTCTCGTTCTGCGTAGTGTTCTTCAATTCGGTTTAACTCGTCTGATAATTTGCCCATAGTCTGTTGTCGTATTTTGGCTGCGGTTTGTTTAAACAACACCGCCTGCTTATCGATATCACTTTTCATAATCAATTTATCGCGCAGAAACTGTTCGTTAATATTTCTGGTCTGATCCAGGGCAGATAAAGTTTGATTGGTTATCTGTTGCATTGAGTTCAGGGAACTTGACACTGCTTTTTCGGCACTTTCCCTGGCGATCCGCTCAATTTGTTTCCTGTTAATAGCCAATTCGACCTGTTGTGTCAGTTCATCTCGCAGGTCGTCTAGTTTGCTATCCAGGATCTGATCAATCGCATTACGTATCATGTCCAGATCAATACAGATATCTGTGTCCGTATGTTTGTTAACCTCATCTCCGGTACTGGAGTAAAGCTCTATCTGCCGGACGCCTCCTTCAACATATCTCGCATTAAATCCCTTGTTATTTAACATGAATACAGCAACCTGACTTCGAATGCCATCATCACAAAGCACAGCATATTCACGTGATTTATCCAGCCGGTTACATTCAATATGTAACAGGTTTAACGGGATATTTATAATGCGCTTGTCTTTAAGATCTACCTCGTCGGGATATCTGACATCAACGAGACAGATATTCTCGGATATTAACGCGTCCAGTTGTCGGGCATGAATACTTTGAACAAAACCGGAGAGAAGATAAGGGGTAAATACCGATTTATGGATACGGATGATATCACCGGCTTTATCCATAGTCACCGTAACACTTTGCGGTCGACCGGTTATCAAGGCCTCTTCACCGAAAAAATCACCTGCGCGTAGCTTTAATATGGTAATAGGTTCGGCTTGTTCTGTCGGCTTTCTACTGACACTGCAACAACCGTTATGAATAAAATAAAAATATTCAGCATTATCGCCCTGATTTAAAATCACTTCACCAGATTCATATTCTACATACTCAATGCCGGCGAATACTTTCTGCATGCTGTTTGCAGACAATGACGAGAATAGTCTGGTTTGTAACAGCACTGTCATCCAGTCTGCGTTTTCATCCTCACCGACGGAAGAAACCGAGACACCGTCACCATCGTTGGTATTAAATGTATCTTCTTTTGATAATATCTCATCGAGTTTTTCCTTATTCACACTGACGATCAGACAATTTGTTAGCGCTGTCGCGGTATATTGGCGAGGGTGAATATTGGCAATTGGATAAGCTGCCTGCTCCGAACGGGCCGATAGCCTGATATGCTCACGTTTGCGTGATTCCAGTTGTATTTCACCCTCATGCAGGTAAAACACCCGGTTGTCGTATTCACCTTCAGAAAAAATCAGTTGGCCAATCTGGTAACTTTCCAGACCCATGTAATCAACCAACAATTCCTTGTCGCTGTCTGTTAGCCTTCTGATAGGGATAAGGTGATTCAACAAAGAGAACTCAAATCTCTTCATGGCCATCCCCGACTCCGATAATGTTAGCGAGAAAAATTTACGTAATAGTTATAAGCTGGATTATTAACCGATAACACGGTCTATAAAAACTGCGAGGTATGTATTTGTGACTACAGTCACAGACTATTTTCTGCGAACCATTTCACAATTTTATTACATCCAGATAATCGTTTATTAAATCATCGAAAGGGAATATTACGTCCAGGTATTTTGTAATCGCATAATCTGTCGCCGTAAGCTGACAGTTTCAGTCATGAAGACTGTTTAATAGAGGCGAGATTGAGCCGGTTTTGCGCTCACCGTGCTCCCCATAATCCTTGTATCTTACTGAATATATTATAATTATTCAGATCTCCTCAATTTCTATCATTTCACAATTGTTAATTGGCACAGGCGTTGCTGAGTAAAAATTCAGAACAATTAACTGTGGAGACCTGACAACAATGGATATCAACGAATTGCTGGCAATGAGTAACAACAATAAACAGCTTTTGTGGGATTCGTTTCGCTATGAAAAAATTCTTGAAGATACAGAAGAAGATTTGATCAAGGATCTGGAATACTACAACAAGAAATTAAAATTACTCGGAGAACCAGAGTCCTCTATTGATGTCGGCATAGCCACAGTCTATAAGTCACACGTTAAAAGCATCAATCGTTTGCTGGGAGTTATCGACAACATTAAAACTTCCAGAAACAATGAAAGCGAGCAATTAACAATCTTTCAGTAGTCGTACTCTTTAAAACTGAAACACGGCTTGTTCGGTAAAATCGATGTTTTTATCGAGCAGGTCGAGTTTTGCGTCGTCTGAAATCTTTCCGTATGTCAGCAGCCTGATTTTTTTATACTTATTTACTTCCGCGCGTTGCGTAATTGTTGAAAGAAGCACACTGTTATCCTCATTCAGATAAAACTCATCATGCGGGTACAGCACCAGTTGCTCTTCTGTATCAGATGTCACGAATGACACTGATGTCCCTATAAGTTTAAACGCACCGGCCGTATCAAAATCATCAAGATAGGTAACCAGTAACTTCAAAATGGTATGAAACGCCGTTGCATTTACTTCATCATTGGCAAGCAGGCACAGGCGTAAATAATCATTGATGTTTTCAATATCATCAAGATCCAGATAGTTTAAATAATGAATGATTCTTGTCTGCAGTGAGGGTGAATATGCCGGATGCTGTAACAGGCCGAGCCCTATATCTTTTGCCACATCCATATCCTGCAACATCGATATATTCATGCTTAACAGCTGTTTTGATGTATTATTACGAATCTTTGATTCTATTTCACGATCAAGGCGTCCACCCTGAGCCCGTTTTTCATAGTTTTCATTCACTGTTACCAGTACAGAACCCGACGAGATTTTCCCGGCTGAACGTTGCTGTGCCAGTTTTGATAACATCATCTGCACCAACTCATTAGCGCTGTATACATCCAGTCCAACCTGATTGGCGATATTACGTTTGTGAATTTCGCGATTCGGGTCCGCTGTTGTCCCCTCGTCAAGCTGACTGTCATGAATAATGTAAGGTGAGTTACCTTCAAATGTATCGCCGAGATTTTTCGCAAGTTGTCCGGCCAGATTGGATGCCGTCCCCAGCGGTGAAGAAAGAATATCAATTGCAGAATCTGCACGAATACTTAACTGGCTTTGCAAATCGACCTGGTTGGGATCAATTTCGTTTGACGACTGATTCATTACCTGGCTGACGATCTGGATTTCCCGCAGGTACTTTAACGCAAGCGGTATCGACTCAACCCGGTATTTTCCATAATCCGACTCAATAGAAAAAACATAATTGTTTTGTTCCAGAAAGAAATCATTTATTCGATAGAAACTCGAACGATGATAATTTCCCGGGAGAATGTCAGATAATGCTCTTGGTGCGGGAACATCTTGTGCAAAAGCAGGATTACACAGCATGAAAAAGGCGGTTACCGCAAGCAGCACCGCCCTGTTCGTGCAAATTTTGTTTTTCATACAGAAATCGGACATTGATTATTATATTTTTCCGTCCAGTCCCATCTGAAAATATTTATGCGTAATTGATTCCTGGTTTTCCAGCAACCAGTCGATTGACGGTTCGTTCTTCATCGCTTTTTCAATTGCCTGGAATGTCGCCTTTCGATGAATGTCAAAAAGAATCTGGTGATCCAGATCATCCGCTGTTGCAACCATGGGGTTTAGCCAGACTGAAACGATAATACCTAGATCGTTTGCCTTGGCTTTTGGGATGATACCCTCACGTACACTGTCGAGAACACCATTGGCAATCGCACCCTGCACCGTTCCCATCAATATATTTGTATATCGCTCTTTATTGACTGTGACCTTGCTCACCATCAGGGTTGCGGGTCTGACCATAATATCTGTATTCAGAATCGCCAGGACTTTGGAATGCCCTTTGGTATGATCAGCCAGTTGATTGGCAAATGCGGTTCCAAACGGGCCATCCAATTCACCGATGACCACTTCCGGTTCAGCAGCTGTTCCGGGCGGACCTCCGGCAACCAATGACTCACCAACGCGCATTACAATGCGTTCACTCATATTAAACCTCCAGAGATTGTATTTATTTAGACAGGGTTAAAAACTAATCGTCATCATCCAGCATTGAGGCAACATCAGCAAACAAACTCTCGGTCTTCTGTTCTTCTTCTTTTCTTGCTGCCTCGGCTCGTTCCTTAATGCGTTGCATATAATCTGTGCTGGTGAATTTTCCACTCATTTCTTTCGTTTGTTCTTCATGTTCGGTAATAAATTCCTGAAGTTCAGACTCAAGTTGTTTTTGTAAGCGCGCTTCTTCCTCAGACTGTTTTTGCAAGTCTGCGGCATTCAACTGTACCGCACTTGCGACTTGTCTTTCTGCTGTTTGAACATGTTCGATTTGTTTGTCGGCTTCACTAATCCGTTCTTCAACCTGTTTGATCTGATTGCTGATGTTCTGCCTTATTTCTTCATCTTTGTCCTTATTCTGCACACTCTTGATCTTCAGCATCGCGATCTGTTTTTGTGCATCCAGTTTTTCCTGCTCAGCTTTTTCCTTCTCGCGATGAATTGAATCCATCTCGTCTTTTAATTTAGTAGATTCATGCTCCAGCTTCTCTCTCTCCTGCTGCAGCTTTTCTTCTTCGAGCTTGCGGGTTTCCTCATGCTCACGTTTAAATTCATCAATAATCTTTTGTGCTTCTTCATGCGCTGCCTTGCGGGCAGCCTCGGCGGCGGCTTTTTCTTTTTGCGCCTGTTCCAGGTCCATATTATTTTTTGCTAACTGGTCAGCAAGCTTGCGGCGTTCTGCTTCGAGTTTCGCTTTGACTTTTTCCTGTAGCTCTTTTTCCTTTTCTTCCTGTTCCTTGCGACTTGCTTCGCTTTGCTGCTGCATCGCCAGTTTTGTCGCCTCCAGTTCTTCCTTCATACGGCGCGCTTCTTCGAGCATGCGCTTCGCCTCCTGCGATTCTTTTTCGAGCTTGTCTTTTTCCTCCTGTGCCAGACGCTTGGCTTCCTGCGATTCTTTCTCGAGTTTTTCCTTCTCCTGCTTCGCGAGATTCTCTGCTTCCCGCTTTTTTTGTTCGGCCTTTGCATTTTCCTGCTCCAGCTTCTCCAACGCGGCCTTCTCTTTCGCTTCCAGTTCCTGCAGCGCCGCTTTTTCCTTAGCTTCCAGTTCCTGTCGCATTTTCTGCAGGTTTTCCATCTCGCTGGTATTCTTGTTGTATATCTCTTCCAGTTTTTTCTTTTCTTTTTGCAGCTGTTTTTCCGACTCCTGCTTCATTTTAGCTATACGCTTTTCTTCGTCCTGGCGGATTTTCTCGGCCTCCTTTTGGGCCGTCTTTTTTTGCTGCTCCAGCTGTTTTCTCTCCTTCTCCAGTTCCTTGACGATTTGGTCCTGTTTCTTGCGCTCTGCCTCGGCGACCTCCTCCCGAATTCGCTCGGCGTCCTGCAATTTCATGTTTGTTCTTTCCAGTTCCGCTGCAATCACGGAGGCCTGTACATCCGGATCTATCTTCTCCTCAGCTACCGGCGCCGGTTTGGCTTGAGTTTCGGTTTTGGCATCAGCTGGTTCAGGCTTCGCTTCCGGTTTAACCGCGCTGGCGGGGGCAGTTTCCGGCGCCGACTTTTTCTCGCCGGCTGGCTGTGTTGTAGCTGCTGGCCTTGTCTCTGTGCTCGCCGGTTCTGCGGTCCTCTCTGTTGCCGGTGCCGAGTCGGGTTTAGCCGGCGTTGCCGTTGCTTTCGCCTCCGGGCTCGCGGCTGTGGCCGGCTTTTTCGCTTCGGTCTCAGGCTGCGCGGAAGATTCTGTGGCTGCGTTCGGGTTTGAGATCAAACCACCTTTCAGGTAATGCACCTGATAACCGCGTTCAATTAATAAAAATGCAGCAGTTGAACTCCGCCCACCGGTATCACAATACGCGATATATTCCTTGTCCTGTGAAATCTTGTCCGATTTCATACGCAACAAATTCAGTGGAATATTGATGCTGTTTTTTACATGGCTTTGTTTATACTCATTTTCAAACCGGACATCGATCCATTCAGCACCCTTGTGAACAAGATCCTGCGCCTGATCCCAACTGACAGAATTTAATGTCGGCTCCTTAATCAGCTTGTTAAAATTATCCTTGCTGAGTTGCATCAGAATGCCATCCGTGTTCATTGTGATTGTCGCATTACGCGTCGAATCCATAATTAATGCTTCTTCACCGAAACTGTCGCCCGGACCGAGCACAGCCAGTTTCAGGTCGGCTGCATCCGGTTTAGGTTTGCGTGTAACCGTGCACTTGCCTTCAGCGATGATGTAATAGTGATCGCCCGGCTCACCCTGGGTAATAACAGCATCACCGCTGTTAAACTCGACAGGTTCAAGGATGGCAAACACATGATGCATGTTAGCCATCGGAATCCTTGCAAATAATTCCGACTGCAACATTCGGGTCATCCAGTCAACGTCATCTTCAGCATCCAGTTCGCTGACTTCCATCTCCGCATCGCCAATCTCCGCAAAACCTGCCTGCTCATCATTACTGCCCTTGTCCGACATGACCATGATCTTGTCGAGTTCGTTACGATTGATTTTGAACACGAAACATTCAACTTTGGCGCGAGCAGAAAACTGGCGTGGCTGAAGTTGCGCCATGGCATAAAGGGCACGGTCACTGCCCCCGGTTATGGAATTTTGCAGTTGATTATTCGCCAGCAACTCAACCTCACCTTCAAGCAGGTAATAGGAATAATCGTCACGGTCGCCCTGTTTGAACAGGAACTTCTTCTTTTTCAGAACCTCGACATCGGCTTTGGCAATGATGTCGTTTTGTGCCTGCTCGGGCAGATCACAGATCGGAATCAGCTGTTTTATTTGTTGCAGATATTTTTCTTTTTCTTTCGACATTAAGACAGGTGTCCAACGTAAAAAACTGAATTATAAACAGAATGGAGGGTGTACCACTTCCATGACTTTTATTGCACAATGTTACCGCAAGCAATTCATCAGTTAAACCGAATCGTGCATATTGTAACATACTGATTTCATTGTTTTTATCTGCCCACTGACTTGAGGATGCACTAATGGAGGAATATTCGTCTATGACTTTCTTTACCAACCTTGTTATCGCTGCCGTCATCCTGTTTGGCGGTATCTGGCTGTCCAAACGTATAAAAACCATGGCCACAGAACAACTGAAAAATCGTGGCGTAGACCCGCTACTCGCCTCGTTCGCTGGCAGTATTACTCACATTCTGCTGATTGCCTTTATTATCATCGCCGCACTGGGTCAACTGGGAATACAGACCACATCACTGGTCGCAATTATCGGTGCCGCCGGGCTGGCAATCGGTCTTGCCCTGCAGGGCTCACTTGCCAACTTTGCATCGGGCGTCATGATCATCGCATTCAGGCCATTCAAGGTCGGTGATTTTATTGAAGCCGCCGGTGTCAGTGGCATTGTTGAAGGAATTCAAATCTTCTCGACACAAATGCGCTCCGGCGATAACAAGACTATTATCATCCCGAATTCAAGCATCACAGGTGGCACTATTACAAATTATTCAACCAAGGATACGCGTCGCATAGATCTGATTTTTGGCATCAGCTACGACGATGACATCAAGAAAGCCAAAGAACTGTTGAATGAAATCATCAACGCTGATGATCGAATACTGGATGACCCGGCACCTGTAATAGCGGTGGCTGAACTTGCAGACAGCAGTGTGAATTTCGTTGCCCGTCCCTGGGTAAAATCGGAAGATTACTGGGCCACGCGTTTTGAATTGATAGAAACCGTAAAACTACGTTTTGATGAAGAAAACATCACAATTCCGTATCCGCAACAGGACGTACACATGCACCAGGTTGCCTAATCCGGGGAAGAAAAACCGGCGGGCACTCCCGCCCGCCGGACTTTATATTAGCCAACTATAAATAAACGAATTAAAGCCGTTAATAACCGGCATTAACCACTTGCCGAGATAACCGGTAAAAAACAGCAGTAATACCACTATCAATCCAACAGGTTCAACTTTCACATAAATTCGCGCCAATCGGTTTGGCAAAAATGCGGTGACCACCCGGCTACCATCAAGCGGCGGAATCGGGAATAAATTCAAAATCATCAGAATGCTGTTTATTACTATGCCCGCTTCTGCCATTACAACGATAGCAGCTTGCGGTACGCTGGCTGCGTGACCATAAAACAGCGCGGCTTTTAAAACGCCAATCCAGACAAGCAGCATACACAAATTCGCTGCCGGACCGGCAATCGCAACCAACGCCATGTCACGTTTTGGTTGGCGTAGATTATGCCAGTCTACCGGCACCGGCCGCGCCCAGCCAAACGGCGAATGACCGAATAACACCAGGATGAAAGGTACGAATACGGTGCCAATCGGATCCATATGCTTAACCGGGTTTAACGTCAGCCTGCCGTTTGACGCAGCAGTATCATCTCCCAGCTGTTTTGCGATCCAGCCATGTGCGACTTCATGCACGGTGATGGCGAAAATTATTGGCACCGCCATCAAAACAATGGTTGAAAACGTGGAAAACTGCATGGTGGAGTTTAGGAAAATAAAGACTGCAAACTGCAATTAGCCGGAGAACCTAGTCCTTGCCGAGGCTTTTAAAATCAAATATCCCGGTATCAAGCATATGCGACGGCACAATGTTCTGCATGCTATTGAAAATCTGATCGACACGACCGGGATGCTGCCTGTCCCATTCATTTAACAGGTTTTTAATTGCCTGACGTTGCAGGTTGTCCTGTGAACCACACAGGTTGCAGGGGATGATTGGAAACGCCTTTTCTTCTGCGTATTTTTTTATATCACGTTCACGACAATACGCGAGAGGTCGAATCACGATATTTTCACCATCATCACTTAACAGTTTTGGCGGCATTGCTTTCATCTTGCTACCGTAAAACATATTCAGAAACAATGTCTCGACAATATCATCTCGATGATGGCCAAGTGCGATCTTGTTATAGCCATTCTGCTTTGCATACGTATAAATCGCCCCCCTGCGCAAGCGCGAACACAACCCACACATGGTTTTTCCTTCCGGCACAATGTCCGTCACTACGCTGTATGTGTCCTGCTCCAGAATATGAAACTGAATGCCCAGTTCGGTCAGATATTTCGGCAGTACATGCTCGGGGAAACCCGGTTGTTTTTGATCCAGGTTAACTGCAGTCAATTCGAACTGGATTGGAGCGCTCTGCTGTAACTGCATCAACATATCCAGCAGCGTGTACGAGTCCGCACCGCCGGACAGGCAGACCATGACACGATCACCCGCCTCGATCATATTAAAATCCTCGATCGCCTTGCCGGTGTTACGCCGCAAACGCTTATGCAGCTTGTTGAAATCGTATCGGGCTTTACGCTCTGCCTGTGACATGGTTCAGAACGCAGAAGCCTGACACGGATAGTATTCAGCCAATGATTGCCCGACGAGCACGTAGGCCTCTTCATCGAGTCGCTCTGAATGACTACTCAGCCATTTTGAAACCTGATCAGTCACCTCGGGCAAGCCGATTTGCGTGGGATCAATACAGAATAATTGAGGTTGCGACGGATCGGCAGCCTGCAGGCTGACAACCGTCTGCACATATCCAAATACATATTGCATGCAATACTGATTGGGTGTGCCGGGGGCCGCACCTTCTTCGCAGCCTTGCAACAGTTCACGACCGGTTAAAAATTCTTCTTCTTGCTCCTGATCAGGCGATTCAGCAAAAATCGCGACGGGCATGGCCAAATACAAAAATAAAGCGGTACTAATAGATAATATAAGTTGTTTCATTCAATTCACCTGTAAAACTCGCACTAGTGTAGCACTGCAGTTTGTCTGATTCGACGAGGAATAGTTTCAGTCTGATCGCCACCGGCTAGACCATCATGATGAGAAATATTACGAACAAAATGACGACCACGATCGGCAGCAGCACACCTGCCCAGTCTTTTTCCTCCGCTTCCTGGCTTTGGCGCATCGCCTCTTTGATGCCAGGAAGAAACACAAATACGGCCAGCAGCGCGACCGCACCCAGGAGAATCTGATACCAGATAGACATATCGGAACCCATATTAGAACCTCTTGCAGATTTACATCAGGAATATAAATGAAAAACCCCGCATTTTAGCGGGGTTTTTTCTTGTTTGAATAAAACAGGGTCAGGCCGATACTTCCACTTCCGTCGCGTGAAAGCCTTTCGGACCCTGCTCCACCTCATAGCTGACATTTTGCCCCTCTGATAAAGTCCGGAATCCCTCCGACTTAATGACTGAATAGTGGACAAATATATCGTCACCACCGCCTTCGGGTTCAATAAACCCGTAGCCCTTTGATGAACTAAACCATTTTACTGTTCCCGCACTCATCAAACGCCCCCCGTACATATTTATAAATGAACAGATTACTGACGCACGGGCAAGACGCATCGTCCTGTAAAAACCGACATTTCATGCCCGGCTGATAAAATGATAGTCGATAGAAAAAGAGTTTACCAGTTAGGAAACAAGGGCTTACGTTGCACTGCACAATCCTTGTGCAGCGGTGTATCACTTCTCGCTGACGAACACCTCGCTGTAGCGAACCACGCGTATCGAGTCACGGTAATAATCCGGATGCAATGGTACGGTCATTTTGACTGCGGCTTTTTCACCACCGAAACCATCGTCGTAGATGACAACGTCTTTTGCATCAACGTAGCGATCATTAAACCGCATTCGACCATCGTGATAGACATACAACCGATCGGGTTGAACGGGTTTAACAGAAGACGCAGACGTTTTGATTGCCTGGGAAGAGTTACAGGCCGTGAGGAGTGAAAGTGTAATTAGAGATAATGTGATTTTAATAACACTTTTAATCATGCAGTTACCTATCAGGTTATAAACCTGAGCTAAGTATAGATAATACGGTGATATTTAACACTGAAATTTATCACAAATGGAAAATTGGATATGGGAGTGGATCACAGATCAAAAAAGTCTGTCTAGTTATCTCAATCGGGTATTACAGGTATTGATGGATATTTCAGGTTCTTCCATTTGAACTATTTTTCTTAGTGGTTAATTCTCTCTTCTACTGCCGTTCACGGATAGAC
Source organism: Gammaproteobacteria bacterium (assembly GCA_041984885.1). GTDB lineage: Bacteria > Pseudomonadota > Gammaproteobacteria > Eutrophobiales > Eutrophobiaceae > UBA4486. Next base: position 28,147 of record JBHIXH010000028.1, read on the forward strand.
TCATCCTTTTACCTGAGCTACGGACTTAACAAGTATTCAACCAATCGGTGTTTACCCTTGTTCATCTATAGGGTGACTGATAGGAAGTTCCTTTCCCGAATACGGGTATTCTTGCTAACTGCTTAGCAACTCTGCATAAGCAATCTAGGTACTACCGGAAAGACACTGAGATTAAGGCATTTTTTAGTTATAAGCAGTTTAGTATCAAACTGCTTATAACTAGTTACACCTACTTATCAAAAGATACCGAAATAACGAATAGAATTTATAGAAGAAAAGCAGAAGTCGTTAAGCCGATTAAGTAAAATTATTCAGTTTTGATTAAAGATAAAGTACCTCCTTTCTCTTTATCATAAACCATAATGGCCTTCCCTTTAAAAGGTTCTATGTCAATATCTGCTACGGCAGCAGTTGATATAATCGTGTTACTTTCAATGTCTTTATATTCCACTAAATTAAAAGGTTTCAATTCTTCAACTACCTCTATTTTAACCTTTGCCACTACATCTTTAACTTCCAGAGTTTTCTTCTTGCCAGATATTTTTATATATAAATTTTTACACCCAAATACAATCACTCTGTCATATACGCCCGGAGGAGGCATACCTTTCTCTTTATTTAAAAAATTACAAATATTTTGCTTAATTATATCTTTTGTTAATTCGTTTCCATTTATATCAACAACTTGAAATACTGTTGGTTTTTTCCTTGGATCTTTTTTTGGATTAACTATTACTTCTGTATTTAATATTCTTTTATATACAACGTTTATTCCGGGAGCATATAACCAATTGAATGAGGTGGCCTGAGAAATATCGAAACAGCTTATATTCGAGTGACTCGCTTTTTTTAATGCAGGTTTCGTAAATCCTTTAGGTGAAACCATTATTCCTTTGTTTATCCCAGTATCCTCACACTTCCCTACAAACGCCTCAACATGGGAGGAATCTATTTTTACAGTTCTATCTCTGCACTCAATTGCAACAAGAATTTCGTGATGTTCATGCTGAAATGTTATTACAACATCGTGTTCACGTTTATTCCCAGTCACTCTATCAATTAAGAATTTAGGCGATTCGACTGATACACCGGGCTGTTGATGTAATTGTCCCTCTAAATGAGAAATCAAAATTTCTAATGACCTTCCTTTTCTAGCCACGATTTTTATCCATAAATTAAAATAATGGGACAGTTTGATGTTTATGGGACAGTGTTAGTAACTACTTCCATGTAATTACATTGGTATGGCGCGCCCGGAAGGATTCGAACCTCCGACCCCCTAGTTCGTAGCCAGGTACTCTATCCAACTGAGCTACGGGCGCATAAATCGAATTTAATAAATTTATTTACTGCATCTTTATTACAGTGCTTCGCACTGTGCAGGTACTCATCCTTGCGCTCTCGCTCCTTGCTCCGCGCTGCGGATACCAAGGCTCGACTTCCTGTCTCGCCCGCTCATCGGACAAAAGACATGTTAAATGTCTTTTGTTGTATCCGATTCGCCCAACTGAGCTACGGGCGCATAAATCTAAATTCTTCATGAGTTATCACCAATCCATGGTGTGGGTTGCTAACTGAGGTTGTTCACTGGACAACCGTTCAACCCAGTCTGGATGATATGTCGAACTGATGTGTTCGACTTAATTCCATTCATCCAGCTTTTTTAAATCCGAGGTCATTGACCTCGATTTAACTATGGCGGAGAGAGAGGGATTCGAACCCTCGATACGGGATAAACCGTATACTCCCTTAGCAGGGGAGCGCCTTCAGCCGCTCGGCCACCTCTCCGTGTTCTCAGAAAAAGACTCTAACAAACACCGACAAAAAGTCCTGTAACAGGCTTTATGTTGCGGCTATCCGATAAAACTCCCTCCCCGATACTTCCTGTTAAACGATGATGCAGTCGTTGTTTACTCGTTTCCCCCGTCTGCGTCGTCGTCTTTTTCCTGCTGGATACGTTCGTAGATTTCTTCGCGGTGCACCGCCACGTCTTTCGGTGCGTTTACACCGATACGGACCTGGTTGCCGCGAATGCCGAGAACGGTTACGTTCACGTTGTCACCGATCATCAGTGACTCACCTACTCTTCTTGTTAAAATTAACATTGGTACAATTCTCCTAACGCTGCTTTGTGCCATCTTTCGTGACGGCTTTATTAATTATAGGCGTTTCCAGCATAAATATTTGTCACGACCGGATACAGGATCAGGCCGCAGACTCCTTGTCGAGATCAAATGCTGAATGCAGTGTCCGGACGCCAAGTTCGAGGTACTTTTCGGCTACGACGACGGATACTTTTATTTCTGACGTGGAAATCATCATGATATTGATGCCCTCGTCAGCTAACGCCTTGAACATTTTACTAGCAATCCCTGCATGTGAACGCATACCCACCCCAACCACGGATATTTTCACAATTTCCTCATCTCCTTTAACCTCCTTGGCACCCAGTTCCCCTGAGATTTTTTCCAGTGCCTGTTTGGCACGGGCAAAATCGTTTCTGTGCACCGTAAAGGTAAAGTCAGTCGTATTATCCACTCCGACGTTTTGCACGATCATGTCGACCTCAATATTCTCGTCCGCAATCGGGCCGAGAATACTGAATGCAATGCCGGGGCGATCCGGAACACCTACCACCGTCAGTTTTGCTTCATCACGGTTGTGGGCAATTCCTGATATGACTGCCTGTTCCATACATTCTTCCTCGTTGGTAATTAACGTCCCGGGGCCATCTTCAAATGATGACAGCACTCGCAGATTAACGTTGTACTTACTCGCAAATTCTACCGAACGAATTTGCAAGACTTTTGAACCAAGGCTGGACATTTCCAGCATCTCTTCATAAGTCACACGATCAAGTCGATTTGCATTCGGGACAATACGCGGATCTGCCGTATAAACACCGTCAACGTCGGTATAAATGCGGCATTCGTCTGCCTCCAGCGCGGCAGCCATCGCTACTGCAGTGGTGTCGGACCCCCCCCGACCCAGCGTAGT
>JBHIXH010000029.1:0-19894 GCA_041984885.1 Gammaproteobacteria bacterium
CGACTCTGCGGCGACACGTGGTGGGGAATCCGGCGGCTTCGGCCCGCGCTCCTGCGCCACGGGGTCCAACGCCACTGGCGTCCGCTCCAGACTTGGCACCCCTGGCCGCCCGTCATACGCGTCGGCCGCGCGCCCCCCCCCCGACACCCAAGGTAGGCGGAGGCGCCCGCCGCTACCGCGTGGACCAGTGCCTGCCGCCGGGCGCAGGGGACGCGCGGCCGCGGGCGCTACTACAGGACGACGCCTGGTACGGCGCGGGCTGCCGCCAGCGTCGGTAATAATCCGGCCGCACCAACGATAGCGGCCATGACATAGTCCACTTCCGCCAGGGCTGCGACCCGTTCCAGCCCTTCAACGCCACTGAGCACCTCGATTTCAGTCGAGACAGTTGCCAAGCCTTTTTTCAACTGTGTCGCCGCGTCTGCATCCACCATGACAGCAAAACGTGGTTTGAAGGTTTCACATTGCGCCAACATCGCCGACACGTTTTTATTTGCTGTCAACGCGATAACTTTGTATCGATCCGGGTGGCGGGCAATCACATCGAGTGTGCTGACGCCGATACTGCCGGTCGAACCGAGGATTGAGACGGCTTTCATAAAGATTGTCCGGCCACCAACGTAATCCCGAATAAAAACACCGGTGTGGCAGCAGTCAGGCTATCGATTCGGTCCATGATACCGCCATGTCCCGGCAGCAAGCTGCCACTGTCCTTGCAGTTGGCACTGCGCTTGACCAGGCTTTCGACGAGATCGCCAAGCACTGAAATCGCCGCGGTGCATACGCATAACAGCAGGAACTCGAAATGAGAAACACCTGCGGTAAACAGCCAGTTTTTACCCAGCAACGCCAGGCCAGCGACAACCACCAGGCCGGCGATGACCCCTTCCCAGCTCTTGCCGGGACTGGTTTTTTTTGCCAGCCGCCGTTTGCCCCATCTTTTCCCGGAAAAGTAAGCGACGCTGTCGGCTGACCAAATCAATATGAAAAGGAATAACAGGATATAAACACCATTACTCTGGCCGCGTATTTGCAACAGGCTCCACCAGGCCGGTACCAGTATGAACAATCCGATTAACAATCGCATCGTCGATGAAAAATTCAGTTGCAGCCAGTTATTTTCATAGGCAATGACAAGCAAGGCCGCCAGACACCACCAAAACAGTGCCAACCAGACGAGCAGGTTGCCCTGTGCCGGTGAGATGTACGAATGTAATAACAACAACAGTCCAATTATACCTGTGACATAAGCCGATTTGGCAAATGTGTGTTGCAGGCCGGACAGGCCACTCCATTCCCATGCAGCGAGTGCAATGACAACTGCGATTAACAGGGCAAAAGCATTCACCGGCAGGAAAAACAATGCCATCAATAAAAGCGGTATCAATAGCGCCGCTGTCATCACCCGTTGTTTCAGCGCCATGTCAGTTCTGTACCTGCTCACTGATCCTGCCAAAACGACGCTCCCTGCCGGCAAACCAGTCCAGCGCTTTTTCGAATTCAGTGGAATCAAAATCCGGCCACAAACAATCAGTAAAATACAACTCGGTATAGGCCAGCTGCCACAGCAGGTAATTACTGATGCGTCGCTCGCCACCGGTGCGGATAAATAAATCCGGCGCAGGCAACGAACCCAGGCTGATGTATTGTTCCAGGGTTGCTTCGTCCAGTTCAGTCCTGTTGTCCTGTTTGGTCTGCATGTCAGCCAGTATTTTTTTACAGGCCTGTAATATATCCCAGCGACCACCGTAGTTTGCCGCGATATTTAAATTCAGTTGTGTATTCGCCCGGGTTAATGCCTCAGCCTGTTCAATCATCGTCACGAGTTTCTCCGGGAACGCGCTGCGATCGCCGATAAAGTTGACGTGTATGCCGTTTGCGTGCAATGCATCGATTTGCTGCTGTAACGATGACATGAATAATTCCATCAGGAAGCTGACTTCCGTTGCCGGTCTCTGCCAGTTCTCGCTGCTGAATGCATAAACAGTCAGGTTCGGAATGGACAACGAGACACATTGTTCAACCAGATTGCGCAGTGTTTTGACACCCTGTTTATGCCCGAATACACGTGGCCTCCCCTGTTGTTTGGCCCATCGACCATTGCCATCCATGATAATGACTACATGCTCGGGTATGGACTGCTGCGGCTTATTGATATCCGGATCAGACATGCATGAGATCGCTGAATTTATTTTCCGGAAAATGCAGAATCTTCAGACTTCCATTAAATCCTTTTCTTTTTCTTCCAGTTTTTTCTCCACATCCGCGATATGTGAGTCGGTTTGCTTTTGCACGCGTTCTTCCGCACGACGCTCATCGTCCTCGGAAATTTCCTTGTCTTTTACCAGTTCTGTCAGACTGTGATTGACGTCGCGTCGGATATTACGAATCGCGACCCGGCATTTTTCAGCCTCGGCGCGTACGACCTTGATCAGTTCTTTGCGGCGTTCTTCTGTCAGTGGCGGCAACGGCACACGCATGACCTCGCCTGCCGTGACCGGGTTCAGGCCCAGGTCAGAATTCAAAATGGCTTTTTCAATATCGGTGATGGAGTTTTTATCATACGCGGTCACCGCCAGTGTGCGTGCGTCCTGTACCGTGACGTTTGCCGTCTGGTTCAAGGGCACCTCGCTGCCATAATAATTTACGGTAACGTGTTCCAGCAGACTGGGATGGGCGCGTCCGGTACGTATCTTCGTTAATTCATGCTGCAATGACTCAAGACTTTTTGTCATGCGCTCATCTGCATCGTCCAGTAACTCGTCTACGCCCATCGTATCACTCCCGTATCAGTCAGAAACCAGCGTACCCTCATCCTCACCACGTGCAGCCCGTATCAGGGCACTCTTCTTGTTCATATTCAGGACGCGTAAGGGCATTGAATTTTCCCTGCACAACACAACCGCTGTTGTATCCATTACATTCAGCTTTTTCTCAATCACTTCATCATAACTCAGTTTGTCGAAGCGAACGGCGTTTTTGTCCTGTACCGGATCGGACGAGTAGACACCGTCGACCTTGGTCGCCTTGATCAATAGATCGGCATTGACCTCAATGGCACGCAGGCTGGCGGCAGAATCCGTCGTGAAAAACGGATTGCCGGTGCCGGCCGCAAAAATCACGACTCGTCCTTTCTCCAGATGACGCACGGCGCGACGTCGGATGTAATCCTCGCATATTTCATTGATTTTTATTGCTGACATGACCCGGGCAAACTGTCCGGCACGTTCTAGTGCATCCTGCATTGCCAGGGCGTTGATCACGGTCGCCATCATGCCCATATGATCCGCCGTCACGCGGTCTATGCCCGCTGCGGCCAAACCGGCCCCGCGAAAGATATTGCCTCCGCCGATAACAATCGCAATCTCGGCACCGGCCAGCGTCAGTTCACGGATCTCTTCCGCCATGCGGCGGATCAGGTCCGGGTCGATACCGTATTCGGCATCGCCCATCAGCGCCTCACCACTGAGTTTTAAAAGAATACGTTTGTATTGCAGTGACTCAGTGGAAGCAGACAAGCGCCTTACTCCCCTTTCGCCTGCGCCATCACTTCTTCAGCAAAATTATCGGTGCGTTTTTCCATACCCTCACCGACCTGGTAGCGATGAAAACCGATAACTTCTGCTTGTGCTGATTTCAGTAATTGCGCAATCGATTGATCCGGATCCTTGACAAATGCCTGATCAAGCAACGTGATCTCTTTCTTGTATTTGTTTAATTTGCCACCGACCATCTTCTCGATAATATCCGCGGGTTTCCCACTCTCGGCGGCCTGTGCGACAAAGATCGCTTTCTCCTGGTCCAGCAGTTCCTGTGGAATTTCGTCGGCATTGATGCAGACCGGCGGGGTCGGTGTGCCGGCGATATGCATGGCAACATCGCGCGCAAGTTCTTCACTGCCACCTTTCATGTCAACGACAACACCGATACGCGAACCATGTTGATAATGTCCGATGGTGCCGCCTTCGCTGTTTGTGACGACAAAGCGACGCACACTGACTTTTTCCCCGATTTTCGAAATCAGTTCCTGCACATTTTCTTCCACTGTCTGGTCTGAACCTGACAGTGATTCGGCCAACAGCGCCTCGACATCCGACGGTCGACCACTGTCGATCGTGTCCAGCGTGGCATTGACGAAGCTGTTAAAGCTTTCATCCTTGGCGACAAAATCGGTTTCACAATTGACTTCAAGCATAATGGCATCGCCACTGTTAGCCTTGATCGCTATCACGCCTTCAGCGGCAATCCGGCCGGACTTTTTCGCTGCCTTGGCCACACCGGATTTGCGCATTTCCTCGATTGCGGCATCCATATCTCCGTCGGCTTCGGCCAGGGCCTTTTTGCAATCCATCATGCCGGCGCCCGTGCGCTCGCGCAGTTCTTTCACCATCTGAGCAGTAATTTGCATCTTGATTACTCCTCTCCCGTTGTCTCGCTTTCAGCCGCTGCGTCGTCGGTTGCTGGGCTGGCTGCGGTTTTTTTCGCTGCGGTCTTCTTTTTCGCAGCTTTTTTCCTGGTCACTTTCTTTTTCGTGGCACTATCGGCTTCGCCCTCTGCTTCGGCTTTTTTGGCAGTGGTCTTTTTCGCCGCGCGTTTCTTCGTCTTTTTCTTTGTCTCGGCCTTGCCGGTCGTGTCTTTCACTATCGGCTCGCCATCGGCGTCCAGTTCGACAAAATCTTCGCTGCTCCCTTCACCGGTGGCAATGTGCGCGACAGATTGTTTGCCGCTGAGGATGGCGTCGGCCATACCGCGTGCATACAGGCGGATTGAGCGAATCGCATCGTCATTGCCCGGGATCACATAATCGACGTTATCCGGGCTGTTGTTGGAATCGACGATGGCGACAACCGGGATGCCGAGTTTTTTCGCTTCGCTGACGGCAATGTACTCGTAGCCCACATCAATAATGAACAGGGCATCCGGGATACCCTGCATTTCCTTGATGCCGGAGATGCTGGCCGACAGTTTTTCCTTCTCGCGTTCATGCATCAGCAATTCCTTCTTGCTCATGTGCACGGTGCCGCCGTTCACATCCATCTCTTCCAGTTCTTTTAAACGGTTAATGGATTGGCGCACGGTTTTGAAATTCGTTAACAGACCACCGAGCCAGCGTTTATTGACGTATGGCATACCGCAGCGCTCGGCCTCTTCGCGGATGATGGTCTGGGCAGAGCGTTTCGTGCCGACGAACATGATCTTGCCTTTGCGCGAGACCAGTTTGCTGACGAAATTGACCGCATCGTTATACAGCGGCAGCGTCTGTTCGAGGTTAATAATATGGATCTTGTTGCGTTGACCGAACAAGTATGGGGCCATTTTCGGGTTCCAGTACCGGGTCTGGTGCCCAAAGTGAACGCCGGCCTCCAGCATTTCACGCATGGTGACGTTAGACATGTTTTTCTCCTGTCAGGGTTATATCCTCCGCATACCCCGCTGTATTGACCCGTTTCGGGCACCCTATACGCGGTTGTGGCACACGTGTGTCGTTAGATTGCTAAAACAGCGCGCGCTTTATACCATACCCCGACTTTGACAACAAATATCCGGAAATCCCTGAGAAACCAGACACATGCCTGTCATAATTAAAACCGCAGAAGAAATCGAAAAGATGCGCACCGCCGGCCGGCTCGCCTCGCAAGTACTCCAGATGATTGGCGAGCATGTCGAACCGGGCGTTACCACGGATAAATTGAACGAAATCTGTCATGACTATATCGTCAATGAGCAGGGTGCCATACCCGCCCCGCTGAATTATCGCGGCTTCCCGAAATCGATCTGTACCTCGGTCAATCACGTTGTCTGCCACGGTATTCCGGGCGAGAAAAAACTGAAGAAAGGCGACATCGTCAATATCGACGTGACCGTGATAAAAGATGGCTACCATGGCGATACGAGCCGGATGTTCTTCGTCGGTGAACCGTCAGTACGAGCCAAACGCCTGGTTGAACTGACTTATGAATGTATGAGCCTCGGCATTGAGATGGTAAAACCGGGACAACTGCTGGGCAACATCGGCCACGCCATACAGAAACACGCAGAAGCCAATCATTTCTCGGTCGTGCGTGAGTATTGTGGTCACGGTATTGGCAAGCAGTTTCATGAAGAACCGCAGGTATTACACTACGGTGAACCGGGTACCGGCATGGAATTACAGGCAGGCATGACTTTCACAATTGAACCGATGATCAATGCCGGTAAACGCCAGGTAAAATTATTAAATGATAACTGGACCGTCGTCACACGTGATCGGCAGCTGTCAGCCCAGTGGGAACACACCATACTTGTGACTGATGATGGCTTTGAAGTTCTGACCATCCGTCCCGATGAAAACATCTAGTCCGGGCAGTACATCGCCCGCCTCTTTCTGATCAAGCACGATGCCAACCACAATAACGGATGAAAACTGGTCTGACACCGCGCTGTTCGACCAGGCCACTTTTCAATCCAGTCTGCGAGGTGGTGAAAAAATCATCCCGTTGCTGAAGGCAACGATTAAAAATGGCCATGCCTATCTTAAGAATGCATTTGAACAGGATCGCCCCGCACGGGAATTAGTCAGCAAGCAATGCTGGCTTTCCGATCAGGTCGTCATTGCCCTGTGGCAACACTTTATTCACTCGGAAAATCTATGCCTGGTCGCGGTCGGCGGTTACGGTCGGGGGGATCTGTGTCCGGCATCCGACATTGACCTGCTGGTCATCTACAAACGCAGACTCGCGGAAAAAACCCGGGGTGAACTCGAGGCATTTCTGACCGGGTTATGGGATATCGGTCTGGAAGTGGGTCACAGCGTTCGCACGGTCAGGGAATGTGTGAACCAGGCGAAGGAAGATATCACGGTCGCAACCAATTTGATTGAGTCGCGTTTCTTATATGGCAACGAGGAATTGTTTGATGCGATGCGCCTGGCCACCGGCCCGAATAAAATCTGGCCGACGAAGAAGTTCTTCAAACACAAACTGGAAGAACAACAAAAGCGTCATGACAAGTTTGACGAGGCAGAAAACAGCCTGGAGCCAAATGTAAAGGAAGGCCCGGGCGGATTACGCGACATTCAGATGATCGGCTGGGTGGCAAAACGTCATTTCGGTGCCGCCCGCCTGCGTGAACTGATCGCACACAAATTTTTAACCGAGGAAGAATACGACGTACTGGAAGAAGGCCGTGCCTTTCTCTGGAAAGTGCGTACCGCCCTGCATCATTTAACCGGCCGACACGAGGACCGGTTGTTGTTTGAACATCAGCGGCCACTGGCACTGGCATTCGGCTACAGCGGTGACGGAAATCAGCCGGTTGAGCAGTTTATGAAGGTGTATTACCGGACCGTGCTGGAAATCTCACGCCTGAATGAAATGCTGTTACAACATTTTCAGGAGGTGATTATCTATCACCGCTGGCTGGAAAAAACCCGTCCATTGAACAGGCGCTTCCAGGTACGCAGCAATTTTATCGAGGCAACCAACAGACAGGTATTTAAAAAATACCCGTTTGCATTACTCGAACTTTTTTTACTGATTCAACAAAACCCGAAGATCAAGGGCGCACGTGCCAGCACGATTCGGCTGATCCGCGAACACCTGTACCTGATTAATGACCGCTTCAGGGATGACATCAGAAACAAGAGCCTGTTTCTTGAAATCGTGCGTCAACCTCGCTGGGTCGGCCATGAACTGCGGCGCATGCATCGTTACGGCGTACTCGCCGCCTATGTGCCGGCCTTTGCCCGGGTGGAAGGTCTGATGCAGTTTGACCTGTTCCATGTCTATACGGTCGATGAACATACTCTGGCCGTGATCCGGTTCATGCGTTTTTTTGGACTGGATGAATACAAGGAGCGTTACCCGCTCTGCCATCGGCTGATCCATACGATCCCGAAACGGGAAATCCTCTATCTCGCCGGTTTGTTTCATGACATCGCAAAAGGACGCGGTGGCGATCATTCCGATCTGGGTGCAGTCGATGCCTATCAGTTCTGCATTGATCACGACATGAGCGAGTACAATGCGAAACTGGTCTCCTGGCTGGTAAAAAATCATCTTGTCATGTCGAAAACCGCGCAACAAAAAGACATTGATGATATCCAGGTGATCAACGAGTTTGCCAACATTGTCGAAAACACGCGTAATCTCGATTTTCTCTACCTGCTGACGGTTGCGGATATGAATGGCACGAATCCCAAGCTATGGAACAGCTGGAAGGATGCGTTGCTTAAAAGTTTGTATGAAAAAACACTGCGTGCACTCAGGCGCGGGCTTGAGTCACCGTTGAATAACCAGGAGCGCGTGCTGGATGTCAAATCAACCGCGATGTGGGAACTGGAAGACGCCGGAGTCGATACCAAATCGATTACCGCAATTTGGCAATACCTGAACGATGATTTTTTCCTGCGGCATAGTGCCGAGGAAGTCTGCTGGTACACCCGCAAGATCAATCAACATAAACAAGTAAACGAGCCACTGGTATTAATTCGCGAGAAAACCGGACGCGGTGGCAGCCAGGTGTTTGTCTACATGAAGAACCGCGATGACATCTTCGCCACAACGACACGGGTATTGAGCAAGCAGCGTTTGAATATTCTTGATGCAAAAATTATCACGTCGGACAACGACTACACACTGGACACGTACATCGTGCTTGAACACAACGGCAAACCGATTGCATCAGGCGATCGCAAAAATGAAATCCTGCGCGCACTTAAAATGGGGTTGAACAATATCGACCAGTACGCACCGATCAGCAAAAATACCCGTCCCGGTAAAAGCCGCCACTTTGATGTTCAGACCCGGGTCACGTTTACCCTGGACGAAGAACAGAGTCGCACCATCATGGAAGTCACCTGCCTGGACCAGCCCGGTATCCTGTCGCACATTGGCGAGGCATTACGTGACTGCCGCGCCCGTATCCAGGGGGCAAAAGTCGCCACGTTCGGTGAACGCGTCGACGATTTATTCTTTATTACCGACAAACAAAACAATCCGATTCGGGATGAATCAATCCTGGATTCACTGGAAAAAAACATCATCGAACGACTGACCTTTGCCTGACGCTGCCATGCCTGACCAGTCAACCGCGCACACTCAATCTGAGTTATTACAACAGGCCCGGGGTCTTGCCGGTCAATCTCTCGGCAACCTCGCTGCGCAGAAGTGCCTGACGGCGCCGGAGAATCTGTTGCAGCATAAAGGCTGGGTCGGTGACCTGATCGAATGCTGTCTTGGCACGACGGCAGGTAATGCTGCCGAACCGGACTTTCCGGCACTCGGAATTGAACTCAAGACACTGCCGGTTAACGCGAGTGGGCAGGTACAGGAATCTACATTTATCTGCACCGCTTCGTTGATCAATCCGCCGGGTTATCAATGGCAGGACTCCGTGTTATATCGGAAAACCCGTCACATACTCTGGGTACCGATTCAGGCAACGCAAACGATTCCGCTGTCAGAGCGACGGGTTGGCAGTGCATTTCTCTGGCAACCGAATCAACAGCAGGCCATCACACTGCAACAGGACTGGAACGACATGATGACGTTTATCCAGACCGGTCGCGTCGAACAGGTGTCGGCACAACACGGGGAAATCATTCAACTGCGTCCAAAAGCGGCGAATGCCAAAACCCTGTGTGACGCGATGGATGAAGACGGCAATATAATCCGGACATTACCACGCGGTTTTTACTTTCGCCCGCAGTTCACCAGTCAACTCTTGCAACAAGCCTGCCTGTGACTGGCGTCAGCAGTAACGGGGATACGAATTATCGTATCTGTATTGCCCCGATGATGGATCGCACCGACCGGCATTTTCGGTATTTTATGCGCCTGATTTCATCCCAGGCCCGCCTGTATACCGAGATGGTCACAACCGGCGCAATCCTTAACGGCGATCTGAACCTGTTGCTCGGGTTTGATCCGGCTGAACATCCGCTCGCCGTACAACTGGGAGGGTCGGAGCCGCAAGCGCTGCAACAGTGCAGTAAAACCTGTGAAGAATTTGGCTACGATGAGATCAACCTGAACGTCGGCTGCCCCAGTGACCGTGTGCAATCGGGACGGTTCGGAGCCTGTTTAATGAACGAACCGAACCTGGTTGCCGAGTGTGTGGCCGCCATGCAGTCAGGGACAAACCTGCCGGTAACGATCAAGTGCCGCACCGGTGTCGACGAAAACGACAGTTATGATCACCTGTGTCAGTTTATCGAGACCATACATAACGTCGGCTGTGATGTCTTCATTATTCATGCGCGCAAGGCCTGGTTAAGCGGGCTTAGTCCGAAACAAAACCGGGAAATCCCGCCGCTGGATTACAACCGGGTGCATCAGATAAAAAAGGATTTTCCGCAATTAACGATCGTGATCAACGGTGGTTTTACCACGCCGGAAGAGATCATAGATCAACTGCCGCATGTCGATGGCGTCATGATTGGACGTGCCGCCTACGCCAACCCGTGGTTGCTTACCCGCCTGAATCGGCCATCCCCGAATAACGTAGATGATCGTCTGGACGTATTGATCGCGTTGCGGCCCTATATCATTGATCAGTTGAATAACGGGACACGGCTGTCACATATCACGCGGCATTTGCTGGGGCTATATCAGCAGCAGCCGGGTGGACGACGTTTTCGCCGGTTTCTGTCAGAAAATGCTTATAAAAAGGGTGCCGGCATCGAGGTGATCGATGCTGCGATCGAATTCATGCAGACGACGGTCGTCTGAATGATTACTTAGCTACTCGCGACCCGGTACAGGTCGGGCATCGACGGTGTCGTCGTCAGCATGTTCTCCAGCCTGATCTGCATGTCTTCCGGTGACGCCTGAAACGCATGCAGCAAGCGTGTCAGGTTAGTGCAATAGTCCGACAGGCGTTGTGCATTTTCGAGAAACTCGTCCCTGTCATCCAGGATCTCGGACAGGATTAATATCACCGCCGGCGTCGTCTCAAGCTGAGTGGCGATACGGGAAATCTGTAACGGACCAAAACCGGCACCGCGCTCAATCTTGGAAAGATTGCCACGGTTTATGCCGGTTAATCGCTCCATGTCGCGAATACCATAGCCTTTCGCCGTACGTAATTGACGAATGATGCTACCGGTTGTGCTTTTCTTTTGAACCATTTCTGCACCTCATCCTGGTGATGAAATCTGATCTCTATTGCCCTGACTATCGACCCGAAACAGAAAAAGCTTGAACAAAAACCGGCGCAAACTGAATTTTTCCTGCTTATATCCGTCCAGATAGTCTGTAAATGGCCTCTTTCCGGTAGATATGGGAAGATGCCGCCCTGATTTTTCAACCAAAAGAGGAAGCCTGATTATGTTTTCGAAATCCTGTTGCATTGCCGCCTTGCTGATTTTCAGCGCGCAATCCGTCTCCGCGGAGGCCGAACTGAAAACGGACAAGCAAAAATTCAGCTACACGGTCGGGATCCAGATCGGAACAAACCTGAAACAGGGTGGCGATGTTGATATCGATGCGCTAACTCAGGCGATCCGTGATATCTATGCCGGCCAACCATCGCGACTCTCGAACGAAGAGATGCAAATGGCCATGCAAAAATACCGCGACCAGCAGATGCAGGAACGCATGCAAGCGGCACAATCGAATAATGACAAGCAGAAAAAGTTTCTCGCGGAAAACGCAAAGCAAGACGGCGTTAAGGAAACTGACAGCGGGCTGCAATACAAGGTTATCCAGGCCGGCGATGGCAAGAAGCCGAAGGCCAGCGACAGCGTCGAAGTACACTATCGCGGTACATTAATCGATGGCACCGAATTCGACAGTTCATACAAACGCGGTGAAACCGTTGTCCTGGGTATCGGTAATGTCATCAAGGGCTGGCAGGAAGCAATTACGATGATGCCGGTTGGTTCCAAGTGGCAAATCTACGTGCCTTCCGAACTCGGTTACGGCGAGCGCGGTGCCGGCAATACTATTGGTCCGAACGAAACACTGATCTTTGATATCGAATTAATCGGTATCCGCTAAACTGACTCAACCAGCCGCAGCCAGTGCCTTGACGGGCTGCGGCTGGTTGTCTTGCTGTTACCAGTTGTCTTCAATCCCGGTTTCACTTTCCAGCTGTTCGTCAGGTAACCGGATACCACTGCCGACGACATAAAACATACCGTCATAATCCAGGTAATCTCCCAGGCCGACCGCGTTGCCGATACCGGTTGATCTGCAGTGCTCACTGGCAGAATCAGTCACACAGGCGGCTAGCTGCTGTAATGAACCTGCATGCAGGCCCGGAGACGTTGATTCGACCGTCACCCCACCGGTATCAGCTCGCGTCAGGGAAGCATCCGGGTTCACTTTCGTACCAGCCGGTTTCGTGCCGGTGAGTTGAGAACTCACGGGTCGGGCATTCAATTGAAGACGATCGTAAGCTAACGACTCAAGACTACCCAGGCTGATCGATACCAGCAGGGGGATAAATACGACCCTGGCATTCCTGCTCATAATTCGCTCCGGCGAAATGAAATAACTTCGTCTGAACGCAAATGCTGACGCAAGTTAGTGACCAAGGCATTACGCATCAATCAAAGTGTGACGCAGTATTGAAACGCAACAATGCTGTTCTGGTTGACGTTATTCACCGGATTGCCACAGATCCTGTCGAGCAAGGCGCGGACAGACTCTGCCACGAATTCCGGTTGTTCCAGATGCACCAGGTGCCCGCTGTGTTCAGCAATGACCTGCCATGAATCGGTAGTCAATGCCAGAAATTCCTTTTGCATCTCGCTCCAGATGCGCTCCAGATTATTGCCATACGGATCATTCGGCCAGACACGCTGACCCCGGGTAATCACCAGCAATGGCACATCCGGCAGGCGTCCACCCTGTCCGACCTGGACACCGCTTTGATTAAAGTTCAGAAACTCCCGTTGCTGCGTCATGATTGACTTCATGGAAGTTAAAATCTTGCCGGCTGCATGTCTTTGCTGCTGTGGATATAAATCCAGCACATTAATATTAAATGAGGTCGATATTCGTTCGCTGTTACGACTGCGTTCACGGTGTTTTGGTATGTCAGGAATACGCGTACTTTGCTCCGGGTGCGAAGACTCAATCAGGACCAGGCCTGCCACCTTGCCTGGATTGCGTTTGGCGAAATACTGAACAGTAAACCCGCCAAACGAATGGCCTACCAGCACATACGGCCCGGGGATCTGTGCGATCTCGAGCAATGCTTCCAGCTCTTCGACAATTTGATCCGTTGCCCGCGGTGATGGCCCCGGATCGCTCCAGCCGTATCCGGCCCTGTCCCAGGCACAGACGCGCACCTGTCCTGCCAGTGATTGCTGCACACTGGACCAGTCGAGCGAGAAGCCGCCAAGACCGGACTCGAGGATGACGGTAGGTTGCCCTTCGCCCTCGCAGTAAATGTGTAACTTGATTGAACCGATATCGACACGCTGTCCCGGCGGGTTTGCCATAATTTCTCGTAACCCGGGATCGGCTGCGGCCAACCGGGCGAGAAACAGGGCCGCAGTAATGAACACCAACAGCAATCTAGCTGGCGGCATCCAGTTCACTACGTTTCAGAATCAGTAATGTCGTATCGTCTTTCAATGAATTGCCCTGATAGCCCATCAACACGTCTACCGTGTATTCGCAAATTTCCCTGACCGACTTGCCAGTGCTGATTTTCAGCAAATCGATAAAGTTGTCTTCGCCAAAAAACTGTCCGTCAGGTGACCGTGCATCCGGAATACCATCGGTATACAGAATAAGAGCATCGCCCGGGTTTAATTGTTCCGTTGCCTCGGTGTACTCGGCCTCTTCCAGCATACCGACGATCGTGCCGGTCGTATCGCCGAACCTGGTGACAAGATCATCGCAACACAATATAAAAGGTCGTGGATGGCCAGCGTTCGCATAAATGATTTCACCGGTTTCAATGTCGTAACTGGCAACAAACATCGTCACAAACAACGAACGCATATTCGTTTCAATTATCAACCGATTTGCCTCGGCCAGGATCTCGGCCGGGGTGCGTCCTGCCCTGGCCTGGTTGCGGACAATGGTGCGCGTTACCGCCATGAGCAAGGCCGACGCCATACCCTTGCCCGAGACATCACCGATAATCAGAATCAAACGTCTGTCATCAAGTAAAAAATAATCATAGAAATCTCCGGCGACATGTCTGGCCGGACGATTGATGCCATAGAGTTGAAACTTGTCATCATGCCCGAGTGGCTGTTCATCGTCGGGCAACAGCGAGGCCTGCACTTGGTGTGCAAACTGCATCTCGGTTTCATAGGATTCACGTGCCGCTGTCTCACGCGTCAGCGCATGCACATGGCGACGTAGTTGTGCCACCATGATGTTGAACCCCTGTGCCAGCTCTCCCAGTTCATCTTTCGAACGGATCCCCTGAATCTCGTGGTTCAGGTCACCTTGCGCCAGCGTCTTTACCGCCTGGTTCAGTTTCGTTATCGGTCGGGTTAACGTGCTGCCAATAATCAGGATACAGATCACGATAAGGACGATCGTCACGAAAAAACCGACCGTACCACGTTGTATCTGAGATTGAATGTAACCGAGCACATCACTTTCCGGGATTGCCATGGCAAAAGACCAGCCGGTCGATTGAATCGGGGCGAAAAAAATCCAGAATGTCTCATCCGACTGGAACATGCCCGGTTCCGTAATCTGGATAATGCCGTTTCCACCGGTAATCAGTTTTTCAGCCAGTTCTTTCAGCGCCGGATTATTAAACTGTTCCGCCTGGCCGGTGACATCCGCCTGCATGATCATTTCCGGGTCGGGATGGGATACGAACTGACCTTTCCGGTTGACGATAATGAACGGATAATTATTGTCATTGCCAAATTCGAGCCGTGCTGACAGGTCTTTCAGCGATACATCCACGGTTACTACCCCGGCGAAACCCCCGTCACGATAAAACGGCACCGAGTACGTATTCATCAGGATGTTACCGGCTCCGTCATCAAAATAAGGATCGGTCCAGCGTGCCACACCGGTATCGCGTACCCCCGAATACCAGGTCCTTTTCTCTTCGGTGTAGTCGTAGCCTTCTGTGCCAATATCGATTTTTTTTAAACCGTCCGGACCTCTGAACATGTAAGGCGCAAACAATCTGATATGTTCACGAAACCGGTTGGGTTCAAACGCAATCGCCGAACCGAAAATCAGCGGTTCATGTTTCAAATGCCCTTCGAGGATTCGATACAGGTTAATCTCATCCGGTTCAGGCAGGATCTCCAGTAACTCGGCCGAGGCATGTGCCTGCTGTGCTATTTTTTCGAATCGGTCATTCAGACGTGCAGCGTAGATGCGCGCCTGCGTCGTCGCCTGCTGCTTGTTGCGTTCCAGCGAATATTGATTGATTTTCTCGAACGTATAAGAGCGGACAAGGAAACTGATGATCAACAGGGGAATAACAATTGAAAGAATCAGTTTCCAGCGAATCGACAGGCGCATCAGATGATCATTCTGCTGAGGCGCCGATGTACGAGATTTTCCAGATACGTCCCTGCACTGAATCAGTAATAAATAATGCCCCGTCGCTGCCGACAGCCAGACCGGTCGGTCGATAATCGGCATCCTGTGGCGTAGTCAGTTCGGTTTTCCCGGCAAAGTTATCGGCAAACACCTGCCACTGATCGACGTTGCCTTCCTGATCAAACGGAACAAAGACAACCTGGTAACCGACCTGTCCAAACGGACCACGATTGTAGGAACCATGAAACGCGATAAACGCACCCCCTCTGTAGGCTGGCGGAAACATCTCGTGGTTGTAGAAGACCAGATCGTTTGGCCCGTAATGCCCCGGGAATGCAATGATTGGTGGTGGATACTGTTCACAACCGTTGGTGGATTTGCCATCACCGCCGTATTCCGGTGCCAACACGCGTGTTTGCTGAATCTGGTCGTAATAGCAATACGGCCAACCGTATTCCTCACCGGGCTGAACCAGGATCATTTCTTCCGCCGGTAATTGCGAACCGGTTTCATCGGTATATAACCCGGGCCAGAGCTCATGCAACTGGTCACGCCCATGTTGTGTCACATACAGGTTGTTAAGAGTCGGATGCCAGTCAATCGCATAGGCATTACGTATGCCTTTCGCAAAATGCACGCCGTCCCGATAAAAATCCTGTCCCGGCCGGTCCTTGCGAAACTTCCAGATACCGGCATGCGATTCCAGTTCCTGGCACGGTTGCTGTCCCGGCTCACCGACGACGCGGTCCTGCAACTGGCAGGCGTTTGATTGCGACCCCACGTTTACATACAGATTGCCGTCATTATCGATTGCGAATGGTTTGCCTGAATGACGGTCCTGCGACGGGAACCCATCGACCAGGATTTCGGGTTCGGCCACCGGCTTGAGCGCATCCGGCGCCAGTAGAAACCGATAGATCCGTTCATCACTGGCGAAAATCAGGTAATCACCGTCGATACGAATGCCCATGCCCGGCTCTTCGGACAAGCGTTCAAACACGTCCATTCGACCGTCGCCATTGGCATCGCGCATCGCGATGATACCGCCAATATTCAAACGCTGATGTCGCATGCTGACATAGATATCGCCGTTATCGCGCACGGCAAGATGGCGGATCACGCCAAGATTGTCAGCGATCACCTGCGCACAGAATCCTTTTGGCAGGATCAAACCGGCATTATCCTTGTCACAGACGGATACCGGGCGGGACTGTTTATCCGACGACCCCGGCTCAGACTGGCCGCATCCGTTCAGCAAAACAAACGGTGTCAGCACAACAATCAGACACAACGGTAGTAATTTCCTGCTGAACGTCTTATTCGTTATCATAAGCGGTAATCATCGGATTGAATCCAGCGAGACGGACAAGGTCAAAATACCATCTTTCTTTTTTGACAACAAAACACCATGTCAGATCCAGCCTGTAATCTATTGTATCCTGCCAGGTATAGACCGGTTGTTGTTTTAACTGTCCTGTGGCTGACCATTATCGCCTGCAATGTGACAGCAAACGAAACATCAGGCAATGTCCATACCGATGCCGCGGCACTGTATCAACTTGGTGATGCCGCGTATGAACGTGATGATTACGCTACGGCTATCGCGGTACTGGAGAAAGCGACTGAACTTGAACCGACCCGCTCTCACTATTTTCATTTGCTCGGTAAGAGTTATGGCAAGCTGGCGAACGAATCGAACTGGTTTAGCGCGATGAATTTGTCACAAAAGACACTACAGGCGTTGGAACGCGCCGTTGAACTCGATCCGACGCACGATCAGGCAAAAATCGACTTGATCAAATTCTACCGGCAGGCACCCGGCTTTCTCGGTGGTGATGAAAAAAAGGCGGATGAGCTGGAAAAACAACTCGGAAACGCTCATCCACCCACGCCTGTCTCCGAGTAATCGCTGCAGTTTTTACTGGACACAGGTACATATATTGCTTCATTTTTGAACCTGACCACTGTTCGCTACGGGTGAATCGGCTATACTGCGGGCATTCCCGGGTGATATATGCAACGGAACGAAACCCGGATTTCACCTGTCCGATTTGTACTGCTTGTAAAAACCTGACGAAAGACCTGGATTAACGACGTAATGCTGAAAACACGCCTGTTCACAACCACCCTCGCCCTCACAGCCGCTGTTGCTTTTGCCGAAATTCCGGTTGTCAGTGACGAGGAACTTGCCCCGCGCGATCTGCAAAGTCGTGCGACACGCATCATTACGCACATCATTGATACCTATCATTATAAAAACCGGCCGCTTGATGACAGCCTGTCCGAGTCGGTGCTGGAAAACTACCTGAACAGCCTGGATCAAAACCGCAGTTTTTTTCTGCAAACCGACATAGACGAGTTTCGAAACGCTTACCTGCACCAACTGGATGATCATATAAAACAGGCGAAACTCGACGCCGCTTTTCACATTTTCAAGGTGTTTCGCCAGCGTGTACGCGAACGCATCGACCATGCGGTTACGCTGCTGGACAAGGACTTTGATTTCAGCATCGACGAGGATTACCAGTTTGATCGGCGTGATTCAGTCTGGCCATCAAGCCCGCACGGAATGAATGAACTCTGGCGCAAACGCGTCAAGAATGACGTATTGAACCTGAAGCTGGCCGGTAAAGACGAAGCAGATGACATACGCGAAACGCTGGAGAAACGCTATCGCCGCATCATGAACAGTACCTACCAGTTGAAAAGCAGTGATGTATTTCAGTCATTCATTAATTCGTACACAACAGCGATTGAACCGCATACCACCTACTTGTCACCGCGCACGTCAGAAAACTTTGACATCAGTATGCGTTTGTCACTGGAAGGTATCGGTGCGGTGTTACGTGCGGAAAGTGACTACACGCAGGTGCAACGCATCATCCCCGGTGGTCCGGCTGACATGAGTGGTCAGTTAAAAGCTGATGATCGCATTGTCGGTGTCGGCCAGGATGCCGACGGTGAAATTGTCGACGTCGTTGGCTGGCGGCTGGATGACGTCGTTGACCTGATACGTGGCCCCAAGGGCACAATGTTACGTTTGCAGGTTCTTGGTGCCGGCGTTGGTGCAGAAGGCCCGCCTAAATTGATCACGTTGACGCGTGATGAAATCAAGCTGGAAGAACAATCAGCGAAATCTGAAATCATCGAGGTCGAAGATCATGGTTTACGTATCGGCGTAATTGACCTGCCGACCTTTTATGTTGATTTTGCGGCACTGGCACGTGGTGATGAGGAATACCGCAGTACGACGCGTGACGTAAAGAAACTGCTGCGCGAGTTACAGTCTGAAGACATCAATGGCATCGTCATCGACTTACGCGGTAACGGCGGGGGCTCACTGACAGAAGCGCTGGATCTGACCGGCCTGTTTATCGAGAAAGGGCCAATAGTCCAGACCCGTAATTCGATCGGACAGGTCGAAGTCAACCGCGATCCGGACCCGAGCATTTACTACGCCGGCCCGCTGGCCGTGCTTGTCGACAGAAACAGTGCCTCGGCTTCGGAAATTTTTGCCGGAGCAATCCAGGACTATAAACGCGGCATCATCATTGGCGAACCCACGTTTGGTAAAGGCACGGTGCAAAATATTGTTGATCTGAACCGTTATACGAATCGCTCCGATTCTGATCACGGCAAACTGAAAACCACGATCCTGCAGTTCTATCGCATCAGCGGTGGCAGTAATCAGCATAAAGGCGTCATCCCGGACATCATTATGCCAACGGCCATGGATTCCGATGACCAGGGAGAACGTTCCTATGAAAATGCCCTGCCGTGGGACAAGGTGGCCCCGGCCAAGTTTGTACCGGCCAGCGCCCCGGTCGAATCTTTCAAACAAGTCCGCTCGCAACATGAAACCCGCATTAAAAGTGACAAACTGTTTATACTGCTCGATGAGGAACTCGCCCTTATCCGTGAGGCGAACAAAAAGAAATCTGTCTCTCTGCAGGAGAAAAAACGCAAGCAACAACGTGACAGTCTGATGCGGGCCAAAAACAACCTGGAAAATGAAATGCGCATCGCACAAGGGCTGGCACCGCTGGATCTGGATGAAGCAGCGACTGCAGAAGATGACGCTGAAACTACCGACGCTGAAGAAGAGTTAAATGATATTATCTTGCTGGAAACAACAAAAATACTTGGTGATTTGATCGTTCCACATAGTAATATGGAAAAAAGCCTGAAAACAGTTCAGGCACTTGAGTCGGGCATCGAGCCTCAACTCTGACAGTTGTACGCTATTTTCCGGAACCACACAGGAATAAAATTATTAAAAAGACACCAGCTACCCTGATCGAGGGTGACGGCATTGGTCCGGAAATTCTCGACGCCACACTTGAAGTGCTTGATGCACTCGACACAAATTTTGAATGGCACCGCTTTAAAGCCGGCATGAATGCGTTCGAGGAATTTGGCGATCCACTGCCGGA
>JBHIXH010000029.1:19904-30862 GCA_041984885.1 Gammaproteobacteria bacterium
CCGGCCTCGCCCTGAAAGCACCGCTGGAAACCCCGATTGGCAAGGGGTTTCGCTCTGCCAATGTCAGACTGCGCGAGGCCTTTTCCCTGTATGCGAATGTCCGACCGGCAAAAACCTATATGCACGATCGTCGTAGTTACGACAACATTGACCTGGTACTGGTAAGGGAAAACACCGAAGGTCTTTATGTCGGTGTCGAACATTACATACCGATTGATGATGATCCGAAAGCCGTGGCCGAGGCATCCGGTATCATTACCCGCTCCGGCTGTCGTCGCATTGCCGAGTTCACGTTTGATTACGCGGTCAAACAAAACCGTAAAAAAGTCACGATTGTCCACAAGGCCAACATATTAAAAGCACTCACCGGCCTGTTTCTTGAGACCGCCCTGGATGTCGGTAAAAGATACGAGGGACAACTCGAAATCGAGGATCGCATTGTCGATAACACTGCAATGCAACTGGTGACGAATCCGAATCAGTTCGATGTCATCCTGACGACGAACATGTTCGGTGATATTTTGTCCGATGAAATCGCCGGTCTCGTCGGTGGTCTCGGTCTTGCCCCCGGCGCAAACATCGGCAAGGACGCAGCGATCTTCGAGGCGGTACACGGTACAGCACCGGATATTGCCGGAAAAGGTGTCGCCAATCCGACTTCGCTGTTACTGGCGTCAGCGATGATGCTGGAACATATTGATGAAGCAGAGAAAGCAACTCAACTACGCGATGCAATCAAACAGGTGATCCGTGAAGATAATGTGCGTACGCGCGACCTGCGTGGCGATGCCAACACAAAGGAATACACCTCGGCGATAATCAAACGGCTTCATTGATCCCGACCCGGTTCAGGCTCGCAGTTGATGTAATTCAGCCAGCTCTGCTGAGTTCAGGCGAATGGATTCCGCGCCAATACTGCTATCCACGCTGTCTGTTCTTGTTGCGCCAGGTATCGGTAAACAATCCCGAACCGTATTAAGCAGATACGCCAGCGTAATTGCATGCGGGTTTGTTTTGTATTTTTCCGCGAGTTGCGCCAAAAACGGGTGACGGTTCAACCCGGCATGTTGAAAGTGTCCGCCAACCGGACTATGTGCGATATACAGCACATCCCTTTCATGACATAAATCGATCATGCCGTGGCTCATGTCCTGCTGATGAAACAGACTGCAACGGTTCTGCACAGAAAAGATAACGTCAACTTCGAGTGCCTGCAGCAGTTGTTGACGATTGACATTGCATAACCCGATGTGTTGAATTTTTCCCTGTGTCTTTAGCTGTTTAAGCGTACCGATTGTCTCCAGCCAGTCCACGTTCGGATCGGCAGCGTGTAACTGATAGAGAAAAATCGATTCACACTCGAGACTTTTCAGACTGCGTTCGCAGCTTAGTTGTAGATATGCCGGACTGGCATCCACCGACCACTTTGGTCCCTGCATACGCAGCCCGCCCTTGGTCGCCACATACACCGGCTCAACCGGACTATTCCGCAAGGCGCGGGCAACCAACGTTTCGTTTGCGCCGATTTCAGTCTCGTTTCGACAATAGACATTGGCCGTATCAATGAAATTACCGCCGGACTCCAGGTAATGCCGGATGACACTGACTGACTGCTGTTCGTCCGGACCATTAGCCAATGACAACGGCATCGCACCGAGACCGATACGCGAAAATGTATAATCGCGCCAACTCAAGGTTTAATCGTAACGGGACTGGCCTTGCTGTAACCCTGTTGATGCAGGCTGGCCTGAATAAAGGTTTCTATCGCCGCCCTGCCCTCAGCCTCGATTAAAACCAGTTTCGCTGCAAGCTCAACGGGCAGGTCGATTGATTCCTGCAAGCGGCGATGCGTCTTGTCGTTGATATAGATTAATTCAATCTCGGCTAACGCCACGGGCTCACATAGAAACGGATAATCAAATACCACGCCTGGCTCGGCAAATTGCATCATGGCGGCGGCGTCATGTTGCTGTCGCTGCTTGAATATTTCCGTCGCCATGACGATGATGCCGGCATCGTCTACCGCTTCCCAGATTCGCGCACAGGTGATCGCATCGGATAAATCATGCGAGAGAAAATACACGCCGAGTTCAGACTCGAGTTCGGCGTGCGGTTTGTCATCTTCATAAGCGGCAAACCGGTCGGATAATATCGATTCGACCAGGCCGTTACTCATGCCGCGAAACAACACTGCAGACTCAGGGTAGGTTAAATTTGCAAACGCGTAATCGCGAGCGACCAGCTCTGCCAGTTTGTTTCGTGCTGAACAAGGTTCGACCTGTCTGTCCTGTTTGCGTGTGTTCGATGCATACGCGGTCATTTGTGATTTCATTTACAGGTACTCACTATTGTATATGGCCACCGGTTCGATGCTATCCGCGGGCGTAAAACCGAACACCTTGCCGAAAAAATAGTATTCCGCATCCAGTGCCCGTTTGATATTCGCTGCCTGACGAAAACCGTGTTGTTCCCCGCTAAAGGCCAGATAGGCAACCGGCAAACCTTTTCTTTTTAATGCATCGACCATCATCTCTGACTGGTTCGGCAGGACGATCTTGTCTTCCAGACCTTGCAGGAAAATGATCGGACACGATAGTTTATCGACAGCATGGATAGGTGAACGTTGTTTATAGACATCGTTCGCCGCCGGGTACGGTCCGATCAAACCATCCAGGTAACGGGATTCAAACTTGTGCGTGTCCTGAGCCAGTGCCTCCAGATCACTGACGCCGTAGCGACTGGCACCGGCTTTAAATACATCGTGAAACGTCAATGCTGCCAATGTGGTAAAGCCGCCGGCACTGCCGCCGCGTATACCGAGCCGCTCGCGATCCACCTTGCCCTGTTCGGCCAGGTATAACGCGCCCTGGATACAGTCATCCACGTCAACAATACCCCAGGCATTTTGCAGGCTCTGTCGATAGGCGCGGCCATAGCCACTACTGCCACCGTAATTCACATCGAGCACGGCAATACCGCGCGAGGTAAAAAACTGGAACACGAGTTTCAAGCCATTGCGTGCCATACCGGTCGGGCCACCATGACTGCACACAAGTAGCGGTGGTAATTCCTCGTCTGGCCCCGTGTAATCGCGATTCACGGGTGCATAGTAAAACGCATGCGCGGTGCGGTTGGCCGTGGTCGGATACTCGATAGCCTGGCCAATCGACAGGTATTCCCTGTCCAGGGATAACTCACTGGCACGACGTAACACGCAGGTGTTACCGCTATCCAGATCGAGGCTGACGATTTCCGGAAACACGGTCGGTGCACTGCCGAGAAAGACGGCCTGGGTCGCATTTGCCTGCACCGATTCAATATCGGTGTAGGGCAAGTCAAACGTCTGCAATACCGATTGTTGAATATTTAACAGACCCAGTTGACTTTGACCTGCCTCGGTCCACGTGCAGACTATTTCATGTGTGTTACGAAACGCATACGTCGATTCGCGAAACGACCACTGCGCCACGCCGAATTCGGCGTTTCTTTGCAACAGGCACTCCGCCTGATTACCCTGCCAACGGTATAGATTCCACCAGCCGTTCACATCCGAAACAAAAACCAGTTCACCGGCCGGTGACCACTCCGGTTGAAAGATGGATTCGCCCTGCTTTCCGGCGATGCAACGTTCATTTTTTAATGAGCCATCATCCGCGATATCGGCCAGCCAGCATTCCGTGTTGTCCCATGGCATATTCGGGTGATGCCAGCTTAGCCAGCACAACTGTTTACCATCCGGACTCAACCTCGGGTTTGAATAAAAGTCTGCGCCCCGCACCAGGACAACGGGAGGATTTGCCTGGTCATCGACCGTGATCGCCGCGATACAATTTTCCGGCTCTTCACCTTCGCCGTTATGCATTTCCAGTACGCTGATCAAACGCGATCTTCTGACATCAAAAATAAAATCGGCAAAACGCTGATCCACACCGGGAACCGTGATCGCTTGTGCTGTTTTGTTGCACTCCGCACGATACAAGACCTGATCGCTGAAATGAGTCAGAAACAATGATTCGTCGGCGGCCAGAAACGAGCCGCCGCCATACTCATGCACGCGGGTACGGGCATTCAAATCCTCCGGGCTGAAATCCCGGGCGCCCTCCTGATCGGTATATTTCACCACGACGTAACGGCCCTTCTCTTCCGGTCGCATTTCCAGCCAGTAAATCGCGTCGTCCGTTAACTGGATCTCTCCCAGGCCAATTGTTCCGGTCACTATCGTGTCCGTGCTGATCGGTGACTCCCAGCTACCATACGCACGTGCTTGTTTCATTGACATCGTTTGAATATTGTATTTACAGTGATGTCAGTCAATTTACCACGTGAGTGTGATGCGGAAAATGACCAGCGGATTTCTGTATGACCCGGTTTTTCTCAACCACGATACCGGTGCCGGTCATCCCGAATGCCGGGAACGGTTGTCCGTCACGATCGACTACCTGCATAAACAACCCTGGTTTGATGCATTACATGTGGTCCCGACCAGACCGGCCGACATCGACTGGATACAGAAACTGCACACGGCAGACTATATTGAACGTGCAAGAGTGACCTGTAACAGTGGCAGTCATTTTCTCGATTCCATGGATGTGATGGTGTCGAAAGATTCGTATGACATTGCACTGGTTGCCGCCGGTTCGTTATTACAAATGGCGGATCAGCTTATGGCAAATGAAATCGATAATGGTTTTGCCCTGCTGCGTCCGCCCGGTCATCATGCTGAACACGACCAGGCACTCGGCTTTTGCCTGTTTAATAACATCGCGATACTTGCCCGTTATCTGCAACAGCAGCATGCACTGGAAAAGATCCTGATCCTCGATTGGGATGTACATCATGGCAACGGCACGCAACATTTATTCGAGACTGACCCGAGCGTCTGCTATATCAGTACTCATCAATATCCCTACTACCCGGGCACCGGCGCATACTCCGAAACCGGTATCGGCAAGGGGAAAGGCGCGACATTAAACTGCCCGATGCCGGCCGGAGCCAATGATTCATTATACGAACAGGCGTTTATGCAGTTGATCCTGCCAAAAATCGATGCGTTCAAACCGGATGCCATATTAATTTCCGCCGGCTTTGATGCGCATAAACTCGATCCGCTGGCACAGATCAACATGAGTACCGAATTTTTTGGCTGGATGACACAGCGTGTCATGGAAATGGCCGACAAACACTGTAATGGACGAATCCTGTCGGCACTGGAGGGTGGTTATAACCTGCAGATGTTACCACTGTGTGTTGCCGAGCATGTTTCAGTCTTAATGCAGCACAAAGTTGTGACCGATTACTGCTAGCTATCCAGTGGACTCTAAACCGCGGTTGCTCCCTTATTCGTCTTCCGGCATAAATATGTCAAAGTGACCTGGTTTTAGCGCCACTTTAGTAACTGCTTATAGTCAGACATTTTTATTTACGGGGAGGGTATTGGTGCTGTTGGTACCACGATTGCAGGAATCTATTTGTTCGGCGAATCTGCGGAACTGCTTAAGCTGATAAGTTGAGGCTTGATTTGCGATGGTATCACAGGTCTAAAATTAGCACATGCCTGACAATTCACTCCACTTGGGCGGCTACTTCGTTGCCGCCCATGAATCAAACATTATGTTTAATTAAAAAACCATGAACGAGACAACCACCGGGCTCGTGCTGCTTGCAGCGATAATTGTCATCTCCTCAATTATTTTCCATGCCATGCAGAAAAGATTCTGGGTGGCAGTAGCAGGCGCCACAATACTTTCCGTGGCTTTATTTCAAACAGCCGTGTTCCTGAAACTGGGATACCTGGATCCGTTCGCCCTGATCGCAGTTATCATGACCTCACTGATTAGCGCAACTGGAGCAGTCATTATTGGAGTTATCTTCAAGACAGTAAGAAGATGGACGGGTGGCAGTCGAAACCGGATTCAATGAAAAACGCTAGCGACAAATTCAAGTATGGCTTGGTAACGCGACGAAAATACGTTTTGTCGTCAGTCTGTCTGTTCTCGTGAGTTTCGTTAGCATTGTGTTGCTCGCTATTGCATTAGCCGCAGATTCATTTGCCGTCGCTGTAGCAAAGGGATCAAACCCCTACAGGCCAACCATTGGCCATGCCCTGCTGCTTGGTGCCGTGTTTGCCTCGGTTCAAGCCGCCATGCCAATCCTGGGTTGGCTGGTCGGTTCAGAGTTTCAACCCATCGTGAAGTCGTACGATCACTGGATAGCTTTCGCGATCTTGTCCGTACTCGGCCTGAGAATGCTCATTGATGGTCTGCGTGCCCAGGAGTTCCGCCCTGAAAAAGTGGCATTCACCCTCCCGGCTCTGTTTCTGGCCGCCATAGCCACGAGTATCGACTCCCTGGTGGTGGGATTCGGTTTTGGTGTTTTAAGTCTCTCTATCTTTACGATTCTGCTGGCCATCGGCGTGGTAACCTTCGCGTCCTCAGTCGGTGGCGTGTACCTGGGCCGACATTTGGAGAAACATATCGGCCAGTATGCCGAAGCCGGTGCGGGCCTTATTCTGGTCGGATTAGGGTGTGTGATATTACTTAGCCATTTATCCATGTGACGGGCGGCAATTTCCGATGCTGGCTTCGGCTGGGCTGGCAAGCCATGCCTGAAAACTTCAGGGCTGGCGCTGAAGCGTGCAGCGCCTGACGAATTGCTGCCAGCGGAGGATTGCTTTATGCTTTTAGTCAGCGAACAATTCGTTTGAACATGGAGTGCTGGAAAGCGCCCTACCCTGGTTCAACCGTTATCGATATAACAACTTTTTTCAATATTATGGCCAACCAGAAAACACCGGAAAACGATCATCTCAATCAGGAAAATTCTGATACTCCGGTTTCTGAATCAGAATATTCGTCCAAATTATCTGAATACTCCTCGAAAAAATCATCAGATACAGAAATAGAAATTTCAAAAATCGAATCGCAAATCAGCAATTCAAAGGACGAAATAGAAAAAGAGCGACTCGAAGTTGTTCTTAATTTTCTAAAAAATAAATTACTACTCGAGAGTAAAAATAAATTTTAGGCAGCAGGAAAAATCAGCAAAATAAAAAATACCTGGTGCTCGTGATTTACAGTACACAGTTCTCCCCGGCTGATTTAGTACTGTACAAAAGAAGGCCTGCCTGATCTTGTCATAGTTTCACACACCTAATTCTTTTATCATGCGTGTTGCTGGTGTGATAATCCAGGTACAGTCATGACCGGAAACAAGCGAGCTAATGCATAGTCCGAACATGACAGACATGTTCCAACGGACAATAATCAGGCGCAATCAGCATTATGAATCTGCTTGAGCAGAAAATTCAGTGTCCTTTCTGCTGGGAGTCAATAGAAATACTGGTTGACCCGTCAGTACCAGAACAGAATTACACAGAGGATTGTCAAATCTGTTGCCGCCCTATTTTCATCAGTGTGCAGATCTCAAATGATAGTCCCCGGATCACAGTCAGTCGGGAGAATGACTGATATTTCTAAAGTCGGCATCGATAAGTTCCGA
This sequence comes from Gammaproteobacteria bacterium, assembly GCA_041984885.1. Classification (GTDB taxonomy): domain Bacteria; phylum Pseudomonadota; class Gammaproteobacteria; order Eutrophobiales; family Eutrophobiaceae; genus UBA4486. Next base: position 27,402 of record JBHIXH010000029.1, read on the forward strand.
TAAAACAGCACTATACTGTCTTATCATGGTTATCCGTAAAGCGCTGATAACACTGAAATTTTACTCTGGTTATGGATAAAAACAAACGCCCACCTGCCCTCACCCGACGTCAGTTTTTGAAACACTGTGGCACCGTTTGCGCCGGTGTCAGCGCCGCCAGCGTCGCGCCGATGGTGTTTGCCCGCAAGAAATTTACGTTACGCGTACTCGGTACACATGTCACCCTGCAGGAAGAGTTACGTCAGACCGCAATGCGTGATCTTGGCATTGATCTGATCTTCGAGCCTGGCGGCAGTGCCGAGGTATTGTTACGTGCCTCAACCCGGCCGGAGACGTTTGATCTGTATGAGCAATGGTCAAACAGCATCAATGTGTTATGGCAGGCCGGGGCGATACAACCGATCGAGACCAAACGTATTCGTTACTGGGATGAAGTCAACTCGCTGACCAAAACCGGCAAACTGACAGAGGGCGCGCGTTATGGTGCCGGTGATGCGCCCTATAAATTACTCTGGGTACAAAAAGACGGACACCTTGGCAAGACGCCCACTGATTCGGTCAGTTTTCTACCGTATGTGCATAATACCGATTCGATAGGTTATAACTCGGCTGTGATACCGAAAGGTAAACCGTATGTCACCGAGAGTTGGTCATGGCTGCTTGATGATAATTATCGTGGCAGGGTTGCCATCGTCAATGCACCGACAATCGGTATCTTTGATCTGGCACTCGCCGCGCAGGCCAAGGGTCTGATCACGTTTAATGACATCGGCAACCTGACACGGGACGAACTGGATCGATTGTTCAGTATATTGATCGAACACAAAAAACAGAATCACTTCCGGGGAGTCTGGTCGTCAGTGCCGCAGTCCGTTGAATTCATGCAACATGACGGCGTCGTCGTCGAAAGCATGTTTTCTCCCGGTGTCGCCGACCTGAACGGCAAAGGCATCCCCTGTATCTATGCCGCGCCGAAAGAAGGCTATCGTGCCTGGCATGGCGTCATGTGTTTGTCTTCGAAAATCGCGGGGCCAGTGCGCGATGCGGCATACGAATACATGAACTGGTGGCTATCCGGCTGGCCCGGCGCTTTTATTGCGCGCCAGGGATATTACATTTCCACACCGCGACTTTCGAAACCACATATGTCTGATGACGAGTGGAACTACTGGTACGAAGGCAAACCCACGCAAACCGCATTGAAAAATACACAGGGTGAAATATCAATCAAGGCCGGGGAAAGCCGGACCGGCGGCTCGTATGAAAAGCGTTTCAGTAATGTCGCCGTCTGGAACACGGTAATGAACACGTATGAATACAGCTTGCTGAAATGGCGTGAATTTCTGATTATCTGAGAGATTACCCATGGTCCCCATCTCCAGCATCTCTATCAGTTCAAGAATTTATATCGGTTTTGTCTTGCTTAGCCTGTTTATTCTCATCATCGGCATCATTGCCTACGAGGGAACACGGGAAAACGATAAAAGTTTCAAGAACTATGAAAACATTTCCGAGCTCTCGCAACACATTCTCATGATTGAGAACGACATTACGTCTTTGCAACTGGGTGTACAGAATTACATCTACACCGGCTACCAGGCTGTGGCAGATCGCGTTAATCGGGAACTGGTGAACCTGACAGAACTTTTGAACAAAGATATATCTGAACTAAGGGAAGACAAGGAAGCGTATGAATACCTGCTGCGCATGCAGGATCGTTTAAAAACCTATTCACGCACGTTTATTTTTGCCGTAGAGCAGCGTCAGGAACGGGAAAAACTGATAGCAGAGTTAAAACAATTGCATACCGGACTGATCAACAACCAGACATTAACTGAACAGCAAAAACTGGTGCTTCTGGATTCAGAAAAGCGGCTGTTAGAATATATTGAAGATCCCGACATTCTGAAAATTAATGAATCAATCAATGCACTGGAACAACTGATAAAAAAGTCTGAGACTATTTCTGCAGGCCCGCAGCTTGCTGACTATCGAAAAAAATACATCGATGTCATCCAGTCAACCCGTGGCTTCCTGTTTCTTATTTCTGTTGTCATGGCCGGTGAGGCGCAGGAGTTCCGATATCTCTCCGGCAAACTGAAAGAAAATGTCCTGTCGCGGATTGGCCCGGTAAAAGCGGACTTTAACAGTACCATATCAAAAACCCGGTCAGTTATTATCTCGGCATCAATGATCCTGTTGTTACTGTCGGCATTTTTATCCTATCGTATTGCCACGAGTATTCATCGCCCACTGGATGAATTAACCAAAACATTTCGTGCCCTCGCGAAAAATCAAAAAGTGGAATCCATCCCTGGAATAAATCTTCACGATGAAATTGGCGAGATGTCGAAGGCAGCCGAAATTTTTCGCCGAAAGAATGAAAAAACGAATCAGCTTGTACGTGAACTGGATCGGCAAAAAGCGATCATCGAACGCTCGAACGATAATCTTGAACAATTTGCCTATGTCGCCTCACATGATCTACAGGAACCGATACGCACGATTGTCAGTTTCAGTGATCTGCTGAACAGTCGTTACCGGGAAGTACTCGGCGAAGACGGTGAAGAATATCTGAAATTTATTTCAGACGCCGGCAAACGTATGCGGTCATTAATCGTCGATCTGCTGGAATATTCCCGTATTGGCAAAGATATGAAACTGGTTGAGGTTGACTGTAATCGCATTCTGGATGACGTGCAATCCGACCTGGCTTTGAAAATTAATGAAACAAAAGCAACAATTCAAATCGAAGAACTACCCGTAGTACAAGGGCATGACACCAGCCTGCGTATGTTATTTCAAAACCTGTTAAGCAATGCGTTGAAATTCAATTCTCCCGGTACGAACCCGCTGATCGAAATCAGTGCATGTCGTGAAGATGAGATGTGGAAATTTGCAGTCAAGGATAACGGTATCGGCATTGCCGATCAGCATAAGGAACGGATTTTCACTATATTCAGTCGTCTGCATGCCCGGGACAAGTACGACGGCACCGGAATCGGTCTGGCAAACTGTAAAAAAATTATCGACATGCATAATGGAAAAATCTGGGTGGAATCAGTGCCAGGTTCCGGATGCAGATTCATGTTTACATTGCCCGTCTGACACATATCATTACACTGCAGTTGCGCTAGCGCGTTAATTCGCGTCTTCACCTGCCTTGTCATCTGAACTGATGGGGGATTCGTTCAGGAATGTGGTTTCTGTTCGGCTTTATCACAATTCTCACCTTCAGCATTTATTTTGGCTGGCAGCGCCTGCTGGCTGGCTGGAAAGGCAAACGACAAACCACGCATGGCATCGACTGGGAATACCGCGTCGATAACGGCAAGTATGGCCCGGTCGCCTATCGTATCGGTATAGCCGGCCCGTCCGGACTCGCGTTCACACTGAAACCGGAGAAAGGCGCGTCTGGACGAAGTTGAGGCGGGAATTGAGAGACGGAAGGGGTAGATCGG
>JBHIXH010000030.1:0-8191 GCA_041984885.1 Gammaproteobacteria bacterium
TCATGGTCACTCAGTTTCATCATGCCGCTCAGATCAAAATCGCGCGACTCGTCGTTTTCAAAGCCGGACAGTGCCGCGTGTTCACGAAAGATGTCGGCGGCCGTATTGTAGTTAAACGCGTCTTTATATCCCATACGTTTGGCGACTTCGGCCATGATCCACCAGTCCGGGCGTGCCTCGCCGGCCGCCTGTAAAAACGGTCGCTGGCGCGAGATACGTCGCTCTGAATTGGTCACGGTACCGGATTTTTCGCCCCATGCCTGCGCGGGTAACAGCACATCGGCATACCGGCTCGTGTCGGTGTGCTCAATGCAGTCAGAGACAACCACAAACTCGCACTTGTCCATCGCCGTTTGTACGCGGTCGGCATCCGGCAGGCTGACGGCCGGATTTGTCGCCATGATCCAGATGGCCTTTATCTTGCCCGCATCGACCGCCTTGAACAGATCAACGGCTTTTAAACCGGGTTTATCGGCAATAACTGGCGACTGCCAGAAGCGTTGCACACGATCAGTACTGGTTGCGTCAAAGTCCATATGTGCGGCCAGCGTGTTTGCCAGCCCACCGACTTCACGACCGCCCATCGCGTTCGGTTGGCCGGTGATCGAAAAAGCCCCGACACCGGGCTGGCCGATTTTTCCGGTGGCCAGATGTACATTAATAATGGCATTCACCTTGTCGACGCCGCTGGAGGACTGGTTGATCCCTTGCGAAAAGAAACTGATGAGTCGGGTGTTGTTCGCATACAGCTCGTACAACCGCGAGATCAACATCGCATCGACATCGCAAACCTGCGCCACGGTCTCGATATTGGGCGCATTTGATCGTGCCACCTCGAGTGTTGCGGCAAAGCCATGCGTGTATGAATCCAGGTACGCATGGTCGATCAGGTCACGATCGGCGAGATAAACCAGCAAGCCGTTAAACAGGCAGACATCGGTGCCCGGTTTGATCGGCAAATGCATGTCGGCACTGTCACAGGATGCCGTCCGGCGTGGATCAATGACGACCAGCTTTACCGCATTTTTCTGTCGCGCCTGTTCGATGCGTTGATATAAAACGGGGTGACACCAGGCAATGTTTGAACCGATCAACACGATCACGTCGGTCTGTTCCAGGTCTTCATAGCACAACGCGACGCTGTCACTGCCAAACGCACGTTTATGCCCGGTGACGGCTGAAGACATACACAACCGTGAGTTCGTATCGATATTGGCACTGCCAATAAACCCTTTCATCAGTTTGTTGGCGACGTAATAGTCTTCCGTCAGTAACTGACCGGAGACATAAAAGGCGACCGACTCCGGCCCATGCTTGTGGATGGCCTGTGTTAATTTGTCAGCGACAGTTTGTAATGCTGTATCCCAGTTGACTTCGTGGTTATTAATTTTCGGTTGTAGCAGGCGATCATTCAGATCGATGGTTTCGCCCAGTGCCGAACCTTTTGAACATAAACGGCCAAAATTGGCCGGATGTGTCATGTCGCCGCTGATACTGATGTGGTCATCGGCAGTTTTCGCAATCACGCCGCAACCGACACCACAATAGGCACAGGTGGTTTTTACTGCGTCATCCGTCCTCGCGATCGGCGCCTGCATAATCAGGCCGCCATCGTGGCAACAGGTGCTGACATTGATTCGGCAATAAAATCAGGACCAAACATCAATGCCTCCCTGAACGCGGTAATGTCAGTGGCTTCCCGGATCAGTTGTTGATACCAGAGCGAACCGGTGATATCGCCATATAACAGCGCACCGATAAGACGATTCTCTTTTACGACCAGCTTGCGATAGATGCCGTTGCTGACATCGTGCAAAGTGATCGTTTTACAATCTTCGTCTTCAAGAAACTGTCCGGCGGAAAACAGGTGAATGCCGGTAACTTTCAGACCGGTCGCGGTCAGTGAGCCGATATATTCTGCATCGGCGTCACCACACAGATATTCAGCACACGTTTTCGCCTGTTCATAAAGGGGTGCCACCAGCCCATACGTGGTCTGTCTATGCTGCACGCATTCGCCGAGTGAGAAAATATGCTTGTCCGTGGTTTGCAAGTGATCGTCTACAAGAATACCGCGTTCACACTCAAGGCCGGCAGATTCAGCGAGTTGGCAATTTGCCCGTATGCCCACCGCTATGATGACGAGATCGGCGTCTAACAATGTGCCGTTATCCAGTTCAACCGCTTTTATAGACTCCTCACCAAGCAGCCGCCTGGTATTCACTTGCGTGAAAATGGTAATACCGCGCTGCTGCAGTGAGCCTTGTAATTGTGTTGCCGCAACGGTATCGAGTTGGTTATTCATTAATTCCGCGGCCAGATGCAGTACCGTGACATTCATGCCGCGGGTTTTCAGTCCCCAGGCCGCTTCCAGTCCGAGCAGACCACCGCCAATGACAATCGCATTCCCCCCGTTACGGGACTTCTCAAGTATGGTTTCAACGTCCTCGATCGTGCGATAGGTATGCACACCTTGCAGGTCATGGCCCGGGATCGGCGGAACAAACGGGGTCGATCCGGTTGCAATCAACAGCTTGTCATACTCGTGTGTTTGTCCCTTGTCGTCCTTGATGAACTTTTGTTCGCGATCAATGTGTGTGATCGTATGATCGCTGTACAGTTGGTAACCGTGTTGCGCATACCAGTCCTGGTTGTGCGTGATGACATCATCCAGTGTCTGTTCGCCGGACAACAGTGGCGTCAGCAGGATGCGGTTATAGCCACCGTGGGGTTCGCTGCCGAACACCGTCACGCTGTACGGACAGTGTTCCTGCCTGGCTAACTCTTCCAGGAAACGAATACCGGCCATGCCATTACCAATGACAACCAGGCGTGGCTTGTCCACGGCTTTTTTCATGCCGTCAACGCGGCCAGTTGTACGGCGTCATCAACAACACGAACGGCATACACGGGCACGCTGACCGACTCATCTTCAATGCACTGACCGGTTTGCAGGTTAAAGTGCTGTTTATAAATCGGCGAGGCCACGACCGGCTGTCCTTGCAGGTCGCCGCAGATGCCGCGGGATAAAACATTCGCCTTGCTGAACGGATCGAAATTATCGATTGCATATAGATCGGATGCGCTTGTCCTGAACAGCGCCACCTGGCAGTCGTTAAATAAAACACAGATACCGGCGTTGTCGATCAGGTCTTGCAGTTGACAAACCGGGGTCCAGATATCTTCGGCAATGGCTGCGTTCACCTCTGTCATCGTTCCGGCTCCTACGCAGTCTCTGAGTATTCAAGTTGTTCTGCTTCGGTGGCCGGGCGAATCTGTTCCCGTTCCTGCACGAATATGACCTTGTTGTCAGTCTTGTCGCTGTTCACGAAGTGACGGAAGCGTTTCATCTTTTCAGGATTATCGATCGTGGTTTTCCATTCACACTGATACGTGTCGATGACCTTCGCCATTTCCCTTTCCAGTTCAGCACAGATACCGAGCTTGTCGTCGATAATGACTTGCTGCAGGTATTCGAGACCACCCTCGAGGTTATTCATCCAGGTGGCAGTACGTTGCAGGCGATCGGCGGTGCGAATGTAAAACATGTAAAAGCGATCGATGTATTTGATCAGCGTTGCATCATCGAGATCTGAGGCAAACAGGTCGGCATGGCGCGGTTTCATGCCACCATTACCGCAGACGTACAGGTTCCAGCCTTTTTCTGTTGCAATGACACCGACGTCCTTACTTTGTGCCTCGGCGCATTCGCGCGTGCAACCGGAGACGGCCATCTTTAATTTATGCGGTGCACGCAGACCCTTGTAGCGGTTCTCCAGGTCGATCGCCATCTTCACGCTGTCCTGCACGCCATATCGACACCAGGTGCTGCCGACGCACGATTTCACCGTGCGTAATGCCTTTGCATACGCATGGCCGGATTCAAACCCGGCCGTGATCAGTTCATCCCAGATCAGTGGTAACTGTTCCAGCCGCGCACCAAACAGGTCGATGCGCTGACCGCCGGTGATCTTCGTATACAAACCGTATTTCTTTGCCACTTCACCGAGCGCAATCAGTTTGTCCGGCGTGATCTCGCCGCCGGCGACACGCGGTACGATCGAATAGGTACCGTTCTTTTGCATGTTTGCAAGAAAACGATCGTTAGTATCCTGTAATGGTGCCAGTTGATCCTTTAATACGTATTCATTCCAGCACGACGCGAGAATGGAACCGACCGCCGGTTTGCAGATGTCACATCCCTTGCCCGTACCATGTCGTTCGATCAGTTGTTCAAACGAGGTGATCTGTTCCGAGCGCACGATCATGTATAAATCCTGACGCGTGTACGGAAAGTGCTCGCAGATATCGTGATTGACCTCGATTCCGCGTTTTTCCAGTTCGTTATTCAGCACCTGGCCCACCATGACGGCACAACCGCCGCAGGTGGTGCCGGCCTTCGTGCACGATTTTAATTCGCCCAGTTCCTGGGTGCCGGCATCAATGGCGGCGATCAGGTCGCCTTTGCTGACGTTATTACACGAACAAATCTGTGCACTGTCCGGTAACGCATCGACACCAAGCCCGACCGGGGCATCGCCCTCGTTGTGTGGCAGGATCAGTTGTTCCGGTGCATCCGGCAGGTCGATTGCATTTAACGTGTACTGCAGTAACGTGTCGTATTCGGTTGCATCACCGACGAGCACGGCACCGAGCAATTTCTTTTTGTCGTGACTGACGACGATTTTTTTATAGACTTCGTTGGGTTCATCGGTGAACGAGTAGGTCAACGCACCATCAAGTTGTGCATGCGCATCACCGATACTGGCAACATCGACACCGAGCAGTTTCAGCTTGGTACTCATGTCGGCACCGGTGAACGCGGTGTCCTTGCCGATCAGGTGATCGGCGGCGACAGCGGCCATCTGGTTACCGGGACCGACCAGGCCAAATATCTGTTCATTCCATAATGCGCATTCACCGATGGCGTAGATATTTTCGTCCGAGGTCTGGCATTGATTGTTAATTCGTATGCCGCCGCGTTGTCCGATTTCGAGTCCACACTCGCGCGCGAGTTCATCGCGTGGCCGAATACCGGCCGAGAAGACGATCATGTCGGTTTCCAGCGATTCTCCATCCGCGAAATTCATTTTATGCGTGTGTCGTTCACCGTTGACGATCTCGCTCGTGTTTTTCGATGTGTGTACCTGTACATCCAGCGACTCAATCTTTTTTTGCAGCGTTGCACCACCGCCGCTGTCCAGTTGCACGGCCATCAGCCGCGGCGCGAATTCAACCACGTGCGTTTCCAGACCGAGAAGTTTCAGCGCGTTGGCACATTCCAGTCCGAGTAGTCCGCCACCGACGACGACACCATTCCTGCTCTGTTTGCTGGCAGCAGTGATTGCCTCCAGGTCCTCGATAGTCCGATAGACAAAACAGTTGTCGCGGTCGTGACCCGGCATCGGCGGGACAAACGGATACGATCCGGTAGCGATGACCAGCTTGTCGTAATCCAGTGTTTTGCCGTTCGCCGAATACACCTGTTTTGCTTCACGATCGATGCGTTCGACCCGGTCACCGAGATGCACGTTGATGTTGTGTTGTTCGAAGAAACCATCTGTGACCATCGACAGGTCATCGGCTGACTTGCCGGAGAAGAACTCGGACAGATGCACGCGATCGTATGCCGGTCGGGGTTCCTCGCAGAACGTGATGATCTCAAACTGCTCGGCGCTGTTACGGTCAGCGATATGCTGTAAAAATGCATGACCGACCATGCCGTTGCCAATAACGATGAGGCGTTGTTTATTCATGGGTATAAAAAAGATGGAAATAGTACAGCCGCTTTGCAGTTACTATGCCAGCGAACTAAAATATCTATTTACTTGAAATATAAGGAAAATAAATTCAAATTTAGCGAATTTTGACGCGCTGGTTGCTCCGATCTTGGGCAATTTTTCCGGTGATGCACTAATTCAGACCACGCCGGTACCATGCACGGTTGTGGCGTCACTGATTGCATTCAACGGTTTAGTGTTTCGCCAGCAAAACCAGCAGCCAGGCAATGATAATAACGAGCAATCCGCACAGTCCCTGCCAGAATCGAATCGGGTTGCGGTCGATCAGCGGACGCGTGTCTGCCGTCGATAACGAGGTATTCGGGTGTCGCAAGTCGTAGAGAAACTCGGACAGTTCCTCGTAGCGCTGCGCCGGTACCGGCTGCACCGCCTTTCTTAACGTCGCGTTCAGCCAGGCCGGCACGTCCGGGTGGTAATCGGTCACCGGTGTGTAGCTTAGATCATCAATGAAATCGACCGTCTTCCAGTTTGCCGGCATCTCCCCGTACGGTAGTTTGCCCGTCAACAATTCATACGTGATCACGCCAAGTGAATAGATATCGGAACGGTTCGACCCCGGTTGGTCGTTCGCGTATTCCGGTGCCGTGTAGTTTTTTGTTCCAAGCAGGTTGGTGCGGGTAATCGGCGTCGCGATCTCACTGATACCGGCCACCTTGGCCGAACCAAAGTCGATTAACTTTACCGTGCCGGATGCGTCGATAATAATGTTTTCCGGTTTCAGGTCCTGGTGCAGCATCTCGAGTCGATGAAACGACTGCAGGCCCTGGCCTATCTGTTCAATCAGGCCGCGTACTTCCTCCACGTCCGGGCGCGGATGGTCGTGCATCCATTGGCGTAACGTCTTGCCTTCCAGGTGTTCGGTGATGTGATACAGGAAGCGGCGTCGGCGCGTGGGTTCGTAGACTTTCATCACATGCTGGTTGGCGATGCGGCGTCCGATCCATTCTTCCTGAATGAATTGTTCGATATACGTCGGGTCATCCGAATAGTTGACCGACGGTGTCTTGATAACAACATTCAATCCGGTGTCCGTATCACTCGCGAGGTATAGCTGCGAACGACTGCTGGCATGTATCTCGCGGATGATTCGATAGCCATCGATGATCATGCCTTCGGCCAGTTCCGGTGGAAACGGTAACTCGGTTAACTGGTTAAATACATCGTCTGCGTTTTGACTGGGTAACCTGTTGATCTTGACAATCTGGCAACTGGTATTGTCCGGACTGCCGTTTTCCTGTGACCTGCGCACCAGCAGCTCGGCCGCCTTGTCCAGGTGTGTGCGGTTATCGTGAACGATTTCAAGAAACTCGTCTTCACTGACGTATTCATGCACACCGTCGGTCGTCAATATGTATATGTCGCCGGCTTCCAGCGTGTGTCGGCTGTAATCGATCTCGAGATGCGTATCGGCACCCATCGCCCGGCTGAGATAATTTTTTTCCTTTGATACCCAGGTCTTGTGATCCGTCGTGATCTGTTTCAGATAACCTTCACGTAATTGATAGATGCGACTGTCGCCGATGTGCACGATATGACCGGTTGTCGATTTCATGACGAGAATACTTAACGTCGAGACATGACCGCGATGCTGGTTTGTCTCGGTCTTGCCCTGGTTGTATAACCAGCTGTTTAACGCGGTCAGGACTTTTTGTGCAGACTTTTTTACCGACCAGCTATCCGGGGTGCTGTAGTAGTCAGTTAGAAAACCGGTGATGCAGGCATTACTTGCGACCTTGCTGTGCTCACTGCTGCTGATGCCATCGGCAATGGCGACAGCGATACCTTTTGTCTGCAACAGGTTGTCGTCCGGGATCTCGATACCGCAATAATCCTGGTTCGTCGGCTTGTTGCCCTTGTCGGAAAACTGGCCGAATGATACGTTTAACGTGGAAACCATGGCCTATTGTAAAAGCTCTGCCGTGACAGGTGTTATAAAAAAAGCGGGTGCCATCGTTTTGTCATGACACCCGCCTGTTCCTGTTAACCAGATTGAAACGTGTTTATGTCACTTCGATCATCTGTACCGTGCCATCCGGTAATATCTCGACCATCGAGCCTTCCGGCTCATCAAAGCTGAGTACAGCAACGAACGTGACGATGGCCGCGGCCGCAATTGTCAGGAAAAAGATCTGCGGTGTGACAAACGACAATACGGTGAGAAAACAGACGGCACCCACATTGCCATAGGCCCCGGTCATACCGGCGATCTGTCCGGTCAGACGACGTTGAATCAACGGGACGATTGCGAACACCGCGCCTTCACCGGACTGAACAAAAAACGAACATGCCATGGTTACCAGAACGGCCAGCAGTATCGACCATTCCGAGTTGATCTGGCTCATGATGAAATAACCAATCGCAAGCCCCGTCAATGTGATTAACAGCGTTTT
>JBHIXH010000030.1:8201-30573 GCA_041984885.1 Gammaproteobacteria bacterium
CGCTGATCAAACCACCGGTCGGACGTGCCACCAGGTTCATGAATGCAAACGCCGAGCCGAGCATACCGGCCGCGACCTGCGAGATCTCGAACGTGTCCAGAAAGAACAATGGCAACATTGAGACCACGGCCAGTTCCGAACCAAACGTCACCAGGTAGGCGAGATTGAGTATGGCCACCTGCTTGAATTTATAACGGTGCATCTCCGGCACCGGCTCCTTGAACACGTGTGCATTGACCTGCCAGATCTTCCAGGTTTGAAACGCATAGATACCAACCAGGACCAGGTAGACAAACGGCGAAATAGTCGCACTGATGAGTCCGAGCGTCGTCAGTTTCCAGTTCAGCACTGCGAGTGCGGCGTACAATGGAATGTTCATGAACAGGTAAAAGAAAAAATCACCCTTGCTCGTGACTTCGAGGCCACCGGTCTTGTTCGGCTTGAAATAGGTCGAACCTTCCGGCGTATCGGTCACCGACGAGAAATAGATGAATGAATAGATCAACGTGATCATACCGGTCAGACCGATCGCATAGCGCCAGCCATCATCACCGCCAAACAGCAAGGCAACAGTGGGCAGACTTAACGCGGCGGCAGCGGAACCAAAGTTACCCCAGCCGCCGTAGATACCTTCTGCCAGACCGACCTGTTTCGCGGGAAACCATTCACTGATCATGCGAATACCGATAACAAAACCGGCACCGACAAAACCGAGCAGGAAACGCGCGACGATGAGCGTATGAAAGCTGTCTGCCAGCGCAAAAAAGAAACAGATAAAACTCGAGACAAATAATAACGACGAGTACACCTTGCGTGGACCAAACTGGTCGACCAGCATGCCGATAATGATACGCGCCGGTATCGTCAGCGCGACGTTCAGGATTAACAGGATCTTGACCTGTTGATCGGTCAGACCAAACGTTTCGCGTATCGACGCCATCAACGGGGCATGGTTGAACCAGACGACGAACGTCAGGAAAAACGCAAACCAGGTCAGGTGCAGGATGCGTATCTTGCCGGTGAATGAAAACAGGTTCAGGTTCAGCTTCGTTGCAGACATAAGTATTGAGCTCCGTTGCCCAGGTTAAAGGTTGACTGGCAGTTGGCTGAGCAAGGACCTTGCCATCTATGCTGCAATGCAGAAAGTAATAGTAATATCAGTTAGTTAGCGGGTTGATCTGGATTCAGGTGACGACACCGGCGCGTACAAATAGTGCTTGCGGTTCAGGGGAGTGATTCATTCTGGTGCGTATCGTATCGCGTGGAAGCGTGAGCATGTGCCAGCTCATAAAAGCGATATGCAGATATTCACGAATTTGTAGCGCGTACTGATTGCACATACAGTTTATCTATGGCGAATTCGTGATATACCGGAATGACAAATGCAGGGAGCAGGGGAATATTTTACAGGCAGGAATCATGCGTGAAGATTTCAGTAACAGACACTACGAATTGGCGGTCATGCTGCTTTCCGAGACTTTTAATTAGTGTATGTATACATTCCAACTGCAGGACAGGTAAAAAAAACCGGCAGTGAACTGCCGGTTAGCGCCAGGGTCAGCGTAAAATGCATTACCAAGATGGCAATGCGGGGGTTAGGCCTCGACTAGGGCGGAGTCATGTTGTTTGTCACAATCAGCGAGGAAGCCGATTAATTCTTCACGGTAATGGTAATAGTCCGGGTGCGCGACCAGTGCCTTACGCGAACGCGGTCGCGGCAGATCGACTTGCATGATCTTGCCGACTTTTGCATTCGGCCCGTTCGTCATCATGACCACACGGTCGGCCAGCAGGATGGCTTCATCGACATCGTGCGTGACGACGATCGCCGTCACCTGCGTGCGCGTCCAGACTTCCATTAACACTTCCTGTAGTTCCCAGCGTGTCAGTGAATCCAGCATGCCGAACGGTTCATCAAGTAACAGTAACTTCGGTGACAGGGCAAACGCCCGTGCAATACCAACGCGTTGTTTCATGCCATTGGATAAATCGACCGCACGTTTATGCAGTGCATCACCGAGTCCGACGCGGTTCAGGTAATACTCGACGATGTCGCGCCGTTCTCCCGGGCTCACGTGCGGGTAGACTCGTTCTACACCGAGCGCGACGTTTTCTGACGCGGTCATCCACGGGAACAGGCTGGGTGCCTGGAAAACCACGGCACGATCCGGGCCGGCCGAGTCGACTTCGTGGCCATCAAGAACGATACCGCCACCACTGATGTCGTTCAGACCGGCCGTCATCGTCAGCACGGTCGACTTGCCGCAACCGGAGTGACCGATGATCGACACAAACTCGCCTTTTTGCATGTTCAGGTTGAACTCATCCACAACGGTCAATGGACCTTTCGGTGTCGGATATACCTTGCTGACCTTGAAATATTCCAGGTATTTTTTCTGGCCGGCGTTTTCCTGATACGGTTCGAGTGATGACGGAATATCCAGCGACTGACCCTCGAGGATTTGTGACATTGGTTTCACGTCCGGCAGGCTGACAACGTTATTGCTTGCTGACGCCTCCTGTATGCCGATCTGCATCAGGTATTGCGTGATGTCATTGCGCAGCTTTTTAAAATGTTCATCATGATTCATTGCCGTACGGTCACGCGGCCGGGGTAGATCGATAATGAATTCCGGTCCAAGGCTGGCACAGGGACCTGGTTGTAACGGGATAATACGGTCGGCCATGATCAACCCTTCATCGACATCGTTCGTGATCAGGATGACTGTTTTCTTTTCGTGTTCCCAGATACGGATGATCTCGTCCTGCAACTTCGCCCGGGTTAACGCATCAAGTGCACTTAACGGTTCATCGAGTAATAACACGTCAGGACTCGCCGCCAGTGCCCGCGCGACGTTGACGCGTTGGCGCATACCACCGGACAGTTCCGATGGATGCCGACTGATGGCGTGCGACAGGCCAACGAGTTCGATGTACTTTTCCGTGTGTTCACGCCGTTGTGCCGTGCTCCAGTGTTTGTAGGTGGCATCAACGGACAACGCGACGTTGCCGTACACGGTCAGCCATGGCATTAGCGAATAACTCTGGAAGACGACACCGCGATCCGGGCCCGGACCCGTAATCGGTTTGCCCTGTTTGATCACCCGGCCCTGATCCGGTTGAATCAGGCCGGCCAGTGCGGAGATCAACGTGGTCTTGCCGCTACCGGAAAAGCCGACGATAGCGACGAACTCACCCTCGTTTATTTCCAGATTGATGTTTTCCAGCACCGTGGTTTTGTGGTGCCCCGTGCCATACGACTTCGACAGGTTCTCAATGGTTAGATAAGCCATACTCGATCTCCTGACTTAAACGGCTTCGCCGTAGGAAAAATATTTCTGCAACGTCAGCATGATGCGATCCAGCAGAAATCCGATGAAACCAATGGTGAATACGGCAACCATGATCTTGCCCAGCGATTGTGAACTGCCGTTCTGGAATTCATCCCAGACAAACTTACCGAGGCCGGGGTTTTGCGCCAGCATCTCGGCCGCGATCAATACCATCCAGCCGACACCGAGTGACAGTCGCAGGCCGGTAAAGATCAACGGCAGGGAACTCGGGATAACGATTTTCGTTACCGTTTTAAACCAGCCAAGCTGCAACACTTTCGATACGTTCATCAGGTCCTTGTCGATCGATGACACGCCGACAGCCGTGTTGATTAATGACGGCCATAACGAACAGAGTGTGACCGTGATCGCCGATGTTAAAAACGATTTATCAAACCAGGAATCATCGGTGACAACATAAGTGGCACTGACAACCAAGGTGACGATCGGTAACCAGGCCAGTGGTGAGACCGGTTTGAATATCTGGATCATCGGGTTCAGTGCGGTGTTTACGGTGGAACTCAGTCCACAAAGGATACCGATCGGTACCGCGATCAATGTGGCCAGAATGAAACCGGCGAACACAGTCCATAAACTGGTGATGATCTGATCCGGGTACGTCGGCGGTCCGGTGTATGGTCGAATCTTTACTTCGGCGTCCGGATTCTGTTCCAGTTTCTTCGCGTTACGGATTTCCTGCCGTTCATAAAACGCCATTTCTTTTTCACGTTCGCGATGATGGTCATCGATCAGGTTTTGTACTTCACCCCAGACTGACTTTGGCCCCGGAATTGCGCCGAGACTGGTCTGGATTTGTCCGGCACTGATGTCCCACAACAGCAGGAACAGGCAAAAGGCCATGATCGGTACGCCCATGATCTTGACCAGCTCACGGAATTGTTCCGCCGGGTTTTCCCCTGCCAGTATATTGACGAACGGGATACCCCAGGTAAAACCGATCAAGTCAAAAATATTGTTAATACGGGTTGATATAGCAACACCGCTGGCGGCAGGCGTTGTGATCCCGGTGTTTACTTCATTTGGTTCTGGTTCACTCATCGTTGAGTTGTCGATCTCTGCATTGATTTCTTTTTCTGCCAGATTCGTATTCATGGTTACATCCTGAAAATTATTTCATTAAAAAAATGGCGCCCGGAATACCGGGCGCCTGACCGGGGTAACAAAAATTAATTCACAACCTCATCGCCTTTCAGACCGATTGGAAACTTCGCCAGGTAATCGTTTGGCTTGTTACCGTCATAGACCACGTTGTCGATGAAGTGCGTTTGCGGATCACGATAGCCACTGCTCTCCCATGGAATGTCTTCCTCTTTAATGTGGCCTTCCTCCAGCAGCTCTTTTGCTGCAGCCAGGTAGATGTCGGGTCGATATACTTTTTTGGCAACTTCGTGGTACCACTCGTCCGGTTTCTCTTCCGTAATCTGTCCCCAACGGCGCATCTGGGTCAGGTACCAGATGGCATCGCTGTAGTACGGATACGTAGCGAAGTAACGGTAGAACACGTTGAAGTCAGGTAATGAACGCTTGTCGCCTTTTTCGTATTCAAACGTGCCGGTCATGCTGTTTGCGATGACGTCATAGTCGGCACCAACGTATTCCGGTCGTGACAGTATCTTTACCGCTTCCGGCCGGTTGGCGTCGTTGTTGTCATCCAGCCATTTTGCAGCACGTATCAATGCCTTGATGACGGCCTTGTGTGTGTTTGGATTGGCTTCCGCCCATTCCTTGCTGACACCGAACACTTTTTCCGGATTGTCTTTCCAGATCTCGTAGTCGGTGACGACGGGTACGCCGATACCTTTAAATACCGCCTGCTGATTCCATGGTTCGCCGACGCAGTATCCATAAATCGTACCGGCCTCCAGTGTGGCCGGCATTTGCGGTGGCGGTGTAACCGACAACAACGCATCGGCATTGATTTGACCGGTTATGTCAGTCTTCGAGTAATAACCGGGATGAATACCACCGGCGGCAAGCCAGTAACGCAGTTCATAGTTATGCGTTGAGACCGGAAACACCATGCCCATGTTGAACGGTTTACCGTCGGCCTTGTACTTGTCGACAACCGGTTTTAGATAATCCGCCTTGATCGGATGCACCGGCTTGCCATCTTCGACCGGTACGTATTCTTTCATTTGCTCCCAGATGTCGTTCGAGACAGTGATACCGTTGCCATTCAGGTCCATGCTGAACGCAGTGATGATGTCGGCCTTCGTCCCGAAGCCAATCGTTGCGCCCAGCGGTTGACCGGCAAGCATGTGTGCGCCATCCAGCTCACCGTCGATAACGCGGTCGAGCAAGACCTTCCAGTTTGCCTGCGGTTCCAGTGTGACGTACAGGCCCTCGTCCTCGAAATAGCCTTTTTCATAGGCAATCGCTAACGGTGCCATGTCGGTCAGCTTGATAAAGCCAAACTTCAGGTCCTCCTTTTCCAGCCCGTCTACCGCATGCACGGGAACGGTGGATACGCCTGATATTAATAATGTCGCTGACAACGCACGCAGGGTGCGCTTGAGAGTGTGTTTAAAATCAAACTTCATTACTACTTACCTCTTATAAAAATTTTTGTGAATCGGTTACCTAGAATTTAACTACGAAGTAGCCCCAGAACTTGGAGACATCGGCGGTAACACCACCGACATTGCGTGTTGTCAACGTGGTGTTGTCGTCAGCGCTGTAGTCGGAATATTTCAGGCCGACCGTGTAATGTTTCATAAACGTCTTCGTTAACCAGACATCGATCTCGTCGCCGTACTCATAATCGAGATTGTCGGAATCGATGTCGTGGTAGGAGACAATCAACTTCGTACCGTTAAAGCCGGTTGCGACCATCGTGAAATAGGTGTCTTCGATACCATCAGCCGGGGTGGTAAGGAAACGATCGGCCCAACCCTGGTAGGCATGGCCGGTGGCCAGTGGTGTCCGGAATGCGAACGTACCGTTGTCACTTTCCAGCACTTCATACGATGCCTTGAGCAGCACCGAGTTGATTGGCCCGTCAAAGCTGAACTTCAAACCGCCCTCAGCCAGATAATAATCGGCGTCATAGCTGACCGGGTTTTCGCCGGTGTCACTTTGTGTCGCGTATTCACCGGCGTAAACGATCTTGACCGTCTCCATCGACGGGAATGGAATGGCGCCGTTGATGCGACCACCGAATGTCTCGCTGGAATTTAACGCCGAGTTATCCATCTCCAGGTTGTAGTAATAACCTTCCAGGTTCGCGTACTTGAACGTTGTATTCTGGATATTGAAGATGTGACTGTCCTGGTCAAAGTTACCGCGTGGGTCCGGGGCGTCATCACCGAAGATGCGGTTCGTGTTCCACAAGTAACCGTATAACAGAGTCGTATCCTTGAAATGTGTGTTCGTGAACGTGATCGCATCGTGCGTTTGCCAGTTCTGACGCCAGAGCACGGTGCCAAGAAAACGGTGAAACGGTGCCGCCCTTGGTGTGATGATCTGGCGACCGGTCTTGATCAGTGTACTGGCCGGTGCCTTGACACCGAAAAATGCCTGGTTGACTTCGGTACCGGTCGGATCCGGGATGACGGCAAAATTCGTTTTCGTGTTACGCGTGGTGCCATCGTCATAGTCATCTTCAAAAATCGATGTTACATCCTCAAACTGGATGTACGCGTGAATCAGGTCAAAAAAATCACCGGTCTTGTAGCCGAGTGTGGTACGCACGGTCGAGGCCTTGCCTTCATCCGGTCGCAGATCATCATCGACGTGTTCATAACGATAGCGCAGGCTGAAATCGATCTTGCCACCGGTTAACGCTTGCCATAATTCATCGTTCGTCTCCGCCCGGGAAGCGACCGATGTCCCCAGTAACAAGGTTGACAGGAACGTGTAACGCCCCAAAGTCTGAAAAATTCCAGGCTTGTTGTTAATAATCACAGCTTTCTCCCTTAGTAAATGTCCGGGATACCCGGGTTATTGCACAAAAAAAGCCACGGGAGTTGTCTCCAGTGGCTTCGTTACCAATTAGATTGTTATGCGGCCATCCCGGGGCTCCGGGCATGACCGCTTAGGTTATTTTGATTTCATCCTGCGCCGTTGCAGATATGACGAAATCAGTGATTGACAGCGAGAAAAACAAATAGAGGAGTTTTCTTTGTCGAATTGCTGCGTTGCAATATGCGGGCCAGCTCAGCAACTTGTTGATTTTAATTAATTAGATTACGTCGCAGGTGATAGAAGCAAGCCGTCGCGCACTAAATGTGGAGTACTGAAATGCGCCTGTGCGCAACTTTGGTGCTTCCTGGTGAGTGAAGGTGTCACAGTCAGGTCATCAATTCCGCTGTCGTGATGACACTGCGGGCGATCTCGACCAGTTTCTGGTTTTTATTCATGGCCATGCTACGCAACGATGAGTAAGCTGTTTTTTCATCCATGCCCGCCTGTTGCATGATGATGCCTTTCGCTTTTTCTATGATCTTGCGCTCTTCCAGTTGATTTTTTACCGTCACCAGTTCTTCCTGCATTGCATGGGTTTTACGGAAGCGGGCAATAGCAATCGTGATCACCGACAGGATACGGTCGGGGTCGTAGCCTTTGACTACGTGCGCCGCGATGCCGGCTTTTATCGCCTTATCGATCGTGACCCGATCATCGTTGCAGGTAAACATGATCACCGGGCGCGGCAACTCATGATTGACGATACCGATCTGCCTGAACATGCTGGCATCCGGTATGTCAATGTCGAAGATAATGACATCCGGCTGCAGGTCGAGTATCTGTTCAGCGAGGTTTCTTGATAATGGATTCAGCAGTGACAGACGGTGGCCAGCCTTGCCAAGCACCTGTTGAAAGTCCGGCACATGAGCACGGATCTCGCCGATTAACACGATATCTAGGCTGTCGTTTTGCATTGAATAAAATTCGCGAATGAAAAAAACCAGTGGAGGAATGCAAATCACAGGCCAGACAGTTATCTTTTTGAAATAAAAGAATTAATGTATTTCTCGGTGGGTAAATGATCTAAACTGTCTGCACTAAAAAGCAACAAAATGTTGTGTGATTGAACCACGATTGAACCTGGTTTGCGGGCATGCGTTAACAGGCAATGACTGCAACAAATGTAAATCTGAAAATTTGACTATCTATGTTTGACTTTATTTCAGCCTGGTATCGGCGCTACTTCACTGATCCACAGGCAGCGCTGCTGGCCGTGTTGCTGGTGTTTGCAGTCATCATCATGTTTACGATGGGGCAAATGCTGGCACCATTGCTGGCGGCTATCATTATTGCCTATCTGCTTGAAGCGCCGGTGCAAAAACTGCAACAGCAAAAGGTCACACGATTGATTGCGGTTAACATCTGTTTTTTCCTGTTTGTGTTGTTCCTGTTATTTGTACTCGTTGGTTTATTACCAATCCTGTTACGACAAATCAGCCAGTTCTTCCAGGAAATGCCGGAAATGATAACAAACGGTCAGGAGCTGTTACTGCGTTTACCGGAACAGTATCCGGATGTGATCTCGGAAGAAGCGGTCTGGGAGTTAATCGGTACGATTCGCGGTGGTGTCGCCGCACTCGGACAAAACGTGTTGTCGTTTTCTGTGGCTTCCATCCCGGCGTTGATCACAGTCATTGTGTACCTGGTACTGGTGCCATTAATGGTGTTTTTCTTTTTGAAAGACAAACACGCAATCCAGAACTGGTTAAGCCGCTTTTTGCCGACAGAGCGCCGCCTGGTCACGCAGGTCTGGTATGAAATGGACGGGCAGATTGGAAACTACATCAGGGGCAAGGTGTATGAGATTATTATTGTCGGTGGCGCGGCGTATGTTGTGTTTCAACTGTTTGGTCTGAATTATTCTTACCTGCTCGCGCTGCTGGTCGGTTTATCGGTATTGATTCCGTATATTGGTGCTGCTGTCGTGACGTTACCCGTGGCATTGGTGGCATACTTTCAATGGGGTATCAGCACTGACTTTACCTGGCTGATCATTTCCTACCTCGTGTTGCAGTTTCTGGATGGTAACGTGCTGGTGCCGATCCTGTTTTCCGAAGCAGTGAACCTGCATCCGATTGCAATAATCGTGGCGATACTCGTTTTCGGTGGTCTGTGGGGTTTCTGGGGCGTATTTTTTGCCATTCCCCTGGCTACACTGGTCAAGGCATTACTTGATGTCTGGCCGACAACCGAATCCGTACAGACGACGGGTTAGCTTAACCGCTTGATAAATTGCCTGTCGCGCTCAGAGTATTCCTGAGTCAACACTCGCTTCGCTGCACTATAAATTAACGCCGTCCCCCTCTGCTTCATCAATATGGTGCAGATCCCGTCTATAACGCCTGCTGATTCCAGCGGGCTTATAATTTAACTATAGGTAATCAATAGCGTTTTACCTATCTGGCACAATTCATGCTGCAACTGCACATAGCACCCAATGGCGGGATGCAGGTGTTCCTGTAACGGCAACACAACAAGATTAAATCGACAATGGCGTCGTCAACCGTGAATAACGGTGACGGCGTTTTTTTTTGCGTTTGAAATGATATGAACCAGGCATTGCAAATTTCCACGGACAAATCGCTCCCTGTGTCCGCCGATAACGAACGGTCGCCAGTAGTTATTATCGGTAGCGGACCCGTCGGTGTAAGACTGCTGGAAGAGTTACAGACTCTCGATCCGTCGCTACCGATTGTGATCTATGGCGATGAACCGTGGACCCCGTATAACCGTGTCAGACTTTCATCGTTGTTAGCCGGTGAGGTGAAACAGTCAGACATCATGTTACAGCCACGTCTGGCAGAGCAGGCCCGCGTCGTCACGCATTACCACTGCCGGGTTACCGGCATCGACAGGGCACAGCAATACGTTATCGATGAGGCCGGGAACCGGCAGCAGTACAGCAAGCTGGTTATCGCGACCGGCTCACGGCCATCTGTGCCGTCCGTGCCGGGAATTGATCTAGTTGGCACCTACACGTTTCGTGATCTTGACGATGTACAGAAACTGATCGCCCGTCGCACACGCAGCAATCATGTTGTTGTCCTCGGTGGTGGTCTGCTCGGCCTCGAATCAGCCCGTGCCATGCAACGTTATGGTGCCAATGTCACGGTCATAGAACATAACGAACGTTTGATGTTCAGGCAACTGGATGAAACATCATCGGGTCTGATACTGGACAAGGTTCGATCACTTGGAATAAATGTCATTCTGGGTGACGGCATGCGCATGGCAGTGGGTACCGGTGCCGTGCAATCGATCGTGTTACGCAGCGGTTTTGAAACAAGTTGTGACACGTTGATTATCGCCACCGGTATCGTGCCCGAGATTACGCTGGCCAGGCAGGCAGGCATTGCTTACGGTCGTGGAATTCAGGTCAATGAATTTCTGCAAACTTCCGATGCGGATATTTACGCGGTCGGCGAATGTTGTGAATACCAGGGTGAGGTCTACGGCCTGGTCGCTCCCGGATTTGAGCAGGCGATGGTCGCGGCAAGAAACATTGTCGCCAGCCGGGCACGTTATCAGGGGAGCCTGCTTGCCACCAGTCTTAAAGTGGTCGATTACCCTGTCTTCAGCCTCGGCGATATCAACGACAGCGTGCACTCGTATAAACAATACAGCTGGCATGAAGGTGAATGCTACCGCCGATTGAATGTCAGTCGGGGACGCATAATCGGTATTGTTGCCATCGGTGAATGGGACGAGCTTGCCCGCTTGCGCGAAGCGGTCAAATGCCGACAGCGTTTCTGGCCGTGGCAATTCAAACGCTTCCTGCACAAGGGGCGTCTATGGCAAGCATCCGGAAGTCAAAACGTTACATCATGGCCGGCTGACAGCATTATTTGCAGTTGTAATGGTGTGACTCGCAAACAACTGACCGACACGATTGCTGGCGGATGCAACTCGATGGCATCCATCGGTGAAAAAACCGCCGCGGGAACAGTCTGCGGCACCTGTAAACCATTATTGCAGGAACTGCTCGGCGGGGTAACACTTGATCCGGTTCGTGCCAGTACTTTTTTGTTGGCTGTATCTGTTATTGCCCTGCTTGTTTCACTCGGTGCCTTGTCTCTACCCGGGATCCCCTATGTTGACAGTGTGCAGGTCGCCTGGCGTTGGGATGTATTGTGGACCACGAGCCTGTTCAAACAGATCAGTGGTTTTACCTTGCTCGGTTTGTCGGCGTTGACACTATTTTTTTCACTGCGCAAGCGGATAAAAACAATCCGTGTCGGTCATTTTGATTACTGGCGTCTTGCTCATGTCGTTGTCGGCGCGCTCGCGTTAACGGCATTACTGGTGCACTCGGGTTTTCGCCTTGGTGACAATCTGAATTTTATATTGATGTTGTGTTTCACCCTGATTCTTTTAAGTGGAACACTGATCGGTTCAGTCATTGCGATGGAACATCGTTTACAGCCGGCACTTGTTCGTCAACTCAAGACATCAGGCTTCTGGATTCACATCCTGTTGTTCTGGCCATTGCCGTTGTTACTCGGCGTGCATGTTTTCAAGACGTATTACTTTTAATCAGTCCGGGGATATATGGCTTGGTGTTTACAAAAAATGCATATCTATGGTTGCTGTGGGCAGTCATCACCGCGGCCGGCGCGGGTTATTTCATGAATCTGCTTGACAGCGAAACCGCCGACAAGTCCGTGTTCATGCCCGGCAAGACGACCGACGGGCATCATCAGATCGAACTGGCCTGCGGTGCCTGTCATGGAGAATCGTTTACCGACAAGGACGTCATCCAGGAAGCGTGTATGAATTGTCATGGCACGGCATTGGAACAGGCGAAAGACAAGCACCCGAAAAGCAAGTTTACCGATCCGAGAAACGCCGATCGGCTGGCCGTGCTTGATGCCAGATATTGTGCTACCTGTCATGTCGAGCATCGTCCGGAGATGACGACGGCAATGGGACTGACGTTACCACCGGATTACTGTCACCTGTGTCACCAGGACATCGCTGATGATCGCCCCAGTCATGCCGACATGGAATTCGATACCTGCGCCTCGGCCGGTTGCCATAACTATCACGATAACCAGGCGCTGTACGAAGACTTTCTCGTCAAGCATGCGAACGAGCCTGCTGTACTCGAAAAAATGTCCGCATTTCCCGAGCTGAACCTGGGCGAGATCGCACCGTTGGTCAGTGGATACCCGATCGAGAGTTATCCGATCGGTGAACTGGATATTGCAGCCGCTGACGCACCGCCGGAACAAACAAAAGATGCCACCATCATGACTGACTGGCTGGCATCCCGACACGCAGCCAGTGGTGTGAATTGCAGCGCCTGTCATTTAGCCGGGGATAGGGATCAGCCGGCATGGGTCGAAAGCCCGACTTATACCGTGTGCGAGAGTTGTCATGTCGAGGAAGTCGGCGGCTGGCTGGCCGGTAAACATGGCATGCGGATGAACAGTGAAAAACTGCAACAGCATCTGCATCGAATGACGCCGGCGTTGGCCCGGTTACCGATGAAAGCCGAAGTTGCCGATAAGGAACTGGATTGTCATTCCTGCCATACGCCGCACCGTTATGATATCCGTAAGGCCGCTGTCGAAAGTTGCCTTGCCTGCCATGACGACACACACAGTCTTGCCTATATCGACTCACCGCATCACCAACTCTGGCAACAGGAACTGGCCGGCGAGATTGATACCGGCCTCGGCGTGTCGTGCGCGACCTGTCACATGCCGCGCATTGAAAAGGAATATAACTGGGGCGAGTTTTATCACACGCTGACACAGCACAACCAGAGCGAGACGCTGCGACCAAACGAGAAAATGATCCGTCCGGTCTGCATGAACTGTCATGGACTTGAATTCAGTATCAATGCGCTCGCCGACTCTGCACTTGTTCAAGGCAATTTCCATACGTCACCGTCGGTACACATCAATGGGATCGAAATGGCCGTAGAACGGGCACAAGAGGCCGAAGAAAGAAAGCGACGTATTCGTGAGCAAAACCGGTCAACCGAATCCGAGTAACACATAGTAATTTTTTTCACCCTGTAAGGAGGTAGCAATATGAACAAGCTGAAGAAGTTCCTGATCACAACCGGTGTTGTCACCTGTCTGTGTACACCATTTGCCGTTTTGTCAGAAGTCGATGGCGAGACACCGCTATTCTCGGCACAACAGATGACTGACTGGTTGTACCTGGTTATGTCGAGTGATCGGGCTGTCTATACACGTAAGATTGTTAACCGTCTTGTTAAAAAGGAAAAAGTGATCAAGGCCAGTGAACACTTTGAGGATGACAAGGCACTGGTGTTGCCGGCGCAGATGTTTCGATTTGGTGCCGAGATGGTCGGGAAGAAAACCGATGACTTCAGCTATTCGTTACAATCGTTGTGGCCGATCAACAAGCAAAACGAACCGCGTACCGAGATTGAGAAGGCCGGACTGAAATACGTTGCCGAAAACAAGGGTAAAAATTTCTACGGTACCGAGGAACTCGGCGGCATTAAGTATTTTACTGCCGTGTATGCAGATACCGCGGTCGCACCGGTGTGTGTCAGTTGTCATAACGAACACAAGGACACACCGAAAACGGATTTTAAACTGGGTGATGTGATGGGAGGTGTCGTTATCCGCGTTCCGATCAAGGGTTGACGGTTTATGCCCCGGCTTGCTTCCCTGGTAGTTCTGTCACTGACATGCATGAGTCAAATTGGCGTCTGTGCTGCAGGCGATGACCGTTACCGCACTTTCAATGAACCACATCTGGAGCACGGTCGTTCAATTTGGCTGGGAACCTGTGAGGGCTGCCATGGATGGGGCATAGCCGGGGCACCAATCCCGATGAATTTTGAACAGTGGAAACCGCGTCTCGAGAAAGGCCGGGAAACCCTTTACCTGCATGCACTCGAAGGGTTTTTTGGGCCGGACGATACACTGATGCCGGCACGAGGCGGCAATGATCAACTGACTGATGATGAGATCAAGGCTGCCGTTGATTACATGATTGAATTAGCAAAATCGCATAAAACCAAAGGAGATATCCAATGACACCCGAGCAGATCAGCCTGGTTCAGCATTCCTGGAACCAGGTGAAACCAATCTCAGAGCAGGCCGCAGCCATGTTCTATGACAAACTGTTTGAACTCGATCCCTCGCTTGAATCGATGTTCAAATCCGATATAAAAAGTCAGGGAAAAAAATTAATGACGATGATCAATACTGCAGTCAATAATTTAAATAATGTCGAAAAGATCATTCCGGCCGTGCAGGACCTGGGACGCCGTCATGTCGACTACGGTGTGAAGGACGAGCATTACGGGACTGTCGCCAACGCCCTGTTATGGACCCTGGAACAGGGACTCGGTGATGCGTTTACCGCAGACATGAAAGCTGCCTGGACGGAAACCTACACGACACTGGCGGATGTAATGATTACTGCGGCGAACGAAACCGAAATGGCGTAAACGTCGCTGACGTGATGCGGATTACGCTCAGAGGATCTTCGAGGCGCTGTCAGCGAGGCGCGAACGTTCACCGCGGCGTAACGTGATATGTCCGCTGTGTGGCCAGTTTTTAAAACGGTCGACGACGTAGGTCAGGCCGGAAGTAGTTTCAGTTAAATAGGGCGTATCGATCTGATTGACGTTACCAAGGCAGATCACCTTGCTGCCGGGACCGGCGCGCGTGATCAATGTCTTCATCTGTTTTGACGTCAGGTTCTGTGCCTCGTCAATAATTATGTAGCGGTTTAAAAACGTGCGGCCACGCATGAAGTTTAACGAACGTAACTTGATGCGTTTGTTGAGCAGGTCGGCCGTGGCGGCACGGCCCCAGTCGCTTTCATCCTCGGAGTTGGTCAACACTTCCAGGTTATCGAGCAGGGCACCCATCCACGGTGCCATCTTTTCTTCCTCGGTACCCGGTAAAAAGCCGATGTCTTCACCGACCGGCACGGTAACGCGCGTGATTATGATCTCACGGTACCTTTTTGTTTCCATCGTCTGTACCAGTCCAGCCGCCAGTGCCAGCAAGGTCTTGCCGGTGCCGGCGGCGCCCAGCAGCGTAATCAAATCCACTTCCGGGTCCATCAGCAGGTTCAAGGCAAAATTCTGTTCCCGGTTGCGCGCGTTGATGCCCCAGACCGAGTTACCGTTACGATAATCCTGGACGACGCGCAATGTCGTGCCCTTGTCATCGATTTTTTCGACGAGTGCCTCGAAACCGTTGTTCGCATACAGGCACTGATACGGATACGACTCTTCCAGTGGCAGGCTCTCAAGCTGATAGTACGACTTGCGTTCGGATTGCCAGGATTTTAAATCTTCGATCTGTTGGTCCCAGAAATCATCGCTTAGCTCGGTCAGACCGGTATACAGCAGGTCGACGTCATCCAGCACCTTGTCGTTGTAATAGTCTTCCGTGTTGATGCCGAGTACATGCGCCTTGATTCGCAGGTTAATGTCCTTGGAAACCAGCGTGATTTCCCGCTCCGGCATGGCCTGTTGCAGCGACAACGTCATCGAAAGTATCGAGTTATCGTTGTTTTTACCGGGTAGATGTGCCGGTAACTCGATATCCATTGTCTGCGTCTGCAAATACAATCGACCGGTCGGGTCGACATTACCGTTCGTATGCTGCAGCCGTGATAACTCCAGCCCATTCACAATGGATTCGGCATCCATGTCCTCGATCAATTCATCAAGAAAACGGCTGACCTGGCGGACATTACGTGCGACTTCAGACGTGCCTTTTTTCGCCGCATCAAGTTCTTCCAGCACGACCATGGGAATAAACAGGTCATGTTCATGAAAGCGAAAGATAGCGCCCGGGTCATGCATCAGCACGTTCGTATCCAGCACAAACAGTTGGCGGTTCGTGCTGTCGGTCATGTCCGGCTGTGGATTATCTGGTTCGGTAAGAGGCGAGTTTGCTTCGGTATCCAATTTGAAGTGATGAATCGATATAAATTAGACATAAGGTAACAGAAAGTACAGATTATGCGTAAACAAGATGACAGCTATTTTACCGGCTCCATTATCGCGTCCAGGTTGAGCCGATCACAAAACTCCATAAAGTCATTTCGCAGTGTAGAGATGGATGTATCCGCCGGTATGTTTATTGTCATATGCAGAGAGAACATGGTTGTGTCCGAGTGCGCGGCCTTGTACGTGTTCGTGTACATGTCATGCACAAGAATATCATTGTCAGACAGGAACCGGCTGATTTCATAGACGGCACCACTTTGATCCGCTGCGACCACGTCGATTGCATACGGCATATAACCA
The DNA here is from genome assembly GCA_041984885.1 of Gammaproteobacteria bacterium. GTDB lineage: Bacteria > Pseudomonadota > Gammaproteobacteria > Eutrophobiales > Eutrophobiaceae > UBA4486. The sequence continues at coordinate 24,777 of JBHIXH010000030.1, forward strand.
CTGCCAGGACCACCGGTTTTGGTGCGTCGTGTCGAGATTTTCAGTCCGAGTTCCTTTTCGAGTTTACTGACCTGGCCCTCGATTTTTGCAATCGCGTCCCAGTTACCGCAGAGCATCGCAACGAGAGTGAATTCCTCACCCAGTATCGCCATGCGGCTGTCGACCACATTGCAGCCCAGCTGTTTAATCTCGTCGAACAACCGCTTGTTTAATTGCGGCGAGTTTGCACCAAGCGCGGTCAGAACCAGGAAATTATTCATACAATGGATTTGTGCAAATGGTCAGGCTGAAGGCGGCAGGGGTAATTTAATATTAACTTTAAAATCAACCTGTTATTGTTGTTTGCTTGGCTTGTCATAGGGCTTGCAGATAAGTACCATACCCTACCCCGCTATTTGTGCCAAGCTGCACAGCTCACCATAAAGGTCAGCACCAGCAAAGCTATATTCGCATCAGTTGCGGGGTGGCGGTTTCGTCCGGACAGTCTGATGCCCACAGATCAAACAGTCAAAACAAACATTCAATTATGTCGATAAAACTTGGTGGCAGTATGGTGGCAATTGCCACGCCGATGCAGCAGGGCGTTGCGCCAGATACGCCGCTGGATAATGCCGCCCTGGCAAATCTGATTGAATTTCATATTGAACATGAAACAGATGCCATCGTTGCGGTCGGTACGACCGGCGAATCCGCCACGCTCGATGTGCGCGAGCACAGTGATGTGATACGGCGTGTGGTGGAACTGGTGAACGGCCGTATTCCGGTGATTGCCGGTACCGGCGCCAACTCAACGTCCGAAGCGATTCATTTGACGCAGGCCGCGCGCGGAGCCGGTGCCGATGCCTGCCTGCTGGTGACACCTTATTATAACAAGCCAACGCAGGAAGGCCTGTACCAGCATTACAAGGCGGTTGCCGAGGCAGTCAATATTCCGCAGATACTGTATAACGTACCCGGTCGTACCGCGTGTGATATGTTGCCGGAGACGGTGATCCGATTGTCGGCACTGGAAAACATTATCGGCGTAAAAGAAGCCACTGCCGATGTTGAACGGGTGCAGAAGATCCGCTCCGGTTGCGGACAGAATTTTTTATTGTTGAGTGGTGATGATGCGACCACGCTGGACTTTATGCAGCTCGGTGGTCATGGCGTGATCTCGGTAACGGCGAATGTCGCACCAAAACAAATGCATGATCTCTGCGTGGCTGCCGCGGCCGGTGATGAACAGAAAGCGGCAGCTATTGATGAACCTGTCGCGGCCTTGCATGACAAACTGTTTGTTGAGGCGAACCCGATCCCGGTTAAATGGGCGTTGTGGAAGATGGGATTGATCCAGGCAGGTATCCGTTTGCCATTGACCTGGATGTCGGCAGAGTATGAGCAGGTGGTGTCTGAAGCGTTGCTTGAGGCCGGCTGTATAAATTAACTGATGAAGTAAACTGAAATGATGCAATTGAACAAAACCATGATTTATCTGGCACTCGCCATGTTGTTGGGTGCCTGCGGCAATATTCCGAAACTTGATGATGTGTTACCGGACTCGCGCGATACGTATAGCCGTAGTCGCTCGTTGCCGGATCTTGAAGTGCCACCGGACCTGACACTGGAAGATGGTGACGAAATGGCGATAGCCGGCGAGGAACCGGCGACGTTATCCGAGTTTCAACGCATGAAGCGTCAACGAAGCGGCCAGAGTTCAGCGGTGCAGACACTGGAAAACCAGTTTCCCGATGAACAGGCACTGGCCGTCAGGGGATCGGCTGCCGATGTCTGGCCACGGCTGGAAGCATTCTTTTCCGATCAGGGCTATCAACCGGAGCTGTCTGATTACGAACTGGGTGTGCTTGAAACCGGCTGGAAAGTCGATGGCAAGACGCGTGATCGCTACAAGGTGTTTGCCGAACCGGATGACACCGGATTGAACACGGTATTCCTGATCTCGAGTGACAGGCAGGAAAATGTCGGCCTGGATGAAGACAATGCGGAATGGTTATCGCAGGACAGTAACGCAAGAAAAGACAAGAAAATGACGCAGGCATTACGACGGGAGTTTTATGGTGATGCAGCGCCAGCGACTGCGGCGGTAGCCGAGTCGGAACCGGAACTGGAGCAGGCTGCCAGCCAGGTTGCGTTGGCCGGAGAGAAAGCCGAGATTGTTGATGTCGGTGACAATAAATATTTTCTGACGATTCCGGAAGAATATACGCGGGCCTGGCGACGGGCAGAATCGTTAATCCTTGAGAGCGGTATGTTTATCGAGAACCGTGATCAGGAAAAAGGGTTGTATTACATCTTATTGACAGAGAATACAGGCGGTGAAAAAGAAGAGGGGTTTTTTTCCAGGCTGAAGTTCTGGGATGACGATGAGCCGGAGGGCAAGCCCTATCAAATCAGCCTGACTGGTGTCGGCAAGAAAACCGAACTCGTGGTTCTGAATCAGGAAGGCGATTGGGAAACCGGTTCCGATTCAAACCGGATCCTGTCGATGTTACTGGAAAGTTATAACAGGTAATCCGGTTCCGGTTATTTTTTCCGCTTGTTATAGCTGATCATACGTTTTCTTTTTGCGATCTGGCGATCGGTCAACTTGTTCTTGCGACCGGCATACGGATTATCTCCCTGCTTATACTGGACGACGACCGGGATGGTATCCAGGCGTAATGCCTTCTGGAAATAATGTCGCAGATAGCGATCATAACTTTCCGGTATCTCCCTGACCTGATTGCCATGGACAATGATTCGGAACGGGTTATGACCACCAAGATGGGCGTAACGTAATTTAATACGCCGGCCGCGCACCATTGGAGGCGCGTGCTGTTGCACTGCCTGTGACAGCAATTCACTGAGCTGATTTGACGAACAGTCGGTATCCAGTTTGCGAGTGGTTACGTCGATCGAATCCATCATTTTGCCAACGCCGGAGCCATGAAGTGCTGAAATGAAATGGATGACGGCATTCGGCAAAAACTGTAACTTTCTATCCAGTTGCATTTTAATCCTGTCACGCTGATAGGTTTCGATGCCATCCCACTTGTTCACTGCGACAATGACCGGCCTTCCCTGATCATGGGCGATACCTATCAGGTGGCAATCCTGATCCGTAATTGCTTCACTGGCATCAAGCACGGCCAGGACGATCTGTGCCGCATCGATTGCGCGTAACGATTGCACCACCGAGATCTTTTCCACGGCATCGATGACTCTTGATTTACGACGCACGCCGGCGGTATCGATGAGAACATAATCTGTCTGGTTTCGTTGAAACGGGATCGCAATACTGTCGCGCGTGGTACCGGGATGGTCGCAGGTAAGCACGCGTTCTTCACCAATAATTCGATTGATCAATGTTGATTTGCCCACATTCGGTCGGCCTATCAGGCTGATGCGTGTGCCATGCGGCTGGTTTAATACCTCCGGCCTGTCTGTCACATCCACCTGTTCAAGCATGCTAGTGATCAATGTGACAACACCATCGCCGCGGCTGGCCGATATCGTCTGCATGTTGCCCAGACCCAGTCGATAAAACTCGGCGCTGACCACGGCCGGATCGTGTCCTTCCGTTTTATTAATGGCGAGATAGAGTCGATCAGAAAAGGTGCGAAATGATGCGGCCAGTTGCTCGTCGACATGATTCAGGCCTTCACGACCATCGACCAGCCAGATGATTGCATCGGCTTCTTCCATTGCCTGTAACGCCTGTTGTTCTACCTGCTTTTGCAGGCTGGCGTTATCCGGCTCGAGTTCGCCAATACCACCGGTATCGATAATATAAAATTGCCGATCGTCGATGTGGCCGATGCCGGTTTGACGATCCCGTGTGACGCCGGGGCGATCTGCCACGACGGCATCGCGCGTACGTGTCAGTCGATTGAATAAGGTTGATTTGCCTGTATTCGGTCGGCCGACGATTGCGATGACAGCCGTCATGGGAGCAAGTCAGGATTATTGATAAGTAAAGGCGCCGAGTTTGCCGTTACTGCTGTAAGAATAAACGATGTCCTGATCGACGATCGGCGGGGCGATGATACGGGATTCTGAAATTTGATGGCGGGCCGAGAATTCACCGGACTCATTATCCAGCCAGTGCAGGTAACCTTCCAGATCCCCGACGACAACATGCTTGCCAATACTGGCCGGTGCAGTGGCGGCACGGGCTTTTAATTGTTCCTGTTTCCAGACGGAACTGCCCGACGTGCGATCGAGCGCCCAGATGACACTCTCGTCATCGGTCACGTAGACGTAGCGGTTATCCACGCCCAGTCCTGCATAAGATGAGATTTCCCGATTCCATAACGGTCGGCCGGACTCCAGCTCGATCGCAGCCAGATTACCCTGGAACGTGGCGACGTAGATCACACCATCGACAACGATCGGTTCCGAATCAATATCCACCATACGATCGAGCTCTGATCGACCAGAGGCCTGCGACACGGTGACCTCCCATTGCAACCGGCCGGAGAGCAGGTCGAGCGCCGCCAGTTTGCCACCATCAAAGCCAATGACAACAAGTCCCGAGTCAATGATCGGTGCGCTGGTACCACGCAAGGTCAGGGCAGGCACGGTGCGGTCATAGGTCCAGAGTTGTTCGCCGGTCTCGCCGCGTAATCCGAAGATCTTGCCGTCGATAGTCCGGATAACCACGATGTCCTCTTCCGCTTTAGGTGCCGCGAGAATTTCACTGGAGACTTTCGATTGCCAGAGGAACTTGCCGTCAGCGGCGGAGTAGGCGAGGACTTCACCTTCTTTCGTGCCGACCAGCGTTAAACCGGCGCCGGCGCCAGGCCCACCGGTGATCGGTTTATTCGTATCGGTGCGCCAGACAGTCTGGCCACTCGTTGCATCGAGTGAAGTCAGGTAACCCTCACTGTCAGCAATGTAAATGCGGTTTTCATGCAGTGCCGGTGTCAGTTTCAGGTAATACTTGCTGACACCTTCGCCGACCCGTTCAGACCAGAGTTCGACCACCTGCAAACGCTGGGCAAACGCGGTCAATGGTGTTGGCGGCTCGGCATTGTCTTCACCAACAAAGTGCCGGTTAAAACTCTTAACCGTTGAACAGGCCGGCATTATCAATACCAGCAGGAGCAGACAAACCTTTCGCATAGCTTCCCGGGATCGTCTTAAAGACTGACCGAATCCAGTTTCAGTGTCAGTAATTCAAACGCCGGACTGTCCGGGGCCACACCGTTTAACGCAGCGTTATAGGCTGCCGAAGCCGCTTCGCGGTCGCCTTTTGCCGCCAGGATATCGCCTTTTAGTTCACTCGCAATATTATCGAGTTCGCCGAAATTACCCTGACCCAGCACTTTTAATGCCTCGTCCGGTTTGCCTTCGGCAACGATGACGCGAGCCAGGCGCACCCTGGCCAGGCTACGCAGTTCCTGCCCCTGTGCATGATCACTGGCGTATTCCAGGTGATCGCGCGCGCCTTCAAAGTCACCGTCCTCGACAGCCAGCTTCGCCAGGTTCATCGCGGCAAACACGGCATACGGTGTGGTGGCATACTCATCCAGCAATTTCTGCGCATGCTCACGGGCTTTTTCCGCATTTTTGTCCCGCATCTGTGCGGTCATGTTTTGAAAGACATCCGACGCTGCCTCGGCCTGTGCCACTTCGTAGGCCAGGTAACCGCGCCAGCCAAAGATTCCACCAAGACCGATAACGAGTCCCAGCGCTATTGGCAGGCCGTTTTCCCGCCACCAGCGTTTGACCGCTTCAATCTGTTCTTCATCAGTTGTGTACGTTTCCAAAATAGACTCCAAACTTGCCTGTCGGCATTAAATGATTCGCTGTATTT
>JBHIXH010000031.1:0-19276 GCA_041984885.1 Gammaproteobacteria bacterium
CGGCGGTTGTCTGTATCACCGTCATTCTGGTATTGACGATTGAACAGGATGTGCGCCCCCCGGACGTGGTCTCCGATGAATCCGGATTGGTGATCGCGGGTGCCGTAGCACCTGCCGAAACAGAATCCCTGCCACAAGACAATCAGGGCGGTCGTGTCGATTCATCGGAGGCCAAGGAGTTGTCTGACGACTCAACCCGGTTGGAAGTTGCGGATCGCGCAAGACCGGCGGCAAGAGAAATGGCCAGCACAGGTATAGCGGAGCAAGCACCGGCGCCAGTGAAACCGGAAAGCGCCGCTGCGACAAAAAGCAGCCAGGCGATGTCGTTTGCAGATGGCGCCATCGTTTCGCAATTAGAAAGTGAAATCGAGACATTGAACCGGGAAAAAGCCGCAGTGGAAGATGAAAAGCAGGCACTGCTGACAAAGCTGGAGGAAAACCAGGCCGTATCACGAAAATTATCCGCGCAATTACAGCAAAATATAATAACCGGTAAAGACGGTGCCGCCGGGCAATTTAGCGTGATCGATATTCCCGGAGATCGCGCCCAGAGTGCCTGGCTGAATTACATTCATCGTTTATGGCAGCAGGGCGCAATTCAACTTGCCCGTTCAAATCTGGCGGATTTTCAAATCGAATATCCGGACTACGCAACGGAAAACCTGCAAAGAATTGTGCCGGGTGAATGGTTAAGCCAGTAGCCGTATTTCTCCAATCAGTCAGATAGGACTTCATCATCGGCTTAAAGTAGATTATAGTATTTTAATCTTTTTATATATGAATCAATAATATGCGCCTAAAAGGTAAAGAGTTCATTAACTGGCAGGATAAGGCGATTACGCTGCTCGGCATGTCCGGGGTCGGCAAGACACGTCTTGCCTGCCTGTTACGTAACAATAACTGGTTTCATTATTCCGGCGATTACCGCATTGGTACGCGTTATCTGGATGAGCCGATTCTCGATAACATCAAACAACAGGCGATGCAGGTGCCGTTTTTGCGTGATTTGTTGCGTTCCGACTCGATTCATATCGAAAACAATTTATCTGTCGATAACCTGAAACCGGTATCGAGTTTTCTTGGCAAGCTGGGGAACCCGGAGCAGGGTGGCATTGCCTTATCTGAATTCAAACGACGCCAGGCCTTGCATCGTGATGCTGAAATCCATGCCATGCTCGATGTGTCCGAGTTTATCCAGAAGGCGAAAACCATCTATGGCTATGATCAGTTCGTGAATGATGCCGGGGGCAGTCTGTGTGAACTGGAAGAACCCGGCGTGCTGGAAACACTGGCCGAACATACGGTCATTCTGTATATCCAGGCGACCGCGACGGACGAGCAGCAATTAATCGAGCGGGCCGAATGCGATCCAAAGCCGATGTATTACCGTGAACAGTTTCTGCAGGAGAAATTGACAGAATACTTACAGAAGAAACAACTCGAGTTTGCCGCCGAGATTGACCCGGATGACTTTGTGCGCTGGGTATTCAAGGAATTGTTTTACTCGCGCATTCCACGCTATGAACAAATTGCCGACCAGTTTGGCTATACGATCTCATCCGCGGCCGTCGCAGAGATTCAATCTGAACAGGATTTCATTCAACTGGTGTCAGACACACTGGACGCAGGTTAAATCATGCCGCTGGTTGCCAACACATCATTACCCAGCTTTCAACGTCTGCGTGAAGAAGGCGAAACCGTCATTCCTGAAAGCGATGCGGTGCATCAGGATATTCGTGAATTACATATAGGCCTGTTAAACATGATGCCCGACGCGGCGTTGGCCGCGACCGAACGACAGTTTTTTCGCCTGGTTGGGGAAAGTAACCAGATCGCCCAGTTTTATATGCATCCTTTTACGCTGGACGACATGGAGCGTGGCCCGGACGGGCAGGCACACATCGATCAATACTATGAACGGTTTTCCGATATACAACAGACCGGTCTGGATGCACTGATCATTACCGGCGCGAACGTCGTCGGTCGTGAATTATCCGTACAACCATTCTGGAAGCCGTTAATCGAGATCATTGACTGGGCCTATGAAAACGTGACGTCGACGTTATGTTCCTGTCTTGCTACCCATGCGGTTCTTCAATTTCGTTATGGTTTGAATCGACGGGCCCTGCCGGAGAAACGCTGGGGTGTGTATTCGCATACGGTCAGGGATCAGTATCACCCGCTGGTGACCGGCATGAATACACGTTTTGATGTGCCACATTCCCGCTTTAATCAGGTTGACAGTATCCAGTTCCACGAAGCTGAATTAAAAGTACTGGTAGAGAGCGACAATGCCGGTGTGCATCTCGGTGTCAGCGAAGATGGATTTCGTCTGGTATTTTTTCAGGGACACCCGGAGTACGATTCTGTCAGTCTGATGAAAGAATACAAACGCGAAATCGGCCGCTACATCAAACAGGAGCGGGAAGACTACCCGGTATTCCCGGAAAACTATTTTGATGAAAAGTCACTGGCAATATTGCAGGAATACCGCGAACGTGTTGAAACGAACATGGAAACAGGCAGCACAGCCGGAGAGTTTCCTGAACGATTAATTGTGCCAAGATTGCATAACACCTGGCATGACAGCGCCGAGGCGGTCATCAATAACTGGATTGGCAAGGTGTATCAGGTAACGAACGCGGATAGAAATAACCCGTTTCGCGATGGCATCGATCCGAACAATCCGTTGTGTTTATAAATGAAAAGGTGGTGCCGGATGAGGGACTCGAACTCTCGACCTACCGCTTACAAGGCGGGTGCTCTACCAACTGAGCTAATCCGGCAAGAAAATTTCATGTTATTTTACGTGCTTGTAACCGTCCATGGTGGGGGCTACCAACCTCGACATCCGTGTCGAGGCGCTCGCCGGGAAAAAGACACGTTAAGTGTCTTTTTCAGATCCGGCTCGCCCAACTGAGCTAATCCGGCACGGTAACTAAACCAATAAAATCGTGAGGCGCGATTTAAGCATAAGAGTAAGAATCGATGCAAGTCGTTGCAGACCTAAAAACGAATATTTTTATTTAAAATTCAATGAGTTCAAATAAAGTCGGATTTGTCAGCCTGGGTTGTCCGAAGGCATTGGTCGATTCGGAGCGTATCCTGACGCAATTGAGGATTGACGGGTATGACATCGTGCCTACCTACGAGCAGGCCGATGTCGTCGTCGTCAACACCTGTGGTTTCATTGACTCGGCACGGGATGAATCACTGGAAACAATTGGTGAAGCCGTGCGTGAAAATGGCAAGGTTATTGTCACCGGTTGTCTTGGTGTCCATGAGCAATTGATCAGGGAGTCTCAACCGGATGTGCTCAGTGTGACCGGACCGCAGCAGTATGAGCAAGTTGTCTCGGCCGTGCACACGCACCTGCCGCTGCAACAGGTGCATGATCCGTATACCGATCTGGTGCCGGAATCCGGTATCAAGTTAACCCCGCGGCATTATGCGTATTTAAAAATATCCGAAGGCTGCAATCATAAATGCAGTTTTTGCATCATTCCGTCGATGCGCGGCAAACTGAACAGTCGACCACTGGATGATGTTATGCGCGAGGCCGAGGGTCTGGTAAGAAACGGCGTGAAGGAACTGCTGGTGATCTCCCAGGATACGAGTGCGTACGGCAGTGATTTGAAGTATGCCCCGGTTGAGTGGCGTGGTAAGCCGTATCAGACAAGCCTGTATGATTTATGCGAGGCGCTGGGCACACTGGGTATCTGGGTTCGTTTGCACTATGTTTATCCTTACCCGCATGTCGACAAAATCATACCGTTGATGGCAGAGAAAAAAATCCTGCCGTACCTGGATATTCCTTTTCAGCACGCCAGCCCGAAAATACTCAAAGCCATGCGACGACCGGCGGCGAGCGAGGATACGTTACAACGTATCGAGACCTGGCGCGGCATCTGCCCGGAAATCGCGATTCGCTCAACGTTTATTGTCGGGTTCCCCGGCGAGACAGAGGAAGACTTTAATGAATTATTGGCGTTTTTACGTGAAGCCAGCCTCGATCGGGTCGGTTGCTTTGAATATTCACCGGTTGATGGGGCGAAGGCAAATCAACTGGTTGATGCCGTGCCGGATGAAATAAAAGCGGAACGCTATGATCGCTTTATGCAACTGCAGTCAGAAATCAGCGCCAAAAAACTTCAGCACAGGATTGGTAGCACGCTGGATGTGATTGTAGATACAGTAGATTCAGGTAAATACATCGGCCGCAGCTCTGCCGATGCACCGGAGATAGACGGAATTGTTAAATTCAGTTCAGATAGAATAAAAAATCTTGGTGACGTTATCCGGGTAAAAATAAACGATGCAGATGAATATGATTTGTCGGGTACGGAGGCACTCTGACTACATGATGCTATTTAGTATTTCAGTGAGTTTCGTATCGTTGTAGCCGGAAAGATATTCGCCGTGAATATCTACTGTCGGAACGCTAAGATTACCAATCTTCTCGATTAGCTCATTCTGTAATTCGATGTTGTCCTCAATGTTTTTTTCAACCACTGAAATCTCTCTTGCATTAAAGTAGTCCAGCATTTGCTCGCAACCAGTGCAATTCGGTGTCAGGTAAATTATGACAGGTTGTTCATCAAACTTAGAAAATTTATTTTCCTCGGTTGGTGCCTTACCGTTGTATTTCATTTCAGATTTTTTAGTCATACCTGGAGGACAGCGATCCTGAAACACAGTGTTTCCCTCAGAATCTATGCATTCATAAACATTGACAGCTGAGACAGGCATAGCACAAATCAGAAATAAGAAGAGAAATGAATATTTATGAATACTCTGCATGTTTATTCCAGAAGTAGGACACGACGACGCAAACAGATGATTGAAAATATCCGGATTTTAAACACGGATTACCAGCAATCAGCTACTGCTTCCTGAACGCTGGCGGTAGCACTATCCGAGCAGCTTGCTCCAGCCAGAATACATTTGACACCCGTATGTGAAAGGGTCAATGTTCCGCAATCGGTATCGGAGCTAAGTTGATCATTTATCGGTGTCGCATTAAGTGTAAATGTGGTCGCCGTCAGTGTAGGGATTGTCAGGTTATAATGTGTCGTCGTGCCTTCCTTCGGTGATTTATTAAATGGTAGAGCCAGTGCAGCGCCACCTCCGGCACAGGGTGATTGATGATAACATCCGTTTTCTGTGTAGTACCGTTCCATATACTGACTAAGTTCCAAAAGATTTCCGGTAGCGTCGACGCGTCGTGTTTTGGTTACATATTGCTTATAACTTGGTAGGCCGACCATCATAATAATTGAAATAATCAATACGACGATCATGAGTTCAATCAAGGTAAATCCAGACTGAGATATTTTATTTTTCATTTATTTTCACCTAGTCATCAAGTAAGGAGTGATCGACAGGAGCTCGATTTAGTATCCAGACTTCGCTGATCACCGGGAGTTCAAGCCCCTGATTCTCAATGCGATAGCTGATGGATAAGCCCTCTTGCAGATGCCGAGACCCAATTTTGACACTGTTATCCTGATTTACAATCACCTGGGAATTCAAAAAATAGGCACTGTCACTAACTACAATTGTCCCGTCGTCGTGTATCAACTCGATTATGCCTTCTTCAGGCAATTTCTCGGCATAACTGATCGCAGGGAGAATCCAACTTATTATCAAAAGAATACAGATCTTTATCAAATCGAATGAAAAGAAATATTTCATAGCTTTAAACTCCTCCAGAGATATCAACGGGTTTGTCGCCAGGATTGCCTTCCCACGGTTAATCCTCCGGTACTTTCCATTGTTGTGGTGACTTCAGTGTTCAATCCGGATGACTGTTTATACTCAGCACTCGCATCTGCGGCTGAAATTACAGCAGGGGAAGCAAGCGTGGCCGGAATGAAAATACCCGAGCCCGGTACCGAGGTGCCACCATAGGCGATCAAGTCATTCGCATCTATGACACCGTCATTGTTAAAATCAAAAACCGAGTTTTGTAAACGGGAACCGTTTACGGCATCAAGCTCCATGATTACCGATTGTCCACCGCGATCACATGGGGTATCTCCGGGTATAAATGTAGTGAAGATCGCCCTGCCAAATCGGGTCAGCGGATCGGCAATAACCATTTCACCCTCAGCGGTTGGTGTCACTGCAGGTGCAACAGCCGGTGTCAATAATTCTATATACCAACCGTCGTCCTGGGAGTAATCAACCGTGGTGTCAGAAACAATACGCGCACGGTTGGCAAAGTTTCCATTTGCATCGTTGATGTCAACTTCCTCAAGAATTGTTTGTACCTGCAAATCGGTTCGTCCGGTCGCTACTACATCACCATCATCCCAAATGCCGTAAAAAGTCTGAACATCTGGGCTGGCAGGTATACTGTTGTCTGATGGTTCCAGATATTTTCCTGTGCCGAACATCACCATAAATCCTCCGTCAGGATGTGTTGCTAACACCGGGCGGGTGGTAATTGGCTGAGATTTTCCGTTGCTATCAATTGCCGAATAGAGTGGTGCAGGGTTACCCATTTTAGAGAATTCAACGTTCCAGGAGTTGGTATTAGAAGATCGAAGATCGAACTTCCAGATATTACCCTGCAGATCGCCGGCATATACCCAGTCGACAGTCCGGTTGCCATCCTCGTCCAGTAAAAAAGGTTCACCCAGTCCATTCGTGGGAAGATCAGCATTACCGGATCCGTCTTCTTCAGTATCAATGACTTCAATAATTGAGCCGTCGACGGCGTTGATGATAAATAATTGTGCGCGTTCAAGATTACTGTTCCAGCCGTTTCCAGTAATGATGCCCCACCCCCCGTTATTCAGGAAAACAACACGTGGACGAAATGTCATGTGGCCCATCTCACTATAGCCGGTATCTGTGCTGTTTTTCTCCCACAGCACATTATTTACGCTGGGTGAAGTGACCGGGTCGGTAATATCCAGTGCAAAGATAGCTTTGCCGCCTTCTCCCAGTCCGCTGACATACAAAGTGTGCCAGGCATTGCCAGCACCGGTATTAATATAAGCATCGCCAGCGAAACCACTGGCATTGACAAAATGTTTATGACCATAATTCGGATCAGTCAACTCATTTAGATTGCCGTGTACTGCTTCCGGCACATAGGCAAAAAGCTCTGAACCGTCGCGTGAATCAAACGCATGGAGCATACCGCCATTCGTACCGACATAAACAACTGAAAATCGTCCATTCACATCGGTATACAGTGATTCTTTGGTCGAAAGATAATTCAAATAAGTAACACCACCGCCATGATCCGCGCCGCCTTCGGCGAGATTATCGAGTGAATCATAGAAAAAATTTTCCGCACCGGAGGACACAGGCGATGACTTGATGATATCGGCGAGAATAGAGTTACGGTCTCTTAATGTACCGCCATTTTGAACTTCATTCGTTTGATCTCCACGAATATAATCAATAGTTGCCGCACCACCGGTTATTGCTGCAACCAGGTCAGTATCGGCATTGCTGAATTCAATTGGAGTGGGTGTTGCCCCTTTATCAACGATGGTGAACATTTTTCTCAGGTTCACATTCAGTCGATCTGCATTACTGGTGGCATCAAGTATGGATCCCGCCTCCCATTGTTCGGCATCCAGTGTGCCATCGTCATTCAGTGTAAAAGAACGTATTTCACCACTCCAGTCAACGCTGTTAAACAAGGCAGTGAATAACCGCGCACTGGTACGCAGCACGGTGCTGTTGATCGCGACAGCTGTTGCGGTGAACGTGGTTCGGGTCGCAATATCAGCGATAGCAGCTGAAAACGAATCGATTAATTGCTGCGGGTTTGCGGCGTTAAGAAATAAACCACGAGCATTGAATGCGGCATGTTGCATGTCGTCCAGCGTCGTCAACGTATCCGAAACAGGCTGGGGCCAGGGTGGCGGTGGAGTGGTGCTTTCATGATCAACCGGGTCAGCCACACCAGAGCCGGTCAGGCCAAACGCCACAGTATACGTCACCATATGTTGGGTTGTATTGGAATCCAGGTTTTCCACTTCGGGCACCAGATCATCAAGCGCTGACAAGTCTTTTTCATAGAATGCCATTGCTACATCGGCGAGTGTCGCCGTGTAGGTATCCGCGTGGGGGCCACCGTCCCACTCAGTATCGTTGCCGGTACCATCCGCGTCTTCATTACCAACCGAGTTGAACGAGTTATTCCAGAACCCATCCGACATCAAGACGGCAAAGTTTTGTTGACAGGCACCACCATCAGCCTGAGGCAAGATCGGGCTGGAATCGGTAAAACCCAGTTGCGAAGGTGCGCCTGCTCCATCGGTATCATCAAAATATTGACCAACGTTATACAAGGTTCGGCGTAATGGTGTCGAACCACTTGATCTAATCTCGTTAATCTTTTCGAGCAAATCTTCCTTGTTTGAGTTGATCCTCATGTCTTTTATCGGTACGCCAACGCTGTCATTATCATGCAACGTTGCCAGCCCCATGCGATCCCCTGAGTCAGTCACAATTTCTGACAGTGCCTTTTTTAATACGTGTTCACGTTTACGATAATACTGGTACCAGTTGGCGAAATTCGTTTGCTCAGCGGCACTCAGGCTGCTGACCCTGATCCAGCGAGGATCGGTATAATTGCGGCTTGCATGACTGCTATTGTCGGGTGGTGGAGTCGGACATTCGCCAACATCATAGATATCATCAAAATCCAGATCCGTATAGATGCCATAAATGGCCGATAAACCACCAGTAACATTTAGCAGGTTAATTGTTGTACCGCTGCTTGAGTAGGGGACAGTTCGAACCGCCGTGATAACTGCATCAGTGTAAGGATCTCCTGCGTCATCTACGCCCGCCCAGGGGTCGTAAGTCACATTCGGGTTGTACGCGAGCACATTGTAGCCAGGACAGAACTCCCTATCCTCCGCAGCGTCATTCGGTGAGATATCCAGGTTGTTGGAGTTAGGGGCTCCCGGGTGATCAGCCAAGACACCATCGGATAACAGAATTTCCCAGGCCATGGAACCCGAATCATCAACGGCAAACATAATGTTTGGTTGTGGTTGTGAACCCAGGAAGAGGGGAGAATCAGGAAGTGCTAGTGTCGCATGCACCGATTGGATGATGCCAACACTGGAAGTCAGGATGCTGACAATTAAACCATTAAGAATTTTTGATCTTGCCATGAAAAATACTCCGCAAAATTAAAGCTTTTTATAGGTCGTTTGAATGATAGTGACACCCGTATCAGTCAGGCCCGTACCTCTGGCTGTGATTCTATACACGGGCAACATACAGCCAGGCGGTACTGGGATTTCCAGTATGCAGTCACTGTCTCTTGGGGCGGTCGTGTAATCCTCAACAATATAACCGGGGTTAGTTGGCACGCCGGCAACAGCACCGCCATCAAGAATATCGGCACTCCCCGGAGTCCAGTCTACGTTTTCCCAAATCGGATAATCTGCATCACCGGCATTCGAACGAGGATAGAGGCCAGCCGTACCAGCAAACACTGTGTCACCATCAATTATGTTTTCTGTGTAGAGCTCTGCGACACGGATAGCCGCTTCAGCAGCCTGAAAAGACAGGTGTTTGTTCCGTGTATTGCCGGCCATTCTCTCTTCCATGGTCGTGGAGGTGATCGAATGAACGCCAAGCAGTGTCATTACGACCAACAGCATCAGGCATGTGATTAATGCGGCACCATTTTGCATGTGAATATCAACTGGTTGTTTCATTTTCCCTCTCTTAAGGCAGTCGGTTTCGTAAAGTGATCGTAGAGGTGTAAACCATTCGTAAGCGATTGTCTGCGCCAGCACCGGTATTCACCGCCGCACCATTAAATGTGATTGCACGAGGTTCGTCCGTAACGCGATCAGCACTACGTAACAGAAGATTGATCCTGACACTACGGACTGAGGACCAATCCGTGACATCGTCGGCCTCTTCATAGCTTTCGGCATAGTCATCCGGTGCCGCAGTATCAACACCGTAAGTAATTTGCATGTCCTCGACACTATCGCTAAGTTCAAGATAGTCGTAGTCAGCCGCAGTGGTTGCGCCATCCGTATTCGGATTCCACGAGGCAAACCAGAGTGCGGGCTCATTTGCATCATCTGTGCTGGGCGCTACATAAAACGCGTATGAACGAAAAATAAAAACTGATGAATCAGGGCCATATGCCTTGCTAAGGTTAACAGTAGTATTCACATTGTTACCATGCGCTGTCGTTTGTTTATTCCCACCACTAACATCATTTTTAGGATTATTTGAGATTTGGTAAATATCCGCGCCGACGCAGTCGGTGATGAGAACCGGCTGGTTTTGCTCGAATGAGCACCCATTTGGGAAAGCGACCTGAACATTGGCGTTGGTGGGCTCCCAGTTACCGGAGACCTGGGCACCACAATCATCGGCGCGTTGAATGTTTATGACATCGGTTCCGGAGCGCACGTTGGTGATGGTCGCCAGAAGTGCGGGTGTCCATGAATTAACGCCAGTGGCGTCGTATCCGAGCACCGCGTTTTCATTATTGCCGCTATACGGAGGAGGATCATCGGCGATAATATTGGGTTCTATATTGCCTCTGCTAGAGCAGCCATTGAATCCGGCCATACGAATTTCCCGTGCCATTGTTTCAACGACGAAACGCCCGGTTTCCTGTAGTCGGGACAGGGCATTTTCCACCTTGTAGGTTGCCTTGTTACTGATGAACAATTGAATTGCACCGCCGGTAAGAATCAACCCGATCAACATGGCAATCATCAACTCAATCAGTGAAAAACCGCGTTCGGTATAAGTCATAGCTTTATGTGAAGGATTCATAGTCAACATTATTGGTTATATTTGCGAGGTGAAAGAGTACTGGCTTAGAGCTGCCCCTGCCGTTGCGGTACCCCCGATTCTTGATTCGTCCCATTCAATGACAACGGTGCAAACACCGGCATTTGTACAGTTAACTGAACCGTCTCCGGCAGGTAATAAAACCTCGACGAAATTGGTCATCCATTCGTTCAGGTCAGTGTCGGGCAGGTTGTTGGCTGCTGCGGCCGGAGCATCTTCGTTCATGGCCAGGTTGTAAGAACCTGCCATTGCCAGATTTCGATTGGCTCTCATTCGATCGATGATGTCATAGGCCAGGAAAATCGCTTGTGAACGCTGGTAGGCACTATGATTGGCTTTCAATGAAGTTGCCTGTAAAGCGGCCAGTCCGAGTAGCCCGATTGACATAACCAGCAGGGCTATCAGAACCTCCATCAATGAAAAACCAAGTTGCTTGCTTGTATTCGTTATCATATTGGTTGGGTTCATCATGTCATTAGCAATTCTTGTTATCGGATAGGGTGACCAGGCCGGAGAGCTTAACGTTAACAATACGCTGAAATTCTCCGTTACATTCATCAGCGCGTAACGTCAGTGTGTTGACTGCATCGACATTTCCAGCCGGGTAATAAATAGATTCATCTGCTACGCTGGTCAGCGTGGCGCTTTCGACACCGTCATAATTTCTAATCACAGTATCCTCTGCATCATCAAAATCATTGTCATTATTACCATCAATGCGAACCAGCCAGCCACGGCTCCAGTCAGTGCCCGCGACGACCGGCTCGACCCTGATATTTACGCCACGGTTCACCGCTTCGTTTCTTGCATAGTTGAAGCCCGCAATGAGTGAATTGGCCTGGGTTGCCATTCGGTTGCTTTTGAGCAGGTTGCTGAATGACGGCAACGCGACTGCACTCAGAATTCCAAGTACGGCGATGGCGACCATCAGTTCAACCAGTGTAAATCCGGAATGATATTTCATGGGTAAGGTTATAGCAGTTGAGAGTTGTGTTTTCATGGGGTCCCCGACTAACGGTTCGGATTTTCGGATAAATGGGCCAGAATTCATAAAAAGTGTGATGAAATTGACCAGATTCCCATTAGTTACGGCAACTTGAAGACGAGTACTTCATCTCCGGTTTTGTAGTCAAACAGCTTGTTTCCACCGGCAGCAACGGCAATATACTGCGTACCATTCACCGCATAGCTGACCGGCGGGGCATTTACGCCGAACTCGCTCTGATATTGCCAGAGTCGCTCTCCGGAAGTCACATCGAATGCATTGAAATTGCCATTGCCTTCGCCGACGAATACGAGGTTGCCAGCCGTGGCTAACGCACCGCCAACCATCGGGTCAGCAATTTCATTCTGCCAGAGAAGTTTGCCTGTCGTTAACGAGATAGCGCTGAATAAACCGGAATTCGGTTCATCCGTTGGGCGAAAAAATGTAAAACTCTCCCATGGTTTGCCCGGTTCAGGGGTTAATTTACGCGAGTAAAACATGGCCGGCTGGACAATGCCTGAGACATAAACGGCTTCCGATTCCGGATGATAGGCAACCGGCGACCAGGACGAGGCGCCTAATGTGCTCGGAACGACGCGCACACCTTCGGCACTGGGACGGGCAAACAGGTTGTCCTGCGGAATAAATGCCTCCGAACGCTGTAACAGCTCACCGGTTCGTCGATCATGGATAAAAAACCAGCCCAGCTTGCTGGCCTGGCCCACGGCTTTTATGACTTTGCCATTTTTTTTGTAATCAAATAATACCGGGGGACTGGCGACGTCGTAGCCCCAGCGATCATGTGGCACTTGTTGGTAATACCATTTTAATTTTCCGGTATAGAGATCCAGTGCGACCAGGCTGACCGTATACAGGTTATCACCGGGACGGGTACTGTCATCCATTTGCGGTGAGGGATTACCCGTACCGAGATAGATCAGACCGAGTTCGCTATCGATGGCTGGCGTCGTCCAAATCGAACCGCCACCGTATCGCCAGGTATCCTTGTATTTTTTGAAGATAGCTTTTTCATTGTCGATGTCTCGATCCAGCGTTTCACCGGTCATGGTCGTTTCTGAAAAACCGCCTTCCCAGCCGGACTCGGGAACACTGTACCAACGCCAGATTTCCTTGCCTGAATTGATGTCGTAGGCTACGAGGAAACCGCGCAGTCCATGGCCACCTCCGGATAATCCACCGACCGATAATACTGCCTCGCCATCTTCCTCCAACTCGACATGCAGGCCGTAACCCGCACCGGTAATGCCAACAAAGACCATGTTGTCGAAGACCTGGGGCGCCAGGTTTGCGGTATAACCGGTCTGGCCGGTTTGTGTCGCACCTGCCAGTTCTTTTACACCGAGCAGTGGTTCAAGGATTTCGCCCTGTTCTGCCTGAGAGTCTGTGATCCTGACATCCCACAACACGTCGCCGGTGTTTTGATCAAGTGCGATCAATCGGGAGTCAATCGTGACGGTGAACACCTTGCCGTTGGCAACGGCCGGTCCGCGATTGGCCGGGCCACAACAATAGTCGTTTGATTGTAGTTGATGCTGATAGCGCCAGATTTCAGCGCCAGTCTCTGCATTCAATGCAATGACATCATTGAACGGTGTTGTAATGTACATTGTGCCTTTGATCACGATCGGTGATGTCTGAAACGTGGCTTTTTTACCGGTCTTGTATTTCCAGGCCAGTTCAAGCTGCTGCACATTCTCACGGTTAATCTGTTGCAGTGGACTGTAGCGCTGGTTCGTATAGTCTCTGCCATACAGTGGCCAGTCGTTGCTTACAGAAGAGTTGGCGTTTTTGGAATCCGGGTCTGATTCAGAATCCGAACAGGAGGCAAGCAGTGCAGACAGGAATATAAAAAGAATGAATTGAGCAGTTCTTGATGTCATCGTGTAAACCCCGAATGTGTGCGATTTGAACCCGACCCTGAATATATCAGCCGGTGCAAGTGAGTGAAACGAGTATAAATTAATGCAGACAAGCCGGTTCGCAGATTCATGATTATTTTATTTCCGCTGGCGGCCATATTGTTCAGCCTGGTGGCCCTGGTTCTGCCGGAATTGTTTATCCCGTTCAAAAGCTGGATTATTTATCTTCTCGGCCTCGTCATGTTTGGCATGGGTCTGACACTGACATTGGCAGATTTTCGACGCGTAGCAAAACAACCGCTGATTATTTTTCTAGGCTTGCTGCTGCAATTTTTCCTGATGCCCCTGCTCGCACTGCTGTGGTCTACGACTTTTTCGCTTGCGGATATTCTATTGACGGGGTTTGTACTGCTCGGCGCCTGCCCGGGTGGCACAGCTTCCAATGTGATCTGTTACCTCGCGCGCGGCAATGTCGCCCTGTCAATATCAATGACAGCATGTTCAACACTGATAGCGGTCATTTTAACGCCCTGGCTTACATGGCTGTACGTGGGAGAAAAAATTACTGTGCCGGTCAATGATATGATATGGCTAATAGCGAAAGTAATCCTCCTGCCGGTAATCGTTGGTGTGGCTGTCAATCATTTATTTCATAATCACGTCAAGTCGATTGTGAAAGTATTACCGCTGTTCTCGATGTGTGTGATTACGTTTATCATTGCCATCATCGTCGCTTTGAATGCAACAAATATTGGCTCGTTGTTACCCGCCGTTGCAGTTGTCGTCATTCTGCACAACCTGGGCGGGCTTTTGCTGGGCTACTGCATACCACGAAGCTTTGGACTGGATCACAAAACATGCAAAACACTGGCGATTGAAGTCGGAATGCAAAACTCCGGGTTGGCCGTTACACTGGCCAGTCAGTTCTTTCCACCGCTGGCAGCATTGCCGGGCGCGTTGTTCAGTATCTGGCATAATGTTTCCGGATCACTGTTGGCCTGTGTCTGGTCAAGACAATCATCAGATGAAGACGAATAGATTAATACGCATCCTATTATTAGTGCTGGCAGTTCAGGCTGGTCTTATTTCCTGTGGTCAGAAAAATGCAGATTATTTTCCTCTCGATGAGGGGTTGTACTGGCGCTATAACATGCGCTACGAAATCATGAACGGCCCGGACAAATCATTTTTCGTGGTAGAAAATCGATCACCACAGAAAAACGGATCGGATTGGTTATACGAACAAACGACCATGGCAGGCAAGTCGTATTTTTATCAAAAGGTCAATGATGGCATCAAGCTGGTTCAGCAGAGCCGACACGGAGATTTTGAAGATGAAACCACGGAGCAAGATCGTTATTTACTGAAATTTCCGCTGGAAAAAGGTGCAACCTGGCAAAGCGAGACATTCAGCCGCGTGTTAATCAGAATTGGCCCACCACAA
Source organism: Gammaproteobacteria bacterium (assembly GCA_041984885.1). Classification (GTDB taxonomy): domain Bacteria; phylum Pseudomonadota; class Gammaproteobacteria; order Eutrophobiales; family Eutrophobiaceae; genus UBA4486. Next base: position 15,116 of record JBHIXH010000031.1, read on the forward strand.
AAAACCGAGTTTCGTATTGTCGCGCTGGTTCCAGTCCGGGTAGAGGTGGAATCGACCACAGATACGGTGAAAGTGGAGGCGGGCACATTCGAAAACTGTGTGCGAATTCGCCAGACCGGAACCAAGTTTCACAACGCAGGAAATTATGTCGGAAAAACAGTCGTCGGCGTTGATGAAACTGCGTGGTATGCGCCTGATGTTGGCCTGATTAAATTGGTACGCAAGGAGTCAACCACCGCCAGGGCATTGGACCATGGCGAGATCGTCCTGGAACTGGAGCAGTTCAAACAGAATTAATCTCGATCTTTTCGGTTTCGGTAAAAATCAGGTCCACCGCCTGGTCAAATTCATCCGTTGGCAGGCTGTCTACCAACTGGCAGTTAAAAATTGGAGCCAGCTTCAAGCCGGGGCTGTTATCGGCAAACCAGCGATCATAATAACCCGCGCCATAGCCGAGTCGGTGACCCTGCCGGGTAAAGCCCAGTCCCGGTGTGATAGTCAGATCAAATTCGGTCAATACCGGGGTCGTGTTGGTTGGGCTGAGTATTCCCAGTTCTGCCTTTTGCAGTTGATTCCAGTCGGTCAGCTGGACAGCAACCATCGTTTCCCGGTCGAGTAATTTTGGCACGCCGACCTGTTTTCCTTCCTGCAACAATCGGTCGATCAGGGAATGTGTTTCCATCTCGGTGCCATAGGAGATGTAAACGAATATCCGCTCCGCCAGACGGTCATCAATCAGCATTTTTAGCTGTTGCTGTAGTTGAGCGGAGATGTTTTCGCGCTCACTGATCGGCAATGAAGCTCGAAGGGTTTTCAACTGGTCGCGTAAAATGGCTTTCTCATGTTTGATATTTTTATTCATATATATTTGTAACTTATTGTAATTATTAAATTTAATATTATTATTTAAAGTAAATTCCGGCTGGGTGGCAGAACGCGTTCCCGCAGATCTCGATGACTTCCTCTCGTATCTGGAAATGCGCTGATTGTCTTTCATTTTTCAGGAGATTACGTACAATACCGCTCTTTTTTCAGGTGGCTGACAATCAGCCGGTAACCAATAAATTTAGAGGCATAAAGACACATGGTGACAATACGTTTATCGCGCGGCGGAGCCAAGAAACAGCCATTTTATCACGTCGTGGTCACCGATAGTCGTAACCGCCGTGATGGCCGTTACATTGAGCGGCTTGGATTCTATAACCCGAGCGCACGCGGCTCCGAGGTGGAACTGAAACTGGATCAGGAACGAATCGATTACTGGGTCGCTCAGGGGGCGCAAACGTCCGAGCGAGTCAGCAAGTTATTGAAAGAAAATAAAAGCGCAGCCTGATTTTCTTCCACCGGCGTGATCGTTATCACGCTCAGGATCTAGAATATCGGTATGAATAAAGCCGCTGACAAGATACTGGTTGGTAAGGTCAGTGGTGTTCATGGAATACAGGGTTGGGTGAAAGTGTATTCATATACCCGGCCGGTTGAGAATTTGCTGCAGTACTCACCCTGGTGGTTACAGTCAGACAGTAAGACAAGTGTTAAATACATTCCGGTAGACAGTCGACTGCATGGCAAAAAGTTGTTCGTACATCTAAAAGATGTTATCGACCGCGATGCGGCTGCCGGGCTGGTAAACCGGAATATATTTATTGAACGGTCGTCATTACCGGCGTTACCCGCCGGAGAGTTTTTCTGGTGCGACGTGATCGGCTTGCGTGTGATTAACACGGACGGCACAGAACTCGGTGTTGTTGAAAACGTTGTCGAAACCGGCGCAAATGATGTCATCGTAGTCGCCGGACAGCAGCGTGAGCTGATTCCCTGGGTAAAGGACGAATATGTTCTGGATATACAGCTGGAATCCGGTGTCCTCAAGGTGGACTGGCACGGCACACAGTAAATGATTGATTTTACGGTCATCACGTTGTTTCCGGAGATGCTGGCTGCGGTAACGGAACACGGCGTAACCGGAAGAGCCATCGATACTGACAAACTGCGGGTGAACTGTATTAACCCGAGAGATTTCGCCGGAGATGTGCACAGGACGGTGGACGATCGACCGTTTGGCGGCGGGCCTGGCATGGTGATGAAAGTAGCACCCCTGGCTGCGGCTATTAACAAGGCCAGAGCGGATGCGGACAATGCAAGAGTGCTGTATCTGAGTCCACAAGGACGCAGGCTGGATCATGCCGGCGTGGTTGAGTTATCGCAGCAACAACAGTTGATTTTGCTGGCCGGTCGTTACGAAGGAATCGATGAGCGGTTGATTGAACAAGAAGTCGATGAACAGTGGTCCATCGGTGACTATGTCATTAGCGGTGGAGAATTGGCCGCGATGGTTTTGATAGATGCAGTCAGTCGGCAAATAAAAGGCGTGCTGGGAGATGCGGATTCGGCCGCGCAGGACTCATTCGTAAATGGTTTGCTCGATTGTCCGCAATACACGCGTCCGGAAAAACTGGATGACGGCAGGGCGGTTCCGGAAGTACTGGTGAGTGGTCATCATAAGCAGATTGAACGTTGGCGGCTGAAACAATCGCTCGGCAGAACCTGGTTAAGACGACCGGATTTGCTTGAAAAAATGCAGCTTTCCGAAGAGCAAAAGATGTTGTTGGCAGAATTTCAAAAAGAAACGAATTAGACAAACTTTTTTAAACAAGAACAGTAATTATCCGATTTGGAGCAGGAACATGAGTAACATCATCGAACAACTCGAAGCAGAACAGATGAATCGTGACATACCGGAGTTTGCGCCGGGTGACACGGTCATTGTCCAGGTACGAGTAAAAGAAGGGCAGCGCGAGCGACTCCAGGCCTATGAAGGTGTCGTTATCGCAAAGCGCAACCGTGGTTTGAATTCGTCGTTCACCGTACGCAAAATCTCCTATGGTGAAGGTGTCGAGCGTGTCTTCCAGACGTACAGTCATTCCATTGCGGAAATTCAGGTCAAGCGACGCGGCGATGTGCGCCGGGCCAAGCTGTATTACATGCGTGACCGTAAAGGCAAGGCGGCCCGCATCAAGGAGAAAATCAAGAGCTCATCCTGAAGCCGGGTTAGGGGTAGAATATCAAGGGTCAGTAATTAATGTGCTGGCCCTTTTTTTATGTCTGACATAGATACATCCGAATTTATCGATCCGTTTCTTGATTCGCTCTGGATGGAGCGTGGTGTCAGCAACAACACGCTGAATTCCTATCGCACTGACCTGATACTCTTTTCCCGCTGGTGCGAACAACAAGGTTACGTCGTCAGTCAGATATCGGAAAGCGAACTCAGATTATACCTGGCACAGATGAACGATTATTCCGTGCGTACCATCAGTCGCCGACTCTCATCGATACGTCGTTTTTTTCGTTGGTTAATCCGTGAACATCGCATCGAGACCGATCCGAGTGCCCGTATAGAAGCCCCGCGGCTTGGCCGCTCCTTACCAAAGTCATTAACCGAAGAAGAAGTCGAAGCGTTGCTTGAAGCGCCTGATTTGAATACCGCTCACGGCATGCGAGACAAGGCAATGCTCGAGCTTCTGTATGCCACCGGTTTACGGGTTTCCGAACTGGTGAATCTGGGCTTCAGTCAGGTCAACCTGCGCCAGGGCGTGATCCGGGTGATGGGTAAAGGCAACAAGGAACGCCTGGTACCGATCGGCGATGAGTGTTCGATCGCCATACAAAAATATGTCGAGACCGCACGCCGACCGTTGCTGAAAGGGAATAACCTGGATGTGTTGTTTCCGAGTAACCGTGGTCGGGCGATGACACGGCAAACGTTCTGGCACGCAATCAAGAGATATGCGGTTAAAGCCGGTATTGGCAAACCATTATCCCCACATGTGTTGCGCCATGCGTTTGCCACGCATTTGCTTAACCACGGCGCAGATCTGCGCGTGGTGCAGATGCTGTTAGGGCATAGTGATATCTCGACGACACAGATCTATACATTTGTTGCGAAGGAAAGATTAAAAGACCTGCACGCAGAACACCACCCGAGGGGGTGAGAATAAATATTTGATACTTAACGTATCAAATATTTATGCGAACGACGGGCATGGATGCACGGCTGGTAACCACCACCAGGGATGGCTTACAACTCGTGATAGTTGAGGACGCGTTTTTTATAGGATACGAATTAAGTAGATAGCTAATCTTCCCGCGTCTGCAGCA
>JBHIXH010000031.1:19287-28882 GCA_041984885.1 Gammaproteobacteria bacterium
CCACTTTCTGTGCACCACCGATTTTCAATGTTCGCATTCCTTCCTTTACGGCGGCATCTTTCAGCGTTGTCTGTGTGACGTTGTTATTTATCAGTGACCGTTGTGGTTTGTTTAATGACATGATTTCATAGATTCCGACGCGACCAAGATATCCGGTTTGTCGGCATTCATCACAACCGACCGGCGCATAGCTGTTCCCGGGAAGTTTAACCTTGTAAGGTGAACAGAATTTTTCCCATGCTTTCGTATCCACTGGTGCCGGCTCTTTACAGTGAGGGCAGAGCGTACGCACGAGGCGTTGGGCCAGTACGCCGAGTAGTGTGGCACTGATTAAAAACGGTTGAATACCCAGATCAATCAAACGTGTAATCGCGGACGGCGCATCGTTCGTATGCAAACTGGACAACACAAGATGGCCGGTCAATGCTGCCTGAACCGCGACCTCTGCCGTTTCGCGGTCCCGGATCTCACCGACCATGATAATGTCCGGATCCTGGCGTAACAGTGTACGCACTCCCCTGGCAAAATCGACACCGATGGAAGTCTGCACCTGCATCTGATTGAACTGTTCATCGATCATCTCGATAGGATCTTCAATCGTGCAGATATTAATTTCCGGTCGTGCCAGATGTTTCATTGCGGAATAGAGCGTGGTCGTTTTGCCGGAGCCAGTCGGACCGGTGACGAGAACAATGCCATTTGGATTCGCGATCATTTCCGACCAGTTGGTCTGATCGTGTTTGGTGAAGCCCAAATCAGAAAACGATTTGAACAGCATTTCCGGATCAAAAATGCGCATGACGAGTTTTTCACCGAATGCAGTTGGCATGGTCGACAGGCGCATCTCGACTTCCTTGCCGGCCGGGGTCAGCGTTTTAATCCGACCATCTTGCGGGCGACGACGGTCTGTCACGTCCATGCGACCGAGTGATTTCAGGCGGCTGGTAATTGCGCCCATAATGACAGCCGGCACTTCATGCACCAGGTGCAACACACCATCTATACGGAAGCGGATTTTACCCTTGTCACGGCGCGGTTCGATATGGATGTCGCTGGCGCGTTGCTCAAATGCGAACTGCAATAACCAGTCAACGATACTGACGACATGGCGATCATTCGCATCCGGTTCGCCCATTTTCCCGACTTCGACCATTTGTTCGAAGTTGGTGATCTTTGAAATCGTATCCTTGTTTTTATCCGATACCGCGCCGAATATCGATTTACTGACCCCAAAAAATTCTATCAGGTAGCGATCCAGATCCTTGGGATTGACCAGAACCCGTTTTATTTTTAACTTGGCAATGTTGGCCAGTTCTACTTCCCAGTTGTCAATAAATGGTTCACAAGTCGCAACCGTCAGCTCGGTTTTTGAAACGTGTACCGGCAGAATTTTTAATTTGGTGGCATAGGCCTGGGAAACAATGTTGGTGATCTTGCTGAAGTCGGTTTTCAGTGGGTCAATCCGGTAATATTCCTGACCGGTTTTTCGTGCCAGCCAGCGTGTCAGTTCTTCCAGCGTTAACGGGTAGGGCGGAGTCGTGGCACTCTGCCAGCCCTGTTCGGCAATTTCTATCAGAGGGTGAATCTGCGATTGATCTTCTTCACGTTGACCGAGGAATTGCCTGGCCTGTTGTGCCTTGATGATGCCATCCTGCTGCAATTGCTGCAGCACGTAATCGAGGCGCAGTTTTTGTTGGTTGGAAGCCGAGTTCAGCGATTGCAGCATGGCAGAAGAAGTCTCATTAGATTAATCTAAGTCTTTGGTATTATAAGATAATTTAATCTCATTACCATCAATGCAACAGACAGCGATAATCGTTGTCTGATAGTATTCGCTGAATTTTATCCTAATCCAGAATTTTGGAGCATTTATGAGTCGTTCAGGTGTCACGTTTCTGTTTGTTATCAGCACTTTTTCCACAATCGTCTACGCGGTCGATACGGCAACAAGACAAAAAATCCAGGCCAGCCTCGAATCGATAATTCCAGACATTGAAATTACCGATATCAAAAAGTCCAGGGTCGATGGACTCCTTCAGGTCATGATGGGTACCGATGTCGTTTATGTTACCGAGGACGGGAAATACGCACTCTCCGGGGAATTGTATGACATACAAAACCGCGAGAACCTGACCGACAATAGCAAGGCATCGGTTCGAAAAGAAATATTATCCAGGGTGCCTGCTTCAGAAATAATCGAGTTCAAGGCAGAAAAACCGAGTCACGCCATTTATGTTTTTACCGATATCACCTGTGGCTATTGCCGTAAATTACATCGGGATGTGCCGGTACTGAATGAAAACGGGGTTTCCGTTCGCTACCTGGCTTTCCCACGTGGTGGACCGACTTCCGGTGGTGGTGATCAGCTGGCTGCTGTCTGGTGTTCCAAAGATAGAACGACGGCCTTGACCGAGGCCAAGCTGGGTAAAGAAACGAAGTCTGAGAGTTGTGATAATCCGGTCGCAAGTCACTATAAACTGGGCGCAGACCTTGGTGTGCGCGGAACGCCTGCCATCTATCTGGAAGACGGTCGAGCCATCCCGGGCTACCAGCCGCCAGAACAAATACTCAGCGTACTGAATCGCTAGCATCTCCGGCGGTAGTAAACCCGGAAACCGATGTAATCCTCGCGGAAATCACACTGCCGTCCTCCTCGATTGTATCGACTCTGACCGGCAGAAACGACATTTCCGGTGCACACCAGAGAACGGCTTTATCATCGTTGTTCTCCTTGTATCGGATGAGTTTAATCGTATTGAACTCGCCAACCGGCGTCACGATTGTTTCCCTGCCTGCACTCTCAAATGTGTACGTCTTGATGCGTCCGCCATCCGCGACGGGATACAGGCTGACATCCCGCTGCAGCGATAAATCGCGCATCAGCGCAACCTGATACAGCAATTTATCGTAAATCGGTTCCTGCATCGGCATTGTCCAACTCGAATCGTTTACGCTGGTCCGTATCTGTTGAGAACCGCGGTCAAACAGCACTTCAACCTGCCTGCGTTTATCGCCTTTATTTCTGACATATTCATACTCGCTGGAGATAATTCTGTTTTCCTGGATAGACCACTCCGTCCGTTCATGAATGGATTTCTTGTAAAACAGGGCGATAAATCCGGTTGTTTTGCTGTCAGACGTGAAGCGATAGCGGTTTTTGTCCAGACGCGTCAGTGTCCTCGTCATTACACCGACCACGGTTTCATCTTTTTTCAATTCATATTCGACCGTAAACTCGGGTAGAACCGTTTTTTCAACTGCGTGGCCAGGATTCGATACAACGAATAACAACAGGCATAAAAATGCGATCAGGTGAATTTTCATAATCTTCTTTGATACGGTTACAGCCGTGGAATTCATTTGAATAAAAGAATAAACTTTATCGGATAATTGATTGTATCTACAAGTAAATGAGTCGTTTATTTCAAGCTAAATCTGAAGCAGGTGTACTGGTTGTTGGCGATGTTATGCTGGATCGCTATGTCTATGGCGAGACGCTGAGGATATCTCCGGAAGCACCCGTGCCGGTGGTCAGAGTGCATCAAACCGAGGAACGTCCAGGCGGCGCTGCAAATGTAGCGGTGAATGTATCAGCCTACACGGTTGCTTGTACATTGCTGGGACTGACCGGAGATGATGATTATGCCAACAGGCTGGAAAGACAACTGACACGTGCCAATGTAGATTGCCATTTTGTCCGCGAGGCCAGAATGAGTACGATAACAAAGGAACGTGTTATCAGTCAGCATCAACAATTATTACGGCTAGACCATGAGGTTTCACGTCAACAGCCTTTACCGAAAGCACTGTTCGATGCCTATGAGAAATTGTTGTCCGATCACCAGGTGGTGATTTTTTCTGATTACGCCAAGGGTTGCTTATCTTCAATCGAGAAAATGATCAGTCTGGCACGGGACAATAATGTTTGTGTAATGATTGACCCGAAAGGTATCGATTTCAGCCGCTACAAAGGTGCTACCCTGCTGACGCCGAATCAGCATGAATTTGAAGCAGTTGCAGGCTCATGCGATGAAAATGATCAGTTGGTCGAAAAAGGCCAGTCACTGTGCCAACGCCTCGAACTCGACTCATTATTAATCACCCGTGGTGAAAATGGCATGACATTGATCCAGCAGAATGGCGATGCTGTACATCTCTCAACCGAGGCACAGGAGGTGTTTGATGTAACCGGTGCCGGTGATACGGTCATCGCAACGATGGCAGTCGCGATAGCTTCAGGTTACCGGGCAGACGAAGCCATGTACTTTGCCAACAAGGCAGCGGGCCTGTCAGTCGCCAAACTGGGTGCAGTCAGCGTAACCAGTGCTGAATTAAACCGGGCGCTGGGACCTGAACGACATCAGAAGATAGTAACTGTGGAAGAACTGATACCCATTCTTCAGCAGGCACGAGCCACAAAAAAACGCATTGCCTTTACCAACGGGTGTTTTGATTTGCTGCATTCCGGTCATGTCAGTTATTTGAATCAGGCTGCTGACCTGGCTGATATTTTGATCGTGGGCGTGAATTCAGATGATTCGGTCAAACAACTGAAAGGCGAAGACAGACCGCTGAACAGATTACAAGACCGGATGCAGGTGCTTGCCGGTCTGGCGGCTGTCGATTACGTCGTGGCATTTAATGAATCCACGCCGGAAACTTTAATCAACTCATTACAACCGAATGTGCTGGTCAAGGGTGCAGATTACCAGGAAGACGAAATCGTCGGTGCTGATTTTGTCAGATTGAACGGCGGCGAGGTGCATCGGATACCACTGGAGCCAGGGCAGTCCACCTCCGCGTTAATTCGCGCAATTAAATCCAGAGGAACTGAACAGTGATTATTGTCACGGGCGGAGCCGGGTTTATCGGCAGTAATCTGGTCAGGCGATTGAACGAGTCCGGCCGGAAAGACATCCTGGTGGTTGATAACCTGAAAAACGGGGCAAAGTTCAGAAACCTGGTTGATTGTGAATTTATCGACTACATCGACAAGCAGGATTTTCTGCAGCAACTCATCAAGCCCGGTCTGTCGTATCGGGACATTGAACTCGTGTTTCACCAAGGTGCCTGTTCAAAGACGACAGAGTGGGACGGTCGTTACATGCTGCAAAATAATTATGAATATTCCAAACAGGTGCTGGCATTCTGCGAGGCAAGACAAATACCGTTGATTTATGCATCCAGCGCAGCCGTATATGGAACCGGCACCGAATTTAAAGAAAGTAGGCAGTTTGAAAATCCGATAAATGTTTATGCGTATTCAAAATTTCTGTTTGATCAATACGTGCGACAGAAATATGAAAAACTCACCACCCGTGTCATCGGGTTACGATACTTTAATGTCTACGGTCCGCGTGAGTCTCACAAAGGCAGTATGGCCAGTGTTGCATTTCACCTGAACAACCAGATACAAAGCACGGATAAAATAAAGTTATTTCAGGGTTGCGATGGCTATGCAGATGGCGAACAGCTGCGGGACTTCATTCATGTCGACGATGTCACTTCATTAAATCTATGGTTCGCTTTTGAGTCTGATCAAAGTGGTATATTTAATGTTGGTACCGGCGAGGCCCGCGCCTTCAATGACGTTGCCAATTCAGTCATTAAATATCACAAACGTGGGAAGATCGAATATATCCCCTTTCCGGATCATTTACGTGGCAGCTACCAGAGTTATACCTGTGCGGATCTCGACGCATTACGCAATGCAGGTTACGACAGGAAATTTACTTCGCTAGAGCAGGGCATGACCGCTTATCTTGACTGGTTGGCAGGGCATCCAGACCAGACACAGCATTGAGATTTTTATACACACTAATCTGGTGTCTATTTCTGCCGTTTGTCCTGCTGCGTCTGTTGTTGTTAAGTCGCGCCAATCCCGGGTATCGAAAGAGAATTTCAGAGCGGTTTGGTTTTATCAAGCCGGTTAGAAATTCAGACAAGGTCATCTGGATACACGCGGTCTCGGTAGGCGAGACGCAGGCGATTCAACCGCTGGTTGAAAAATTATTGGCTGACTTTCCCGCGTACCAAATCCTGCTTTCAACAACCACGCCAACCGGCGCGGCACATGCGGAAAAGCTGTTTGGTGGTCGCATTCAGCACCGATACTTTCCCTACGATGTGCCAATATTCATTCACAGATTTCTCCAGCGCTGCCGGCCCTGTCTTGTCCTGATTGTAGAAACAGAACTCTGGCCAAATTTATGCCATGCCTGTGCCGGTAAAAATATACCTCTACTTCTTGTCAACGCCCGCCTGTCTGAGAAATCTGCGAAACGATATGCGATTGCAGGACAGCTTACCCGACAGATGCTGCGAAATATTTCGGCAATATGTTGTCGTTCAAGCAGTGACTCGGCACGCTTCCAAAAACTGGGTGCGACACCGGATCAATTAAAGACAGTCGGCAACCTCAAATTTGACCAACTGCCCGAGCCCGGCGTCGAAGCACAAACAGCCCCGGCACAGATTGATTTGAATCGGCTGTTATGGATTGCTGCCAGCACACATCCGGGGGAGGAGGAGATTATTCTGCGTGTGTATAAACAATTGCTGCAGCGGCATGCTCAACTGCAACTGGTGTTAGCACCGCGTCATCCGGATCGGTGTGAAGACATTGTGAGGCTGTTGCAGACCGAAGAATTATCAGTACACAGACATTCAAACCCTGATGTCTCGAATCCAGGTACTGTACAGGTTTACCTGATCGACACCCTGGGTGAACTGGGTCGGTTTTACCACTATGCTGACCTGGCATTTATAGGCGGCAGCCTGGTCGACATCGGTGGTCATAATCTGCTGGAACCCGCTGCATGCGGCAAGGCAATTACGAGCGGACATCACCTGCATAATTTTCAGGAAATCGCAGCAGCACTGGAGGAAATAGACGCGATCAAGATTGTCGACAGTGAACAGGAATTATTCCTGCAGTCTCATCGGTTGCTGCAATCCGAGGCCTGTCGGCAGAGGATGGGGGCAAGCGCCCAGGCCTTTGTCGAGCAAAATCGTGGGGCAACTGGCAAATTATACGAACTTATTTCGTCCTGCCTGGATTAGCTTTGTGTGCCCGATTTTGAATTTTTTGCTACGATGCCGCTCCAAAGGGTAATTCAATTTTTCCGGAGACAATACCTATGATCAAACGAGTCGGCCTAAGCATAATGCTGGGTTTATTAAGCAATCAGGTTTTAGCCCATGGCTACCCGACCGAGGAAACCATCCGCATGGTGCTGGATTGCATGGTTGAACTGGGTGGGCAGAACGATCACAACATGTACACCTGCGTTTGTCGGCACGATGCCATGCAACGGGAGATACCGGACTACGAGGTCTACAATGGCGCTCGGATCTATGAGCGATTCAAGGTTATGCCAGGTGAGAAAGGCGGCTTTTTTCGCGATAATAAAGTCGGCGAGGGCTACTATGAACAATTGAAGAAAGCACGGAAAGCGGTGATGACAGAATGTCCGGTCGTCAAACATCTGGAAGCGAAACGACCCGACCCGAGCAATGAAGTCAAGACTCTCGAAGATTGAGTCCTGATCTCGGGCCAAATAAACTCAAGCCATATAAAAAAAGGAGCCAGCGGCTCCTTTTTTTTCAAGTACAGGAAAAACGGTTCAGAGCGTAACCTCGTGTGTATGGCTAAATTCGTTTTTCTTCGTATCGGAACCCTTCACCGTTATCACCCCGGCCTTGTCCGGTTTGAAGAAAAACCGTAATGCCGGATCCATGCTGACCGAGAAAGTCAGCTGAGCCTTCATCACCTGCTCACCGTTATAGTCAACGTCAACCTGTTTGACAAAATGCGGTGGCGGCATCACGCGAGAACCAATTCTCAACGGTTGTAATCCGGTGATATTCGGGTGCAGGATTTTCAATTGAACCAGGTTTGGCTTGGCCAACTCAAGTTCGCCAATCGTTTTCATTTTCATTTGTCCCAGGTTCGCGATCGAATCTTCAATGCTTTTCGGCGGTGGTGCGGAGCAGGCACCGGTGGCGCGAACAAACGATTTTGCCATGTATAACTCCCCGTCATTTAATGTCGCGATGGCCCGCACGTAGGTGAAATCATCGACACGGACGCGCATGGCCAGGTCCGCCCTGCCGCTGGCAGGACCGAATTCAAATATGCCGACCAGCGGCAATGGGTTTTTGTCTATATAAATATGTATCTTCTCAATGTACCGGTCCTCGGTTTGAGGAAATTTGGCGTGAATTGAGATGGGCACAATCGCTGCGTCCTCAGCGCGAAACGGGGCTTTTAACTCGATGACATCCTGGGCAGCGCCTTCGATGATAGCTTTATCCTTGAACGCGCCGTTGCGAATGTTTTCTTCCCAGACCTTATCCGAGGCCTTTTGGCGGAAGTCTGGCGGGGCGACATCGGCAGACGAACTGGTGTAAACGAACACGGCCACGAAGGCCAGCAGCAGGCTTTTGACGGAGTTATTGCCGATACGTGGGTTTATCATCTGGCTTTACCTTACGAGTTAGGGTTAGATTTGTCTGATAGCTCAATATATCATAATATATCTATGTTTCAATATATCGGTAAGACATTTAATGAGTTGGATAGTTCATTGCCATCAAAAAATCGGTCAGATCAGGCGGAATCGTTCCTATGTCGACTTAGCATGAATTCCCAAAGTTTGTACAGTAAATTCTTGCTTAAGTTACTTAATCTGAACGTATATTTGCTGTGTAAATTGACTTGCTATGCGTATGAAAATTTCCTAGAATTCGTCTGCTCTTCACAGAAAAGACAAGAGGCCAGACGGAATCAGGTGGCCATCTAAGACCGAGCAGACAAGGAACAAGTCGTGTATAGAACGACAAAATTTTGGAAGAGGAACTGTGCAGTATTAATCGATAACTATGAAAATAATACGATTTTTGATTACTGATACGACCCGATATTTTCATCACAGAACTCATTCTGAAGTATGCGACCTGTCAGTCGTGTACTGCGGTCACTAATTCTTTGCTGATGATGCTCCACTACACGATGTTCGAATTTCAACTGCAAGCGCAGTTAACTTCCGAAAATTACGATTTCACGGTTTGCGAATTTCCTTTACAACTTTCTGATGCTTTTTGATCTCGAGGTATCAGGGAGTTTTTCTTGTCTATGAGATCGACACATGATCAACCAAATAGAGGAGGAGGTCATGAGTAAATTATCATTTAAATCAGCACTTCTAGCTGCTGTGGCCCTGACGGTTCCGATGTCGGCCAGTGCGAACGACGAAGTTCGTGCCCTGACGCAGAACCCGAATTACTGGGCTTATCCTGGCGGTAACTACTGGAACTGGCGTTATTCCGAGTTGAAGCAAATCAACGCGAGCAATGCCAGCAAAGTAGTCACGGCCTGGACGTTCTCTACAGGACGTCTGCAAGGTCACGAAGGTGGTCCGCTGGTTCTTCCGACCAGTGCTACCGGCTTGCCGCACGACACCCTGTACATCCATTCATCGTTTCCGAACGATGTGTTCGCTATCAACCTGGATACACTGGAAATCGTCTGGTCGTTTGAGCCACAACAGAACGAAGCAGAAACCGTTCCTGTTATGTGCTGCGACATCGTGAA
>JBHIXH010000032.1:0-387 GCA_041984885.1 Gammaproteobacteria bacterium
AGATACCGAAAGTCAGGGAAGACCTCGGTTATGTGCCGCTGGTGACACCGACTTCACAGATTGTCGGTACGCAGGCCGTGTTGAACGTGTTGTCGGGTAAACGCTATGGCAGTATTTCCAAGGAAACGGCCGGCGTTTTAAAAGGAGAATACGGTGCGACACTGGCGCCGGTGAATGCTGAACTGCAGGCGCGGGTGCTCGAAGGGAAGGAGGCGATCACCTGCCGACCGGCCGACCTGCTCGAACCGGAAGTCGATAAACTGACGGCCGAGTTTGCCGACCTGGTGAAAGAACATTCGTTGCGCGTCGCCGATGACGAGATAGACGACGTCCTGACGTATGCCCTGTTTCCACAGGTCGGTCTGAAGTTTTTACAAAACCGCGATA
>JBHIXH010000032.1:397-25788 GCA_041984885.1 Gammaproteobacteria bacterium
CCGCGATAACCCGGCGGCGTTTGAACCGGCCCCGACAGCCGAAGACGCCACGAGTAAACCGGCTGCTACTGCGCCGGCCAATGACATTGGCGCAGCCGTGTACACGGTTACGGTGAATGGTCAGCAGTATGTCGTTGAAGTCAACGAGGGTGGTGACCTGTCACAGATTCAACCGGCAACGGGTGCGGCACCGAGTGCACCGGTTCCGGCAGCACCGCAGGCAGGCAGCGGTGAACCGGTCACGGCACCGCTGGCCGGCAACATCCTGCAAGTGCATGTCACGCCGGGTACTCATGTACAGAAAGGTGACCTGATCCTGATCCTTGAAGCGATGAAAATGGAAACACAGGTTCTCGCTTCGAATCCGGGCACGGTGGAAAGTGTCGAGGTCAGCGAAGGCGATACGGTCGCGGTCGGTGACACCTTGATCGTCCTTAGATAACACGACTTACCATGGAAGCGCTTACCGGTTTATGGCTCGATTCAGGGCTTAGTCAAATTAACGCGGGCCAAATCCTGATGATGGGTGTCGGCCTGCTGTTGCTTTACCTCGCCATCAGTAAAAACTTTGAACCGCTGTTGCTGGTGCCGATTGGTTTTGGTGCCATCCTCGTGAATATTCCCGGTGCTGATTTCGTTGCAGAACCGATCTACAACGCCAGCGGACATCTCGATGTCCCCGGTGGCGTGCTTTATTACATCTACGAGATCGGCATTGCCACCGGCGTGTTTCCGTTGCTCATATTCATGGGCGTCGGTGCGATGACCGACTTCGGTCCGTTACTGGCGAATCCGAAAACGCTGTTTCTTGGCGCGGCCGCCCAGTTTGGTATTTTTTCTACTGTGCTCGGCGCGGTAGGTTTAACGATGGCAGGGATTATGGATTTCACCATCGCCGATGCCGCGGCGATTGGTATCATCGGTGGTGCCGACGGGCCGACTGCGATCTTTGTCGCGGGTCGACTGGCACCGGACCTGCTCGGCCCGATTGCGGTTGCCGCCTATTCGTACATGGCACTGGTGCCATTCATTCAACCACCGATCATGCGCTTGTTGACGACGGAAAAAGAACGCCAGATCGTCATGGAACAGTTACGCCCGGTATCACGTCGTGAAAAGATCATCTTTCCCATTACCGTGCTGCTGCTGGTCGCGATTTTTATTCCTACTGCTGCACCGTTACTCGGTATGTTTTGTCTCGGTAACCTGATGCGCGAATGCGGTGTCGTCGATCGTCTCAGCGATACGGCACAAAATTCGTTGATCAACTCGGTGACGATTTTCCTTGGGCTGGCTGTCGGTTCCAAGCTGGGTGCGGATAAATTTCTCGATGAAAAGACACTCGGCATCCTGCTGCTTGGCATGGTCGCGTTCGCCATTGGTACGGCGGCCGGTGTGCTGATGGCGAAGTTAATGAACCTGATATCGAAAACCCCGGTGAACCCGTTGATCGGGGCGGCTGGCGTTTCCGCGGTGCCGATGGCCGCACGTGTCGCCAATAAAATGGGACTGGAAGCAAACTCAAGTAACTTTTTATTAATGCACGCAATGGGACCAAACGTTGCCGGCGTGATCGGCTCGGCCGTGGCGGCCGGTGTCATGATCAGTATGGTCGGCGGCTAGCTGGAAACAACCACGGTTGTTACGCGGTTACTTCGGGTTATTGCAATCCGGCTTTAAACCTTTCTCCCTGGCCTGCTTATAGTTTTGCATCGCTTCGGCCATGTGTTGCTGCAACAGTTTTATGCGCGACTCGCTCGACGGATGCGTCGACAAAAATTCCGGAGGTTGCTTGCCGGCCGCCTTGCCCATGTTTTGCCACAGCGTGACGCTTTGACGCGGATCAAATCCGGCCCTGGCCATCATCTGCAATCCGAGTATGTCGGATTCGCTCTCCTGTGATCGACCATACGGCATAAGAATACCGTATTGTGCACCGAGCCCGAGCAAGCCAAGCAGTTGGGCTTTCTCCGGTGACGCAGCGGCACCAATCACCTGCGCCAGTTGTACACCGGTCTGTGTCGCAAACGCGGCAGACACTCGCGCGTTACCGTGATCAGCAAGTACGTGCGCGATCTCATGACCAATGACGGCCGCCAGTTGATGCTGGTTCGAGGCGACACCCAACAGCCCGGTATAGACACCGATCTTGCCGCCGGGTAAGGCAAACGCATTCACGGCCGCATCGTCGAACACGACCAGTTCCCACTTGATGTTTGAATTTACCTGTTTATATACCGCGGTTGCCACACAGGCGACGTAGTCGTTGACCGCCTGGTCTTTCGAGATCGGTGTCTTTTTCTTGATGTCGTCAAACGCGGTGACGCCCATTTTTGTCATCTGCGAATCTGGAAACAGTTTCAACTGGCGCTGGCCGGTCGGCGAGGTCGCACAGCTGGCGATGGCGAACACTATCGAGACAAGAATTAACTTCGTGACAGCGGTAGTTAATCGGTTTTTTTCAATCATGTTGTTGTAACCGGCAATAAAGACTGTCTAAATATGATACACAATCAGGCTGTGAGTTTCGGGGAAATAACCACGATTTAACTGGCTTTTTGTTTTTATTGTGTTACCGTGCGCGCAGCTGGTGACACCTGAACAGTGCCCAGCGCGTCATCGTTAGTTGAAAGTTTGCCTCCTTGTTTGCCGATTTGATTGCGGCGACTTCCCGAGTCCTACCGTTCTTGCTTGATGGGAACCACTACTGAATGCCGCACCCGGGCAGAGTCCTGCGCGTGAATACGTTGCGCCTGCCATTTCGCCGGTATTGTCCATCCGCATTGGTTTGACCCTGCCGCTTTACTTTAATAAAGGTATTAATAATGAGTTTTACAGACCTCGGCCTGTCGGAGGCCTTACTGCGTGCAGTAGAAAAATCCGGCTATCAGAATCCGACACCCATTCAGCAGAAGGCGATCCCGTCGATCCTGGACGGCCATGACATGATGGCTGCTGCCCAGACCGGCACCGGCAAGACGGCCGGTTTTACCCTGCCGCTGCTGCAGATTCTCAGTGAACGTCGATCATTAAAACCAAAACACACACGTTCACTTGTAATCACGCCGACACGCGAACTGGCCGCACAGGTCGAGGAGAGCGTGAACAAGTACGGCAAGTTTTTAAATTTAAAATCGGCCGTTGTTTACGGTGGCGTCAACATGCATCGACAGATCAAACGCCTGCAACAGGGTGTTGATATTCTGGTTGCTACCCCGGGCCGCTTGCTTGACCTGTACCGACAACGGGCGGTGTGTTTCGATTCGATCGAAATACTCGTACTGGATGAGGCCGACCGCATGCTCGACATGGGCTTTCTGCCGGACATCAAGACCGTGTTGCAGGCAATACCGGATCAGCATCAGACATTGCTGTTCTCGGCGACGTTTTCCAACGAGATCCGCAAGCTGGCGAAAACCATCTTGCACCAGCCGGTCGAGATCGACATAGCCCCGCGTAATACAACGGTGAAAAGCATCCAGCAACGTGTCATTACTGTCGACAAGGCACGTAAAACCGAACTGCTGAAATCACTGCTCGAGGACAATAACTGGTTCCAGGTTCTTGTTTTCAGTCGCACCAAGCGTGGTGCCGACAAGCTGGTAAAGAAACTGAAAAGTGCAAACATTCGCGCTGACGCGATCCATGGAGACAAGAGCCAGGCGCACCGTACGCGTGTGTTGAAGCAATTCAAACTGAACAAGACGCGTGTACTGGTAGCGACTGATATCGCCGCCCGCGGTATCGATGTGCAGAATCTCTCGCACGTGATCAATTTCGATCTACCGCAGGTAGCGGAAGACTATGTACACCGTATCGGCCGTACCGGTCGTGCCGGTGCCAGCGGTGAGGCGATTTCACTCGTCAGTGCCGATGAAGCCGAGTTTTTGTTTGCGATTGAGAAACTGACGAACAGCAAACTGCCACGTGAAGAAGTCGAAGGCTTTGAAGCAGTACACGCCATACCGGAAACGCAGAAGAAAAAAGGCGGTAACAAGCCGGGCAAAAAACAGGGGCATCGCGGTTATTCCAAATCGAAAAATAATTCAAACCAGCCGCCACGCAACCGTCATCGTCGTAACGAATCGAGGAGTCGAAGCCGTTCACAAAAACAAAAATGAACGACCCGCAGCAGTATCCTGGATCAGTAACACTGCGCAATTACACCTGGGCACAGGCTGGTATGTACGTATAAATCGCGAAGGGTCAACGTCGATGGCTGATTCTCTGATAGTATAGGATCAGTCTGCATGTCACGGCGAGGACCAGCGAATGTCGGATCTATTGTTACTCGGTACCCGCAAGGGTGCCGTTCTGTTTCAACGGAATCACTCCGGCTGGCAACCTGAACCCATTTTGCATGCAGGCATCCCGGTCTGTTACGCGGCACGCGATCCGCGCGACGGGACGTTATGGGCCTCGCTTGATCATGGTCACTGGGGACCCAAACTATCGCGTTCGCGTGACGGGGGTGCGAACTGGGAAGACCTCACACCGGTCAAATACCCGGTAGGCGCGCGCCATATCATTCAATATATGCCGACCGCGGATTTCGATCCGACGGCACCGGCCGCGAAGCCGGAATACCGGGATGCGACTGTCTACAAGATCTGGACGCTGGCATTCGGCAGTGCCGAACAACCCGGTCGACTCTATGCCGGCACGATACCCGGTGGTCTGTTTGTCAGCGACGATGGTGGTGATAGCTGGCAACTGAACCGGCCACTGTGGAACCACGAGAGTCGCGGCGGCGATCTGTTTAACGGTGAGGCAACCAGCGAAAACCGCTGGTGGGGTACCCCGGCAAGCATCGATTATGGTGTGTTTGAACCGGGCATTCATTCGATTGTCATCGACCCGCGCAATGCCGATCACATACACGTCGCGGTCTCGTCGGCCGGTATTCTGGAAACTACGGATGGTGGTCACAGCTGGGCCAGTTGCAACCGCGGCATGCGTGCCGATTACTTGCCGGAACCAGACGTGGAGTGGGGACACGACCCGCATTTCATCACGGCCTGTGCCGCTCAGCCGGATCATGTCTGGCAACAAAATCACTTTGGCGTTTATTACAGTGACGATGACACGAAGAACTGGCGCAAGGTCAGCCAGCCTGACGTCGGTGTCAACTTCGGTTACCCGATCGCGGTGGATGCCAATGACGGCCGCACGGCCTGGATCGTGCCGGCACGCAGTGATGCCGAACGGATGGCGATCGACGGCGGCTTGTTTGTCGCACGGACAAGCGATGGGGGTGAATCCTGGCAAACATTTCGTGAGGGTCTGCCACAGGATAACGCACATGATATCGTGTTTCGCCATGCACTCGACGTCGCCGGTGATTACGTCTGTTTCGGTAGTACGACCGGCAATGTTTACCTGTCTGAAGACCGCGGTGAAAGCTGGCAATGCCTCGGCAATAATTTTCCCCCGGTGTATTCGGTACGGTTTGGTTAAGCATGATGCCGACCGTCAGCATGACCTCGCATCTTTACCGGTTTTTTCCGCAATTGAAAAATCGCGAGATCACGGTATCGACCGGTTCTGTTGCCGACGTATTACGTGAAGTTGATTCGATTGCCGCGGGTTTCTCGGATTACGTGCTGGATGACCATGGCGCCTTGCGTCGACATGTACATATCAGTGTGAATAATATCGTCGTGATCGACAGACAGACGTTGTCGGATCAGGTCCCGGTTGATGGGACAGTGTATATCTTCCAGTCATTGACCGGCGGCTAGCAGTGAAGCCAGCCTGACAGAAGTTAACGTCGTTATTCCAGCTAATGGATTCAAGCGTACATTACCTGATCGCTGCGGACGTATTACTGTTCACCCATGTTGTCATAGCTGCGTTTATCGTATTCGGCCTGTTGTTTATTTTTGCCGGAAAAATTTTTTCATGGTCTGCGGCATATAATCCCTGGTTTCGCCTGGTTCACCTGATCACGATAGGCATCGTTGTGCTGCAATCCTGGCTCGGTGTGATCTGTCCACTTACGACATGGGAGATGATGCTGCGGGAAAAGGCCGGTGACGCGGTTTATGCCGGCACGTTTATCTCTCACTGGCTGGAGACAATTTTATATTACCAGGCACCGGCATACGTGTTCATTGCCAGTTACACGCTGTTTGGTCTACTGGTAGTGGCCAGCTGGTTTTGGGTCCGGCCACGGCCATTCACCAAAAAGCAAAGCCACCCTGTAGATTAACCTGCCGGTTTAAACCGCCAGTTTCCCGCTCATGTAGAAATAGGCCATAAGCAGCAATAAAAAGACATACAGTAACAGCGCAAATGACGCACAAAGCCGCGTGGCAACAATCTCTGACAGGCGGATACATTTATAACTGGCAAATCCGGCAACGACAAAAACCAGGCAGCCCAGCGAAAAACCGTACATCAGCTGCCGCGATGAACCTTCACTGTCACTTGACCGGGTGAAGTCGATACCGATGTAGGGTAACAGGTTGAGGAAAACGAACGGCGCAATGACTATCGTCCAGTAGATAAACTTTAGCCGGTCTTTGTCGCTGTCTGCTGTCAATGCCAAACCCGTATCTGTTGAATCAGAACTGAATTTTACCAGAGTTAACAACTATATAATCGCTTTTCCGGTTCGTTGATTGACCGTTTTTCTGCAGTTAGCCGGTCGTTTATACTGTCATTCCGAACCATAATATTACCCATATCATGCCAGACTTGTGATGAATGGAGGTGGATTATGAGTATCCTTGCCTGTTTAAGTCTTATCCTGCTGCTGGTCGTTGCCCCTGTTATTCTCTCTTATGTTGTCGAGTACCTGCGGCCAAATCGCACCAGGCCGGAGAAACTTGTCTGGGCCGAAGATATCGCGATCGAGTATGTCGATGTCGGTGACATAAATATTCGTTATATCAAAACCGGCCAGGGGCCGAACCTGGTACTGCTGCACACATTACGTACGCAGCTGGATATCTTTCAGAAGATGATTCCACAACTGTCCCGGTCATTTACCGTGCATGCATTTGATTACCCGGGTCATGGCTGGTCAGACATTCCGGATGCGGACTACAGTATGGAGTTTTTTATTGATGCAGTTGAAAAGATCTTCGAACGGCTGGATATCAATGATGCGATCGTGGCCGGTGTCTCGATTGGTGGCTCGATTCCGCTCGTCATGGCCGGAAAAAATAATCCGCGTATCAAGGGTGTGGTCTCAATTAACCCGTATGATTACGCCGGCAAGGGCCCGGCACGTGGCAACCTGATTGCCAGGTTTTTTATGTCGATCATCTTTGTGCCGGTAATTGGTGCGACGTTCATGCGCTTTCGCATACCGCTTATTGAAAAGCTGGTATTTCATGGCGGTGTGTATGATCCCGCAAGTCTGCCTGCGTCATTTTTAAAAGAGTGCTACCAGGTTGGTGAACGACCGGGACAGTTGAAGGGATTTATCAACCTGATTCGAAACTCCGATTCATTTATGCAGGCGCACCGGTTTTATAACAATATTTCCGTTCCGGTTCTGATTTTGTACGGTGAAAAGGACTGGGCCCATGCAGACGAACGCCAGAAAACCTCGACAGCAATACCCGGTGCAACAACCGAAACGATTGAAGGGACCGGACATTTTCTCAGCCTGGAGAAACCGGAGTTGTTAGTCGACAGAATCAATCGTTTTTCCGGTTCGCTGTAAACCCTGTTCGGAATACCCAAATGGAAAAACACCGGTCTTCCGCGTAGGCCTGTGTGTAACATGACCGACAATCAAACCCGCACCACACCGGAACAGGTCTGATAGCCGTGATCATTCTTATAAACATTGATACTAAACATGCTGGATAAAGATCTGCAGGATATCAGGAACCATTGCGAACAATCGTCGCCATGATCAAGCGCCTGTTACGTTGCAAATTATTCCCGGTATTACTTCCGGTTTTTTCTGCCTGTGATCGCCAGACTGACATTTATTCGCTTGATACCGTCATGCAAGAGGTGGCGACAGAGATCAACCGCACAAGCACGAAACAGCGCGAGGCCCGGGCGGAAATCGTCAATAACAACCTCAGAATTGTCTACCGTTACCATGATGTTAATGCTGACGAGGTCGATATGCCTGTTCTGAGACGTACGTTGAAATCCGAAATGATAAAAGTGTCGTGCAGGAAGGATGCGGCGTTAAAATCCATACTGGTCGCTGGCCGCGTCATTGACTATACGCTGTTTTTGCAAGACGACGTACCCGCTGGTTCATTTTCCGTTACGCACGCGACGTGTGCAAAACCGAATAACCTTGCGGATTTTATTGACTGACTGAAACTGGCAAAAATACAACCGACCTGCGCCAGGTTACCGAACCGGTCACACTTAAAGACTTTCCAGCGTTTTCTCCGCTTCGTCCTTACCCGGGTAATGCTCATCGGTATTAGTAGCAATCTCCAGAGCCTCGCGTGCTGCCTCTTTATTACCCACCTTGTAGTAGGCCATTCCCAGGTGATAGTTCATACCAACATTTTCCGGAGCAGCCGAGACTGCTTTTTCGAAATACGTAATTGCCTCTTTGACATTACCCTGCTTGTACAATAGCCAGCCAACGGTATCCTGGTAAGCCGCATTATTTTCATCCTTGAGTTTATCAGTCAGCACCGAGGCCCGTTTCAGGCTTTCTTCAGTGCCGACATAGTCAATTAACAGCATCGCCAGGTTATTCGTAGCCAGTTTGTTTTCCTCGTCCTGCACCAGCACCGATTCATAAAGACTGATAGCCTTATCGATTTCGCTGTTCAGTTCGTAATAACGCGCCAGATCGGTGACAAGTAACGGTGCGAACCCGGTTGCATCTATACCATCCTGGTAAACCTTGATGGCCTTGTCTGTGTCATTCATTTGTACATACGCATTTGCCAGATTTCGATAAGGCAGTGGCCAATCCGTTTTCTTGCTGATGGCAGACTGGAAGGTCTTGATGGCTTTATCTGTTTCTTTCCTGAATAAATAGATTTCACCAATAAGATTTTCCACGAAGACATTAGAAGGGCTGGCATCGAGTAGTTGCTGAAGTTTTTCCAATGCTTCATCAGTACGCCCGGTTGCCAGCATGGTTCTGACCAACTGGGTTACCGGTTCAACCGCATCAGGTGCCAACTCGACGGCACGTTCAAACTCGCTGATACTTTCATCAAGCTGATTATCCTGTCTGAGAATCATGGCATTGAAGTAATATCCGATTGCCTTGTCCGGGTGCGTCACTTTCATCTGGTTCGTGATCTTTTGCAGTTCACCCCAGTTTTTGCGGGACGCCTGAATACGAAATAACACTTCCATCGCGGCAAGATTATCCGGTGATATTTCCAGTACCTCGTCCAGCTGTTCTATCACTTGATCAGTATCGTTTTTTAACGCCAGAATCCGGATCAACTGCTCTCTCAGTTTCAGGTCTGTCTTGTTTAACGTGACCGCTCGTTTCATCGTGTCAACAGCCAGATCCATTTCATTGTTAACAGCATAAGCACGTGCCAGGTTGGTCAATAACGGAACCGATTTCGGCTGATCACGCATTGCGGAACGAAAGTCAGCTATCGCTGATACGGCGTCTCCCTCCGCCAGGGCAATTTGTCCCCGTAGAGCCAGGGCAGCCTGATTGTCTGGTGACTCAGCAAGAACCTCTTTAATTAATGACCTGGCCTGCTCGACTTTTCCCTGTTTTGCCTGTAACTCGGCCATCAGTATCCGGGCGGTCAAACCATCCGGTTTCAGTTGTTCATTATCGATTATTGACTGATATAAATTCAGCGCATTATCAGTCTGTCCCAGTTTTTGGTAGGCAGCGGCAAGTGAAAATCTCATCGCCAGATCATCAGGATGCGTGGCGGATAACCTTTCCATTTCGGAGAGAGCGGATTCACTGCCCTGTTCATTTACTATTAATTTAATTAATGCCAGTTTGACCTGGTGATTATCGGGGAAATCCCTGATCGCATCGCGCAAGGTCTGTTCTGATTCCTTTTTCCTGTCCTGTGCAAAATAGATATCGGCTAACCTGAGACGATGAAACAGGGCATCGGGTTGTTGCTGGATGATCTGTTGCATCTGGCTGATGGCAGCATCAAACTGGCCTGATTCCATCAACAGCGTGGCCAGTGTATTCCTCAGCAGCGCATTTTCCGGCTGCTTTTCCAGGGTGGACTGAACAAGTGTAATCGCCTCAGCCCGGTTTTCATTCCTGTTCAGCAGTCCTGCCTTCAGTATGACTGCGTTAATGCTGTCCGGGGCCAGTTCCAGCGCACGCAACGCATCCCGCATGGCGGCTTCAAGATTATTTTGTTTGATGAATACGGAACCACGAAAAACATAAGCATCCGCGTGGTCAGGATTGAAGCTGACGGCTTTCTCCGCAAATTCCATCGCCTGGTCGAGTTGGTTTGACAGTAATAAAAACTGTCCCAACCGAATCCTTGCCTGAGCGTGTGTCTCGTCCAGTTCCAGGATAGCGTTATATTGACCGGCGGCACCACGAAAATCCTGCAGTCTTTCCAGGGTTTGACCCAGCTCAAACCGTGCCTTTATGTCCTTTGGATCAATTTGCAATGCGTTTTCGTATTCGTCCCGGGCCTTTTCGTAATCACCGGATTCAGCTAACTGGCGGGCCTTCTCAAAGTGCTCCGCTTTTTTATCTTCGGCTCCCCCGCAGGCGGACAGCTGCAAAAAAAGAATTGACAGGGTAATTAGTAAGATATGTTTCATAGCTCAATTTTCCCGTAGATATTACGATGTGATCAAAATAATTCTGGAAGGCGGACTGTGATATTCAATGATCAGGATTTGCGCGATTAAATAAAAATGTGTTTTTTATATGCAAAACACCGAGTAACGATAGTATTCCACCTTTCAGTATAAATAAATGCTTTTTAGCTGACATGAGTATTAATCCCGATAAATAGAGTAATAAAAATAATCGGCCAATGTCTGTTGAATCAGCACAAAATTTTCTTCCCCTTTGCCGGGAAGCAGTGGTTACAGAACCGGTAATGATAAAAACAGAACAAGTACGCCGTATTTGTCGAACAGCTGCATCAACTTGTCTTGCAGAGGTTTGCGAAAGATTACTACGGCATCATTACTTATTGATGCCAATGGAGACAGCGATACCCCATCATTCATCATCATGGCGGATAATGAATGATGCCCTGGTTGTTGCGAAATCAGAAAGGCCAGACCAGCGGGATCAGCGTCGTGCTGACAGTCATGGCGATGATTGCCATCGGCAGGCCGATTTTCAGGTAATCAGTAAAGTGATAACCACCGGGGCCCATGACCATCAGGTTTGTCTGGTAACCAAGCGGGGTCATAAAGCTGGCACTGGCGGCAAACATGACCGCAACGATATACGGTAAAGGACTTACACCCAGTTGCTCAGCCACGCCTAACGCGATCGGAAAGACAATCACGGCGGCCGCGTTATTTGTAATCAGTTCCGTAAAGAAAATCGTAATCAGGTAAACAATGATCAGTGCCAGCCACGGACTCTGGATACTGTCACTCAAAATCGACTGCACCAGCCAGGTTGCCATACCGCTTTCTTCCATCGCGGTGCCAAGCGCAAACGCCGCGCCGATGACGACCAGCACGGGCAGGTTCACGCTGACATTCATACGCGCGCGGTTGACGGTCACGCAGCGCGTTGCCAACAATAAACCACAAGCCACCATGACCACCTCGAGTACGGAGGCAAACCCCAGTGCATTAACCAAAACCATGGAGATAAGTATCGCTATTGCGATTGGCGCCCGGGCAAAATCCGGCGGCTGCGAATTTCGTAACGGGCTGACGAGCATAAAGTCACGACGATAACGATATTGATCCACGAAGTTCCAGCTGGTCTCGAGTAATAACGTATCGCCAACCTGTAACTGCACCTCGCCGACCTTGCCCCGCAAGCGTTCGCCGCCACGACTGATACTCAGGATCGCGGCCTGATACAAGGTACGAAAGCGTGACGCCTTGACCGATTTTCCAATGCCGGGAAACTCGGGACCAATCACGACTTCAACCAGGCAACGTTGATGATTATTCAGGCTGAGTTTTTCCGAACCACCATGCGCCGCCGCCAGGCCATTGATCTGTTGTAACTCACGGGCAAGTTCCGGTGCGCCGATAAACGCGAGCTGATCACCGGCCTGTAACTGCATATCCGGCCCGACTGCCGTATGCAGCTTGTCGCCACGCTCGATGTCCGTCAGATAACCGTATTGCAGATTACGTAACCCTGCTTCCTGGATTGTCTTGCCATGTAACGGGCTGCCCTCCGGGATGATCATTTCAACATGATACTCACGTGCGTGTTCGAGTTGCTCCACCAGGCCTTCGCGTGCCGGTAACAGTTTTCTGGCAAACAAGAACAGGAAGATGGATCCGGCAATAAGCAAGGGGACACCGACCCAGCTTACGGCGAAGATGTGAAAACCCTGCATGCCATGGTTCTGCATGAGCCCATCCACAACGAGGTTGGTACTGGTACCAATCAACGTGCAGGTACCACCGAGGATGGCGGCATAACTCAGGGGTAATAACAGGTGTGACACCGGCAGCTTCAGTCGCTGTCCCCATTCCTGTACGGCCGGTATCATCATCGCGACGACGGTAGTGTTATTCAGAAACGCGCTGAGCAGCGAGGTCGGCAAAACCATGCGTAATATACTGCCGTTTTGGGTACGCGGTTGGCCGAGCAGTTTCTGTGCAATCCAGAAAATGGCGCCGGTATCGCGCAGGGCAGCGGCGACAACATACAAGGCGGCGACCGTCATCAGCCCGGGATTGGCAAAACCGGAGAGCGCCTGTTCCGGCGTGATGACACCGGCCAGTAGCACAATCACCAGTGCCGCCATCATGGTGACCTCGGGCTGTATGCGATTGCTGACCAGCGCCGCCAGCACACCAAACATCACCCCCGCAGTCAGTATCATTTCCCACGTCATTGTAATAATTCCCGGAACAGGCAGATGGCGGCGATGTTAACGAGGTCTGGATATTCAGCCAAGAACAAAAAGCTCTTAGCTTATGCTTGAGTATCGATTACAGCCTGACTGTCGGACAGGGTCAGGACACCCTGCCCGTAAGATCAGTAATCTATTCCTGCCTTGCCCTTTGCATGGCCTGCAATGTTGTCGCATACGATTTATGCATCTTTTGATAGAAGGCCTCCTGGGATAGCCGCTCCTGCCAGGACTGCAAATCGGGAAATTTCGACATATCCACTTCCAGCACATCATACGGATCGACCGTTGCCAGCAGGCTGAGATCAGCAATGCTGATCGAGTTACCGGCCAGGAAATCTGAATGAGCCAATTGATCATTCGCGACACCAAAAAATCGATCAATAAATGCATAACCGTCTTTCATTGACTGTTCATCGACCGGTACGCCGACAATGGGTGCCAGGATCTTGTTGAATAATGCCTTGCCAATGCCGTTGGCAACGTGCACCGATGTAAAATCACACCAGCTATCCACTATTGCCTGTGCCTCGATATCGGCCGGATACAACCCGGATTCAAATTTACGACACAGGTATTTCATGATCGCCGTGCTTTCAAACAAGGTGAAACCATCGACATCGATCGCCGGGATCTTGCCGCTTGGACTCAGCTTCTTGTAATCATCGGATTGCGTATCGCCGGCCAGGGGGCTGGTGCGGATAAATTCGTACTCCTTGCCCAGTGCGTTCAGACACAGTCGGACACGGTTCACGGGAAAAGACAGGTCGATGCCATAGAGTTTGATCATTCGTTCTCTCCAGTCAGGGATTATTTATATTTATACATTATATATATGTGATTTATTCAAACTGACATGCCGGTGTGGATTTTGAAAGCTCGATCTCCTCGTCCGTCATATCTACCGGAATATCCTCGAATAACGGCGTGGATAAATAACGCTCACCGGTATCCGGCAACATGCAGAGAATATTGCTGCCTGCGTCCGCCTGTTCACATACCTGCAACGCACCGGCAAACGTGCCACCTGCCGAAATACCGACAAAAATCCCTTCCTTTTGCGCCAGCTGTCGTGAGTATTTCAGCGCATCCGGCCCTTCAATCAGTACGATTTCGTCGATCAAATTGTCCTTATTCGCATCGTCGGTCAGTTTGGAAATAAAATCCGGCGTCCAGCCCTGTAACGGGTGCGGTTTGAAACTCGGATGGCTGCCCGGCTCACCTGCATCGTTCAGCGGTTGTGCGACGCCGCTGTGCACCAGCGGTGCCAGCGCGGGTTCACATACGATCACTTTCGTCTTCGGGCTTTGCTTGCGCAAAACACGGGAAACCCCCTTTAATGTACCGCCGGTGCCGTAACCGGTGACCCAGTAATCCAGTGAATTATCCGGGAAGGCTGCCAGGATTTCCGGCGCAGTCGTCTCCGAGTGCATATCGGCATTGGCTTCATTCTCGAACTGGCGTGCCAGAAACCAGCCATGCTCTTTCGCGAGCTCGACTGCCTTTGCCAGCATACCGCTGCCTTTTAACGGGGCCGGCGTCAGCACGACTTTCGCTCCGAGAAATCGCATCAGGCGGCGCCGTTCAATACTGAAGCTCTCTGCCATCGTGACCACGAGCGGGTAGCCTTTTTGCGCACACACCATGGCAAGACCGATTCCGGTATTACCGCTGGTTGCCTCGACCACGGTCTGCCCGGGCTTTAATGTGCCGTTGCGTTCGGCATCTTCAATAATACCGAGTGCGAGCCTGTCCTTGACCGATCCCATCGGGTTAAACGCCTCAATCTTGACATACAGGTTGACGTGCTCCGGCGCCAGTTTATTGATTTTAACAACGGGCGTATTACCGACTGTACCCAGGATATTGTCGAATCTGGCTGACATATGTGCCTCCCTCTGTTTTGCTACTCATTTTAGTTGACTGGTGCTGAAAAGAAACTACATGTAACTGCGGAATGCGGATTGACCTGGAATCTGCCGGGTCAAAGCGACAGGATTTCAGAGATTCAGGTAACGGTTCATATCAAAAATACCGGCTTCTGCCGGGTTGTGACGCTGCAGATATTCAGTCGGTTTGTGAAACAGTTGCCAGAATTCCGGGTGCGAGCGACGCACACCCCATCTATCGATCAGTTCGACAAACTGTTCTTCATCGACAATAGACAGCATGAAGTGAACAAAGTCCTCGACTTCTTCAGCACTGACATTGAACATGAAATTCGGATAACTACCGAGTATGCCGGGGTGTACGGTCAGGTGATCCTTGTCCTGGTCATAGCGTAAACTTTCCCCGATCATGAATGCGACATTCGTGTGCTCGCGATCCCTGACCAGTGAATAGACTGTCTGCTGATCCTCTGTATCGTAAATACGCAGGAAACTGATGTCCGGCATAAACCGAACAACGGGCAGGGACATCCTGTTCCTGGCGGAGATTTTGTCTAACAGCGCATCGATACCGGGAAAATTTTTCGCATTTGAACTCGTATCAATGTTGACCGTGGTCGAATCCAGCACCAGGTGTTTAAACTGTTCTTTTGGCTTCTCGTCGACATAGGGAATGTCTACCGGTGTTTCCGTATCAATGTCCTGATAACTCAGATACAGTTTCAATTCACCCATATCACGATACCAGTTCTCGATCATTGCCTGACGTTTCTCTGCCGGCATGAAACGCAGGAAATTCTGTTCTGCACCGTTGCGAATAAGGTCAAAGTAAAGACGGGTTAATGTCTGATGTGGCAAGTTTCCAAACACGTTGAAATTGGCCACGAGTACGTAATAACTGCGCTCAAACAATGCGTAGTCCATGACCCAGATGGTTTTTGGTGTTGCCCCAAGTAATCCGGTCTGGATAGCTGCGTTGTTATGGTGACGGAAGATGGTTTGTAATGCATCCGGCTTGCCCGTATCGCCATCCCATATATGCTGTATGCTGAATCCTCGCGGTTGAAGCTGACTGTAGATCGCATCGCGTTTTTCCAGGTACTCGCTATTCGCCTGTCGGTACTTTAACCACTCCGCTGCAAAATCTTGCAGATCATCATCCACACCCGGTAGCCCGAGTAGCGGTGTCACTGAATCACGATAGTCCGCGTTTGTTATATATAAATCGGTATCGGGTGATTGAAACAGGTTCCAGAAATGATCCTGAATCACGTCTGTCGCTATCTGCCCGTGACAAACCGGACCACGTATAAATGTGCGCACGAAGTAGGCGGCATCGTCCAGCATGAACTGGTAACGTGATCGGGCCGGGATAGCCCTGAAGGTCAGGAAAGGATTTTTACGCCATTGCATTTCGTACCCGGGCATTTCATCAACCGTCCAGTTACCGCCGAACAACTGTGTAAACCGCTCCAGTTTTTCCGGCTTCAATGCATAGGTGATATGTGTCTTGTAGACGATTGTGTCGGTAATGATTTGCAGGCGATACCAGAACGGTTGTCCCGGATCTTCGTTCGGGCGCGTTGTAGCAACAGGCTGGATCGTTTCTCCCGGTGGCGTTGATGAACGCACCAGTCGATAAAACCTTTGCTGGTTCAGATCGTTAAAATACAGGTGGGCAATAAACAGATGTTCGTACAGGTAACGCGACACCAGTCGTTGTTGATCTGTCGCGCCATTAAAATAGTCTTCCCATATTTCAATGCGGTTTAATTCCGCTTTCGTTAATTGCGGGTCAGCAACATCCGTAGCAGCACCGGCCGCTATCCAGTCAGAAATTGTCTTCAACTCACTGTCAGTCAGACCGGTTACGCCATAGGGCATTCCTGAATGTGGATGTGATGCAATAAAATCATCCACTTCATCAGCGACAGGACAATCCATCGTCTGGTTCGTACCGATTTCGATGTTATCGGAGAGGCGCTTATTATCACCGCCGGGGTAATTCTTGCCATGGCGGAGCAGCTTGATGAAAACGCCTTTTTGACTGTTTACATCATCAATCACACTGTAAAAATTTTTTTCGCGCCAGGCTTCCGTAGTCGTCGCATCTATGTGCAAGCGAGTGGGACTGGCTGCTTCGAGTCGCAAGCTATCGTAAACCGGCTTTTTACTGGCGCCACGTCGTAACCCCGTCGCGCTGGTCAATATCAACTGGCAGGGCGCGTCGTAACAGGCATGACAGGCAACACATTTTGTATCAAGGATTGGTTGAATACTATTGGCGTAGGAAATGTCACCTGCAGAAGAGGGTGGAGTTACTCCGGATTGCGCGGGCGGTTCGGTTGTGTCACTGTCGCAGGCGAAGAACAGGGCGCATATCAGAGGCAGTACTGCCGCTGCGATTTTTTTTATGTATGGCATGGTAATTCTGGCGTGAACGTGACTCTCGATACCTGTATATTAATGTAATCCGGCATTACCTGTGTATCAGATTGATGAGTGTACGCAGGATGATTTTCATCCACCGTATTCCGGGGTGTTGTCATGGTTTCATTCTCTGATCCATATCAGCTGTTTTTCTCTGTTCAGGCAACAGGGGAAAAACTTTTCAGCTTCGACTACATTGAAAAAATACTGGTTCGCACTATCAGTGACGTCTGGCTGGATTTTCTCTCACATATTCCGTTTTTACTCGCCGGTTTTTTGATTCTGGTCATCACCTGGCTGTTTGCACAGCTGATGTCCAGTATTTCGAAACGAATTTTGTTACGGGCAAGGCTGAGACGTTCACTAAAGGAGTTATTAATCCGGCTGGTCACAATTTCCGTCTGGTTGCTGGGCCTGCTGTTGACTGCGATGGTGGTCTTTCCCGGCCTGACGCCAGCGAAGGCCATCGGCGGTCTCGGTGTCGCCTCCCTCGCTATCGGTTTTGCTTTTAAAGAGGTGTTTGAAAATTTTTTCGCCGGCATCCTGTTACTCTGGCGCTTTCCAATGGAACCCGGCGACTACATCGAGTGCCAGGGTATCATGGGGAGAATCGAGGATATCACCGTACGCATGACGACGATCCGCCAGGTGACCGGGGAATTAACCGTCGTACCGAACTCTTTTTTATTTAAAAATCCGTTAGACATCCTCACCGGTATTCCGAAACGTCGAACCGGCATCGTTGTTGGTATCGGCTACGATGAAGACGTGACCGGGGCAGTGAATGTCATCGAGGACGCACTGCGGAACTGCGCTACGATAGCCGGGGACAAACCGGTGCAGGTCTTCCCGCAAGGGTTCGGCAACAGCAGCATTGATATCGAAGTGGTCTGGTGGACTGACCCGGACCCGGTGGACCTGCGTCGTTCGCGCGGAGAAGTCGTCACCGCGATCAAGCAGGCGCTGGATAAGCACGAGATTGAGATTCCATTTCCACACCGCACGCTCGTGTTCAAAAACGCCATCGAGGTAGCCGGGACGCCAACGGCAGATTAGCCGGGTGACGTCAGGCCGTGGTCGCCTGCAACCTGGCGAATAATCACGTTCCGCCGCAAGATTAATTATATATTATTGATTTTATTGTTATTTTTTAATATTTCCTGATTCGTTCGGCGTATATTTCGCTTGACATATGGCACGGCAGATTACTAAATATGGACAAAAAGATGTTTCTAATTAAGACGATAACCCAACTGACACCATGACCTACTGTGTAGCAATGAAAATGGACTCCGGCATCGTGTTCGTGTCGGATTCACGCACGAATGCCGGCGTCGACAATGTCAGCACGTACAGCAAGATGAACGGCTTTGGCGTGCCCGGCGAACGCCAGTTCGTGTTGTTGTCGTCGGGTAACCTGGCAACATCGCAGGCCGTGGTGACACAGGTTCGTCGCGACATTAAAAACAATGCCGAAGTGAATCTGCTGAACGTCACCAATATGAGTGACGCCGCAGAATACATCGGTGATATCAGTCGCCTGCAGCAGGAGAAGATTTCAAACTCGTCGGTCAACCTGGAATCGAATTTCATCATTGGTGGCCAGATCAGCGGTCATGCCAGTGGCGTCTATATGATCTACCCGCAGGGTAATTTCATTACGACCTCGGCGGATACAACTTACCTGCAGATTGGCGAAACAAAATACGGCAAACCGATTCTCGATCGCATCCTGCATACGAACTCAAGCCTGGAGACTGCCGCCATGTGTGCGCTGGTATCCATGGATTCAACCATGCGCAGTAATCTCACCGTAGGGCCTCCGATTGAGTTAAGCATGTATGAAGCTGATTCGTTACAGCCGGGACGCTATTACCGGTTTGAGGAAGACAGCGAGTATCTACGACAATTAAAAAAATCGTGGGACAAGTTGTTAAAAGATTCTTTCAAAAAACTTCCTCCTGTCGCCTGGAGCAGTACCTGGGACAAGGGGGCAAACGGGGATCAATCAGAAACAAACGGTTGATCCCGCCGGGCAACAAGGCCCGGCATCTTCACTTTGTCCGAAATTCTTCTTTAATTTTTTATAAGACAGGATTCACCGAGTATGGCAATTCGTATCGCCGTAAAACACAGCACCGAGTACAAATTTGATCGGCGTGTTTCACTGACACCGCATGTCGTCCGTTTACGGCCGGCACCACACTGCCGCACCCCGATTGAAGCGTATTCACTGAAAGTCGAACCGGAAGAACATTTTATTAACTGGCAACAGGATCCATTCGGTAACTATCTTGCCCGTTTTGTCTTTCCGGAGAAAACCACGCACCTGAAGGTCGACGTTGAATTGATCGCGAACATGGTCGTCATCAATCCGTTTGATTTTTTCCTGGAAGAAGAGGCCGAGGAATTTCCGTTCAGGTATGAAAAGGATCTGCTTGATGATCTCGGCCCGTACCTGGAGAAATCCGAGTCCGGGCCAAAGCTGCTGGAGTGGGTCAAGTCTATCGATATGAGTCAACGGCGCACGGTCGATTTTCTTGTCGAACTGAATCAACGCATACAAAACCGGATCAGTTATCTCGTGCGCATGGAACCCGGCGTACAAACATGTGAAGAAACATTAACGAAAGGTTCCGGTTCTTGCCGTGACAGTGCCTGGCTGCTTGTGCAGGTACTGCGCCAAATTGGTCTGGCCACCCGCTTCGTCTCCGGTTACCTGGTGCAACTGACCGCGGATCAGGAAGCGCTGGATGGCCCTTCCGGTCCGACAAAAGATTTCACTGATCTGCATGCCTGGGTCGAGGTGTATCTACCGGGTGCCGGCTGGGTCGGTCTGGATCCTACCTCCGGTCTGTTTGCCGGCGAAGGACATATCCCGCTGGCCTGCACGCCGGAGCCGACATCGGCCGCGCCAATCACCGGCGCCACCGATGTGTGCAAAACCGAATTCAGTTTCTCCAATGACATACAGCGTATCCACGAAGACCCGCGTGTCACCAAACCGTATGGTGAAGCACAATGGCAGGCGATACTGCAACTCGGTGATAAAACGGATGAACTGCTAGACAAACATGACGTCAGGTTAACGATCGGTGGTGAGCCGACGTTTGTCTCTATTGATGACATGGAGAGTGAGCAATGGAACAACGCTGCGCTGGGCAAGGAAAAACGCGAGCTGTCGGGCGAGTTGTTAAAAAAACTGATGCAATTGTATGCGACCAGTGGCGTCACTCATTATGGCCAGGGCAAGTGGTATCCGGGTGAGGCAGTACCGCGCTGGGCCCTGTCACTGATCTGGCGCAAGGATAAAGCCCCAATCTGGAAAGATGCGAGCCTGCTGGATACTGACGCCAGACCTGCAACCTGCACACGACTGGATGCGCTTAAGTTTATCACTCGACTGACAACGCAACTGGGCGTTGAAAAATCGCGCATCGTTCCCGGCTATGAAGACCCGTTGCATTACCTGCAACTGGAATCACGCTTACCGAAAAACGTTTCGCCGGAAGATAATAAACTCGCCGACCCGCTGCAGCGCAAACGCATGCGCGAGGTATTCATGCAGGGGCTGAACGAGACCGTGGGTTTTGCCTTACCACTTAAATACCAATTAACCGAAGACGGTGGTTACTGGAAAAGTTCAGCCTGGCCATTTCGTTCCGGCCATTTGCTGTTGTTACCGGGCAATTCGCCGATGGGTTACCGCCTGCCGTTAAATTCATTACCCTGGCGGATGCCGGGTGAAAACGATCCGGAACCGGAACTGGACCCGTTTGCCGAACGTCCTGCTCTCGCTGATCCGGCGTTACATGATCCGCGTGTGCTGGCAGTGGCGGAAGACAAAGAGGATCCGGAAGATGAAATCATCCACACGGCTGTCGTGGTGCAGGCACGCGAGGGCAAGCTGCATATATTCCTGCCGCCGTTCGCCCGGATTGAATATTACCTGGCACTGTTAAACGCGATTGAAGTAGTCGCCAGCGAATTAAACCAGCCAATCGTTCTGGAAGGTTATGAACCGCCGTCCGATCCACGCCTGTGCAGTTTACAGATCACGCCGGACCCGGGTGTGATTGAAGTCAACGTGCAACCGTCGGCCAGTTGGCGAGAACTCGTGGATAACACGCTTTCGTTATACGAAGAAGCCCGCCAGACACGACTTGGTACGGAAAAGTTTATGCTGGACGGTCGTCACTCCGGTACGGGTGGCGGTAACCATATCACGCTGGGTGCTGCGAATGCCGCCGACAGTCCGTTTCTACGTCGACCGCATTTATTACGCAGCCTGGTGACATTCTGGCAGCGTCACCCGTCGTTATCGTACCTGTTTTCCGGTATGTTCATCGGCCCCACCAGCCAGGCACCACGCGTCGATGAAGCCCGTGACGATAATCTGTATGAACTCGAGATCGCGTTCGGTCAATTACCCGAGGGCGAATGCGAACGCCCCTGGCTGGTCGACCGGGTCCTGCGCAACTTTCTCGTTGACCTGACCGGCAATACACACCGGGCCGAGTTTTGTATTGATAAATTATATTCACCGGACACCGCAAGCGGGCGCAAGGGACTGGTTGAGTTACGCGCGTTTGAAATGCCGCCCCATGCGCACATGAGCCTGGTGCAAATGGTGTTAATACGATCCCTGATTGCACACTTCTGGGATCAGCCGTATGAGCGCCCGTTGATTCGTTGGGGCACGGAACTGCATGATCGATTCATGCTGCGACATTATGTCTGGCAGGACCTGCAATATGTCGTGGAATTTTTACGTAATGCCGGCTTTGCGTTTGAACTGGAATGGTTTGCACCATTTTGTGAATTTCGTTTTCCGCTTATCGGCAGCATTGATGCTCACGGCATGCAACTGGATTTACATACAGCGCTCGAACCCTGGCATGTTCTCGGTGAAGAAAGCGGTGCCCAGGGCACTGCGCGTTATGTCGATTCGTCGGTGGAACGTTTGCAGGTCAGCCTGCATGGCCTGGCCGGCGATCGGTTTATTGTCACCTGTAACGGGCGACGGGTACCGTTACGCCCGACCGGTACCCGTGGCAGTTATGTTGCCGGCGTGCGCTATAAAGCGTGGGATCCGTCCTCCGCCCTGCATCCAACGATCAAGCAACAGGCGCCGCTCGTGTTTGATATTGTCGATACAGAAAACCGTCGCTCGATAGCCGGTTGTACCTATCATGTATCGCATCCGGGCGGTCGCAACTATGACACGTATCCGGTCAACGCGAACGAGGCAGAGGCGCGGCGACACACCCGTTTTAAAGAAGATGGGAATACACAGGGAACGATGTCGATCCCGCTGGAAGAGCCACACCCGGAACAACCGTATACGCTGGACCTGAGATTTAGTAACAGAAACTGACCATCACTGCACCGGTCAGGATTGGGATTGCGACTGCTCCTGCGACTGGGTCGCGTAGTCAAACCAGGTCTGTGCCAGCTGATTATGGATATCGCTTAGCTCGATCTGCAACTGGTCGATAAATTCATGCAGGTTACCTGCAAACAGTTTCTTTACATCCAGATCGCTGATCAGGCGTTGCACGCGGGTTACAGAACGGATTGGATGATCGTTGCGATCTATCGGTGTCATACTCTCAATCAGTTCACCCATGCAATGGTTCAGCGAGCGTGGAAAATGTTCGTCTTTCATCAGAAAATCGACCACATCCTCACCGTTGACCCGATCCTGAACATGCTGTCGATACATTTGATAGGCGCTCAGGGTGCGGAGAACATTCATCCACAATGTATTCTGGTACGACTCCGGAATATCGATCTTGTTTGTCAGCAGGTTCATACAACCAACGTCAACGATGCGAGTGGTCATGTCGGCCCGCTCAAGAATGCGTCCGATGTGCTTGAAGTTGAATGCATCATCATGACTTAAACTGCTGGCCAGAAAACCCGAGATCATGTGACAGAAGTTGCTCGTGTCATCAAGAAAATCATGTCGACCTTTACGGCTTAACGCGGACTGAATATTGTCTTTTGCATACAGGTAAAACTCGTTGATCTGCTCCCACGCCTCGCTCGGCAGGATATCGCGCGTGGTGCGTACGTTTTCACGGATTGACTTGATTGAACTCATCACCGAACCGGGATTGGCTTCATCAGTCAGCAGAAAACGTATGACTGAACGCTCGTCGGCCTGCTGGTGCCGCTCGTAGAACAGATCGGAACTGCCGGTGATACTGATCATCGAACTCCAGATATGATCAATGGAAGTCGGCAGATCGAGTAACAGTGCCGTATTCACGCGCACCAGACGAGCCGTGTTTTCTGCCCGTTCCAGATAGCGGCCAAACCAGTACATACGTTCTGCAACCCGCGATAACATGCCTAATTTTTCCCCGGTGCGATAACCCAGGTGTCTTTACTGCCGCCTCCCTGCGACGAATTGACGACCAGGGAATCTTTTACCAGTGCGACGCGCGTCAGGCCGCCTGCCGTGACATAGGTGCGATCGCTCTGCAAAGTGAACGGACGCAGGTCGACATGTCTCGGTTCGATCGTATTTTCACAAATGGTCGGTACGGTCGATAACGTAATCACCGGTTGCGCAATGTAGTTTCTCGGACTCGCCTTGATTGCCCGGGCCATATCGGTACGCTGCTTTTTCGTTGAGTTTGGCCCGATCAACATGCCATAGCCGCCAGATTCGTTCGCCGGTTTCACCACGAGAGTTTCCAGGTTGGCCAGCACATGTTTGCGTTCTTTTTCATTGGCACAGGAAAAGCTCGGCACATTCGGAATGATCGCATCTTCACCCAGGTAGTATTTGATCATGTCCGGTACATATGTGTAGACGACCTTGTCATCGGCCACACCGGCGCCCGGCGCGTTCGCCAAAGCGACGTTGCCTTTCTTCCAGGCACGCATGATACCGGGTACACCGAGCATAGAGTCCGGGTTAAATGCTTCCGGATCAAGGAACAGATCATCGATACGACGATAAATCACGTCGACACGGGAAAGACCCGCTATCGTCTTCATATACACACAATCGTCGTCGGCCACGACCAGGTCGGAACCCTGCACCAGCTCGGCACCCATTTGTTGCGCCAGAAACGCATGCTCGAAATAGGCCGAGTTATAAATTCCCGGAGTCAAGACGACGACCTCGGGGAAATCCATCGGTCGCGGCGATATCGCGCTTAGCGTGTCAAACAGGTTCGACGGATATTCACCGATTGGCAAAATATTGTAATGTTCAAACAACTCCGGGAATACGCGTTTCGTCACCTTGCGGTTTTCCAGCATATACGACAC
Source organism: Gammaproteobacteria bacterium (assembly GCA_041984885.1). Classification (GTDB taxonomy): domain Bacteria; phylum Pseudomonadota; class Gammaproteobacteria; order Eutrophobiales; family Eutrophobiaceae; genus UBA4486. Next base: position 24,975 of record JBHIXH010000032.1, read on the forward strand.
ACCGGAGGGTACCCGCAGGTTGTCTTCCAGCACGTAGATTGTGCCGTCCTTGTCGCGAATTAAATCACTGCCACAAATATGTGCCCAGACACCGAACACCGGCTTGATACCGCGACACTCCTTTCGATAATTTTTTGAGCTCTTTAACAGGTTTGCCGGGACTACCTTGTCCTTGACGATTTTCTGCTCGTTATAGATGTCATCAATAAAATGATTCAGTGCCGTCAGCCGTTGTTGCAGTCCCTGTTCGATGCGCTGCCACTCGCGTTGCGGAATAATGCGCGGAATGATGTCGTACGGCCATTCACGATCAATATTTTCACCCTCGCTGTAAACCGTGAACGAGATCCCCATTGTTTTTATAGCGAGTTCAGCCGCCTCCTTGCGTTGCTGCAGATCGTTCTGATTCAGTCCCTTCAGGTACTGGATCAAACGACCGGCACTGCTGCGCGCACGCCTGGCCGGGGTGATCAGTTCGTCGTAAAACCCGTTGACTTTATAGCGGTTGAAATTCAAATTGCAGCATCAATAGTCTATGTATTTCTCAAGACTATGATGCCGATAGGAAAATTGCAAAGGAATTACCACTTGACCCGGTAAAACAGCCGAGGGCAGATAATTGTCAGTAGCGGTTAATTGACGTAATGATCCTTGTCATAGCCGGGAGTATGGTAGGCAAAGCAATTACGGCCCATGTTTTTTGCCAGGTACATCGCCGAATTACTGTTTGAGATCAGTGCTTCACCGGTCGTACCATCGCCAGGGAAAACGGCAATACCGATACTGGCCGTAAGACAGACAAGCTTGTCATCAG
>JBHIXH010000033.1:0-25241 GCA_041984885.1 Gammaproteobacteria bacterium
TGATATCAGTGCCGGCGCCAAACGCGTGCTGCAATTCTTTGTTATCGCCTTTGTGATTACTTTTCTGTTTGTCTTTCTCTACACACAGTCATTAAAACTGACACTGATAGCATTATTCTGTTCGTTGGTTGCAGTCAGTTGGCAGCTTGGCTTGCTGCCATTACTTGGCTACGGAATCGATCCGATGTCGATTCTCGTGCCGTTTCTCATCTTTGCGATAGGGGTGAGTCATGGTGTGCAAATGGTCAGTGCCTGTCGGACAGAAATCTATCTCGGCGCTGATACCATGACTGCGGCGAGAAACAGTTTCAGAACCCTGTTGGTTCCGGGCGGCACTGCCCTGGCCAGTGATACCATCGGCTTTCTCGCTATATTGTTCATTGAAATCCGAATAATCCAGGAAATGGCAGTCACCGCAGCGCTCGGTGTTGCCGCTATTATTCTGACAAATCTGTTTCTATTGCCGTTATTGATTTCCTTCTTCTCGCTCGAAGCGGATTACCGTCAGCGGTTGACCAAACGCGCGGGTCGGTTACGGGGTGTCTGGCTGCTGTTATCCCGATTGACGGTGAAGCGCTTTGCCACAATCAGTATTCTTTCCGCAACAGTTTTATTCCTGTTTGGACTGAACCTGGCAAATCAGGTGAAGATCGGTGACCTCCACCAGGGTGTGCCGGAGTTGCACACCGACTCGCGTTATAACCTTGATACGGCATTGATTACCGACAGGTTTTCGATCGGTGTCGACATGATATCTGTCATAGCCGAGAGCAAGGCAGAGGCCTGTATCAATTATGCAGTCATGAAAACAATCGATGACTTTGCCTGGACCATTCGTAATGTTCCTGGCGTGCAGTCAGTTGTGGCCTTGCCGGATATTGCCCGACAGGTTCATGCGGGCTGGAACGAGGGTAATCTGAAGTGGAAAGTGTTGCCACGTAACCAGCAAACCCTGATTCAGTCTGTCGCCTATGTGGATACCAGTAGCGGATTATTAAATCAGGATTGCAGTGTCATGCCGGTTTTGATTTTTACCGAGGATCACAAGGCTGAAACGATAAACCGGATAATAGATGCGGTAGAACAGTTTCAGACGACCCAGAAAAATAATGAAGTCAGTTTTAAACTCGCAACTGGCAACGTCGGCGTCATGGCAGCAACCAACGATGCGGTTGCCAATTCGCAGTACCAGGTTCTTTTATATGTGTTTTCTGCAATTATTATTCTATGTCTTCTGAATTTTCGTTCTATTAATGCGACCCTTTGCGTAGTGATACCATTAGCGCTGGTATCCGTGCTTGCCTACGCATTAATGAGCCTGTTACAGATTGGTCTCAAGGTCTCAACATTGCCGGTGGTCGCGCTGGGTGTCGGCATAGGTGTTGATTATGGCATTTACATATTCAGTCAGCTGCAAAGCCTGATGCGCCGTGGTAAAAGTCTGACGCACGCCTTCACCCTGACCTTGCAAATGACCGGCAGTGCAGTTGTGTTTACCGCGGTCACACTGGCGGTTGGTGTGTTTACCTGGATATTTTCACCGTTAAAGTTTCAGGCAGACATGGGGATATTGTTAACATTCATGTTTATCGTCAATATGCTGGGTGCAGTTTTATTGCTGCCAGCCCTTGCCGCACACTTTTACCGTTCCTGAAACGTTATAATCTTGATTTTCCCTGTAGTACCGATATTCAGATGTATCTTGCCGGATAAACTCAGTCTCCATGTCAAATAAAACCTTTATTGCGTTGGTGCTGACCGTCTTTTTTATTTCGGGCATGGCAGCCCTGATTTTTGAAAATTTGTGGTTTCATACAGCAGGCTTCATTGTTGGTAACAGTATTTCCGGTGTCACTGTCGTATTAGCCGGTTTTATGGGCGGACTGGCACTGGGCAACGCTCTGGTTACCCGCTATGGTCGTCAGCTCACACAACCGTTGAAGATCTATCTTTTACTTGAACTGGTGATCGGTTGCAGCGGATTTCTTCTGGTTTTGCTGCTACCTGAGCTGTCCCGTTTTCTGGCACCCTTATTCAGAATACTGACTGATTATCCCGTACTGTTGCAATCCAGTCGGTTACTGATCGTCTTTATTCTATTACTGATACCGGCTACGGCGATGGGTGCGACCTTGCCAATCCTGGTGAATCACTTGTCCCGACGGGAACACGGCTTCGGCGGGTTGCTCGGTAAACTTTACGGTTGTAACACGTTAGGCGCGATGTGCGGGGCCCTGTTACCCGAGGTATTCCTGATCCAGATCACCGGTATAAAAAATACGGCATTGGTTGCGCTATCGTTAAACCTGTTCGCTGTATTGCTCGTGTACAGGTTGATGTCAGTCAGCGAATTCAATGCCGGGGCATCAAAAGCCAATATGATGTTGCAACCCCCGGCCCTGAACAAAAACCTGGTCCGCCTACTGCTGTCGGCCGCCCTTGCCGGTGCCCTGTTACTTGCACTAGAGGTCATCTGGTTCCGTTTCTTACTGTTGAACATAGCGGGAACCAGCCTGATTTTTGCCGTTATGCTGGCGACGGTGCTATTTGGCATTGGCCTGGGCGGCTTGGTCGCTGCCGCGCTTTTTCGAAAAGGTTTCGATCCGAGTCACTATCTACGTGAGATTGCATTGCTCAGCGGGATTTCGGTCCTGTCTGGTTATTACGGTTTTTATTATTTTAATGACCTGCTTGGTACAACCGTTGAACACGATCTGACGGCTTTTGTATTGCAAGCGGTTTACTTGATGTTACCGGTATCGGTCATTTCCGGTGTGCTGTTTACAGGCATCGGTAAATCACTGCATCAATCTATCCATGATGGCACGACGTCAACCGGACTACTGACGTTTTTTAATACACTCGGAGCGATGTCAGGGGCAGTGTTCGGCGGGTTGATCCTGCTTCCACATGCCGGAGTAGAGCACTCCATGCTGTTGCTTGCGTGCGGGTATTTTATGCTCATGGTTGTCTTTCCTGCCCCGAAAAGAATCGTCACCCGCCGGATTGCCATCGTCTGTGGATTAATCCCGTTATTTTTGCTGGTTTCGTCATACAACCATATTGAGCGGTTTCATTTTCAGAAGCTGGCCGAGGCCTGGCGGGCAGACAGGATCGTTGAAATCAGCGAAGGCCAGATTGCCACAAATATTTACCTGGCCTACAAAAAGTTCAATGAACCGTATTACTACCGGCTGATGACAAACAGTTATTCCATGGCGGGTAACAGTGTTGAATCGGAACGGTATATGAAACTGTTTGTGTATTTGCCCGCGCTGTTACACCCGTCTATCCAGCATGCACTGCTAATCAGTTTCGGCGTCGGTTCATCGGCCCAGGCACTGAGTACACTGCCAGGCATTGAATCCATAGATATGGTCGATATCTCCCGCGATGTGTTCGCGATGAGTCGCCATATTTATGATAATGCCGCGATCAATCCGCTGAATAATCCTGCAGTCAAAACGCATATTGAAGACGGACGCTTTTATTTACTGACTACCGACAAAAAATACGACCTGATTACCGGGGAACCGCCACCACCAGGTTTGCACAAGGTGGTCAACCTGTACTCGAAAGAATATTTTCAGTTGATTTATGACCGGCTGAACAGCGGCGGCATCGCCACCTACTGGCTGCCGACGTACCAGTTTCATTCTGACAGCAGCAAGTCCATTATCCGGGCATTTTGTGAAGTATTCGAAAATTGCAGCCTGTGGACCGGCTATGCACTGGAGTGGATACTGATGGGCAGCAAGCAAACTGTCATGGGCGGACAGGAGCTGCGGTTTAGCGGTGACTGGCCGGAAAACAGCGTGACCTCAAACCTCACTAGGCTCGGCATTGAAATACCGGAGCAACTCGGTGCGCTTTTTCTCGCCGATCATGATTACCTGGATAAGCTAACCCGGGATTATCCACCCGTGACGGACAATTTTCCGAAACGCATATTCAAGCCGGCGGATAAAGACGTCGATCGCCATTTTTTTTACCAGATGCTGGCACCGGATCTGACACGCCAGCGATTTGCCGAAAGCCGGTTTATTGATGCCATCTGGTCAGAGTCATTACGACAAAAAACCCTGCCGTTTTTCGAATACGAACGATTGATGCAGAAAAAAGACACTACCACAATAACCCAATCGTATTTTATGGACGATCTGCACCAGGTATTAACCCGGACTGATCTGGTTTACTTGCCGCTGTTTCTGCTGGGGAGTAATTATAAGCTGCAGGCCATCGTTGAGCAGAAAGCCACCATCAAGGACGAGCATCCGGACGTGATCTACTACCGGGCACTCGGTGCCATTGCCAGCAGGCAATTTAAACAGGCAGGCGGATTATTATCGGAATACTTACAAGCGAAACAGGCCACCCGACACGGGCAGGCGCTAGCGTTGTATCTGTACGTTTTGTGTCTTCAGGGTGAACTGGAGCAGGCGAATATATTGATCGCGTCGGTATTGCAACGTTCCGATGATAACCCTGTAATCTTGCGGCTGGTTGCCTGGCTACACGAACAGTTTGGTACACGCGGACCAGAATGAAATTATTAAAAATGGTGCCGAGGAGAGGACTTGAACCTCCACGGGGTTACCCCCACCAGCACCTGAAGCTGGCGCGTCTACCAATTCCGCCACCTCGGCATGACAGATAGGATACAATGAGACGGCGGACTTTACCCAGCCACCTCGATCTTGTCAATGAACTCACCGGATAACAAAAAAACAAAAAAACCGTCTACCGAGCCGGAATACGAGTTTTCAATTCCTTCACGGCAACAGGTACTGGATTACCTGAACGGTGAAGGCAAGCCGTGCAGCCTGCGCGAGATTGCCAGTGCGTTAAAAATCAAGGAGAAAGAGTCGCGCAAGGCCATGCGACGTCGATTGCGTGCCATGCAGCGCGATGGACAGATCATTCGTACACGAAAACTCGGTTATGCACCGGTCGACAAGATCGATCTGATTGCCGGGCGCATTATTGCGCATCCGGATGGTTATGGTTTTCTGGCGCGTGATGAGGGAGGTGATGATCTGTATCTGTCGGCGCGAACGATGCGCGCCGTATTACATGGTGATCGGGTATTGGCGCGCATGACCGCGACGGATCACAGAGGTCGCAGTGAGGCCAGTATTGTCGAGGTGATTGAACGCAAAAATAACCAGGTAGTCGGTCGTTTCCATCGTGAAGGCGGCGTCGGTTTTGTCATACCGGATAACCGACGCATTCACCAGGATATTCTTATCGCAGACGAAGGTAAAAAGAAAACAAAAACCGGACAGATAGTCGTTGTCGAAATCACACGCCAACCGGACAAACATACACAGCCAATCGGCAGGATAATCGAAGTCCTGGGTACGACAATGCAGGGCCAGATAGCGGTCGATGTGGCCATACGCAGTTATGAATTGCCGTTTCAGTGGGATGATGAAGTTGAGAATGAAATCCGGAATCTGGGCAACGAGGTTGCAGAACGCGACAAGCAGGATAGGGAGGATTTGCGGGACTTGCCTCTGGTCACGATCGACGGGGAGGATGCCCGCGATTTTGATGATGCGGTGTATTGTGAGCCACAGGGGAGTGGCTGGAAACTGATCGTCGCCATCGCCGACGTGTCACACTATGTAAAACCGGGCACGGCACTGGATCAGGCTGCCAGTGAGCGGGGCACGTCCGTGTATTTCCCGCAGCGTGTCGTACCGATGTTGCCGGAAATCCTGTCGAATGAACTGTGTTCGCTGAAACCGGAAGTCGATCGCCTGTGTTTCGCCTGCGAACTGCATATCGATAACCGTGGCCGGGTGAAACAATCACGTTTTTACAAGGCGGTGATGCGTTCGCATGCCCGGCTGACGTACAACGCGGTGGCGAACATGATTGCCGGAGAGCCGGCAAAGCTGAAGAAAAAATCCCGGCAGCTGTTACCACAAATTCAAAATCTGCATGAATTGTTTAAACTTTTAAACTCGGTCAGACAACAGCGTGGGCTACTTGATTTTGACAGTGATGAGCCGGTTTTTCATTTCAATGATGATAATGAAATAGACTCGGTAACGACGTATCAGCGCAACGATGCACACCGATTGATTGAGGAGTGCATGCTGGCAGCGAATGTGGCTGCAGCGGAATTCCTGCTGGAGAAAAATTGTCCCGCCATGTTTCGAAACCACGAAACACCGAAACAGGAAAAGTTGACTGACTTGCGGAGTTTTCTTGCTGAACTCGGGCTGGATCTTGGTGGTGGCGACGAACCGGAGGCCAGACACTACGCACGGTTGATGCAGCAGGTCAAATCACGCGCTGACGCCCATTTGATCGAGACGGTGTTATTACGCAGTCTGCCCCTGGCAATTTACTCGGCGGAGAATGCCGGTCACTTTGGTCTGTCGTTTCCTGCCTATACGCATTTTACCTCACCGATTCGACGTTATCCGGACTTGATTGTACACCGGGCGATCAGCCATCTATTACAAGCCGGCAGTGCCGAAGGTTTTTACCTGAATCAGCAGACAGTTGGCGAACTGGCTGCCCATTGTTCCATGACAGAACGTCGTGCCGATGAAGCTTCACGTGATGTTATCCAGTGGTATAAATGCCAGTTCATGCAAAACAAGGTGGGCGAGCAGTTCGATGGCAGCATCAGCTCGGTCACCTCGTTTGGCATCTTTATTGAACTCGATGACATATTTATTGAAGGGCTGGTGCATGTCAGTGCGTTGCCCGGGGATTATTATCATTATGAACAGGCCGGTCATCGCCTGCGTGGGGAACGTACCAACCGGGTTTATCAACTCGGACAGCGATTGCGTGTGAAAGTAATTGCGGTCAATGTGGAAGATCGCAAGATCGATTTCGAACTGGTGAATGAGAAATGAAAAAGCCGGCAACGGTGATCCAGTCCGGCATTCACCCCGTATTACATACCATGCGGCAAACTCCGCAGCTGGTGCTGGAAGTCTGGTTGGCTGACAGCCGAAAAATGAATACCGATATTGAAACAGTAATATCACTGGCGAAAGAATACGGGCTGCATGTACAGCAGGTACATTCAAAAAAACTCGATGCCCTTACCGATGGCCAGAATCATCAGGGAGTGGCGATTCGTCGACGTACCCAGCTAAAGCGGGATGAAAACGATCTCGGTGTCCTGTTGCAACAACAGAACGAGCAGCCTTCTTTATTCCTTATCCTCGATGGTGTGCAGGATCCACATAACCTCGGTGCCTGTTTGCGTACGGCCGATGCCACTGGCGTTAATGCCGTGATTATCCCGAAAGACAAATCGGTGCAGGTGAATGAAACGGTCAGTAAGGTCGCCTGTGGTGCCGCCGAGACGGTACCGGTAATTGCGGTGACGAATCTGGCCAGAAGCATGCGTACGATGCAGCAGGCGAATGTCTGGTTGATCGGTACGGACGACGAGGCAGAATCCGAAATCTACTCAATCGATTTTAATCGGCACGTTGCGATTGTTATGGGGGCGGAGGGCAAGGGCCTGAGACAGAACACACGAAAACATTGTGACGAACTGGTGCGATTACCGATGTTCGGTAGCGTACAAAGTCTGAATGTATCGGTCGCGGCTGGCGTCTGTCTGTATGAAGTGATCCGCCAGCGCCGTTAAATCTGAACCTGAAAGTACCTAGCCTGCGTTGCAAGCACGGTCAATCTCCTTCTCATAAGCCCGGACAACGGTCGCCTTTGCCGGTGTGACCTGGCGGCCGCTGGCATCTTCGTAGGAAAAGTCGATCAGTCCATCTTCAAATTTCTTCAATTTATTTTTCAACAGGCTGCATTCGTCCTGTTGTTCGGGTGCTTGCGCGGTAGTTTCTGTCGAGGCCGTGGCTTCATTATCTGTATCTGCACGTGGTTCCTCATTGATGACTTGCCCGGATGCAGTCTTGGTCGCCGGTGACGTTGGTTCAGCCGCGACACCGGGCACCTTGATTTCATCGGTTTGCATATCCGTTGGCGGCTGATCGCCATAGTGCACGTTGCCTTCCGCGTCGGTCCATTTATAGGTGCCGGCCCAGGCAGAGGAACTGAGAAAAGCAAATAAAATCAGTGAGATCAGTTTCATAGCTCGATTACTTTCAATGTTGTTAAGAGGTAATTATAGTGAGTGTACACAGAATGTCCTGTTTCCTGCTGTGACATTGGTCAAGTTATTGATTTCAATATGCTTTAATACGGTGCTTGCAGTCAAAATTGCACCCGGCCCGGCTTTGCAGTAGACTCGCGCCTCTTTTTTCGTTCCTTGCTTCACCGGTAATCGCAACCGGGAAGCTGCCAAACCGAGAGGAAATGACAATGCGACACTACGAAATCGTGTTCCTGGTGCATCCGGACCAGAGCGAACAGGTACCTGCGATGATCGACAGGTACAAATCCATCATTGAAGAGACCGACGGCAAGATCCATCGACTGGAAGACTGGGGTCGTCGCCAGTTGGCTTACCACATCAACAAGGTGCACAAGGCGCACTATGTCATGATGAACATCGAATGTAATGCCGATGCACTGGAACAACTGAACAGTGCGTTTCGCTTTAACGATGCGGTCATACGTAACATGGTGATCAAACGCGATGCGGCCATCGTTGAGCAGTCGCCGCTGATGAAGTCCAAGGAAGAAGAGGATGAACGCGATCGTCGCCGCAATGAAGAATATCGCAACAACCAGCAGGCGAATCAGGGTTCTGACGAGTCTGATGAATCAGACGCGGACGATGCCTCCGATGAGACAGATTCTGAAGAAGGGTCTTCTGCTGAAACCGAAACTGAAACCAGTTAATGGTTCGTTGTCACTGCTATTGAATTTAAGAGGAAAGCACCATGTCACGACAATTTCGCCGTAAACGCTATTGCAAATTTACCGCTGAAGGCATTACCGATATTGATTACAAGGATCTGGGCCTGTTGAAGAATTACATCACCGAAACCGGCAAGATCGTGCCCAGCCGTATGTCTGGCACCAGCGCGCGCTACCAGCGTCAGTTGGCTGAAGCCATCAAGCGGGCAAGATACCTGGCATTACTACCGTATTGCGACGCGCACGAGTAAGCGCTGATTGAACTGATGTTCAGGCTTGTACCATCAATATTGGCCTGACTGAGAGATGCGTGGTTTCGGCCAATATTTAATGAGTGGACGGCTGCAGGCGGTGGTCAGTATCAGCCTGTTGTCCATGCTGGCGATGTTCATGACTCCATTGGCCTATTTATTAAGTGGTACGCCACTCGGGCTGGTCAGTTTACGTCGCGGGCCGGTGATTGCATTACAGATTGCTTGCGGCTGTATGTTGCTGGTCACCCTGCTGTTGCTGGTATCCGGTTTTAAACCCACGCTGGCAGTTGCGTTTGCGCTGGGTATCTGGTTGCCGGTCTGGTTTTGTGCGAGTGTGTTGCGCACCACGGAATCGCAGGGTGTGATGGTGGTATCGACCGGATTAATCGGACTCGTCTACATTATCACAACCTATGTCATGTTTGGTGACGTGCAGTCAATGTGGCGAACCGTAATGTTCGCCTGGCTGGAAAATGCCATGACGCCGACGAAACTGGACCAGGTAAAGCCGGTCATGGAACAGGTGATTCCGTATATGAATGCGGCAATGGCCAGCGGCATTATCGCCAGTATTACGTTGACCGTCCTGCTGGCCCGTTGGTGGCAGTCCTGGATCTATCATCCAGGTGGTTTTCGCCGCGAATTCATCGCGCTGCGATTACCGAAAGCCTTGCTGGTTGTGGTTGCGGTCAGCACGTTGTTGCTGCTTATCAGTGATGCGTTTTTGCAGTCGATTGCGAAAGACGTGTTATGCGTGTCGTTGTTTTTGTATGTATTTCAGGGAGTCTCGGTCGTGCATGGTGTTGTAGCAGTACGCCGTCTGTCCCGCTGGTGGTTATTCACGTTGTATTTTTGCCTGGTGTTTTTTGCATTACAGGCAATGTTGTTTGTAGCCTGTATTGGAATTTCGGATTCGATTTTTCGATTGTCGTCCCGCCAACGCCGGGTCAACGATGACGGTAACCGAAATAAAGAACAGGACAAAGAAGATTTTGATAATGAAGAATGAGGTGTTGAGATGGAAGTAATTTTACTGGAGAAGATCCATAACCTGGGGGAACTGGGCGAGCAGGTCAAGGTAAAGCCCGGTTACGGTCGCAATTTCCTGATACCGCAGGGTAAGGCTGTGCCGGCGAACAAGGAAAACGTCGAGATGTTCGAACAACGACGGGCTGAACTGGAAAAAGCCGAGGCAGAGGCGATGCAGGAGGCACAGTCGCGTGCGGATAAACTGAATGGCAAAACGTTTACGTTAAAACGCCGGGCCAGTAGCGAGGGCAAGCTGTTTGGTTCGGTCAACGTTGTCGATATTGAAGCGGCGATCACGGCCGAGGGCCTGGAAATCGAAAAACAGGAAATTCAGTTACCGGAAGGGCCGTTTCGGACGACCGGTGAGTTTGAACTGACATTACTGTTTCACGCTGATGTCACCGCTGACATCAGGATTATTGTTGAAGCAGAAGAAGAAACAGGGGCCTGAGTCGCAAACCTGATAGTTTACTGGAGTTATGCCCGGTATCTTCTTTCTGGTGAAGTCAGAACTCCGGGGGTAAACTCTGATTGCCGCCATCGGCGGCATATCTTCTCTTGAAACGGGGTTGTCAATGCAGGAATTCGCCCAATCGTCCGGGCATGCGGATGCAGAAACCAGCGCATTAAAAATACCGCCTCATTCCATCGAGGCAGAGCAATCCGTATTGGGCGGTGTGTTGATCAATAACGACAGCTGGCTCGCGGTGGCCGAACGTCTGCACGATGAGGATTTCTACCGCAAGGACCACCGCGTCATCTTCAATGCGATTTCCTCACTCGAATCCGCCGGCGATCCGTTCGATGTTGTCACCGTAGTCGAGTGGCTGGAAAACCATAACCTGCTTGAGGACGCGGGCGGCATGGGTTACATCGCCGCACTCGCCGAGAACGCGACAGGCACCAGCAGCATCCCCGCCTACACCGATATCATTCGCAAGCGATCGATCATGCGTCAGTTGATCCGGGCAAGTAACGAGATAGGCGAGACCGTGTTCAATCCGGAGGGCATGAGTGCGGAAGAGATTCTCGAATTCGCCGAGCAAAAGGTGTTTCAGATTGCGGAGCAGGAAACCCGCGGTACGCGAACCTACAAGCGCATCAAGGACCTGCTTGTTACCGCACTTGATCGTGTTGATGAGTTATTCCGTCGCGATAGCCCGATTACCGGCGTACCGACCGGCTTTGATGATTTCGATGAACGTACCGCCGGCTTGCAAAAATCCGACCTGGTCATCGTCGCCGGGCGACCGTCGATGGGAAAAACTGCGTTCGCGATCAACATTGCTGAACATGCGGCGATAAAGTCTAAGATGTCGGTTGCCGTGTTCAGTATGGAAATGCCGGGTGAACAACTGGCGATGCGCATGATGTCATCACTCGGGCGAATCGATCAGCACAAGGTGCGTACCGGCAAGCTGAAAGACGAAGACTGGCCACGGTTGATCTCGGCCGTCGAGATCATGAAAGACTCGAAGCTGCTCATCGATGATACCCCGGCCCTGAGTCCGGGTGAGTTACGCGCCCGGTGTCGACGCATCGCACGTGAACACGGACTCGACCTGATCATTATCGACTACCTGCAATTGATGCAGGTGAAAGGCAGTGCGGAAAACCGCGCGACCGAGATCGCGGAAATCTCGCGTTCATTAAAAGCCATGGCAAAGGAATTAAATGTACCGGTCATCGCCCTGTCGCAGTTGAATCGCAGTCTGGAAACCCGCACCGATAAACGGCCGGTCATGTCTGACCTGCGTGAGTCCGGTGCCATCGAGCAGGACGCGGACGTGATTGTCTTTATCTATCGCGACGAGGTCTATAACGAGGACAGTCCACATAAAGGCAAGGCCGAAATCATTATTGGTAAACAGCGTAATGGGCCCATCGGTACGGTTAATCTTGCCTTCCTTGGTCAATTCACCCGTTTTGAAAATTACATCCCGGACGAGGGTTTTAGATCGGATTTTCCCGGATGAGTCGACCGGCCCGGATCCGTATCAACCTCACATCTCTTCGTCATAACCTGTCCCGGGTTCGGGCCCTGGCACCGAATAGCCGTGTTGTTGCCGTGGTCAAGGCCGATGCCTATGGTCATGGTATCGAACGGGTGGCACAGGCACTGGATGATGCCGATATCTTTGGTGTTGCCTGTCTCGAAGAAGCACTGGCGATACGCCAGGCGGGCGTGATGAAACCGGTCGTTTTGCTCGAGGGACCATACAATCTGCAGGAGTTACAACAAATTGCCTCTGCCGGTATCGAGGTTGTTATCCATGATGAATACCAGATAGCAATGCTGGAACAGGGCGGTCTGACGACACCGGTCAACACCTGGTTAAAGATCGATACCGGCATGCATCGTCTCGGCATTGCACCGGATTTATTTGAATACTGTTTGCAACGATTACAGCAATGCAGCGCAGTCGATAAGATTCGTTTGATGACGCATCTGGCCTGCGCCAATGAAATCGGTAATGCATTGACAAAAGCACAACTGGAAATTTTTGAAGCGTTAACCGGTGCGTTGCCGAATGAAAAGACCGTTGCCAATTCAGCCGCCGTATTGACGATGCCGGAAACACACCTGGACTGGGTGCGTCCCGGTGTCATGTTATACGGTGTATCGCCGTTTCCGGATCAACCCGCGGCGGCGTTTGATTTAAAACCGGCAATGACGTTTGAATCCAGGTTGATTGCCGTGCGTCAGCTGAAGAAAGGTGATCGAATTGGCTATGGGGCGGCCGGATGTTGTGAGCAGGATATGCCGGTCGGTATCGTCGCTGCCGGTTATGGCGATGGCTACCCGCGTCATGCCGGCATGACCACACCAATACTGGTGAATAACATTCGGTGTCGACTCATCGGACATGTGTCGATGGACATGCTCGCCGTGGATTTAACCGCAGCGCCGACCGCCAGGATTGGTGACCCGGTCCTGCTTTGGGGCGAGGGCTTACCGGTGGAAGAGATCGCCAATCACGCACAAACCATTCCTTACGAATTGATCAGTTCCGTGCAAAAACGACTGATGTTTGTCGAACATGGCGAAAGCTAGAGTCGAATACCAATGCCAGCAATGTGGATCGGTGCAACCGAAATGGGCCGGTCAATGCCCGGATTGCTCCGAGTGGAACACGCTGGAAGAAGTACGGGTTGAAAAAGCGGTTTCAAGTCGACACAAGAGTTTTAAACCGGGCCTGGCCGGTACGGATGGTCCCTGTTTACTCAGTGACGTCGAAACCGATGCACTGCCCCGAATTCAAAGCGGCATTGCCGAGCTTGATCGTGCCATCGGCGGCGGCCTGGTAAGTGGCTCGGTCGTGTTACTCGGGGGTGATCCGGGCATCGGCAAATCGACACTATTGATCCAGATGGTAGCCAACCTGGTGCAACAGGATCGGTTTTCCGCCTTGTACGTGACAGCCGAAGAATCAAAAGAGCAGGTGGGGTTGCGCGCTCGTCGACTTGAACTTGGCCTTGATCGCATTCGTGTGTTAACCGAAAACAGCATCGAACAGATCCTCAATGTCATCGTGCGTGAGAAACCGGCACTGGTCATCATCGATTCCATTCAAACCGTTTATACCGAGTCGTTACAGTCCGCGCCGGGTGCAGTTGCCCAGGTGCGTGAATGCACGGCGCAACTGGTGCGTTATGCAAAACAGACGAACACGATGATCGTGCTGGTCGGTCATGTGACTAAGGAAGGGACGCTGGCCGGACCGCGCGTGCTCGAACATATGGTCGATACAGTGTTGTATTTCGAGGGGGATACCAGCAGCCGTTATCGACTGATTCGCGCGGTGAAAAATCGTTACGGAGCGGTGAATGAACTGGGCGTGTTCGCGATGACGGAGCAGGGCCTAAAAGAGGTAAGCAATCCGTCGGCAATATTTTTATCGCGCCATGAGCAGGCTGTCAGTGGCAGCGTGGTCGTGGTCAGTCGTGAGGGTACGCGACCGATATTGCTGGAGATCCAGGCACTGGTCGATAGTTCGCATCTGAGTCAGCCCCGGCGATTGACCGTGGGGCTGGATCACAATCGCCTGGCGATGTTACTCGCGGTATTGCACAGACATGCAGGTATCGTCTCGCATGATCAGGATATTTTCGTTAATGCCGTTGGCGGTGTGCGGGTGAATGAAACGGCAGCCGATCTCGCGATCGTGCTCGCTGTGATATCCAGCTTACGCGATCGTGCGTTGCCGAATGGCTTGGTGGTGTTTGGTGAGATTGGTCTGGCCGGAGAAATAAGACCGGTACAAAACGGCGAGGATCGGATTCATGAAGCAGAGAAACACGGTTTCAGCCGGGCCATCGTACCAGCAGCGAATAAACCGAAATCTTTTCGGTCTGGCATGCAGATAGATGCCGTGCGCAAACTGACGGATGTCATCGATTTATTGTAAGCGCTTAATGCTCACTCAGCGCGCCAAGCTCACGCTCCAGTAGCCGCTGATCAGACAGATTTAACTCCACCAGCCGTTTTAGATTCGCGGCACTCTCCAGGTCAATCTGCTCACATTTCAAACCAATCATTTTTTCGTTTTGATGCGCAACATTGGTATGCATGCGGATACAGATTTCGCTGCTTTCCCCGATTTGCACATTCAGATCCACCGGGTGCTCGTGTTCGGCCAGCCAGTTTTCCGGCTTTTTCACCAGCGCACCTTTTAACGAGATATCGATAAGATAACTTTCCCAGTGGTGACCCTCGGTTGTTATGTCGACCGGGGCGTCAAACAGGATGCGACTGAAAAGCCGTTTATCTTCCGTCACCATTGTCATCAACCGAACTCTCTGCAGTTTCAAGCTGCTGTAATTTCGCGATTCTCACCGCCTTATCGGCCGTTTTGATGATTTCTATAGTGTAATTGTCGATTTTCAGGCTGGTGCCGGACTCGGGAATACTCTCCAGATGCTCGATGATCAAGCCGTTTAACGTCTTTGGGCCATCGGCGGGCAGTGTCCAGTTCAACTGGCGATTGATGTCACGAATTGTTGCTGTGCCATCGATATTTACACTGCCATCGTCCTGCATGTGAATGTCCATATTGAACGTCTGCATGTCGGTCGTGAACTCACCGACGATCTCCTCAAGAATATCTTCCAGCGTTACCAGTCCCTGGATCACACCGTACTCATCGACGACAAGCGCAGAGCGTTTTTTTAATTTCTGGAAATTCAGCATTTGTTTGTGTAGCGGCGTGCCTTCCGGCACGAAGTAGGCCTCGCGAGCGATTGCTGCAAGTTTCTCCGTATCCAGATCGTCCTCATCCAGAATCCTCAGGATGCGCCGTACGTGCACAATGCCGACGACATGATCCAGACTGCCACGATATACCGGCAGGCGTGTGTGCTGGCAATGTTTCAAATGATCAATGATTTCATTAATTGGAAGATCAAGGTTGATACCGACAATCTCGTTGCGCGGTACCATGATGTCATCGATCGTGACATTCTCCAGATCGAGGATGCTGAGCAACATACGTTGGTGTCGTCGCGGGATCATCGTGCCAGCCTCATGCACAACGGTACGTAATTCCTCTCGGCTTAACGGGTTTTCATCACTCAGCTGGGTTTCAAAACCCAGCATGTTGAGCAGGCCGTTGCTGACTGCATTGATTAGCCAGACAGCCGGATACATTAGCTTCATTAAAAGCACGAGCGGCAGGGAAAATGGAAATGCAATCTGTTCCGGTTTAAATGCGGCGACCGTTTTCGGAATGACTTCGGCGAAGATCAAGAACACGACGACGAGCACAAACGGTGACAGTGCTGCACCGAGATCACCGAGCAAACGGATGCCGATCAGCGTGGCAATGGATGCAGCCATAAAATTGACCACGTTATTGCCGAGCAGGATTAAGCCAATCAGTCTGTCCGGTTTTTCCAGCAGGTCATTGGCACGCCTGGCAGCCCGGTCCGTACTGGCCAGATGACGCAGGCGATAGCGATTCAGCGACATCATCGCTGTCTCGGAACTGGAGAAAAAACCGGAAATGAGAATTAAAACAAACAGGGTGCTAAACAGCACCGATAATGGAATTTCGTCCACGCAGAACCGCGCCTGGCTAAGAATGTGCTGATATTGTCGCTGTAAATAGCGACAAACTGCAAGAGAAAAGCGGTCTTTTCGGTATTCTCAGACGCGATGCAGGATCAGTTCCAGCACTATCTTGGTGCCAAAATAGGCGAGCACCAATGTGGCAAAGCCCCCCAGTGTCCAGCGAATTGCCTTGATGCCGCGCCAACCCTGGCTCCAGCGACCCCACAACAACACGGCAAAAATGACCCAGGCCAGTATCGACAGAAAGGTTTTATGTACCAGATGCTGGGCAAACAGGTTATGAATAAACATCAGCCCGGAAACCAGCGACAGGCTCAGACAGAAAAAGCCGGCCGCGATCATTAAAAATAATACGTCTTCCATAACCTTAAGCGGGGGCAGCAGGTGGATAATCTGTAACACCTGTTTTTTTCGTAATTGTTTTTCCTGGATGGCCAGTAACATCGCCTGCAGTGCGGCAATCGAGAGCAGGCTATAGGCAGCGATCGAGAGCAGGATGTGCAGGCCAAGTGACAAGTCAAAGACACCGGCGGTAATACGTTCAGTCGGCCAGGCAGCCGCGAGCAGGATGACGAGTGCCGAAAACGGCAAAAACAGCATTGTCAGGTTCTCTACCGGTTTTTTCAGATTGGTTAGCAACAGAAACACGAGAATAAACCAGCACATCAGAGATGCGGCATTGGAAATTCCCAGGTTTAAATCGGTGCCGGATTGCAGCGACGTAAACAATATGCTGGCATGCGTGATAACACCGAGTAACGTCAGGAACAGGAAGAGTCGTGGACGATCGGCGGCCTCTTCCGCTTTGAAAAGTCGGGTTGCCAGCAGGCCAGCGGCAAACAGGTAGAGCAGGGCTGCCAGAACGGTATAGGGCGTCACGTGATTCTCACGATGTCGTGTAGGTCAATGTAATTCCTGTTAAAATCCCGGCTCATTCTACCTTTACTGATGTTTGAGTCCACCTATGTTTGATCAACTCAGCGATCGCCTCGGCGGTGTATTAAAACAACTTCGTGGCCAGGCGCGGCTGACTGAAGACAATATCGCGGCGACCTTACGCGAGGTGCGTATGGCACTGCTGGAAGCCGATGTCGCATTACCGGTCGTACGCGAATTTATAGAACGCATTCGCGAGCAGGCGCTGGGTAAAGAGGTCAGCACCAGTCTGAACCCGGGTCAGATGGTGATCAAGATCGTGAATCAGGAACTGGTTCGCTTGATGGGGACTGAGTCGGCAGGCCTTGAACTGAATGTGCAGCCGCCCGCAGTCATACTGATGGCCGGGTTACAGGGTGCCGGCAAGACCACGACCGTCGCCAAGCTGGCGCGTCATCTCAAGGAACAGGAAAACAAAAAAGTCATCGTCACCAGCTGTGACGTGTATCGACCTGCGGCAATCGATCAACTGCAGACGCTGGCGAATGAATTAACCGTTGAGTTTTTTCCGAGTCAGGTTGACGACAAACCGACCGCGATCGCCAGCGCTGCGCTGGAGCAGGCGAAAAAACAATTCTTTGACGTATTGATCGTCGACACGGCGGGACGCTTGCACATTGACGACGACATGATGCAGGAAATCCAGCAACTGCATAAGCAGTTGCAACCATCAGAGACCCTGTTCGTCATTGACAGCATGATGGGACAGGATGCAGTGAATGCAGCCAGGGCATTTAACGACGCACTTGAACTCAGTGGTGTTGTGCTGACGAAAGTCGATGGTGATGCACGCGGTGGTGCTGCACTCTCGGTGCGACAGGTGACCGGCAAGCCGATCAAGTTTATCGGTACCGGTGAAAAAAATACCGAGCTCTCCCTGTTCCATCCGGACCGGATTGCCTCACGCATACTGGGCATGGGCGATATGCTCAGTTTGATCGAGGAAGTCGAACAAAAAACCGACAAGGCGAAAGCGCAAAAACTGGCAAAAAAACTGAAGCGTGGCAGAGGATTTAACCTGGTCGATTTTCGTGATCAGTTACAGCAGATGCGGAACATGGGCGGAATGAATGGTTTGCTGGATAAATTACCGGGCATGGGACAGTTACCGCCGGCCGCGATGCAACAGGTGGACGAGAAACAATTTCAAAAGCTGGAAGCGATCATCGATTCGATGACAGCAAAAGAGCGGATCCAGCCGGATCTCATAAATGGCTCACGAAAAAAACGCATTGCCAACGGCTCGGGTACGCAGATTCAGGATGTCAATCGTCTGTTGAAACAATTTAAGCAAATGCAAAAGATGATGAAAAAGATGTCGCGGAAAGGCGGTATTACCAACCTGATGCGGGGACTGGGCGGCAGAATGCCGCCGGGCATGGGTGGTTTAAATTGAAGTCCAATAGTTTCAGGTCCCTGCCATGAGTGAGAACAAAGACGATCCGATCTATTACCATCGCTTTCCCAAACCCGGAAAGATCGAAGTCACGCCGACGAAGGCATTGGCCAACCAGCATGACCTGTCACTTGCCTACAGTCCGGGTGTGGCTGAACCGTGTAATGCCATTGCCGCTGACCCGAATATGGCAGCCGAGGTTACGGCGCGTTCGAACCTGGTTGCGGTCATTTCGAATGGCACCGCCGTACTCGGTCTTGGCAATATCGGACCGCTGGCTTCCAAGCCGGTGATGGAAGGCAAGGGGGTATTGTTTAAAAAGTTTGCCGGCATTGATGTCTTCGATATTGAAATTAACGAAAACGATCCGGATAAACTCGTCGACATCATAGCCAGCCTGGAACCGACGTTTGGTGGTATCAACCTGGAAGACATTAAATCGCCGGAATGCTTTTTGGTTGAAGGCAAACTGCGTCAGCAAATGAACATCCCGGTGTTTCATGACGATCAGCACGGCACTGCCATCATTGTTGCCGCCGCGGTCATCAACGCATTAAAACTCGTCAATAAGAAAATTGAACAGGTAAAGCTGGTCATGACCGGTGCCGGTGCTTCCGGCATTGCCTGCATCAAACTATTAATCAGTCTTGGTTTGAATAAAGACAAAGTTATCGTCATTGATCGTTCCGGTGTCATCTACAAAAACCGACCCGGTGGCCTGTCACCCCATAAACGCATGTTTGCCAGCAAGACCGAGGCCAGGACGCTGGCCGAGGCGATGGTTGGTTGTGATCTGTTCCTGGGCCTCTCCGGTCCCGGTGTTGTCAAAC
Organism: Gammaproteobacteria bacterium; assembly: GCA_041984885.1. Taxonomy (GTDB): domain Bacteria; phylum Pseudomonadota; class Gammaproteobacteria; order Eutrophobiales; family Eutrophobiaceae; genus UBA4486. The sequence goes on from JBHIXH010000033.1 coordinate 19,330, forward strand.
AGGAGATGATTCGTTCAATGGCGGAAAACCCGTTGGTGTTTGCCTTATCCAACCCGGTGCCGGAAATTTTGCCGGAAGAGGTCAGAGCCGTACGTGAAGACGCGATCATTGCCACCGGTCGCTCCGATTATCCGAACCAGGTGAATAACGTGTTGTGCTTTCCGTTTATTTTTCGTGGTGCACTGGACGTCGGTGCCACTACGATCAATGAAGAAATGAAAATCGCCTGTGTGTATGCACTGGCTGACCTGGCACATGAAGAAGCCCCGGATACCGTTGTGTCTGCCTACGGGAAAAAGCACCTGTCATTTGGCCGTGACTACCTGATCCCGAAACCGTTTGATCCAAGACTGATTGGCAAAGTCGCGCCGGCTGTCGCAAAAGCGGCAATGACAAGTGGCGTGGCAACGCGACCCATTCAGGATATGGAGAAATACGAAGACGAACTGGAACATTATGTATTTCAGTCAGCGATGATCATGCGTCCACTGTTTGACAAGGCGAGCGAGGACCCGCAACACCTGCTTTTTACCGGTGCAGATGATCATAAAGTGTTACGCGCTGTACAGAATGTGCTGGATGAAAACCTGGCCCGTCCGGTGTTACTCGGTGACCCGAACGCGATCGCGACCTCTGTCAAGGAACTCGGTTTACGTATTCGACTGGACAAAGACGTGGATCTGATTGAGTGTTCGGGCAGAAACGAGGACGAACTGATAATCAAAGGCTGTGAACTGGTAAACCGGGGAGAAGCCAGGGCACTTATCTGCGGTGAACATGGGTCCTACCGACATAAACTGCAGTTACTTGTCGAACAGATCGGATTACGCCCCGGGTTGGACGAACCATCATCAATCAGTCTGTTACTGTTGAAAAAAGGCCCGATTTTCATTGCTGACACGGCCGTCAAGGTTGACCCGGATGCCAATGAGATTGTTGAGACAACATTTCTGGCTGCCTCTGCAGTGAAAAAATTCGGAATGGAACCGAAGGTCGCCTTGATATCACACGACAGATACGGTGAAGTTGATTCAGCCAGTACAAAAAAAATGTATGACGCGTTGCAGATTATTCAGAGTCGCAATCCCGGCTTTGAAGTTTATGGTGATATGCGGGCGGATGAGGCATTACATGAATCGATCCGGGCCAGCCGTTCGCCGGACTCAACAATGAAAGGTACTGCGAATTGCCTGATCATGCCGGACCTGGATTCCGCCAGCGTCGCCTACGACATGTTAAAAGTACTGGAGAATGCGGTTTCGATTTCGCCCGTGCTGCTGGGCTTTAATCATCCGGTTCATATCATCACGCCGGCGTCGACAGTCAGACGCATCGTGAACATCAGTGCTTACCTGGCCGCCAAGGCACAGATGATCGATCAGCAGGTCGATATTCCCTATTTTGAGGAGTAGCAGAACGTTGACAACGCCTGTCAGGCGAGCGATGGCTTTTTTATACTCGCGATAACAGCTGCGATGGTGATCAACACAAACATTAACAGGCTCCATTCTGCAATGCTGAGTCCGAGAAATATCCAGTCAACTTCGGCGCATTCACCGGAACCGGTAAAGATCATGCCGAGGGCTTCATCCAGCGGGAACACGTCCATCAAATAGTCATAGCCAGGGCCACACTCCGGCACCTTGTCCGGCGGCAGGTGTTGCAACCAGACCTGGCGGCCGGCGATGCCAGCACCGACGAGCGCGGCAACCGCAATCAACACGCCGTACACTGGTCGCAGCCAGTTTGTCGGAGCGTGGATTGCTGCAATCAGGGCAATAATTGCAACGGCGATATAGGCGATGCGTTGTAATACGCATAATGGGCATGGTTCCAGTCCGAGGCCATGTTCAAGATACAGCCCATAACCAAGTAATCCGGCACAGGCAAGAAAGATCAGTAAGAAAATCAGTCGTGATGTATTCATGGCTGGCGCAGTATAAAGAATCCGGCAGCCACTGCCTAGCCGGTAGCCAGATGTTGCTGAATAAACGCCGGGATACGTTGTTCCAGCCAGAACCCGGGTCTGAATGGATTCTTGCCGGTAACAAATCCGACATGCCCGCCATGCTTGCTCAGTTCCAGCGTGACGCATTCCGATAAATCGTGTTCTTCGGGAATGGCATCAACAGGTAAAAACGGGTCGTCTTTTGCGTGCAGTAATAACGTGGAGATGCGAATCGATTTTAAAAACTGTCGGCTGCTGCTTTTTTCATAGTAGTCAGTCGCCGATGTAAACCCATGAATGGGCGCTGTGATTCTGTCATCGAACAACCAGAATGAGCTCAACGTATCCAGATCATCAAGCGCAACAGGGGCTGTACGTTGCCGATATTTATCTCTCAGCTTCCTTTTCAGGCTGTTGATTAAGTACCACTGATATAAACGCGAGAAGCCGGTGTTCAGAACATCGGCACCGCGATTCAGCAGGTAGGGCACGGATATGGCAACGGCGGCGCTCAGCGGTGTGGCCTCGCCGGATTCGCCAAGGTATTTTAACAGGGCATTACCGCCCAGCGAGTAACCGAGTGCATACAGCGGGGAATCCGGCAAGCGTTGCCGTAACATTGTCACGACAAACGCAATATCGTCAGTTTTACCTGAGTGATAACTGATGTCCAGCCGGTTATGTTCACCACTGCAACCACGAAAGTGTACAAACACACTGTTGATACCGGACAGGTCAAGCGCATGCATGATACCGTTCGCATAAGGGGAAGAAATTGAACCTTCCAGGCCATGAAAAATGATAACCAGTGGCTTACCATTTTCCGGCTTGTTTGCCCAGCAGACATCAAGAAAATCATTATCGGGCAAGGTAACTCGCTCATTATCAGGTTGGATTCGATGCATTGGGCAAAATAGTCGTGGCCAGAGTGTCTGCAAATGACGATTGCGCAGAAATGACGCCTCCGTGAAAGTACTTTTGACTATGCTCATTCAATCCGGGTTATAAAATGATTGTCGTTGTTGTAAAAACGGCCAGACAGACCGCACCTGTTCGATTGCTCCCGGATCGATATCCGCGACGATTAAACGGTCCTGATCGACTGTCGCCTTGGCCAGTACTTCACCAAAAGGACCGACGATATGACTAGAACCCCAGAAGTCGGTTTTGACGGATTGTTTCTTGTCCGATTCCAGACCGATACGGTTGCTGAACAGAACCGGCAGGCCGTTGGCGATGGCATGCGATTTTTGTACTGTGATCCATGCATTACGCTGGCGAATTTGCTCCTGATCCGAATCGTTTATGTCAAAGCCGATCGCACTCGGGTAAAGCAGAATCTCTGCACCGGCCAACGTCATTGCTCTTGCCGCTTCAGGAAACCACTGGTCATAACATATCAAAACGCCGAGTTTCCCGACTGAGGTCTCGATCGGATTGAATGGCTGGACGTTCGCAGAGAAATAAAACTGCTCATAATAGCCAGGGTCATTGGGGATATGCGTTTTTTGATAACTGCCGGCAATCGTGCCGTCTTTTTCAAACACAAGAGCCGAATTGAAATATTGATTATTCTCGGCCTGTTCAAATAATGTGGTGACGATGATAATTGAAAATGTCTTGGCAGTTTCCGAGTAAAAGTCACTGATGGTGCCGGGGATGGTGTCTGCCAGTTCAAAGTGCTGGTTGTTTTGTTCAATACAAAAGTACGGCAGGTGGGCCAGTTCCGGCAGTAATACGAGATCGGCGTTTGCCGATGCAGCCTGTTCAACCGCGTTATAGATGCGATGCAGGTTCTCCTGCAGATTTTGCGTCAATGCATATTGTGTCACTGCCGCGGTAAACCTGTTCAATGAATCACCCCTGCAGGTAACTGCATTGACGTGCAATGGACACTGCCACATTGTTGAATCAAGGCCAGTGCCGGGATTGCGATGATTGTCCTTTGTGGAAACTTTTCCTGCAACAGGTGTAATGCCAGTTGATCATTTTTGTCGTTATACACCGGTGCCAGTACGAGTTCGTTACAAATTGTGAAGTTAACATAACTGGCAGGCAGCACGGTATTTTCAGCTGAGTAGACAGGTTGCGGTGCTGATACCGGCACCAGCGAGAATGAATTGCCCTTGCTCGCATTCCAGTCTTTGAGTTGTACATGCAGGTGATTCAGGGCCTGATAATCGACATGCGATTGGTCATCGGTGAATTGATACAGGATGGTATCGTCAGGACAGAATCTTAATAACGTATCAATATGGCCGTCCGTATCATCACCCGTCAGGCACACATCATCGATCCACAATGTTTCGCTGCAACCAAACCATTGTGCGAACATGGATTCATAATCCCTCTTGCAAAAGCCCGGATTCCTGTTCTGTTTTATCAGGCAATGACTTGTCGTTGCGATTAATCCTTGGCCATTCGTTTCAATCGATCCACCTTCCAGCACACAGGAAATCGACTCCGGTTCCGTGTGCCCGAAATGGTCGAGACGATGTAATTCACCGGTTATTCTGTTGTCCAGTTCAAACGGATATTTTTTATTCCAGCCATCAAACTGGAAATCAAGCAAGCGGCATTGGTCGTCTTCGAGTATCGATATGGGGCCATGATCGCGTGCCCAGCAATCGTTGGAAGGGATGACTGCCGTGGTCAGGTTTGTGGCATAAATACCATGCGTGCCGGCATTTTCGCTGAATCTTTTCTGTAAACTCTCGCTATGAAAACTGACAATGACACGTTGAGTCTGACTGATAGCGCTGATCATGTGATAAAAAATCTGCTCGACATCCGGCAGAAAGCTACCCCAATGAGCTGGTTGATATGGCCAGGTAAACAACGTGGCCGACTGTCTTTCCCACTCGGCAGGTAATCGTTTGTTTGAATTAACCACTATTCTGCTGGCCGGACAGGGATGTTGTGGTGGATTGAACGATAGTCAGGTATCAAACAATGGTGTTAGCTGGACTATTTCACACTGACTGTCACGAATGGCCGGTTTTTTCCCTTTCAGATCCACATCGGCAACGGCAAGAAACATGAAATGTTCATCGACATCCGTTTCTGCATCAATAATACCGCCAATCTTGCGATTATCTTCCGCATTTTCCAGTTCATCCCCGGGTCCCGGAGTGGCGCTGCCTTTACCTGTGCCCAGGTACAGGCGTTTTTTTGTTTCGCCACGAAAATGCATGCGTGCAATGACTTCCTGTCCCGGGTAGCAACCTTTTTTCAGGCTGAGACCACCACTCAGGTCAAGATTCAGCATTTGTGGCAGATGGGTTTCGGTTGTTGCGCTGGTGATCCACGGTATGCCGGATTCGATATCCAGCAGACTCCAGCAGGCCCGATTACTTTCCTGGCAGGCGATTAACACCCGCTTCATCACAGCGTCCAGTTGTTCGTTTTTAATGATTAACAACACGCGTGGTGTCGTGTCCTGAAAATTAATCGATGTGATGTTTTCAGTGTGGGTAACCTTGCGTTGATCCGGTTTCAGCCCGAATTCGTCAGTCAGGTTGTCGATGTTTTCACCGGATAAACCGAGCAGCGTGTATTCGTCGTCAACGTCTGCGACGTTGACTTTGGCGCGCAGCACATACATTGACAGTTTTCTTATAAAATTTTCCTTTAACATCGAAGGCAACACCAGCATGAAACCGCTGTCTGACCGATACAGGATAAAATTACAAACAACACGACCGTTCGGCAAACACCAGGCACTGAGTGCCCAGTTGTCCCTGTCTATCTGTTTCATATCGGCAGTCAGCTGGTTTTGCAGAAACCCTTCGGCATCCGCTCCACTGACGTGAACCAGAGCAAAATGGGATAAATCAAAATAGCGGTTCTGCTTGTCTGCCATATCAGTTCTGTTCAACATGCCTGTTTTTCAATTCACGCATATGCTGTATGAAAGTGACATATTCCTTTCTTGCAGGTTCAGACTTGCCCGTGATCCAGTTCA
>JBHIXH010000034.1:0-6618 GCA_041984885.1 Gammaproteobacteria bacterium
GCACCTCATCGTCTTCCTTGCCCATGCCTTCCGCACCGGCGGAGATATCGAGAATGTCATCGTCAGCAGTTTCCGTTGCCTCTTCTGCCGCGGTTTCCTCGCCGGCTGAAGTGATATCCAGCAGTTCCTCTTCAGCGCCACCGGTAATGTCGAGCAGGTCTTCTTCGGCAGCGGGTTTCTCTGCGCCACTGTCCAGGTTCATTGACGCGGTATCATCCAGGCCCACGGCTGCGGTCACGTCGAGAAGATCTTCATCAGAGGCTTCAGAAGTATCTATCGCTGCCGTCACGTCAAGCATCTCTTCGTCATCTGCGGCCGCGACAGGTTCAGCGGCTTCTTCAATATCAGCACCGGCAGTCACATCAAGCACGCCGTCGTCGTCATCACCACCAATATCAAAATCCAGTCCACCCGCGTCGGCATCGTCAGTGGTTTCCTCTTCACCGGCAGTCAGATCCATCACGCCGCCGCTACCGGATTCAACCGGGGTGTCATCTTCATCTTCACCACCGGCTTCGAACAGCGCTCGATTCGGTGACCTTGTCATGCAAGACCTTGGCGTGTTCCTCGTAGCCTTTTTTATCACCGGCAGCGTAATACACTTCAAGCAGACGGGTATGAAATTCAAGATTGTCCGGGTCGCCTTCGATCGCGTTTTTGACGAAATCGATCGCTTGATCAAACTGGTCGAATGCCATGAAAACGTTGACCTCGGCCAGCGGGTCTTCCTCTTCTTCGGGCTCAGCTGCGACGGGCTCGGCTTCCGGTGTCGCTATCTGCGTCGCATCGTCGGTTGGCGTCTCAGCAGCGCCGTCATCTGCCACCGGCGTCGGGGTTTTATCTTCCTGATCGTCTTCCTCATCTGAAAGCACGGTTTCATCTTCTGAACCGGCGATATCCATCATCGATTCAGCCGTATCATCATCGGCCGCCTCGGTCACATCTTCAAAGTCCGGGAAATCCGCTTCCGGGATATCGACTTGTTCAGCTTTACCGCTCTGGAATTTCCTGAAGCCAAGTAACAGGACAATTATTCCGCCAACCACACTACCGACGATCAGCAGGTTGGATTTAATCATCCCGCCCACTGGTCCAAGGAATCCGAGCACTTTGCCAACCATGCCTTCATCTGCCGCGGCCGGGGTTGCTTCCTCCGCCATCATCTGATCGTCAGCCACGTCCTCGGCTGATTCGTCTGCCACTTCTTCCTCCATGGTCTCGGCTTCGTCCGCCATTTCTTCTTCCATTGCGGATTCGTCCATTTCAGCGACGTCTTCGTCTTCCATCGTTTCTGCATCGACGGCGTCTTCATCCATCGCGGCGTCACTGGCAATCTGTTGTTGCATGGCGGCCAGTTCGTCTTCTTTGAGTTCAATCAGGCGTTTCAGGTCGTCGATGATACTTGCGGACTCTGTAACCTTGACGCTCAGCTCGGCGTTTTCGAGTTCCAGCGCGGCAATGGTTTCGGTCGCCAGTGCCAACAGCTGCTGGTTTTCTTCTGACATGGCAGGATCGGTCACTGCCTCGTCGATGCCCTCACCACTGTCGCCCGGGGCGACAAGACGCAGTTCCGAATCGGTGGTTTCCTCAGTGGTGGATTCCACCGACATCGGGGCGGTGTCCGTACCCGATACACCGGACGACTCGGCACGCTCGGTAGCGGCCTCGGCCATACCGGTGCGGATGTCGTTCCACATGCTGTTTTGCGACTTTGCCAGTTCAATTGCTTCGGACTGACTGACGCTATTGATGTCAGCGGCATCCGGCATACTCAGGATCTGGCCCCGTTTCAATCCGTTAATGTTGTTATCTATGAATGCTTCCGGGTTGGCCCGCAGCAACGCGATCATCATCTGCTGAACGCTGACCGAGCTGTCCGGTCGCATGGAACTGGCAATGGACCAGAGCGTGTCACCGGCACTGGTCGGTCCAAAGTCACCGCCGGTGTAGCTTATGTCCGGTGCAGATGCTGTTGGAGCGGTGTATTCCAGGTTATACGTCACCTGATTGTCTTCTATTGCCAGTGCCTCCGGTTGCACTGACGGTGTTGCGACTGGTGCCGCTTCGGTCAGGCGACGATTCGGATCATACGTCGGCGGGTCGAGTAATACCGTGTATTCACGGAACAAGCGCCCCTGGCTCCAGTTCACTTCCAGCAGGAAGTTCAGGAACGGCTCACGTATTGGCTGCGAGCTATAGACACGAATATAATCCGGGCCCTCTTCCGTCTCGCGGACTTCGAATTTTAGTTGTTCCAGGCCGAAACCGTAGACGAGACCGGCACGTTCAAATGCCTGCGGTGAAGCAAGGCCGGCTTTCATGCTGTCGAGTTCATCGACGCTTGCTGAAAGTAGCTGAATACGAGCATCAAACGGCTCGTTTAATGAAGAAAATAAATCAAGCTTGCCGAGACCAAGCGCACTTGCCAAACCCGGGATTAACAATGCGGCAACAAATATGCCTCTACGAATCATAATACGTTCCTGCCTTGCTCTAATTCGATTGCGGATCAATTAGCAGAACAAACTCACGTTCGAGGCGTCCGCCGGACCAACTTAACTCAAGAATAAAATTTACCACCGGTTCGCGAATGGCTGACTCGCTGGTCAGCTTGATCTGATGGCGACCGGAGTTATCCGAAACGACTTCATGTTTGATTTTCGGCCAGCTCAAGGAAGCGGCGGAATCCGAATCCAGTGGATGAACAATCACGACGAGACTATCCAGTTCTTCCGGTGACACGGATAGTAAATCGACAGATGCCTTAAGCTGCTGATTTAGATGGGAATCAAGCATGACATCCGAGATTGCCAGGGCGGAGGCAATTGGCATGTACAGCAACGTGCCAGTCAGCACGAGTGTCGAACTGATTGTCTTCAGTAATTGCATTTTTAGACGCCTTTCAAATTAACTTGTATTTTCAGTAACTTACACAAATATTGATGAGTCTATTTGTGTCTATCCCCGGTACTGATGGAAGCACGAACCGATTTAGTCCTTGCGAAAATCTTGAATCGGTCTGATAAGTAAGCCGTTAAACTTACGAATGTGCTTTACAATTACCCCTTAACTATAGTTTATAAGTAATGTTTTACCAAAATTTCAGCGATTTGAACACTATTTAATGCCGCGCCTTTTCGGACGTTATCGGACACCACCCAGAGATTGATCCCGCGTGGATGTGAGATATCTTCACGGATGCGACCGACAAAGACCGGGTCTTCCCCGGCCGCCTCGGTGACAGCAGTCGGGTAGCCGCCATCCTCGTGCTCGTCGAGCACGACAATACCTGCGGAATTCTCCATTAATTCGCGTACCTGTGCCGCAGAAATCTTGTCTTTGGTCTCCAGGTGCACAGCCTCTGAATGACCATAAAATACCGGGATACGTACCGTCGTCGGGTTCACCAGGATCGACGAATCCTCCATGATCTTCTGTGTCTCCCAGACCATTTTCATCTCTTCTTTCGTGTAACCGTTGTCCTGAAACGCATCGATATGCGGTAATGCGTTGAACGCAATTTGTTTCGGATAGACGCCGCCCGGATACGGTTTACCGTTTAACAACGCGGCCGTTTGTTGCTCCAGTTCCTCGACCGCTTCCTTGCCGGTACCGGACACCGCCTGGTAGGTACACACGTTCAGACGCTCGATCGTTGCCGCATCGTGAATCGGTTTCAATGCAACAACCATTTGTATCGTCGAACAATTCGGGTTCGCAATGATGCCGCGATTCGTATACTGCGCAATCGCATGCGGATTGACCTCTGGCACAACCAGGGGAATATCATCGTCGTAACGAAACTGGGATGTGTTATCTATAACGACACAACCGGCCTCCGCCGCCCGCGGCGCATGTACTTTTGATATCGACGCGCCCGGTGAAAACAGACCGATATCGACACCATTAAAATCAAACGTGTCGAGGTCCTGCACGATCAGATCCTCGCCCCGAAACTTAATGCGATTTCCCGCAGACCGGCTGCTGGCCACGGCATGCACCGTTGCCACTGGAAAGTCGCGCTGATCCAGGATCGACAACATGGTTTCACCGACCACACCGGTTGCGCCGACAACGGCAACATTGAATTGTTTACTCATATTCTTTTACTGGTTAACTGGATTAAATTGTCTGCAACGCCGCGACGACGGCATCGCCCATTTCAACGGTCGAAACTTTCCTGTCGCCATCTTTGTAAATATCGGGTGTTCGATACCCTTGTGCCAGAACCTTGCGTACAGCGGCCTCAACACGGTCAGCATAACCGGACTCGTTTAAGGAATAGCGTAACATCATCGCTGCTGACAGGATTGTCGCCAGCGGGTTCGCGATATTTTGACCGGCAATGTCCGGCGCCGAACCATGAATCGGTTCATACATACCAAACCCCCCGGCATTCAATGACGCCGACGGTAATAAACCGATTGACCCGGTCAACATGGAGGCCAGGTCAGACAGGATGTCGCCAAACATATTGCCCGTCATAATCACGTCAAACTGATTCGGATCCCGCACCAGTTGCATTGCCGCATTATCGACATACATATGTTGTAACGACACGTCCGGATATTGCTTTGCCACGCGGGTTGTTACCTCACGCCAGAGCTCCATTGCCTCCAGTACATTCGCCTTGTCGACCGAGGTGACGCGCCTGTCACGTTGCATCGCTGTTTGAAATGCCAGATGGGCAATACGTTCGATCTCGGATTCACTGTAGACCATTGAGTTAAATCCCTGCCGTTCACCGTTTTCCAGTGTGCGAATACCGCGTGGTTCGCCAAAGTAAATGTCACCCGTCAACTCACGCACGATCATGATATCGAGGTCTTCCACGACTTCGTTTCTCAATGCCGACGCATTCGATAATTCCTTGTAGACGATCGCCGGGCGTAAGTTACCGAATAAACCCAGCGCCGAACGTATCGCCAAAAGACCGCGCTCCGGCCGTAGCGACCGCTCGATGTTGTCCCACTGCGGCCCGCCGATGGCACCAAACATAATTGCATCTGACTGACGCGCCAGTTCCAGCGTCGCATCCGGTAACGGTCGTCCGGTCTGTTCATAGGCGGCACCACCGAGCAAGCCATGGCTGAACGCGATACCAAGTCCATGCTGATCCCGTAGAGCAACCAACACCTTCTCCGCCTCGGCGATGATCTCCGGGCCGATACCATCGCCGGCTAATATCAATACCTGTTTCGTCATTATTTGTCGTATCCAGTCAGTGTGGCCCGCTAAAAAAGGCGGCAAATCATACAATAACTTGCTACGACAGACGACCGCTTAATAGTGTCTGGCAGTGAGCCAGGCGGCCAGCATGACGAGCGCACCGCCGAAGTATTCGTAGCCGGTGAGCTGTTCGGCTGAAATCAGGGCTGCCGAGACCGCCCCCACCGGTACTTCAAACAGGAAAATAACGGCTGAACGTTGCAGTGGCAGGTGCGTCACGGCATATTGCGCGGTAAACGTCATGATGATGATGCCACCGGCGCCGACAGCCAGTGCCAGTGCGATCGAATGCAGTGTCAGCGCCGGTACGGGCGCATCGATAATAACGATCGTCAGCGTACTGAGAGCAATGACACCTAACCAGGCCGGCACCATCTTGCATAAAATCGGCATATCGCCGGATTTACGAACAAACAGGTTGGTAAACGCAAACGCGATGCCGGATGTGATCGCGAGTAAATCGGCGATGTTTAACGGCAGCACCGATTGCATCTGACCGTTCCATAACATGATGACAGCACCGCTGATCGCCAGGATAAGGTTGCGAATCGACTGTGCCCGGATCTGTTCGTGCAATATCAGCCAGGCCAGTAACATCGACCATACCGGTGACAGGTAAAACAGGATCAATACCCGGGCGACCGTGCCTTCCAGCAGGGCCAGAATGAACGCCAGGTTGGTCCAGCCGGCGGCCAACGCTATACCAACCAGTAATCGGGGCTGCGTGAATTTGGCCTCGAAGCGTAACCAGATCGGGAAAATCGACAGGATGGCAAAAACATAGATTAATAAGGTTGCCCAAACTCCCGGCAAGCCGATTTGTTCGAGCACACGTAGCGGATACCAGAGTAATCCCCACAATGTCGCAGCGATCAAACAGCTGATATAAGGCAACCAGTGTGTCTTCTCATGCATATGCGTCGCTCTTCACCTATACTGTCTCGCCAGTCTTCAACTCATTGTATCCCTGAATACTCAACTATGAACCCCGGCCTGACCCAGCTGCAACCGTATCCATTTGAAAAACTCACGGAGTTAAAAGCCGATTGCACGTATCAGGGCGATCTTGCACCGATCAATTTATCCATTGGTGAACCGCAACACGCCACTCCGTCATTTATATTGCAGGCCATGCAGCAACAGTTACCCCTGGCGGCAAACTATCCGGCGACACGTGGTTGTGATGAATTAAGAGTCAGCATCAGCAACTGGCTTTGTCGCAGGTTCCGGCTTGAACAAAATTCCATTCAGTTTGATAAACAGGTTTTACCGGTAAATGGCACACGCGAGGCTTTATTCGCCTTTGCACAAACGGTCATTGATCCGACAGCTAATGCCTGTGTGCTGATGCCGAATCCGTTCTATCAGATCTATGAAGGGGCCGCACTG
>JBHIXH010000034.1:6628-16481 GCA_041984885.1 Gammaproteobacteria bacterium
GGGGTTGTATTGTTGGTTGGTGTTGAATTGATGTATGTCAACTGCGAGCGGGCCAGCAATTATCAACCGGATTTTGATTCCATCGACAAGAAAACCTGGCAGCGTTGCCGCCTGCTGTATTTATGTTCACCCGGTAATCCGACTGGAAATATTATTCACCCAGACATTATCAAACGTCTGTTTCATCTGGCAGATGAATACGATTTTGTTATCGCTGCCGATGAATGTTATTCAGAAATCTATTTTGATGAATCCCGGCCGCCAAAAGGGTTGTTACAGTATGCCAGTGAATCTGGCCGGGATGATTTTTCACGTTGTATCGTCTTTCACAGCCTGTCAAAACGTTCGAACGTCCCCGGCATCCGCTCCGGGTTTGTCGCCGGTGATGCCAAACTGATTCAAGCCTTTCTGCGTTACCGGACTTATCATGGCTGTGCCATGGCCGGGTATACTCAACAGGCCAGCACACAGGCGTGGAACGATGAGCAGCATGTCATTGAAAACCGAAGCTTGTACCGGGAGAAGTTTGATCGGGTGCTCGAACGGCTACAGCCTGTCATCGATATAGAGAAGCCGGATGCCAGCTTTTATCTCTGGCCGGAACTGCCGGTCGATGGCGTCACGTTTGCCAGGCAGTTATTTCAACAACAGCATGTAACTGTCTTGCCCGGCGCGTATCTTTCACGGACAATAAACGCTACCAACCCTGGTGATCGTCATGTTCGAATTGCGCTGGTTGCGTCAATAAACGAATGTATCGAGGCCGCAGAGCGTATTGCCAACCAACTAAACCATTATTAATCAGGAATAACTCATGAGTATCGAAAAGATTATTAACGAAAACTTTGAAGCCCGGTCAGATATTACTTCTGCCAATGCCAGTGATGAACTGAAAAATGCCGTCAATGAGGCGATGGCCGGACTCGATAACGGCAGTTACCGGGTTGCTGAAAAAAAAGACGGTGAATGGCAGGTAAATCAGTGGTTAAAAAAAGCCGTGCTGCTTTCATTTGTTCTGCGTGAGAATACAGTGATCCAGGGTGGCTTTACCAATTACTATGACAAGGTGCCGACAAAATTTTACGGCTACACAAAAAGCAATTTTCTCGACTGCGGGGCACCGCGTATTGTGCCGCCGGCTACCGCCCGTTATGGCAGTTTTGTCGCACCGAATGTCGTCATGATGCCAAGTTATGTCAACATCGGTGCGTATGTGGATTCCGGCACGATGGTCGACACCTGGGCGACGGTTGGTTCCTGTGCCCAGATAGGCAAGAACGTGCATTTGTCCGGCGGTGTCGGTATTGGTGGTGTGCTTGAACCATTGCAGGCCAGCCCGACGATCATTGAGGACAACTGTTTTATCGGTGCCCGTTCCGAGGTGGTAGAAGGCGTTATCGTCGGTGAGGGCTCGGTAATATCGATGGGTGTTTACATAGGTCAGAGTACGAAAATTTTTAATCGTGAAACCGGTGAGGTCAGTTACGGGTATATTCCGCCGGGCTCGGTCGTGGTTTCCGGTAACCTGCCGGCAAAAGATGGCAGTTACAGTTTGTACTGTGCCGTGATCGTTAAACAGGTGGACGAAAAAACCCGTGGTAAGGTTGGCATTAACGAACTGTTACGCGACATCTGATATTACCGGTTCATGAATGAAATGATGTTTCACTGAAACATCTTATGGCTTGAGATTTTCAATCTTGTCGAATTTAATTAAATATATTAATTGGACGGCAATCGGTATTAAAAAATTTAAATGGAACCTGGTTTAACAGGAAATTCAATCGAATCTATTTAATACCTTGTGGTTATCGCACACCTGATACAGATTTGATTTCGCCATGCAGATTTTTTACGATCTGTATCACTACATTGATAAGTAATTTGTCGATGTACGTTCCTAAAATTCACTCAAAGATACTTTCCAAGGAGTAGTTATCTATATGAGATTTTTTTTAAAGACATTGTTATCAACACTGTTAATTTTACCGCTGTATTCCATGGCAGGACCGCTGGTTAATCTGAACACAGCGGATGAACACGAGCTCGTCACGGACTTGACTGGTGTGAACGATAAAACTGCCAGCGCAATCGTGGAATACCGGGATAAAAATGGTTCTTTTTCGAAGCTGGAAGACGTTTTGAACGTCGAAGGTGTCGGCAGGGACTTCATTAATATTAACCGTGACTATATTCACCTTGGCAACGATCCAAGACTGGATCAGAAAAGCTGAATACCTGACGAATAATAATTACACGCAATAAAAAATTTACGGGCTGGATTTTCCAGCCCTTTTTATTTGTGTGATTTAAGGATCAGTCTAGATATGCGACTGAATTGCAGTCTCTACCTTTTCCGCCAGCTGAACACAAAGCACATCAATCTGACTGGCATCTTCGCCTTCGATCATGACGCGAATCAATGGTTCGGTGCCTGACGGGCGTAACAGCACCCGCCCGGTACTGCCAAGTTCGTTTTCTACTGACTGGACTGCATCGGTGATCTCGGGGATGGAATCGACATCCACTTTTTTCTCAACGCGAACATTGATCATTTTTTGTGGATATTTACTCATGCCGTTTTTCAAATCGGCCAGCGATTTACCCGTCAGAGCCATCGTTTCCAGCACTTGCAACGCGGAAATAATTCCATCACCGGTGGTAGTCATTTCCAGGTTGATAATGTGTCCGGACGATTCACCACCCAGCTTCAGACCGGCATCAAGCAGTTTTTCCAGGATGTAGCGATCACCGACCTTGACGCGGTGAAATCCCAGGTCCAGCGACTTGATCGCATTTTCCAGGCCGAGATTACTCATCAACGTACCGACAACGGCGCCATTCAATTTTTCCCGGCGCGCCTCGGCAATGACAAATAGCGCTTCATCACCATCAACTATGACGCCATTGTGATCCACCAGTATCAGGCGATCGCCATCGCCATCCAGCGCAATACCAATATCGGCGCCCTCTTCCATGACCATATGCTTCAACATGGTTGGCTTGGTCGCGCCACACTCTTCGTTAATATTCAATCCATCCGGCTCGGTGCCAATACAAATGACCGTTGCACCGGCTTCCTCGAAAACTTTCGGCGCAATGTTATAGCCGGCTCCATGGGCACAATCGAGAACGATCTTCACCCCGCGAAAATCGACATCCGCCTGAATTTTGCTTTTGCAAAATTCGATATATCGGCGGGCGGCATCGGCCATACGCATGGCCTTGCCCAGATGTCGGGAGTAGACGCTCTCCAGTGGTTTGTCCAGTTCTGCCTCGATCTCAAGCTCTATCTCATCCGGAAGTTTCAGGCCGTTGCTGGAAAAAAACTTGATACCGTTGTCGTAGTAGGGATTATGCGATGCACTGATGACGATGCCACCACGGGCACGCGTGCTTCGGGTCAGGTAGGCAATGCCCGGTGTCGGCATCGGACCAAGCAAACGAATATCGACGCCGGCCGCTGACAAGCCGGCCTCCAGCGCCGACTCGAACATATAGCCGGAGATGCGGGTATCCTTGCCAATAATCACCGGGCCTTCTCCGTCCTTGGCCAGCACACGCCCGGCGGCCCAACCGAGTTTCATGATGAATTCCGGTGTAATCGGGCCCTCGCCAACACTGCCACGAATGCCGTCTGTACCAAAGTATTTACGTTGCGTAGACATAACGCTCACTCCAGATCTGGTGACTTCCCTGTTCAATCATTTTAATTACCGTCAGACAATGAAGAGATTGCTCGCTTCGTCCGCAATGACAATGGTTGTTACTTGTGGCCAGTCGCCTGATGTCAGGCCGGTTTGGCCGGACCACTGATGGAAGAATCATCGTCCGAGGTTTTACCTTTCGGCGTTTCTTCTCCTGTCTTTACCGCTGTTCCATCAGAATCATTATCATCCCAGTCTGCCGGTGGCCCCGGAATCTTGCCTGACATAATCGCGTCGATCTGGTTCGTATCGATCGTTTCATACTTGATCAATGTCTCGGCCATCACGTGTAACTTGTCCATGTGTTCTTTCAATATGTTCTCGGCACGTGTGTAATTTCGATCTATCACATCACGAATTTCCTTATCGATCTCGGATGCGGTTTGCTCGGATATATTTTTATGCTGCGTCACCGAGTGACCGAGAAAGACTTCACCCTCATCCTCGCCATACGTTAACGGTCCGAGTTTTTCTGACAAGCCCCAACGTGTCACCATGCTGCGCGCTATCTTCGTCGCACGCTCGATATCGTTACTGGCACCGGTTGTAACGGCCTCTCTGCCAAAGATCAGTTCCTCGGCGATACGTCCACCGAACAGACTGGATAACTGACTTTCCAGGTGCTCCTTGCTGTAACTGAGTCGATCTTCTTCCGGTAAGAACATGGTCACGCCAAGCGCACGTCCACGTGGGATGATCGTGACCTTATACACCGGGTCATGTCCCGGCACGAGGCGACCGACAATGGCATGACCGGATTCATGGTACGCAGTCAGTTTCTTTTCATCTTCACTCATGACCATTGAGCGACGTTCAGCGCCCATCATGATCTTGTCTTTTGCGCGTTCAAAATCTTCCATCGTGACAAACTTCTTGTCACCACGTGCGGCAAACAATGCCGCCTCGTTAACGAGGTTCGCCAAATCGGCACCGGAGAAACCCGGCGTACCACGGGCAATGATGTTCGCTTTCACGTCATCGCCGAGCGCGACTTTACGCATATGCACTTTCAAAATCTGTTCGCGACCGCGAATGTCGGGTAACGGTACGACGACCTGACGGTCAAAACGTCCCGGACGTAACAACGCCGGATCCAGCACATCGGGGCGGTTCGTCGCAGCAATGACAATGACGCCTTCGTTACCTTCAAAACCATCCATCTCGACGAGTAACTGGTTTAATGTCTGCTCACGTTCATCGTGACCGCCGCCAAGACCGGCACCGCGATGTCGACCAACCGCATCGATCTCATCAATGAAGATAATGCATGGTGCATGCTTCTTCGCCTGTTCAAACATGTCACGCACTCGCGAAGCACCGACACCGACAAACATCTCGACAAAGTCAGAACCGGAAATCGTAAAGAAAGGCACCTTGGCTTCGCCGGCTATCGCTTTTGCCAGTAAGGTTTTACCGGTACCCGGTGAGCCTACCATCAACACGCCACGCGGTATCTTGCCGCCAAGCTTCTGAAACTTGCTCGGGTCACGCAGGAATTCGACTAACTCGGACACTTCCTCCTTGGCCTCCTCAACACCGGCGACATCACTGAACGTGATGCGCACCTGATCTTCACCGAGTAAACGGGCACGACTTTTACCGAAAGACAGTGCGCCACGGCCACCGCCACCGCCCTGCATCTGGCGCATGAAATAGATCCAGATACCGAGTAATAAAAGTATTGGGAACCAGGAAATAAACGCCGTGGCCCAGAACGAATTCTTGTTCGGCTCATCCGCGGCTATCGTCACGTTATGCTCGACCAGCAAAGAGATCAGGGGATCGTTATTCGTCTCGGGACTGTACGTGGTGAAATTTGTATCATCGACCCGCTTGCCGCTGATTGAATTTCCCTGGATCAACACCGACTGCACCTGACCACTTTTGACTTCGTTCAGAAAGCGGGAGTATTCGACTTCCATCGCCATCGGCGCGGCGAAGTTACGAAATAACATCATCAGCGCCAGCGTGATGATGATCATTAATACAAGTGTTCTTGCTGTCTCACTCAAACTTGTTCACCTCGATCAATCTGTTACAACCGCTTTCGGATAAACTTCCGAAATACTGTTCATATAATAATGTGTCTGGCTAAAATATAACATTCCCGTGACTTATCCCGTGACGCGCCTGGTTTGCTAATCACAAGCCTTTGAAATTTCTCGTTTAATTCCTTTTTAAACGTATCCAGTCCGGCACCCTGAAAGACTTTCAGTAACAGATCGCCGCCCGGTTTTAACACGCGAACCGCCAAATCCAGCGCCAGTTCGCATAAGGCCATACTGCGGGCCTGATCCGCGTCACGGATACCGGATATATTGGGGGCCATATCGGAGATTACAATGTCGACTTTGGCGCCATCCGTCCGGGTTAGACACGCATCCAGTGTTGACTGTTCAGTGAAATCGCCATGAATAAAATCGACATTGGCTATCGGTTCCATGTCCAGTATATCGACCGCAATGACCAGACCTTTGCTACCGACGCGTTCGACCACGTATTGCGACCAGCTACCCGGGGCAGCGCCGAGGTCAAACACGACCTGACCGGGTTTAAACAGACGGTGTTTCTGATCGAGTTCACTCAGCTTGTAGACAGCCCGGGAACGATACTTGTCCGCCTGGGCCTGTTTTACGAAAGGATCGTTTTTTTGCCGATGCAACCAACGATTGCTGGAAGAGGATTTGGCCACGCTAAACCAACATGAATGAAAATGGATTTCGCAGTGGAACTAGATGTATTGCACTTCAACAATTTCGTATTCAACCACGCCACCCGGGGCATCCACTTCTACCTCATCGCCCTCTTCCTTGCCAATCAATGCGCGGGCGATGGGTGACGTTACCGAGATCAGACCGGCATTAATATCGGCCTCCTGGTCGCCCACGATCTGATACGTGACCTCCTTGTCGTCGCCGACATTCATCACCGTGACTGTGGCACCAAAAACAACCTTGCCATCGGCATTAAGCTTTGTGATATCGATAATTTCTGCGTCCGCCAATGCAGTTTCGATCGCCTGTATTCTGCCTTCTACAAAACTCTGCTGTTCACGCGCCGCGTGATACTCGGCGTTTTCACTCAGATCACCGTGCGCACGGGCCTCGGCGATCGCCGCCGTGATACGTGGCCGTTCCACTGTTTTTAATTCGCTCAGCTGTGCCTTCAGCCGTTCTGCACCTTTTGCAGTCATTGGTACTCTTGCCATGATTAACCCCTGTGTAATTGCTGCAGGCTGTTCACATTCCGGGCCGAACCTTGCTCAATGGCCTGCACGGCCGCGTTGGCGGCTGCGATCGTCGTGGTATAAAACACCTTGTGTTGCAAAGCGGTTCTTCGAATGGAAAACGAATCGGCAATCGCTTTCTTGCCCTCGGTCGTATTGACAATAAAATCGATCTCATCGTTCTTCAGCATGTCGACGATGTGCGGTTGTCCCTCACGCACCTTGTTGACACGATTGCATTCAATCCCTGCCGTTTCGAACGTTTTTGCTGTGCCATGCGTAGCATAGACGGTAAAACCCACTGCTGACAGTCGTTTGGCGATATCCAGCGCGGCCGGTTTGTCCGTGTTTTTTACACTGATAAACACATTGCCGCTGGTCGGGATCGCACCGCCGGCCGCCAGCTGTGATTTGGCAAACGCCTCGCCAAAACTGGTACTGATACCCATCACCTCGCCGGTCGATTTCATCTCCGGCCCGAGCAGCGGATCCACACCGGGGAATTTGATAAACGGGAAGACCGCCTCCTTGACTGAATAAAATTCCGGCACAACCTGTGCTGTGACACCCTGTTGCTGCAATGTCCGTCCGGCCATGCACAAGGCCGCGATCCAGGCCAGCGATTGTCCAGTCGCTTTCGAAACAAACGGCACCGTGCGTGAGGCACGTGGGTTAACTTCCAGCACGTATATGTCATCGCCCTTGATGGCAAACTGGGTATTCATCAAACCGACAACTTTCAGCGCCCTGGCCATTTTCTCGACCTGGTCGCACAACTCATCCTGCACGGACTGACTCAGATGATGCGGTGGCAGACAGCAGGCCGAGTCACCGGAGTGCACACCAGCCTGTTCAATGTGTTCCATGATGCCGCCAATCAATACCTGCTCACCATCACAGATCGCATCCACATCGACCTCGATAGCATCATCAAGAAAACGATCAAGCAGTACCGGCGACTCATTTGATACGGCGACTGCGTCTGTCATATAACGTCGCAGGTCTTCTTCACTGTGCACGATCTCCATTGCCCGGCCACCGAGCACGTAAGACGGCCGCACCACCAGCGGGTAACCGATCTCTTCTGCCAGGCGCACGCCTTCTTCTATATCACGCGCTGTCCGGTTCGGCGGTTGTTGCAAATCAAGTTCCTGCAACAGCCGTTGGAACCGTTCTCGGTCTTCGGCCAGATCGATACTGTCCGGGGAAGTACCAATGATCGGCGCACCGGCCGCTTCCAGCGCACGCGCCAGTTTTAATGGCGTCTGCCCGCCGTATTGCACGATGACGCCTTTCGGTTTCTCGAGGTCAATGATCTCGAGCACGTCTTCCAGCGTCAGTGGTTCGAAATACAAGCGATCGGACGTGTCATAGTCAGTCGACACGGTTTCCGGATTACAGTTGATCATGATCGTTTCGTAACCGGCCTTACGCATCGATAACGCGGCCTGGACACAGCAATAATCGAACTCGATACCCTGGCCGATGCGATTGGGTCCACCACCGAGCACAATAATTTTTTCTTTATCGCTCGGCTCGGCCTCACACTCTTCTTCGTACGTTGAATACATGTACGCCGTCGTCGAGGCAAACTCGGCCGCACAGGTGTCCACGCGTTTATAAACCGGGCGCACATCTGACTTGTGGCGTAACTGTCTCACCTCGGCTTCGCCAACCCCTAATAACGTCGCCAGTCGTGAGTCGGAAAAGCCCTTGCGTTTCAGGTTACGCAGGCGGTCTGTGTCGATATCGGACAAGGCACAGCCTTGCAGCAATGTCTCTTCGTTGATCAAATCTTTTATCTGGGCGAGAAACCAGCGATCGATCGCGCAAATATCGTACACCTCCTCGATCCCCATACCATGACGGAACGCCTCGCCGACAAACCATAACCGGTCAGCATAGGGGGTGCGTAATCGACTGCGAATCTTTTCGGTTGCCTCCGGGTCATTTGCTTCCAGCACCGGGTTAAATCCGTCCGCACCGATCTCAAGACCACGCATCGCTTTTTGTAGCGATTCCTGGAACGTACGACCGATCGCCATGACCTCGCCGACCGATTTCATCTGCGTCGTCAGCCGGTTATCGGCATCCGGAAACTTTTCAAACGTAAAGCGGGGAATCTTCGTCACGATGTAATCGATCGTCGGTTCAAACGACGCCGGTGTTGCGCCACCGGTGATCTCATTTTCCAGTTCATCCAGTGTGTAACCGACGGCCAGCTTGGCCGCGACCTTGGCAATCGGAAAGCCGGTCGCTTTTGACGCGAGTGCGGATGAGCGCGACACCCGCGGGTTCATTTCAATGATGATCAATTCGCCGTTGTCCGGATTGACCGCAAACTGCACGTTCGAACCGCCGGTATCGACACCAATCTCACGCAGTACCGCGATCGAGGCGTCTCGCATGATCTGGTATTCCTTGTCCGTCAGTGTCAGTGCCGGTGCGATCGTGATCGAGTCGCCGGTGTGTACGCCCATCGGATCGAAGTTTTCAATTGAACAGATAATAATGCAGTTGTCCGCGCGATCCCGCACCACTTCCATTTCGTATTCTTTCCAGCCGAGGATCGACACATCGATCTGAATCTCGTTCGTCGGCGAGGCATCGATACCGCGTTCGCACAGGTCAATGTATTCATCGCGGTTATACGCAATACCACCGCCGGTGCCGCCGAGCGTAAACGAAGGTCGGACAATGGCAGGAAAGCCGATCTTCTCCATCACCGTCCTGGCATCTTCAATGTTATTGACGACTTCCGAATACGGCATCGGCAAACCAATCTTTTTCATTGCCTCGCGAAATCGATCCCGGTCCTCGGCCTTGTCGATCGCATCCTTTGTGGCACCGATCATTTCGACATTGTATTTCTCGAGGACACCATGCTTGTCGAGATCAAGTGCACAGTTTAACGCGGTCT
>JBHIXH010000034.1:16491-25211 GCA_041984885.1 Gammaproteobacteria bacterium
CCATCGTCGGTAGCAGGGCATCCGGTTTTTCTTTTTCAATGATCGCGGCCACCGTTTGCCAATGTACCGGTTCGATATATGTCGCGTCGGCCATGTCCGGATCGGTCATGATCGTCGCCGGGTTCGAGTTCACCAGGATGACACGATAGCCTTCCTCGCGTAACGCCTTGCAGGCTTGCGCACCGGAGTAATCGAATTCACAGGCCTGACCGATCACGATCGGACCCGCGCCGATGATCAGGATGGATTCCAGGTCGTCTCTTTTGGGCATAGCGGTCAGTCGTTGCGGTGTTGTTGCATGAGTTCAACAAAATGTTGAAACAGGGGTTGCACATCGTGCGGACCGGGGCTCGCTTCCGGGTGTCCCTGAAAACTGAATGCCGGTTTTTCCGTGTGATGCACACCTTGCAAGGAACCATCGAACAGCGATCGATGCGTCGCTTTCAAATTCGCAGGCAATGTGGCTTCATCCACGGCAAAACCGTGATTCTGACTGGTAATTAACACCTGTTTGCTGGCCAGGTCCTGCACCGGGTGATTGGCACCATGATGGCCAAACTTCATCTTGACAGTTTTTGCACCCATCGCCAGCGCCAACAGTTGATGGCCGAGACAAATACCGAATACCGGTATGCCACTGGCGACGATTTCCCGGATCGCATTGATCGCGTATTCACACGCAAACGGATCACCGGGACCATTGGACAAGAACACACCATCCGGTTTACGTTTTAGTACCTCGGCAGCGGGTGTTTCAGCCGGAACCACGCTGACATCACAACCGGCGGAAGTCAGTAATCGCAATATGTTTCGTTTCACGCCAAAGTCGTAGGCGATGACTTTAAATTCAGGGGCCGTCGATGGTTTCGCAAAACCCTCGCCCAGCTGCCAGGCGCCGTCCTGCCAGTCGTATTCGCTTTTCGTACTGACGACTTTGGCCAGATCCGCCCCTTCGAGCCCGGCAAACTGCCTGGCCTTGTCGATTGCAGCGTTCGCATCGAGTTGTTCGCCGGCACACAGGCAGGCCTTCATCGCACCCTTGTCACGCAGGATGCGGGTCAATCGGCGTGTGTCGATGTCAGCAATGGCCACCACATTATTGCGTTTCAGATATTCGGACAGGCTATCTTCCGAGCGCCAGTTACTTGCCAGCAGAGGCAGGTTACGGATGACCAGACCGCTGACGTAAACCTGGTCGGATTCCTCATCTTCGCCGTTCGTGCCAACGTTACCGATATGCGGTTGCGTCAGCGTCACGATCTGTTTGCAGTACGACGGGTCAGTCAGGATCTCCTGGTAGCCGGTGATCGAGGTGTTAAACACCACCTCACCATCGGTGATACCGTCACAGCCGATCGACAGTCCCCGGAACAGGCTGCCGTCTTCAAGCGCGAGTAAAGCGTTTTCTGTCATACTCCCAGAAAGATTATCAAGTGTGTTTTCCCGAACGGTTCGAGTGAACCGGTAAAAATTCCCTGCTGCATATACAAAACGGGAGCAACCATCGGTCACTCCCGTTCATGAATCAACCCGTCTAATTCTACTGATCGACACGTGGCTTGTCTAATCAGGCTGCATGCCAGTATCGGTATTCGTTACACTGTGTCCATGCCGGACAGGACTGACAATACCACCTCGATACGCCTGTGTGATGCCGCCAGCGTGCGTTCTTCAGGCCTATCATTCACCGTGCAACATGCCGGTCAGCAATGGCGATTGTTCGTATTACCGCATGCCGACAGCTTTGTCGCCTACGTCAATCAATGCCCGCATACCGGCGTCAACCTTGACTGGCAACCGCATCAATTTCTTGATACTTCGGGTGAATTTATCCAGTGTTCAACGCACGGCGCGCGATTTCAGATCGACGACGGTTATTGTGTCTCCGGTCCGTGTCTCGGTCAGTCCTTGCGGTCGCTTCCGATCAGGCTGAAGCAGGGATGGATTCACGTCATGCTTCCCGGCGTCGATGCTGATTCCTGACATTTCTCTATAATTATTAGTTGGTTGCCACAATTTTCTTGTAATTTACAGTAAATAAGACAAAGATAACCCTGAGATAACAGGCAATTCGGTCTGAGTTCCGCGGAATCGCGGTCGCGTTAACATGGGTAAAAAAAGCAAAAATCGACATATGAATGCGCTTGTCCCCGGCTACCAGTTGCACTGGTACCGGATCAAGGACATTCTCGGCCAGGGTGGCTTCGGCATCACCTATCTGGCCTACGATTTAAACCTGGCCCATGAAGTCGCCATTAAGGAATACCTGCCGATCGAACTCTCCTCGCGTAGCAACGAGGACAAAAGCGTGCACCCGGTCAGTGACGAGCATACTGAGCGCTATCACTGGGGACTGGAACGCTTCATTGACGAAGCTCGCACCATCGGTCAGTTCAAACACCCGAATATCGTGCGCGTACGTAACGTATTTGAGGCGAACAATACGGCTTACATGGTGATGGACTACGAGTTGGGAGAAAGTCTTCAGGAAATTTTAAACCGCCGCAAAGTCCTGCCGGAAGAAGATGTAAAAAGTGTCATGTTTCCAATCATCGACGGTACCAAGCTGGTGCACGCGGCCGGCTATATTCATCGCGATGTCAAACCGGCAAACATATTTATTCGTGTCGATGGCGATCCGGTTCTTCTCGATTTTGGCTCGGCAAGACAATCGCTGGAAGAGATAAAACAATCACTGACCAGCCTGTTTTCGAAAGGCTACGCGCCGATCGAACAGTATCAAACCGATACCGAAGAACAACAGCAACAAGGCCCCTGGACCGACATCTATTCACTCGGTGCCACCATGTATCGAGCCATTGCCGGCGTACCACCGACCGATGCAGTTGATCGCGGTTCTGCCATCATCCATACCGGCCGTGATACGTATGTGCCTGCCGTCGAGATTGGCGAAGGTCGTTATTCGACCACGTTTCTTGAAGCAATTGACTATGCGTTGCAATTTAAAAAACCGGATCGCCCACCGACGATCTCGGACTGGCAAAACAGTTTTTCCCGCAGCGGCGATATCACCGATGAGAATCCGGTGGCACCGACACAGAATGTTGAGGACATAAAAAAATTCCATGAGGCGCAGGAAGCTGCGGAAGAAGGCGATATCGATGCACAGGCCGAACTGGGATATTACTATGCCAAGGGAATCGGCGTGGAACAGGACGAGATGGAGGCTTTCAACTGGTATTACAACGCAGCTGAACAGGGCGATGTCAATTCTCAATTCAATCTGGGTGTCATGTATGCAAAAGGTCGTGGCGTAAAACAGAACTTCACCGAATCGTTTCACTGGTATCGAGAGGCGGCGAGAAACGGGGATCACCGCGCCCAGTCAACGGTAGCGATGATGTGCAGTAAAGGCATTGGTACCGATAAAAACGAAGTCGAGGCATTTGACTGGTATAAAAAATCGGCCGATAGCGGTCAGGCAAATTCACAATACGCAATCGGCGAGTGTTATGCGAAAGGCAAAGGCACGGAACGTAACTACGATGCAGCATTTAAATGGTACGCAAAGGCCGCCAATCAGTCGCACATTAACGCACAACTAAAACTTGGATTCCTGTATGGCAAGGGGCTGGGTACTGAACGCGATGATACCGAAGCCTATTTATGGATACGCAAGGCAGCCGAGGCCGGTCATCCGAATGCGCAATATAACCTGGGTGTCATTTACGCCAAGGGCCGTGGTATCACAAAAAATATCGACTCGGCGATTGAATGGTACAGCCGTGCCGCCGAGCAGGGCGATGACAATTCGGAAAAGGCTTTGAAAAAGCTGGGCGTGGATGCCTGACGCCGGATCTTGCAATTCATCGTTGTCTCAGACGCTTTCCCGAATTTGCTGAATCAGCGATTCCGTTGCCGATTCATAAGTATATTGATGTGCCGTTGTTCGAGTTACTGTTGCATATCCGGTTTGCACTAACGTTTGCCTGACCGGGTCAGTTGAATCGACATCGATTTGCCTTTGTACCACACCCAGCGATACCAGTGCCTGTTGATAGGCAATCGATCCGGCATCCTGTGCAGGCCCGGTCGGCTTGCCTGAACCTTCACTGGCAATCATGGTATCTGCATCCGCAGCAGAATCCTCCTCGAACATGGCCTCGGCGATGGTGGTTACCAGCGCGAACAAGGCGCCTATCGGGCCTCCGTACAATGCTCCGCCGGCGATCTTCATGACCGGATTGATCGTATCCCCGGTTATATTCTGGTAGACGTTATTCACGACCGGGATATGTTGCAGCGGGTTGACAATATCGATCAGATCGCCAAAACCGGGAGCGGACTGACTGGCGCTCACCCTTGTTGCTGAAGTTGTCGCAGACGTGACCGCAACCGGCGCGGCTGTCTGTCCAATGTGTACCAATGTTGTGCCCCTGAAGTCGACGGATAGAACGACGTTGCAAGGCTTGTACCGATCTTACCAGGTGCTTTTTATCCCGATATAAAACAATCAGCTAGCACGGTTATTTCATAAAAACCTTGTTTTATTGTTGTTTTACAGACGGCAAGAATTGCAGTTACGGCGGATTTTGTTCGTAACACCGGATCTGGAACTGGCATAGGGACAGGTCCTGCTCGGTGCAGCGCGTCACCCCACCCGGTAGCGGTAACCATTGACCCGACTGTTTCTGCACCAGGCAGTTTGGCTCGGACACAGCAGCGTCCATACGCACAGGTAATTGATCACTGACATAATGGCAGGCAACAAACTCGCCGTGATTATAAATCTCGACGTTTTTCAATACAGACACTTCCAGCAACATGGTCAGCGTTACATCTTCGCTGACTGACCAGTCATAGCTGCGGGGAACCTCGCGCTTATACACCTGCTCAGGTGTCGGACAGGTGTCGGCTATGCCCGACTCTGACAACATTATCAACGTAAGTAATAAAAACCTAGACTTCATCGTAGCGAAAACAACTGACAACATGGTCGTTGACCATGCCCGTCGCTTGCATATGGGCATAGATGATCGTTGAACCGACAAAACTGAAGCCACGGGACTTCATATCACGTGATATCCGATCCGATAGTACCGTTTTGGCCGGGACTGATTTCAATGAACGCCAGCAGTTTTTGACGGGTTTGTTATCCACGAATGACCAGATGTATTTATTAAACGTGCCAAACTCTTCGCGTGTGCGCAAGAATGCCTGCGCATTAGTCACGGCACTGCGAATCTTCAGGCGGTTACGAATAATGCCGGGATTGTTTAACAATGATTGAATCCTGTGCTCGTTATAGTTGGCTACTTTATTGAAATCAAAACGATCAAACGCCTCGCGATAAGCCGGACGTTTTTTCAGGACGGTAAGCCAGCTCAATCCTGCCTGTGCCCCCTCCAGCAGCAGAAATTCAAACAGCTTTTTATCCGAGTGTACCGGCACACCCCATTCCTTGTCATGGTAACGGATATAAAGAGGGTCATCGCCGCACCAGCTACATCGATCGATTTTGTTATTCATTGGTCACCGTTTGTCATCCAATAATATTTCCGGCCACCACAGGAATTTTTCCCGGAACGTTTAAACGGGCTCTGCGTCCTACCAGACAAGGGGAGTGAACCTTTGGAGGATATTATGGCAAGACTGCAACGTTCACTTAGACTCATAGCCAGTGCCGGCCTGATCTCAGGCTCGCTCACATTATCCATGCCGGCCCAGGCAGATGTTTCTATTGTTTTTCATAGCGGTGGTATCAAGCTGGGACACGCCTATCACGGTCACAACAAGCATCATTATTCGCATTACGGGCATAAAAAGCACTTTAAACATCATCGCAAGCATTACAAGCATCACGGTAAACATCATGGCAAATTCCATGGTAAACATCACGCCCGTCACTATCGGCATCACCCTGGTCACTATGGCTATAGCCGTCATTACCGAAATTACTATTACGGTTATCCATCGTATTACCGCTATTCCGGCTATTATCGTCCGCGTACTTACTGGTACCGGTACTAAACAGCACTACGTTAAAACCTGACAGGGTCGCATACGCTATACTTGGCGTATGTTCGATCGCGCTGTAAAAAGGACACTCCGGGTTATTGCCACGGGCGTACTGGTGTCATTGAGTTTTTCACCGCAAGGCATTGCCTATGGCAGCTATGGCTATGGCTATCATCATGGACATCACTACCACGGCCATCGCGGTGTCCATGGCCATGTCTCTCACCATGGTGGTGTCAGCACGGCCGGGGCAGTCATTCTGGGAATTCTGGGGATTGTCCTGCTTGCGGAGATCCTTGACGATGACCGCTATGACCACCGCGATCGGCAGGCGCGTGTTCCACCAGCAACAGTGTATCAGTCAACCGCAACCCGCCCTGCCCCGTATGCACGACCCGCGCCGACAAAACCGGCCTATCTCCGACAACACTACGCAGGCGCCGCAGGCTGGCAAAAACTGGATGCACAGCGTCCGGTCGAGGCGATGCAAATCTTCGCGGTACAGTCGCAACAACAACTACGTGCCGGACTGCCAAGAGTCGGTTTTGCCCTGGCAGCGGCACTAAACGGCGAGCTGGACCGCGGCATCTGGTCAATGCGACAGGCGATGCAGCGCGAGGCCAGCGCATTAAATCAACTGACCGTGACGGAATCGCTGGCAAAACAACTGCAACTGTTGCACCAGAACTACGCATCAACCGACGTCACCACGCCCGAACATGATGCGTTCATGCTCGCCGCATTGTCGTATTTACAGCAGGATTACACCGAGGCACGCCAGTATCTGGATCAAGCGGATAACAGCACCAGCAGTCGAGCGCTACGCAAACTGATCGAAACTGCAGAATCCTGACAAACCAATTCTCGCTTTTCCTGTCTGAGAAGTCATAATTCTGTCATTGGGGGCTCTGGTACAGCAATGTTATGCTTGGGCCCGGTTTTGTTTCTCGTCAGTGATCATCAGGTTTATGTCACGATTAAATAGATTTTTCCTGGCCATCCTGGTTGCCATCTCATCCGCAACCGCCGCGGAAGAAACCGGCATGCCGGTCACCGTCGTCGACGTCCGTATCGGTACAATGGTCGAGGAAGTCCCGTTAACCGGCACCGTCATGCCAATCCGCCGCACCCGTTTGTCGGCGAAACAGGCGGGTATCCTCGAAACATTAAATTACGACGAAGGTGACGTCATTACGAAAGGGGATGTCATCGCAACGATTGACAGCAAGCTGGCCGAACTCGAACTGGCCCGTGCACGCGATGTATACAAGGAGGCCGAAGCCCGTTTCAAGGAAGCACAAAGACAGAAAAACGAGGCCGCCGAACTCGTCGACAAAAAACATATCTCCTCGACCACGTATGAATCCCGCATTGCCGAGGTGGAGATTAATGCGGCGGTATTACAACGATTAAAAACCGAGATCGAGCGTCAACGCGAAATTCTGCGACGGCATGCGGTCGTAGCGCCGTTCTCCGGCGTGGTCACCGCCAAGCTGGTAGAGATTGGCCAGTGGATCAACACGGACAATGCACTGCTGGAAATAACCGAGCTCGATAAACTACGCATCGAGGTACCAGCACCACAGTTTTATTT
The DNA here is from genome assembly GCA_041984885.1 of Gammaproteobacteria bacterium. Classification (GTDB taxonomy): domain Bacteria; phylum Pseudomonadota; class Gammaproteobacteria; order Eutrophobiales; family Eutrophobiaceae; genus UBA4486. The sequence continues at coordinate 24,065 of JBHIXH010000034.1, forward strand.
CAGCCGCATCCGCGTCGGCACCGAGGTACGTGTCGTATTTGATGCACGACCGGAACAACCAATGACAGCGACTGTCTCCGCGACCGTACCCCTGGGTCTGGAAAACGCACGCACGTTTCCCATCAAGATCGATATCCCCAATCCGGACAACACGCTGGCCCCCGGCATGTCGGCACGGGTCTATATACAGCTGGACGAGCAGGATACAGCTGAACAGTTGTTGATCCCGCGCGATGCGTTAGTCAAACACTCCGGCGGCACCGAAACCGTCTGGGTCATTCGTGAACAACAGGGGGAACAACGGGCTGCACCGATCGCGGTGCGTAGCGGCCGCAGCCAGAATGGCCTGGTCGAGATATTGACCGGCGATCTGAAACCGTCCGACCGCGTCATCATTCGCGGCAATGAAATCCTGCAACCCGGTCAACTCGTACACATCAGCGAAGAACTGCCACCAACACTCTGATGTTTCGCTTCGCGCTGAACAATCCCATCATCGTCACCGTTGGCGTGTTGATCATTTGCCTGTTTGGTCTGCTGTCTTTCGTCAGCGTACCGGTGCAGATGATCCCGGATCTGGATGCGCGCGTGATCTCGGTGCGTACACTCTGGGCCGGGGCGACACCACAAGATATAGAAAAAGAAATCCTGATCGAACAGGAAGAATACCTGCGGCGTATTCCCGGGCTTGAGCGTATGACTTCAGTGGCGTACACCGGCGCGTCGACAATCGAACTGGAATTTCCGCATGGTACGAACATCAGTGAAGCCCTGTTACTCGTTAATAATGCGTTAACGCAGGTACCATCCTACCCGGAAAACGTCGATGAGCCGCGTATCACGGCGAGCTCGTTCTCCAGTAATTCGTTTATGTATTTCAGCATCAAGCCACTGGAAGGCAACCCCATGAACGTCGACATGACGGCGATGCGTGATTTTCTCGAAGACAATGTACAAACGTTTCTTGAACGAGTTCCCGGCGTGGACTCGGTGCGGTTACGCGGTGGTGAAGACCCGCAGATAAAAATCTACGTCGATCCGGTCAAACTGGCGGAACGTAACATTGGCCTGATTGATGTGCGCAATGCGATCCGTGCGCGCAATCGGGATGTGTCCGGCGGCGACCTGGATACCGGCAAACGTCGTT
>JBHIXH010000035.1:0-25014 GCA_041984885.1 Gammaproteobacteria bacterium
GCTCGATTGTGCTCGAAATCTCGATCAGGGATTTTCTTGAGAACAAAAAACAGGTCTCGGCCCTGATTGGTTTCCTCTCCAGGAATCACTGCTTTAACTTCGCGTTCGGCCACATTGATTCAGCCGAACAGGTGAAAGCGGTACTGGAACTGCCGGGTAACAAGCTGCTTATGCTGAACAAGGAAGTAATGCAAAGTCTGAAAGCAGTTGTTGTCGAGGACGAAGACAGTAACTTTATTCACCAAATGAAAACCAGGCACACCTATATGATTGCAAGGGATATTGATGATTCGACGATGTTGATGAATGCCGTATCGGAGGGCGCTGATTTTGCAATGGGTAAATTCGTCGGCGAACCGCAAGCGGCACTGGACGAATCATCTAACATCGAGTCGTATGATCTGGAGAACCGCCTGGGTTCAACCATATTTTAGCTGGCGTAGTTTCCGGATCCGGTATTTCAGTTTTCTTGATTGTAATGCCCGGTTTACCTGGGGGATCTCGCACAAATTACGATGAATAGACGTATGCAGCACCGGGCCTTTATGCAGCGCCAGCACCAGGTTATCCAGAGTCGGCATTGAAAGTTGATAGATAGCGCTGAACGCGTTACGCACCGACATATCCCGATATACGTCTGACTGCCTGAACTCCTCTTCAGCAGCAAAGTTCATTACCAGTGTGCCGTTCGTCGTCAGATTACGTAACAATAATCGCATCCAGTCTGAATCCGCTGCTATCGCCCGAACCGGACGCCTGGCCTGTTCAATAAAAACATCCTCAATAATCAGGTCAAATCTGCCTCGGTTATGTTTTAACCATGCTTCCGCATCCGCCTCTATCAACTGAATATGCCCGGCATCCAGATCAAAAAAACGATTCGCTATTTCCAGGTGTTGACCATCAATATCAACGCCGATGATCTGTTCGGGTTGAAACAACACACTTAACTGGCGAATTACCGCACCGCCACCAACACCCAGCACCAGTACCCGCTTTATCCGGGCAGAACCCTGATAACAGGCTGGTAGTAGCAGCAGGTCCCATATGCTACCGGTCATCAAGTCATTCGAGTTGAACTGGCTGTGGCAGACGCCGTTTTTATAGAGACGCTTGCTGTTACCGGCAGTCCTTACCTCGTAGTGATCGCCGTTATGTTTTTTTTGCCAGAGTATCGCCATGCCGGTTCAACGAATCAGTCCAGCAACAGACAGCGGTACAACGAGGATAGAATCAACGTGATACAATGAATACAGACTTGATTTTTCCACAGGAGAATAAGATTGACGGAGTTTCTCGCCGAATACGGAATGTTTTTTGCCAAGTTCATTACAGTTGCACTGGTTCTAATCGGTGCGGTCATCGCAGTTATTTTTGTTGTGTCGCAATCGAAACTGGCAGATGAAGAACATATTGAAATTAAAAACCTGAATCAGAAGTTTGAACAGACGGGTTTGCTACTAAAGTCTGCCATTCTATCAAAAGCCGAGCTGAAACAGGATCTGAAACTGTGGAAAAAAGAAACGAAACAGAAAGAGAAGCATCCTGACAAGGACAGGAAACGATGTTTTGTTTTACGCTTTGACGGGGATATTCGTGCCAGCGATGCCGAGTCACTGGCCGATGAAATCACAGCGGTGTTACTTATTGCCCGTGAACACGAGGATGAAGTCCTGCTTGTGCTGGAAAGTGCCGGTGGCACGGTACATGGCTATGGTTACGCCGCTTCACAGCTGGCCAGGCTACGCGAGAAAAACCTGAAACTGACCGTCGCCGTCGATAAAGTTGCTGCCAGCGGGGGTTACATGATGGCCTGTGTCGCGGACCGGATTATTGCTGCACCGTTCGCCATCGTCGGTTCTATTGGTGTATTGGGCCAGGTACCCAACTTTAATCGACTGTTAAAGAAACACGATATCGATTTCGAACAAATCAGTGCCGGCAAATACAAGCGTACACTGTCCATGTTCGGTGAAAACACGGAAGAAGGGCGGGAAAAATTCAGACAGGAACTGGAAGAAACGCACGTCTTGTTCAAATCTTTTGTCCGGGAAAATCGACCCCAGGTCGATGTGGATGCCATCGCCACTGGCGAGCACTGGCATGGCAGCAAGGCGCTGGAGCTGAACCTCGTTGACCAGATAAAAACCAGTGATTCGTTCTTAACCGAGGCGGCAAAAGAATACGACCTGTATTACTTAAGCCAGCAGCGGAAAAAAACTGTTTCAGAGAAACTGTTGTCCATGTTTACCCGGGCCTGGGATTCAATGCATGCCTGACCGGGGCCGTTGATCAGGCTGCCAGCAGCGCCCGGATCTCGTCAGCAATCAGTTGTATGCCCTGCCTGACCGTTGCGTCGTCTTGTGAGTAGGTCAAACGAATGCACTGATGCCTGTGCTCCCAGTCCTCGTCCAGCCCCGGAAAGAAATATTCGCCGGGCAGGATCAGCACGCCCCTCTCTTTCAGTCGTTGATAAAGTTCCTGACTCGATATCGGCAGTTGCGGAAACCATAGCCAGATAAAAATGGCGCCTTCCGGTTGATGGATATAATAATCAATGCCCTGCATTGAATTCTGAATGGCCTCAATCGCGGACTGACACTTCTGCTGGTAAAACGGTTTGATCACCTGATGACTGTAGCTCATGATCTCGCCACTGCGTACCAGGTCCAGTGCCAGGGACGGTCCGAAACTACCGAGCGCCAGATGCATAATTGCATTCATGTTCGTGATAAATTCAATTACCGGCTCAGTGGCGACGACGATGCCGGTACGAACACCCGGCAAGCCGAGCTTTGACAGGCTTAAACAAAGTATGATCTGTTCATTCCAGATCGGCTGTACATCGGTATAGATAATATCAGGAAACGGCGCCCCGTAGGCATTATCGACGATTAACGGGATATCATGCTGCTGACACATGGACAGTAACTGGTTTAGCTCATCGTCAGTGATGACATTACCGGTTGGATTTGTCGGCCGCGAGACACACATTGCATTGATGTCATCATCAACTGTAATAGCAGAGAAATCGACGTGATACTTGAAAAAAGGTGCATCCAGTTTTTCAATCGTCGGACGATACGAGCGAAACAGTCCATCGGTAATGCCGACATCCGTATAGCCCATGTATTCCGGCGCCAGCGGCAACAGGATTTTGCGTTGTTTACCGTCGGCAAACTCGCCAGCCAGGGCATTAAACAAAAGATAAAACGCTGACTGACTACCGGCCGTTAACACGACATTTTTTTCCGTTAACGACCAGCCATATTGTTTGTTTAATAATGATGCAACCGCAGCGGTAAATTTTTTTTCTCCCTGCGGCGAGTCATAATTACCGATAACCTGTGCAAACTCTGTCGGCTGTTGCAGGATGCGTTGCATGCGTTCATAAAACGCCTGATGCATTTCCGGAATCTGTCCCGGATTGCCTCCTCCCAGCATCAACATCTCCGAATCACCACTCATGGCATCGCCCAGGTCATCCATCAGTTGCACTATGCCGGAACCGGAGGAATAACGTTCAGCAAATGAGGATAGTTTCATTGAAGTACAGTATCTGCCGGATAATAAATTCTGCTGCGGTGAGCGATTTCGAATGCCGAATCCCGGATGGATTCTTTCCGGTTATCGCTTGCGCTTACGTGCGATCTTTTTACCAACCTGGATCATGCGCAGTGTTCGCTCACCGGCATTAGCAAGCAGGCTTTTCGATAATTTCATGGCTTCTTCCAGCGACATATCACGCGCAACCGCACTATCCAGCGCATCAATGCCATAATCGAAGACACCGGCGGCATCGTCTGCCAGGCCACCACCAATGGCGACAACCGGCACCCGTTGTGAGCGCGCTACCCTGGCAACACCGGATGGTGTTTTTCCAAATGCGGTCTGAAAATCGACACGTCCTTCACCGGTTATCACCAGGTCAGCGCCTTTTAATGCCTGCTTCAAGCCGGTTGCGGTAACAACGATATCAATCCCACTTTTCATTTTTGCCCCGCAAAATGCGACCAGACCGGCGCCAAGACCACCGGCTGCGCCCGCACCTTTCAATGTCATGACATTTTTCCCCAGTTCCGTCTTGATCAGTTGCCCCAGGTGTTTCAGATTTGCATCCAGCACCTTGACCATGGCCGGTGTCGCGCCTTTTTGTGGACCAAACACATTGGCTGCACCACGTTTGCCACAAAGTGGATTGTTAACATCACTGGCGATCGTGATGCGGGTTTTGCGTAACCGTTTGTCGCGCTCACTCATATCAATGCTGGCAATCCTGTCAAGCATGCCTCCCGCGCCGAGTTGTTTTATCTCGACATTTCTCCTGTCGCGAAACTTGACTCCCAGTGCCTGTGCCATACCGGCGCCACCATCCGTTGTAGCGGAACCACCAATACCGATAATGATATGTGTGGCACCACGGTCCATCGCATCGCGCATCAACTCTCCAGTGCCGTACGTCGTCGTCGTTAACGGGTTTTTTTGTTTACCACTGACCAGAGGCAGACCGGAGGCTTCCGCCATTTCGATCACGGCCGTTTCGCCATCAGCCAGTAAACCATAACGGGCAGTAACCGGCTTGCCGGCCGGGCCAGTGACTTTTTTACGGATTATCTTGCCACCGGTTGCATCAACCAGAGATTGCACCGTGCCCTCGCCGCCATCAGCCATCGGCACTTTTATGCAGCGGGCATTGGGGACAACGCGGCGTATGCCCTTTTCTATGGCCTCGGCAACTTGCAATGAGGTTAAACTGCCCTTGAATGAATCGGGCGCGATGACAATTTTCATATTTCGGTGTTCCGTCGGGTGAGGTTTATTTTTTTTGCATATTACGTCATCTGCTCACGGGAGAAAACCGGACCTGATCCGTTGCATTTGCCAGCGAGACCAGCATGCCGGCCAGTGACTGCGTGACCTGGGACATATATTCATAGTTAAGTGTTTCCGGACTGTCTGCGTATGTATGGTAATGAGGGTTCCGATAATTAGCCGTGTCGGTAACCATGAAAGCCGCGATACCCTGTTGCCAGAAGGCAAACTGATCCGAGCGCCGTATATCCGGGAACAACATTGCCGGGGCAACAAAACCGTACGCCGGAAAGCGTTCACGTTGTCGAAAAATACTTATGCCGGTTTTAACCCAGGCGGCCGATTGCAGATTGCCAACGAAGGCAATGAAATTTCCGGTATCCGGATAAAAGTAACTGAGTGGTTTGGGGTATTGCTGGCTGTCTGCTGCACTCGAATAATAACCCAGCATCTCCAGCGAGATCATACCGGTAATTATTTCGCCACGACGAATTGCACGCGTGACATGCACGTGACTGCCCATCTGTTCGGTGGCAAAAAACGGACTTTCTTCATTGGCAAATGCAACAAACCTGATGTTGCTATTCACCGTCCTGTTTCCGAGCAAGCGGGCCAGTTCCAGCAAGACTGCCACACCCGAAGCATTGTCATCTGCGCCAGGGGACAACCAGACACTGTCGTAGTGGGCGCCGACGAGCAACGTAGACTGATTTACCGCATCAGCCGTATCAACATAGATATTCTCGAAAAGACTGTCCGACTTGCCATAAATATCACGTTTGACGTTATAGCCTGAACGCTCAAATTCAGTCGCAATGTAATTCGCCGTCAATTCCAGTTCTGCCTGCATTTGATAATGCCTTTCACCGATCCGGTCAGCGATCATGTCGACATGAGATTTCAGCCTGGGTACCAGTTGCTGTTCAGTGGACGTCAATACGGGGGGCGGTGCTGCCAAACTGACGCCTGGCATAGAGATCATGTAATATAGCGCAAACACGGGTATCAGCATCAGAAAGGGTACTGAAATCAGCGTTGCGATTTTAATTTTTTTACTGCTTAACCCGAACATTCCTGCGAGACTGGTAAACGATTAATAAAATGATAACGAAAGCCGGTCGTTATTGGCTGATTTTTTTCATCTTCTGTGTTTCGGGATTTACCGGACTGATCTATGAGTCAGTCTGGTCGCATTATCTGAAATTATTCCTTGGACATGCCGCTTATGCGCAGGCTCTCGTTTTAATTATTTTTATGGGCGGCATGGCATTTGGCGCCGGTCTTGCTGCGAAACGCTCTCATCAGTTACCGAATCTGTTATTAATGTATGCATGGGTGGAAGGGATTATCGGTCTGTTTGGCCTCGCCTTTCACCCGGTGTTTGATTTTGTCACACAATTCTCGCATGCCTCGGTCCTGCCGCATCTGTCACCAACGCTGGCGCAAACCTGGAAATGGACGTTGTCGGCCCTGTTGATCCTGCCGCAATCATTTCTGCTTGGCACTACCTTTCCATTGCTTTGTTCCGGTCTGCTGCGACAGGCTAATACGACGACAGGCAAAACGGTCTCACTTTTATATTTTGGCAACAGCATCGGCGCATCAATCGGTGTTATCGTCAGCGGTTTCGTCCTGATCAGGTTGCTTGGTCTGCCTGGCACTATCCAGTTCGCCGGTTTGATCAATATCCTGCTGGCATTGCTGGTTTTACTCATATCCAGGGACGAAAACGCGTCAACACGTTTTCAGCAAACACTGGCTACGCGCAGTGCGACACCCGTAGTTTTCTTACTGGCCGCGTTTTTTACCGGTATGGCCTCTTTTATCTACGAGATAAGCTGGATTCGTATGTTAAGTATGGTACTGGGTTCAAGCACGCACTCGTTTGAACTGATGCTTAGTGCATTTATTCTTGGCCTGGCGATCGGCGGATTATGGATACGCTCACGCATCGATCAACTGAATAACATTATCGAGTTTGCGGCCGGGATCCAGATCATGATGGGACTGTTCGCGATCAGCACAATCCCGCTATACAACTTCACGCACGAGATTATGAGCCTGGTCATGCAATCACTGGCCAGGACCGATAGCGGTTATCTTCTCTTCTCTCTCAGCGGCCATCTCATCTGCCTGTTTGTCATGTTGCCGGCGACCATTTGTGCCGGCATGACCTTTCCGCTGTTTACCAAGATACTGCTGGATAAAGGCTACGGCGAGCGTTCCATCGGTTATATCTATTCCGCCAACACGCTCGGCGCCATCGTTGGCGTAGTCTTTACCGTTTATATCGGTCTGCCACTGATCGGTATGAAAAACAGCGTATTGATTGGTGGCGCGATTGATATCCTGCTGGGCTTCTGCCTGCTATTCATCTTTGTAAAGTCGATACGCTGGCAAAAATCCTGTGTGAACCTGTTCGTCTGTCTGGCCGTGGTTCTGCTGGCTTACCATTACACCGAGATTGACAAGTCCAGGCTGGTCGCGGGTGTGTATCGTTATGGCAAGTCATCCTTCGATCAGATTGAACGAATTCTTTTTCATAAAGATGGCAAAACAGCCTCGATCAGTGTTTTCCGTCTGCAAAACGACAATGTCATTATCTCTACCAACGGTAAACCGGATGCCTCTATCATCATGGATACCGCCAGCGATGAGCCCGCCGTGGATGAAATTACAATGGTCATGGCTGCCGCCTTACCGCTGGCGTTAAATCCGGATATTAAAACCGTTGCAAATATCGGCATGGGGTCCGGCCTGACCAGTCACGTGTTACTGGAATGGCCGAAACTGGAACAGCTGGACACGATTGAAATTGAAGCAGCAATGGTCGAGGGTGCCCGGTATTTCCTGCCACGGGTGAAAAATGCCTATGAAGATGAACGTAGCAACATACATATTGAAGATGCGAAGACGTATTTTTCCAATGAACAGAAAAAATACGACTTGATCATATCCGAACCATCAAACCCGTGGGTCAGTGGTACGGCCAGCCTGTTTACGCAACAGTTTTATCGCGATGTAAAACGTCACCTGCAACCGAATGGTATTTTGTTGCAATGGCTGCAAATCTACGAACTGGAAACACGGTTGTTAGTATCTGTTGTCAAGGCGTTGCATGAACAGTTCCCGTATTTTGATATTTATGCAACTGACGACGCAGACATCCTGATTGTTGCCCGCCTTCAGGACCATCCAAACCGGCTGCACGATGATGTCTTTCTTGAGGACGGACTGGCACGAGAACTGCGCCACGTTGGTTTGAATTCAACCCGGGATTTTCAATCCCGTTTCATCGGTAACGAGCAGTTACTCGGTCGCTACATTATCGATTTTCCTGTACGGGCAAATTCGGATTATTACCCGATCCTTGACCTGAACGCCGAGCGTTCACGCTTCATGCAGCAAAACGCAAGGGATTTTGTGCAATTTCGCAATATGCCATTACCGTTGTTCGCACTCGAATTACCGGAAATCGATTCTGCCTTGCATACTCACGTCAGCGATGCCCGCTATCACACGTTCAGCCGAAACAGTCACGCAGCCATGTCGATATATAACCGGTTTATCCACGTGCCTGCTGGCAATAGCGATGAAACGCTGGACGACAAAACGAAGAATACAATTTATATTATTCTGCATCCTCCGGCTGATTGTTCCGCACCGGACTATGAAGCGATCTGGGTCGATAACCTGTATCAATTGATTACAGCCACACTGCCGTATTTACAACCTACGGAACTTAAGGACATTATCTCGGCCAGCCAAAACGCCTGTGGTGATTCGATGTCTGTCACGCAGTATGAATGGCTGGTCCTTTTCAAGGCGTTAGCTGACAGGGATATTGAAAACGCCAGGCAGATCGCTGAAAAGTTATATATCGAACCGGATCGCTGGCAGATCGAGGCACAACGATTTATCTTCAGTGTGATGTTGTACGGGAACATATCGCGAAACGCGAATGCCGAAGCCAGACAATTATGGAATGATGAAACTCCGCGTCTCTATGCGGATACCAATCTTCCGTTTGGCATGCGGGTGCTTGAGTCAATGATCGCAGATTGATTCATTTAAAAATTGAAAACTGCACAGTATTCCCTTCGCGAATGCCCAGCCTTTCTGTTTCACCCGCGTTAATTTCCAGCACTGCTCGCACCGCTGAACCGGATGCTATCATTGAAGTGCTATGTGGCTCTGCATTCCTGTGAATCCTGATTATTTTCCCACCGCTTGAGATAAACAGGATATCAAGCGGGATATACGTATTTTTCATCCAGAATGACACCTGTCTGTCGCTATGATAATCGAATAACATGCCGTGACGTGGCGCCAGATTCTGTCTGAACATTAAACCCTGGCGACGTTGCTCCGGCGTCGTTGCGAGTTCAATAGTGAAATCCAGCTTGCGTCCGTCACTCGTCCTGATGATCAGTTCATGGTTGTCATCCGAGGCAACGGACACCGAACCTGAAACCACGAAATATAAAATCAGAATGCGGAAAAGCTTCACGCAAATTCCCGTGTTTTTTGCTGTCCGGAGTCTCGACATGCCTGTTTTTTCCCGCATGCTGGCTTCAAGTGAATTTCGACGTGCACTTATTCGTCGCTACTATTAGTATATGCGGTTTTTCGGGCAGCGGAATTATTTCCACTCCCTGCCCTCTAAAAATAACGACTGAATCTTTATGGAGAGGATTAATGAATAACGTATTTAAAACCATACTGGTCTCTTTCATACTCCTGCCAGGCCTTGTACTGGCTCATGGCCCGACACCTTTAAAGTTCGATATATCGGCAGAACTCAATGCCAGCCCGGATGAAGTATGGGCTGCAGTGAATGACCTCTGCAATGTCAAAGCATGGAATGAGTCAATCACCGAATGCTCTGCTGCCGGCGAAGGATTAGGTGCAACCAGAGAACTGACACTGGATAACGGTGAGATACTGACCGAAGAAGTCACCAAGGTTCAGGCAGACAGAAAACGTATCCTGACAACGCTGAAAGTTGAACAAGGCAGAATTATTAAAGATATGCCAATCCGTTCCATGGGCACCTTCCTGTCCGTCAGTGAAAGCGGCTCCGGCTCAAAAGTGCAGATTCGTGGCACTGCCTATGCGGCCTTTGAAGGCAAGTCTGCGCCACCGGATATGTCCGATGAGTTTTGTCAGGCGGCAGTAGAATCGTTACACACGAAAACGATAGAGGGAATTAAAAAACAGTTTGGCAGCAATTAACCAGGTTATGCACAAAGCAGAATAGATGAGAAGTCTGCTCATTCTAATTTACTGGGCCGTGGCCAACCTCGCCATGGCCCAGGACCTGGCCTTTATCACCAATCAACTGGAAGACACGGTATCTGTCATCGATACTGCTGGAAATTCAATAGTAAAAACCATTCAGGTCGGTCATAAACCTGCCGGTGTTATGGTCAGCCATGATAACAGGCATGCCTACATATCCAGCCCCGGGAACCAGGAAATCAGCGTCATTGATACCAGGTCACTCGAAGTTATCAATTCGCTGAGGGTGGGACAATCTCCTCTCGCCATTACTCTCAGTCACGACGATAAAAAATTATTTGTTGCTGACTGGTACATGGATACGGTCTTTTTAATCAACACAGAAACACTTGAAATTGAAAAGCAATACCAGGCAGGAGACGCACCCTCTGGCCTCGCAATCTCGAGTGACGATAAATTACTGTTCGTTGCAAATAAAAATGACAACTCGGTCATGTTTATAGCGGTTGATTCCGGTGACGTTCAATCTGAAGTCAACGTCGGCACAGCACCTTTTGGCATTACGCTTGATGACGAGAAGCAGTTACTCTACGTGGTGAATGTTCAATCAGAAGATGTGACTGTCGTTGATATTCAAACGGCGAAAGTCATTAACACTTTTCCGGTCGATACCTTTCCCTATATTGTGTCCATTGATAAAAAGAACAATCACCTGTTTGTAACGAACAAGCGAGCCAGCACTGTCTCGGTTATAAACAGGGACACGTACGAAGAAGTAAAGCAGATCGATGTCGGCGAATTTCCGGAAGGGATAAACATTCATCCTGATGGCCATAGCATGTATGTAGCCAACTGGTTTGATGGCACCGTGTCGGTGATCGACACAAAAACACTGGAAGTCATACAAACGGTCGAAACCGGCGACGGCTCCAGGGCCTATGGTAATTTCATGTCAACAAGATAATACCTGACCGTCAGCAGAGATCCCGCGACAGCTTCAACGGCAGGCTAGTGTTATTGATCAATAGCTGTTTTTCTAACCCTGTTCCAGCAGATTACGCAGGTCTATCACCGCGGCGTTTGCTCGGGAGATGTAGGACGCCATAATTAACGAGTGATTCGTTAAAAATCCAAAGCCGGTGCCATTAAGTATCATCGGACTCCAGATAGTGTCCTGCGTGGCTTCCAGTTCGCGAATAATCTGTCGCAGGCTGACACGGGCGTTTTTCTTCGCCAGAACCTCGTCCAGATCGATCTCCATTGCTTTCAGAAAATGTAACAGCGCCCAGGCCGAGCCTCTCGCCTCATAAAACACATCATCGATCTCCAGCCAGGGCGTTTTTACCTCAACCTGTTTCGGTGTCTGTGTTGACTGCCTGGCAACGGCATCTCCCTGCAGGTCTGTATTGATACGCATTTGTCCGACACTTGCACTCAGGCGTTGCGACAAGCTACCGAGCCGTTTCTCCACGATTGCCAGCCAGTCGCGCAGGTTATCGGCGCGTGCATAGAATTGCGCCTGCTGATCACCTACTTCAGTCAATCGTTTTTGATAGCGTTTGACCGCTGCGATCGCCTGCTTGTATTTCGTCTCACTGGCCGGAAACATCCATGATTCGGTATCGATATGAAAATCCGGATCGGCGGACATCAGGTCTGAATCCTCGGTCGATTGTGTTTGCGATCGACTGAAATCATTGCGCAGAGCCCGGGCCATATCGCGAATCTGTGTCACGACACCAAATTCCCAGTTAGGAATATTGTCCATGATCACACCCGGCGGCAGCACATCGTTACTTAAATAACCGCCCGGTTTATACAACAGCGTTTCACCAACCTGTATCAAGGCTGCTGTTGTGGCAAACCCGGTCACCAGCTGTTCTTCATCACCGTTCTGGCCAATGGCAACGGTACGCGCATCAAACGTGTCGGGTTCGGTGTCCCAGTAAAACATTAACACCAGGTTGATCAGCACAAGGGCCGCCAGGCCAATAATCAGCGCTTGCTTTAGTCGTGGTTTATCCGGGTCGGGTGATGTCATTGCCTCTTCCTTTACCTGCTCTGGTTTTATGTATGGGCCAGATTGTCGAATTCAATCGCTTTTTCGAGTTTACCGGCTGCCCTGTTAATGTCTGTCAGTCGGATTATAATTAAACCAGTATGAAATTATCGGGTACCAGCGCATGAATACCAGGTTGATTGTTGCCGTTTCATTATTTCTGCTCCTGTTCCAGGCTGTGCGTGGCGAGGAAGAAGAGAAAACGATCACGTACAAAATCGGTGGTAAGGAATACACCGTTACCGAGTCAGAGAACCCGGAGCTGGCAAAGTTCATGGAAAAAATTGAACAGATTGCCGAACAAACCCGAGGCGGTGATGAACAGACGCCGGAACAGAAACCTGCACCGGAACCGGTAGCGACCACACCGGCAAAGCAACCGAAACTTGGGGCCACAGCCGAATCCGCCGAAGCCCTGTACAACAAAGGCGATTTTGAGTCCGCCTATGAACACTACAAGGAGTTATCCGCGAACGGTGATGATGAGGCCAGTTTGATGCTCGCTGTCATGCATAGCAAGGGACAAGGGGTTGAAGCGGATGAAGTGGCAGCGCATGCCTGGTTTTCCCGTTCGGCCGAGCAAGGCAATCAATCGGCTGCCGAATTTGTCGATAATGCCCGACTGACCGATGCCCAGAAAGAGAAGGCGCAGGGTGTCTACGGTGAAATTTCAAAAGAACTGGATGAACCGGACAAGGCGGAATCAGCAGCGACGACGTACTCAAAGATTCAGCGATCCAGTTCTATCAACACACAACCTTCAACCGTCGCACGGACTGACCAGTCCAAACTAACTGTGAAAACGTACAATCGGGCACCTGCCGGTTCGTACGATGCCAGTCCGGCGAGGACGTACGATAATGCCCCGGTCAAATCGTATGGCGCCGAGCGGTTTGAACTGGAAAAATACCGCACGGAGTAAACCAGACCGGTCGGCCCATGCCGTCTGATGACCGGTTCCCTCTAAAGAAACCCTCAAGCGAACCGATAGCGTTCGTATGCGCCTGATTCCGTTTTTAATAGCGTCGATTTTACTCTGGCCGCCGCCGGCGTTGGCCGACACGGATCGGGCCCTGATCGCCTATGAGCAGGGAGATATCACAACGGCAGTCAGGGAGTTGGAAAAGATTGCGAAACAAGGTGACCCGGTCGCCCAGCATCATCTCGGCTTTATCTATTTCAACGGCGAAGGCCTCGGGCAAAACGATAAAAAGGCCTTTTACTGGTTTAACCAGTCGGCACGACGCGGCTACGCGCCATCACAGGACGTATTGGCCTACATGTACAACCATGGCCGCGGTGTTGAGCCTGACAAGATCCGGGCCTATGTCTGGTACAGCCTGGCCGCCTCCAATGGCATATTCCTTGCTCAATCCATCAGAAAGAAATTGTCAGAAGAACTGAGTTCTATCGAAATGATACAGGCCGACCTGATGGTCGAGGATTACTTGAAAACCTATCGAGGCAAAACAGAAAACAGTGACTAACTTATTGATTAAAAGACTTTTTTTTATCTCGCTGGGATTCAGCATTGGCTTTCCGGTGACCGCGCTCTCCGAACTGCAGGCAGCACGCCCGCAAAGCCTGTATGAAAACCGTACCTGCCAGCAGTTGTACCTGGCGGCCGCCCAACTGGAAAACAAGGCGCTGAATTACAAATCGGACCTGTTCAACCAGGAAAACAACACGGTCGCAAGTATTGTCAGTACCGTCTTTACACCGGCGCTGTATTTCCTGGGTTATTCGAATCTGATGAGCTTCAAATCCAAACGCGAGGCACACCATTCGAATATGGAGCTGAATAAAATACGTTACCGGATGGCCGAAAAGCGTTGTTTTCAAAGATAATTTTTGTCTTCTTTAAAGTAAATTCTATGCACTACTGAATAGTGAATATTTTATTGAATATTCACAAGTAATTGGCATACTTTGCTGATGGAGGCAGCAAAATCAATCCAGACTGATCCGACGATACGGGATCGTATCAAACACGCCGCGCTGTCCCGCTTCAGTCATTACGGTTATAACAAGACAACGATGGCGGAAATAGCGGCCGATTCCGGCATGTCCACGGCAAACATTTACCGCTATTTTGAGAACAAGCAGGAAATTGCCAGCGAGTGTGTTAGTAACTGTATTGCGGAACGCATCGACAGGGTCAGGACTGCCGTTGCCGCGACACCGAATAACGCCAGCGAACAACTCCGAACGTTCGTACTCGAATTACTCAATGGCTGCCATTCCACCTGGTCACAGGAAGAAAAGATCCATGAACTCGTTGTGTTCATAACGAACGAAAGGCCGGAGATCGTCCACCAGAAAATCACAGTGCTGATTCAGCAAATCAAACAGATATTACAAACAGGGGCGGATTCCGGTGATTTCCTGATTACGGATTTGGATAAAACGGCCCGTGCTATCTATTCTTCTATCTCGGTCTTCGATGTGCCATTATTCATGAACTTTTACTCGTTGCAGGACTTTCAGCAACGTGCTCACGAAGTCGTTGATTTGATCTTGCTGGGTTTAGCATCTCACACCAACCGTCAACACAAGGAAAGGATGCCAACATGAATGAATTTGAAACCGTATTCAGTCGCTGGGTTTTACGCAATCGCATTTTTATCATTCTTGCTTCATTAATTCTGGTTGTGATTGCTTCAGCCGGCGGCAAGAACCTTTCGTTCACAACCAACTACCGTGTGTTTTTCAGTGACGAGAACCCGGAGTTACTCGCATTTGATGCCCTGGAAAAGACCTACAGCCAAACCGACAATGTGTTGTATGTCATTGCACCTGAAAACGGCCTGGTCTTTACCCGGGAGACGTTGAAAGCGATCGAGGAACTGACTGAAAAGGCCTGGCAGACGCCCTACTCGAGTCGTGTTGACTCGTTATCCAGCTACCAGCATACCGAAGCCGACGGCGATGAACTGATCGTACGTGACCTGTATGAAGATGCAGAAAATCTGACCAATGAGCAAATTGAGGAAGTCAGACGTATTGCGTTAAGCGAACCGTTATTGAAAAGGTCAATGGTTTCAGAGACAGGGCACGTCACGGGAGTGAGCGTGACCGTGCAGTTCCCGCGCATAAACGAGGCAGAGGAAACACCGGAGGTCGTGAACTTCTCGCGTCAGTTGGCTGCCGAGATAGAAAGTAAATACCCGGTTAAAATTTATATTACCGGCATGGTCATGATGAACAATGCGTTTTCCGAATCTTCGAAAAACGATTTTGCCAATCTGGTTCCGATCAGTTTCGGCCTGATGCTCATCCTGCTGGCATTACTGGTCGGCGGTATCAGTGGCACGGTAACCACACTTATTGTTATTGGCTGTTCCATCCTCTGTGGCATGGGGATTGGCGGTTACCTTGGCATGCCGATTACACCACCCTCGGCATCCTCGCCAACCATTATTCTGACTGTCGCAATTGCCAACTGTGTGCATATTCTCGTCAGTGCAAAAACGGCCATGCAGGCTGGCAAGGAAAAACTGGCGGCTTTATCCGAGAGTTTACGCATCAATCTGCAACCGGTATTTCTGGCCAGCGTGACCACGGCACTGGGGTTTCTATCGATGAATTTTTCCGAAGTCCCGCCGTTTCAACATCTCGGCAACTTTGTCGCCATCGGCGTATTAACCTCCTTTGTATTATCCGTCACCCTGTTGCCCGCAGTACTGTCGTATTTGCCAATGCGCGTCCCGGCACAAAAAGCCAGGGAAGACTCGTTCATGGCGAGATTTGGCGATTTTGTCGTTGCCAGGCGATCACCGTTGTTATGGATTATGAGCCTGGTAATTCTTTCCCTGTTATTCGCCCTGCCTAAAAATGAATTGAACGATGTCTACGTCCACTATTTTGATGAAACCATAAACTTCCGTACTGCATCCGATTTCACCACAGATAATTTAACCGGGATTTATACCGTCGAATATTCGCTTGAGTCCGGTGAGGCTGGCGGTATCAGCAACCCCGCCTTCATGCATGATGTTGAAGCCTTTGTTAACTGGTATCGCGATCAGCCCGAAACGATTCACGTCTACTCGCTGACAGATATCATCAAACGACTGAATAAAAATTTACACGGCGACGACCCGGCAAAATACGTGATGCCGGAAGAACGTGATCTGACTGCCCAGTATTTACTCTTGTACGAAATGTCATTGCCCTATGGTCTTGACCTGAACGATCGCATCAATGTGGATAAGTCTTCAACGCGTATTATTGTTCGAATCAGGACTGTCTCGACCAAGGAATTTCTCGCACTGGATAAACGGGCACAGAGCTGGTTAAAAGACAATGCCCCTGCCATCAAGTCGGGAGTCGGATCCGGCACCGGCATTATGTTCGCCAATATAGGCGAACGGAATATTCGTAGTATGTTACTCGGCACGACAGTCGCGTTGATCATGATCTCGTTCATCCTGATATTCGCACTGCGCTCGGTAAAAATCGGTTTAATCAGCCTCATCCCGAACCTGGCGCCGGCGGCGATGGGTTTTGGCCTGTGGGGTTTTGTCGTTGGAGAAATTGGCCTGTCGCTCTCGATCGTGACCACGATGTCGCTCGGCATTGTTATTGACGATACCGTGCATTTTCTCAGCAAGTATCTACGGGCACGACGCGAAAACAATCTGAGTTCCCCGGATGCTGTCCGTTATGCCTTTCGCACGGTCGGCCGCGCGCTGGTGATTACATCAATTGTGCTCGCGGCCGGTTTCTTCGTACTTTCGACTTCCAGCTTTGAACTGAATTCCGGTATGGGATTACTGACTGCAATCGTCATACTGTTTGCAATTCTTGCAGACTTTTTATTCCTGCCACCTTTATTAATGAAAATTGAGGAGAAAATTGATGAAGACGACGTTGTGTCTGATTCTGTTACTGACCCTGCTTCAGCCTGAACTGCGGGCAGAGACTCCGGAAGAAAAAGGCCTCGCTATAGCAAACGAGGTAGATAGACGCGATAACGGCTGGGTCGACCAGACAGCAAACTTGTTCATGATCCTGAGAAACAAACAGGGCGAAGAGAGTCAACGCTCTTTAATAATCAATACACTGGAAGTCGAAGGCGATGGCGATAAAAGCCTGACCATTTTTAATTCGCCGCGTGATGTCAAGGGCACGGCTTTTCTCAGTTATACGCATGCCCTCGAACCGGATGACCAGTGGCTTTATCTGCCCGCACTAAAACGCGTAAAACGCATTGCCTCTGCCAATAAGTCGGGTCCGTTCGTCGGCAGCGAATTTGCCTATGAAGATCTGTCTTCCCAGGAAGTGGAAAAATACAGCTATAAATGGCTACGTGATGAAGAGCTTGAAGGGCGCGACTCGTTTGTTGTCGAACGTTATCCCGAGTATGAAAACTCCGGTTACACCCGCATGATCGCCTGGATCGACAAGGAGATGTATCAACCCACAAAAATCGAGTTTTATGATCGCAAGGATGCGTTGTTGAAAACCCTGCACTTTCGTCATTATCAACAATACAAGGAACAGTACTGGCGACCGGATGTCATGGACATGGAGAATCATCAAACCGGCAAAAGTACGACACTTGAGTGGCATGATTATAAATTCGATAACGGATTCACCGATCGCGATTTTGACAAGAATACGCTTAAACGGGCGAGATAAGCTGGACACAAACTGCCTCGATAATTTTCCCGGTTCAGTCACTGAAAATATTTCAAGCGACTTCATATGAAGAAAACTGCTTTTCTGCTGACTGTATGTATCAACGTCATTAATCCGGTAACCGCGGCAGAATGGTCCGGCTATGCCGGACTTGAAACCCGCCTGTTTACGGAATCTGCAGCCGATGATCGCGCCGATCATGCCTACAACACATCACTGAATTTCGAGGCCGAGTTCTACCATGATTGGGACAACGGACGAGAACTGATCGCCTTCGTGCCTTATTTTCGTGTTGACCAACATGACAGTGATCGCACGCATTTCGATGTGCGTGAGTTGACCTACGTCAAGGTCGCGGAAAGCTGGGAGTTACGACTTGGCGTACGAAAAGTCTTCTGGGGTGTGGTCGAGTTTCAACATCTTGTCGATGGCATTAACCAGCCCGATCTGGTCGAAAATATCGATACCGAGGACAAACTCGGACAACCGATGATCAACCTGGCACTGATACGTGACTGGGGCACCATCGATTTATTCGTTATGCCGTATTTTCGTGAACGGCAATTCGTCGGTCGACAGGGCCGCCTGCGCACCCAACCGCCTGTCTCGGAGGACCTGGCTCGCTTTGAATCCGGCGCAAAGGAAAAACATGTCGATTTTGCCGTGCGTTATTCACATTATTTTGGTGACTGGGACATTGGTCTGTCGCATTTCTATGGCACCAGTCGTGAACCCAGGTTGCTGTTTAACCTTGATGCCGGTGGTAATCCGGTACTGGTTCCGTTGTATGAGATTATCAACCAGACTTCACTCGACCTGCAGGCGACGAAAGGCAACATGTTATGGAAGCTGGAAGCGTTGCATCGCAGTGGTCAGGCCGAGACATTCAACGCACTGGCCGGTGGTTTTGAATACACATTCGTCGGTATCCTGGATTCTGTCGTTGATCTGGGACTGTTGGCCGAGTACCACTACGATGATCGCGGTGAATCTGCACAAACTATTTACGAGGATGATATCGCGGTCGGCGCCCGTTTCGCATTCAACGATGCCGCTTCCAGCGAGGCACTGGCCGGTATTGTCTGGGATCGCAACACCGGCGGACTGCTTTATAACATTGAGGCCTCGCGTCGGCTGAACGCGAACTGGTTTCTTGAAGTTCAGGGACGGTTTTTTGCCGATCAGTCACAAAGCGATCCGGTTTTCAGCCTGACAAAAGACGACTATATCGAGCTTTACCTGACCTATAACTTCTAACTGGAAGTCGTTCACATTTCATGCGTTCACGCATGGATACAGTATCTGCTCCTGTCAAAATGGTATCTGTATCACAAAAATTCACCGGTTGTTCAGCTAACATCCTCTCATCACTTTTCTTCACTGCCGGTTACCCATGATTAATCTTGATAAAGAGTTCCTGGAAACGATTGAATATTTTAATACCACATCAGATCGCCAGCTAGATACGATCCTGAAGTCCGCGGATAACGGCCTGCTGGAATTCGGTTCGAAAGAAGTTGTCTTCCACGAAAATGACGTGGGTGAGTACATGTACATTCTTGTCGATGGGCTGGCAGAGGTCTTTGTTCGCAATAACTCGTCCTACCGCGACATCAGCATTGCCACACTGAAACCGGGTGATGTATTCGGCGACGGCGCGGCTACATCAATAGAGGAAAAACGACACTCGGCAACGATCAGGACAGCGTTACCTTCAAAGATATTCAGAATACACAAACGTCATGTATTAAATGCAATCAGTGATCGCCACCTGGAATCACCGCTGCCTCCGAATCATATTCGCGATACGCTGAACAGGATCCCGATATTCAAGGGATTATCAATGCAGGAACAAAAAGACATCAATCTCTGGAGTCGTATCGCCTTCCATGAAAAAAATGATCTTATCTATGAGCCGGGAGATGAAGCGAAAAAACTGTTTGTCGTGCTGGAAGGAACAGTGCAATTTTTTAAATTCGACGAAGATAACAAGAAGAAAATCATTTCACGTTGTACACCGGGGCAATATTTTGGCGAAACCGAACTGTTACCGGGTGGCAGCTGGAAGTACGATCACTTTGCTGAAGTGATGACCGAGGCCCGGATTATTCTGGTTTCCAAGACAATTCTGCTGGAACTACTGGACCGCAACCCCACGCTAATCACCTATTTGAAAAAGATTCATCAGTTAAAAAAGCTGAATCCGGCTGAAGCTTAATGAACAGGAAGACCTGGTTTGCTGATAGCAGTCAGCCGGGTTTAAATCTGTTCTTGCAGGTTATCCCAACGGAACGAGCGCACGTTTGATTGGTTCGTTTCCGTGTATAATTTCATGATCCGGGTCATCTGATTCTTTTGTCGCTTTTATAGGTTCCCCCGATTGCCCGGTACTGCTGAACCTTTTGTTATCACTTTCCAGGTTGATTGTTCGTTTTACATTCCAGGCACCGTAGGTGAAACGTCTGCTTTCCGCGTCGAGACATTCCCAGGTACTTCGTGACTTGGTGATATTAATTGACACAATTCTCCCGTCTTTATAAAACCTTGAAACGGTGCCTGAGTTATCATTCCAGCGCCACGTACCAACGATTTCGCCGCAAAGTCTGTTTATTGCCTCAATAGCCAGGCGTTTCTTCTCAGCCTCGGCGGCTTCCACCCGCTTTCTCTCCTCCTCGGCCAGGCGTCGTTCCACTTCCTGTTTCACCCGCTCTTCTTCGCGTTGTCGCGCCAGTTCTTCCTGACGCAAACGCTCCTCTTCAACCTGCTTTTGCTCTGCCTGTAATCTTAAACGCTCCGCTTCCAGCCGCTGTCTTTCCAGTTCTGCCTGGCGCGCTTCCTCTGTACGGCGTTCCTCTGACTGACGTGCTCGACGTTCGGCCTCGGCGGCCGCCTTGCGCCTGGCCTCTTCCCGGGCATTTTTTTCTGCCTGTTGTTTCTGACTTTCAGCTTCCAAAAGCCTGTGTTTCTCTTTCTCCTCCTGCTCAAGAAGTTGTTGCTCCAGCGCTTCCAGGTCGGCATCAGAGACTGCATAGACCGGCATGAAACCGATTGGTAGCAGGCTCAAGGTAAAAAGTATGTGATCAATTCGTAACTTCATAGGGCAATACAGAAATAGGCATCAGGCTCGATAGTGTAATACGTAAAAAATATTCCTCTATGTCAATTCAGATCGTTCAATTGCTTCCTGGTTTCCTTGGCCTTTTGCAAAGCCTCACGTGCACGCCTGGTATTGTTGGCATTCATCGCCTCTTTTACCAACGCACTTTGCTCTTCCAGTTTTTTCTCAAGATCATTCCTGATTAACAATCTGATCTGGTTAATCGCATTTTCAGAGCCCCCCAATTCTTTCGCTTTTTGCAGGTTTTGTACACTGAGCGAAATCAAACCCTGATCAGCGGAAACCCTGGCTGTATTCAACGCCAGTTCAATTTCGTCCTCTCGACTGAATTCCGGTCGGTCCAGTTTTAATTCTGCCAGCCGGCTTTTTATTTGCTTGGCATCAGCCAGCGCCTGGCGCGCCTTTTCGGTATCGTTATTTTTCACATGTTGTTTTGCCATCGCTGCCGCAATTGCCGCTTGTGATTCCAGTGTCATGACCAGTTGATTTTTGATTTTGCCGATAGTTTCATTACTGGCTTTTAGTGAGCGTGCATTTTCAATCAGACCGAGTGTTTCCGTTATTTTTCCGGCTTTCGCAACCTGCATTGCATCCTCGACGATGGCAGCAATTTTTTCCTGGCGCTCGGCCTCTTCCTGCAGAAACTGTTCCTGTGCCTGGCGTGCCTGCTGCAGTTCATTTCTGGCCAGTTTCGCTTCAGCCGAGCCAGGCCTGATTTGATTTGCGCGGGCAATCATCGCCTCTGCCGCATCAAACTGTTGTTGTTGAATTGCTGAACGTGCCTGCTCAATAATAGTAACGATGATCGTTTGTATCCCCTGCCTGGCCTCGGCATTATCCGGCTGTAGTGCCAACACCTTTTGAAACGTATGTAAGGCGTTATCGCCCTGTGGCTCGATATACCGTCCGGCATTCAGATGTTGTTTTCCCGACTCGACCAGTTGCTGAATTTCCTGCGATGCTTCATGGTTTATCCATTGTTGCCGGACCTGGGGTAGAAAAAAATAAGCGGCACCCGCGAGCAGAACAATCACAAAAAATCCGGTTGCCCTTTTTTTCCCGCTACCGGTTTCAGTCTGATCCTTTCGCTTTGTCGGTTGTCTGGTTGGCCGTTTTGTCGGCTGTTTTTTTCCGGGACGGGCAAACGTTCGCAGTATAGTGCCCGGTTGCGTGGGAATGTTGTCTGTTCTTGCCCCCGATAGCGGTGCGTCCGGTAAATCAAATAACTCGCGCCACTCGCTGATCGACTGCGGCCGGTCCTCTACATTAAACGTTAACGCCGCATCAATTGCCGTCAGAAACCGTTCCGTATACTGATCACCGACAAATTCGCCGCAGGGTATGTACGTATCGTTATTACGTTTTAATAACGCATTACTGCGATCCACGGCGTCGGCAGGCGCGATGCCAGTGACCGCCCGGTACATCGTCGCGCCGAGGCCATAGATATCGGTCCAGGGACCTTGTTCATCACTTTTTGCATAATACTGTTCGAACGGCGCATAACCGGGTGTTACCAGGCTCGTCAGCGTGCGTGTCTCACCGACCATCGATTGACGCGCAGAACCAAAATCAAGCAGGACCGGACTGCCATCTTCGCGGATAAACAGGTTATCCGGCTTGATGTCACGGTGAATAAATCCGGTATCGTGCATTCGCTCCAGTCCTCCCATCAACGGGATCAGAAGCTTGGTCAACTCCTGCTCTTCCAGCGTCTGGCGATTACGGATCTTTTCAGCGAGACTGACACCGCGTTCATAGCTCATCACCATGTAACCGGTGTTATTTTCTTCAAAGACCGCCAGCACGCGCACGATGTTCGGATGATTGAACTTGGCCAGGGTACGGGCTTCGGTCAGAAACCGTTCCAGCCCCCACTTGAATTGTTTATTATGATTTTCAGTAACCGGATGAACCGAGTGATCGCCTTCACGCACAGCCATTTCTATCGGCAGGTACTCCTTGATGGCCACCTTTGTATGCAGGTTGGTATCGGAGGCAAGATAGGTGATGCCAAAACCTCCCTGGCCGAGGATTTCCTCGATCTGATACCAGTGCAGCGTGTAACCGGGCTGCAAGGAATTACGATGTATCTTTTCAGCCAATGCTGATCTCCGGACCTATTCCCTTGAATCCGCGAGTATAAAGGTATGCGTTAACAGACACGAACATTAATCCCGGTCATGTGACTCGTTCATCTTTGTAGATCAAACAGGATAATGCACAGGCAATGGTCAAATTCAAAATGAGTCCATATAACCCCGGGTGAAAGCCAAATAATTTACCACCCTTGACTGCTTCAATACTGCCAAACGCGAGTATTAATGCGACTACGCTGCCAGCAACAATGCCAAGCATAACGGGCACCGGTTTCAGTTTGTTCCAGTGCATACCAAGCATGAAAGCCGGCACGAGCTGGATAAGCAGATCAAACTTGCGATCAAGCAACTGGATTAACGACGCCTTGTCCTGCAAATAAATCGCCAACCAGACCAGAAACACAACCAGCACCCAGGAACATATTTTTCCAACCCGGGTCAACCGGGCCTGCTCTGACTGATTATTAATGAATACTGCATAAATATCCTTGCTCAACATTGAAGAAATACTTAACAAGGCGGAATCGGCTGTCGACATCATCGCCGATAATGCGGCCGCGAATAAAATCACGACCAGCCAATAACCGAACACGGAACCCTGTTGTATGTCTGCAAGCATGCGCGTCAGAATTTGATCGCTGGCGGCACCCTCCAGACCCTGGAAATACGCAATTGCATAGATGCCTGTCAGCACGGCAATCAACGTCGTCGTAAACGGTATAAACGCCATCAAGGCAAGTCCCTGTCGTAACGCCGTGGCCGAGCGAGCCGCGTAGATGCGTTGAATCGCCTGCGGATACAACGCACCGGCAAATCCGACCAGCAGGATATAACTGAGCCATTCACGCAATCGATTGGCGTCCGGATACGCTGCCTTGGTCCGGATTGTGATGGCATCCGATTGCTGAATTATTAAAGTGGCCTCATTAATCGAGCCGTATTTCTGATACAGCATGTAAAGCAGGATAAAAAAGCCGCTCATTAATATTAGACCCTGAAATGCATCGGTCCATGCGATCGCACGGATACCACCCAACGTGCCATAGATCACCATGATCATGGTCAATAATATCACGCCATAGTTATACGCCAGGGTCGGGTCACCGGTCGTCAGCCCCTGCATCGCTCGTCCCATTGCCATTAATTGGGCAAGCAGGTAATTGCTGAGCACGACAATCATAATGATGCTGCAGATGAGGTTCAGCCATTGGTTGTTATAACGAAACTGCAGGTAATCGACCGGCGTGATGAAGCAGTGTTGTTTTGCCAGGGAATAGAGTTTGGGTGCATAGATAAGATAACAAACGATGATCGCCGTCATGAAATGCACACACATGATCCAGGCATAACCGATCCGGTACGTCTTGCCGGTATAACCGAAAAACGTGTTACCGCTGTACTGTGTGGCATAGAGTGTTAGAAACAGTACGACCAGACCCAGGCTGGAACCGGCCAGATAAAAATCGGCCAGAGTATTTTCCTGCCTTGCCCTGAAACCGAACCAGCCAACCAGGATCAACGATGCCAGGTAAAGACCGATGACAATCCACGCACCGGTATGAAAAGGCAGTAATTCACTCATCCGGCCAACGCATCGTCAGATACAACCAGGCGGTGAAAACTGAAATGACAAATGACACGCCTAATGCCACGCTGACCCAGATCGGCATGCCGAACAACAACGCGTCAGAGTCCGGCAGATACCAGGGTATCGCCAGTGAAAACAAAACCAGGTAAATCAGAACGATCGTTCTGACAGACAGGGGCATGCGTCTACGACTTGTATTGATCTTGCAGCGATAGATAATCCGGTAGTCCCAGTATCTCCTTGATCTCGTCAAAACCTACCATTTTTTCAGCCAGTGCCTGTGTGTGTCCGTCACGTTTAAATGTCTCCGCCATCTCGCGCATCGCTCTGGCTGTTAACAACACAGAGTCAATCGGCGAGACCACGAACTTGAATCCCATTTCCTCCAGTTCGCTTGCCGTTAAGATGGGTGTTTTGCCAAATATCAACATATTCACCAGCTTTGGATGTTCGA
>JBHIXH010000036.1:0-24297 GCA_041984885.1 Gammaproteobacteria bacterium
TTGGGAAAAATTAAAAAGGGAATATCATAGCAAAGGATATTCAGCGGATTCACATCCTCTTGCTGTTCTGAGATCCTATTTAGATGAAAAAAATCTAAAATATAATAGTAGAACCTGTATTTTACGTTCCAAGCATTGGACCAGTACAGCATTGGCAATATGTATTTGCTGGGTGAAGGCGTGGAACAAAGCAACCAACTCGCCGCACTCTGGTATAACAAGGCAGCACAACAAGGACACGAAGCCGCAACGAACAACCTGCTCAGCCTGAAACGTCTGATGCAACAAACCGGGGAATCGATTGATTTAAATGAACCGGTCAGCGTTGCCACCGCAGAGCCGGTAAAACAAAATCCGGTTACAACGAGTGTCACAACGGCTCCGATCACGCCACCGGCAGCAACATCTGACGCGGCAATCGAAGCAGAAACCGTCGCAGTGGTAGAACCGGATCCTGTCGAGGTGATCGCGAACAGCCCGGAAACCGATCGTGATGCGTTTTCGACCGGGCAAGCTGCGGACAACCCGGGAGAGAATACAGATTCAGCAGCGGCAACACTGACCGCCGCCGAGGCCGATACCAGCGAGCCACAAGAAGAAGCGGTCGTAGCTGAAAAATCAGAATCAAAAAGTGGCCTGGGTGATTTTTTCGCCAGCCTGTTTGGATCTGATGCAGCGGAGGCGACTGACGACGTCGCGCTCGCCGAAACGGAAATCAAGGCTGAAGCCGCATTGAGCGATGTAGAGCAAAACGAGCTCGCGCCTGAACCCGAACCGGCTGTGAAAACGTTTGGTTTTAATGATGCGCCGGTTTCCCAACCATTGTCCGATACGGCACAGGATGAGGAGGTCGTTACAGAGACAGTTTCACCGCCAACCGAAGTCACTGCATCGGTTGAGGAAAACACCGGGTCTGACACGGATACAATTCGACAGAATGACAGCATTGAATTAACCGATGCCGATGCTGTAGCCGATGTGTCAACACAAGCAGAGGACGAGCCTGGATTTTTTGCCCGTCTGTTTGGTAGCGGTGAAAAAAATATCGAGCCAGTCGAGGCGATGGAGGTAACCGAGCCGGCTTCTGAGACAGTGGCAGCGAGAGAGGAAATAGAGGAAGAAGCGGCCAAGGCCAATGAGGCAGAGAGTGAAACTAGGTTATCCGATGAAACTACAACTGACATAGCTGCAGCGGATGAAACATCAAAACCCGAACCCGGTTTTTTCTCCCGTTTATTTGGTAGCGGTAATGTCGATCGCAGTGAAGAAACGACCGATGCAACTATCGCCGAACCAGCAGGAGAAGTGGTGGCCGATAACAATCCGGACAACCAGTTGGCCATGAACCAGCAGTCGGAAGATTCCAGTGTGGATGAAACGGCCGACTTCGGCTTTTTCGAGACATTTTTATCCGGCGACAGTGACCAGCAAAATACCGAACCCGTTGAAGAAGACACGGCAGCACCCGCTACCACCGAATCAACCGAGGTGGTTGCCGTAGCAGAACCAGCGACTGCAACCGTCGAACCCCCGCCGGAACCGGAACCGGTAGAGTACATTACCGAGTTCGATCCAAACCGGAACTCGATAGATGTGGGCGAGATACGTCCGCTGGCTATCCAGGGCGATGCGCAATCGCAGTTATTGCTTGCCGACAGCTATTACCAGGGACAGGGCGTTAAACGTGATTACAACCAGGCCTTTCTCTGGTACCGACGCGCAGCCCAGCAAGGTAACGTCGAGGCACAGTATAAACTGGGTAATATCTATTTAATGGGTGAAGGTGTTACCCAGGATGACCGTCAGGCTGCCAGCTGGTATGAGAAAGCGGCTGCCCAGGGTCATGCTGCGGCCAAACACAACTATGAAAACCTGCAACGACTGGCAGCTTCGAAACCGTTGGCTGCAGCGACACCGAAAACTGAAGTCGCCGTCGTCAGTCAACCGACCAGTCTGTCTGCAACCGAGATCACTCCCGTCGATATTGAAGACCCGCACGACGAAGATCTATCCGTTACAACCAGCACCGCTGCATCAACCACGACAGCAGCAGCTGCAGATAAAAAAGGTTTCTGGGAATCTGCCGGCGAATTATTCGGCATCGGTGACGAAGACAGTGAAACATCAACGGCCACAGAAACCGAAGCTGTTGAAGTTGAAGATTCCTTTGACGAAGAACAATCGCGACAACAAGTGGCCGTCAAACCGGAATCGGCTGAATCCACGACACCAGGTAATGATGCCGAACAGAGTTATGCCAAAGGTATGGCATACGCATTCGGCGATGGTGTAAGAAAAAATTATAAAAAAGCGTTTGAACATTTTCTGCAAGCCGCAGAACTTGGCCACCCGGGCGCCCAGTATCGGCTCGGTGTTGCCTATGCCTACGGTGAAGGTGTCGATCCTGATATTACAGAATCCATTAACTGGTACCGGCAGGCCGCGCAATCCGGTAATACGACAGCGCAGCGTACCCTGGCTTCTTTATATCTTGATGGCACTGGCGTGCCGCGTGACCCCGTCATGGCACATGCCTGGTATCGCGTTGTTGCAGACAGCGGTAATGTGATGGATGTGCGTCGACGTGATGCCTTACAAGAAGAACTGTCAGAGCCGGAACTGACCGAATCGGAACGTATCGCTGACGAGATTCATTCGCGCATGCGGAAATTATAGGCAGATCGTTATTCAGCCAGATTTCCTGACAGGTTAATCCTGTCGCCGCTGCCTGATCAGCGGTAATTGGTTTCTGCTTGCGTTACCCCGCCCTTCTCGCTAACTTTGCTGACCATGTCAGCAACGACCAACATCGTCGAAGTCTCGGGACTGGTCAGTCATTACGATAACACTCAAGTACTGAATGATGTTTCACTGACCGTGCAGCAAAACGAGATCCTCGTCATAATGGGCGCCAGCGGCTCGGGCAAAAGCACGTTTCTCAAACACATGCTGGGATTAAAGGAACCGACAGCCGGTTCTATCAAGATCATGGGCAGGGAAATCACTACCATGTCACGCCCCGATCTATTCAAACTCAGAAAGAAAATCGGTGTGGCCTTTCAGGGAGGGGCACTGTTCAGTTCATTATCATTGATCGAAAACGTCGAGTTGCCACTGCACGAGCATACGATGCTGGATAGTCTCACCATCGACATCATGGCTCGTATGAAGCTGGAAATGATGAACCTGCTGGATTACGAGGACCTGATGCCATCTGAATTATCCGGTGGCATGTTAAAACGCGCCGGTCTCGCCCGTGCGGTTGTCATGGACCCAAAGCTGCTGTTTTTCGATGAGCCATCTTCCGGTCTCGACCCGGTGACTTCAGCCGAACTGGATGAATTGATTAAACAGCTTCGCGAGGCATTGAACATGACCATCGTTGTCATCACACATGATATGGACAGCGCATTGAATATCGCCGATCGAATCACCGTTTTACATCATGGTGACCAAATATTCACGGGCAGTGTTACGGAATTAAAATCTTCAAGCGACATTCGCATCAGAAACATGCTGGAACGTAAACCGGCCGAGCACGTTATAGATAAAGATGAATACCTGGAGCAACTGACCGAATGAGCCCGGTGCCCTACATCCAATCCGTCGGACGCATGGGTCTGTTTCTGGCAGAAGCGGTCAAGTGCAGTTTATTACCACCGTACCGCTGGCGTATGCTGATCAAACAGGTTCACTTTATCGGTGTACGTTCACTTGGCGTCATTGTTCTGGCTGGCCTGTTTGTCGGCATGGTCGTCGCGCTTTTGTTTCAGGATACGCTGGTGAGATTTGGCGCAACCAGCATGGCCGGCTCGGCCGTGGGCCTCAGTCTTATCTGGGAACTTGGTCCTGTACTGACGGCGTTAATGGTCATTGGTCGTGCCGGCTCGGCCATCTGTGCCGAGATCAGTATTATGCGCAGCGAACAACAGATCGATGCGCTTGAATGCATGGCGATCGATCCGATGAGACATATCATCGCACCGCGCATCAAGGCAGCCCTGTTATCGATTCCACTGCTGACGGCCATCTTTATCGTCATCGGGATTCTGGGTGGCTATTTTGTCAGCGTCATCCTGTTTGGTCTGAGTCCGGGCGCGTATTTTCATGGCATGTTCGATACGGTGCTCATGCGGGATTTACACATGTGTGCAGTCAAGACGGTGGTATTCAGTGTATTGATTATCTGGATTGCCACCGGCAAAGGCTATTATCTTCACCTGGTTGAAGGGGCTTACGGTTCCGAAGGGGTCAGCCAGGTCACTACCAGTGCGGTTGTGCAATCATCAATCGCGGTACTCTGCGCTGACTATATCGTCAGTGCAATCATGCTATAAACACGGGTCAAAATATTATGCGATCTTCTAACAAGGAATTCACAGTCGGTATATTCATGCTATGTGGACTGGCCGCCGTTGCCTGGCTGGCACTGTCCCTGGGCGAGGTCGGCTTATTTAATCACAAACAATATTCCGTCAAGGCCCGCTTTGTCTCGGCTTCCGGCCTGCGCGAGGGGGCCTATGTGGAAGCCGCCGGTGTGCGTGTTGGCAAGGTCGACACTATCCGGTTTGACACGGAGAATTACCTTGCAATTGTGACATTGTCGATAGACCCGACCGTTAAAATTTCCGAAGATGCAATTGCCTCTATTCGAACGTCTGGCATTATTGGCGACAAGTTTGTGAAAATCACGCCGGGTGGATCAGACGAGTATCTGGATGATGGTCAGGAGATTATGGAAACAGAACCGTCAATAAACCTGGAAGAATTGATCAGCAAGTACATTTTTGAATCCGGCGACTAGTTGTTCATAACCCATTAAATAAACAGGAGTGCTTATGTTCCCTGCAACGAAACCAGTTCAATCTATCTTTTTTATACTACTTGTCCTTTTACTCTCTCCGCTAACACTGCAGGCCGAGTCCAGCTATAACCAGGACACCGTTCTGCATGATGCGGCCGACTTTTTCGGAGAAGGCGCAGAAGGTATTGGTGATGTCATCGAAAAGGTCTTTGCTGACCTGGGTAAACCTAACGCGATTATCAAGGGTGAAGAAGCCAGTGGTGCACTCGGTATAGGCGCACGCTATGGCAGTGGAACGATCAACACCGCTGCCGGCGCCAGCGCGGCCGTGCACTGGACCGGTCCGTCGGTCGGTTTTGATGCCGGTGCCAACGTCTCGAAGGTGTATGTGCTCGTCTACAAACTTCCAAATATTGATGCCCTGTTTCAACGTTATCCCGCTGTCGACGGCAGTATCTATGTTATTGGCGGCATCAGTGCGAACTATCATCAATCCGGCGATACGATCCTCGCACCGATACGCCTGGGGGCTGGCCTGCGATCCGGCATCAATGTCGGCTACATGAAATACACGCGCGAAAAAACGTGGAATCCGTTCTGATACCTCGCCGCTAAACACGCGGCCAATTAACCGGTTTACTTTCCGGGAAAACCGGTCAAACTTGCGTTTGCCGATAGCGTTCTGACACAAGCTAGCAACACCAGCGGTATTCCATGTTTGAGATTGCCGAAAACAGCCAAAAATTAAGCAAGCGCGAGTATAAAGCACGTCTGCCAGACTTACGGGTTGAATTGCTGCGTTTGCAACGGCAACTGGCAGATGCGGATTTTCCGGTTCTGCTGCTGATCTCCGGCATTGATGGTGGTGGCAAAGGTGACATTATCAATCTGCTGAATGAGTGGATGGATCCCCGCTACATCCGAACACACGCATTTGCTGAACCCACAGAAGAGGAACGTCACCGACCACGTTACTGGCGATACTGGATGAGTCTGCCGAAACAGGGCGAGATTGGTATCTTCGTCGGCTCCTGGTACAGCGATCCGATTTCAAACTGGATGAACAACGAATCGTCACATGAAGATCTCGACCGTGATCTGGCGCATATAAACCGTCTAGAAAAAGAATTAACCGACGCTGGCATGCTGATTATCAAGTGCTGGGTGCACATGAGTAAAAAAAATCAGCAGAAACGCTTTAATGAGTTAAAAAAAGATCCCAGAACCCGTTGGCGGGTTTCCAAACGTGACCAGAAACATCTGAAGTTATACGACGAATTTGTTGCCCTCGCCAATCGCGTGTTAAAGAAAACCGACAGTGGTAATGCACCATGGAATGTCATTGAGGGCAGTGATCTAAAATACAGCAGCGTTACCGTCGCCGAATATCTGCTCGCACGCGTGAACAGTCATGCTTCTCAACCCGGTACAGCTGCAACGCGAAACATCAACATTGATAAAATTAAAAAGGGGGGGCTGAAGTCATTCAGGCAAAACAGCCAATCGCTGGGGAAACGTGAGTACAATGAGCAACTGGAAAAATACCAGGGCCGACTTAATCGCCTGGCACGCAAGATGCGTGACAAATCGATATCCGCCATTCTCGTGTTTGAAGGCTGGGATGCAGCTGGCAAAGGCGGTGCGATTCGGCGAATTACACATGCACTGGATGCGCGCCAGTATCGGGTAATCCCGATCGCGGCGCCGACGGATGAAGAACAGGCTCATCATTATTTATGGCGATTCTGGCGTCACCTGCCCCGAGCCGGAAAATTTACAATCTATGATCGTAGTTGGTATGGGCGCGTGCTCGTTGAACGCGTGGAAAAATTTGCGACGGATGCAGAATGGTTTCGTGCCTATGACGAGATCAATGATTTCGAGGCCGAACTCTGTGAGCACGGTATTGTTTTATTAAAATTCTGGTTGCAAATAGACAAGGAGGAACAACTACGACGTTTTAACGAGCGTGAGCAAATCGCATACAAACAACACAAAATCACCGATGAAGACTATCGTAACCGGGAAAAGTGGGATGAGTACGAGGTCGCGGTAGACGATATGCTTGGCATGACCGGCACCGAGGTCGCACCCTGGCAGGTTATTGCTGCAAACGATAAACGTCAGGCACGCATCGACATTTTACAGATGGTAACGAAGGCGATAGAAAAAGCAGTAAAAAAAATCGACTAGAAAATTTTTATCCTGTTGCAGGCTTCAACCCACCGCGACCGTGTGCACGCCCTGCATTGAACTTTGCCCCAGATCCGCGATTAACTTGTTCAGCATGCGGCGGGCATCGCTACTGATCTCGGTAAATTTAATACCCAGGCAATCATCCTCGAACCAGGCAATCTCCCCGGCAACAGAAAATGACACACAGACCGGTTGATCCAGGATAGTTACCTGGCAGGCCTGCCCTGGCCGAGCCGTTTGAGCTGATGCATAGCGCATCTTGACACCGCCAAGAGAGACATCAATGACGTGTGACGACACCTT
This sequence comes from Gammaproteobacteria bacterium, assembly GCA_041984885.1. Lineage (GTDB taxonomy): Bacteria > Pseudomonadota > Gammaproteobacteria > Eutrophobiales > Eutrophobiaceae > UBA4486. The sequence goes on from JBHIXH010000036.1 coordinate 7,304, forward strand.
CTGCGCGTCGCCAAACTCGACATCGACAATGATATCTTCATGAATTCTCGGGTATTTTCTTCGATTTATTTTCATACTACCGACCTGTTTGCACGCTGTTCAGGCATATCGGCAGGGCCTGTGTAAAGTTTAGCGAAGACTAACTGCCCGAGCTCGCCTCAGCTGCCTGTTTTTGCTTGTGTTTTTGTACTCGCCGACTGATGTCATTGAGCAGGCCATCCATACCCTCGTTTTTCAGAATCGTGGCAAACGTGTTGCGGTAATTATTGACCAGGCTAACACCTTCGATGACAACATCGTATGAATACCATTGCCCATCATTATTTTTCACACGAAAATCGATCGGAATCTCGGTCTGATCAGTGACGATCAGCATTTTAACTACGGCCCGCTTGCCATAGACCTTTTCATCGACAAACCTGATCTGCTGGTTGTCATAGGCCTCAATCTTGTCGCGGTACGTCTGTTCAATATACTGGGAAAAATAGTCAACAAATTTTTCCCGTTCTTCCGGTGTAGCGCGTTTCCAGTTTGTGGCAAGGATACTCTGGGACATCGAGCGGAAATCGAATCGTTCATTGATGATGACACCGATTTTTTCCCAGCGTTGATCCCGATCCAATGAATCATCTTTCAGGACGCTGAGGACTTTTTCCACGGAGTCCTGCACTTGCCCGGTAGGTGTGGCAAACTGGGCAGCGGGGGCTGTATTGACCAGCGACAGGCCGGCGAAGAAAATAATAAAACGAAACAACTTCATGACTCACCTGATTCTTGCACTAAATCCGCGCCATGATACCGAAATTTACTCATCTGACCAGTGCCCCGACTGAATTATTCACCGTAATCAGACTCCAAATTCGCTGATAATATCCGGAACCCCGCTAATTATGCAGATACTGATTGAACATAAATTAAAGCTGATATTACTGCTATTACTGGTGCTGATCACAGGCCTGTTTATCTACTTCGATCTGCACAGTTACTTTCAACTGGACTACCTGAAAACGCAACAGCAGTCGATCAACGATATGTATATCGAACACCCGATTCTGTTTCCGGTCCTGTTTTTTCTGCTTTATCTATTCGTTGCCGGTTTATCCATCCCCGGCGCAACGATATTTACACTGGCTGCCGGTGCTTTTTTCGGCCTTGTCTATGGCACCATCATTGCCTCATTTGCCTCAGTCATGGGAGCAACGATGGCATTTCTGATTTCTCGTTACCTGTTAAAAGGAATTATTCACGATCGATATGTAGAGAAACTGACAGTGTTTGACGAGGGGATCGAACGTGATGGAGGCTATTATTTATTTACGTTACGTCTGGTACCGGTGTTTCCCTTTTTCATAATCAACCTCGTTATGGGTATTACCACCATACGGCTGTCAACATTTTACTGGGTCAGTCAGCTTGGCATGTTGCCGGCGACAATTGTCTATGTAAATGCGGGCAAACAACTGAGTGAACTGGAGACACTTGCCGGCATTCTGTCGCCGGATCTGATTTTCGCGTTTGTCTTACTTGGCGTATTTCCATTACTGGCAAAACTGACGGTTAACTGGCTGGCGAAACGACGGGTAATTGCCGGCACAACGGATGGCTAGAACAGAAAGATATGACAGAAACCTGATCGTGATCGGGGCTGGCTCCGCCGGTCTGGTCACCGCCTATATTGCAGCCGCAGTAAAGGCAAAAGTCACTCTAATCGAAAAAAATAAAATGGGTGGCGATTGTCTGAATACCGGCTGCGTGCCATCGAAGGCATTGATTCGTTCTGCACGCTACTTGTCTCATATACACCGGCATCAGGAATTCGGCGTTAAATCGGCTTCGGCAGAGTTTGATTTTTCCGACGTCATGCAACGGGTAAGACAGACGATAGAGAAAATCGCGCCACATGATTCGGTTGAACGTTATTCAAAACTGGGTGTTGAATGTTTACACGGGGAAGCCCGTTTATTGTCTGCACATGAGGTGGAAATTAATGGAGACAGACTGAGTGCGAATAATATTGTCATCGCCACCGGTGCGCGTCCATTTATCCCGCCTATCAAAGGCATTGAGCAAATCAATTATCTGACGTCTGACAACCTTTGGTATATTGAAGACCTGCCAAAAAAGCTGGTTGTGCTCGGTGGCGGTCCTGTTGGTTGTGAACTGGCACAGAGTTTTAACCGCTTCGGCAGTGATGTCACGCAAGTAGAAATGTTACCAACGCTACTGGCAAAAGAAGACGATGATGTCAGTAGTTTTATTCAGAAAAAACTTTCACGGGAAGGTGTTCACGTATTGACCGGCCACAGGGCGGTTGAAATCAGGCAACAGGACGGCGAACAAATACTTGTCTGTGAAAGCGCCGGGGGAAAACCGGAAATTCCGTTTGATGCGTTACTCGTTGCGGTTGGCCGGACGGCAAATGTCAGCGGTTTTGGCCTGGAAGATGTCGGTGTGGATCTGGATGACACGGGCAGGATTTGTGTAAATGAAAAACTGCAGACCAGCATAGGGTCGATCTACGCCTGTGGCGATGTGATCGCCCCTTACCAGTTTACGCATACAGCAGCGCACCAGGCGTGGTATGCCGCAGTCAACGCACTGTTCGGCAAAATCCGGGCATTCAATGTCGATTACTCGGTTATACCCTGGGTTACGTTTACCGATCCGGAAGTCGCCCGGGTGGGAATGAGCGAGTCAGACGCACAGAAAGCCAACATTGACTATGAAGTGACGCTTTTTGACATCGGCGAACTGGATCGGGCCATTACAGAAAACGAGGCAGAGGGATTTATCAAGGTCATTACGAGGAAGAACAGTGACAGGATCCTGGGCGCGACGATCGTCGCAGACCATGCGGGCGAACTGATCACGGAATACATACTGGCGATGAAACAACGATTCGGATTGAATAAAATACTTGGCACGATTCATTCGTATCCGACAATGAGTGAAGCGAATAAATATGCAGCCGGTGAATGGAAACGCAATCATGCACCTGGCTGGGCATTAAAACTGTTACAACATTTTCATAACTGGATGAGACGTTAAATGAGTGATTATGAATACGACTTGTTTGTGATCGGGGCCGGTTCCGGTGGTGTACGCGCGGCTCGTGTTGCGGCGAGTCTGGGCGCCAGGGTGGCCGTTGCCGAAGAACGCTACCTCGGTGGCACCTGTGTCAATGTCGGTTGTGTGCCGAAAAAACTGTTCGTCTATGCGTCGCATTTTCCGGAAGATTTTCACATTGCCAAAAGCTATGGCTGGTCAGTCGAGAATAACGGCTTTGACTGGTCAACCTTGTTACAGAATAAAAATACCGAGATTGAAAGGCTGAACGGGGTCTATCGTAAACTGCTGGTGAATAACGGCGTTGATCTGATTGAAAGTCGCGCTACCGTTGCAGGTCCAGACCGGGTTCAGGTTGACGGACGCGAGATAACGGCAGAGCGGATTCTGGTTGCCACCGGTGGCTGGCCCGCTGTTCCGGATATTGCCGGGAAAGAGCATGTCATCAGTTCCAATGAGGCATTCTTCCTGCCGGAGTTACCGGAATCGATTGCGATCGTCGGCGGTGGTTATATTGCTGTCGAATTTGCCGGTATTTTTCATGGTCTCGGTGTCGACACGACACTCATCTATCGCGGGCCGTTGTTTCTGCGCGGCTTTGATCTGGATATCCGCGAACAACTGGCCAGCCAGATGCGGGCAAAAGGTATTAAGTTGCTGTTCGATTCAAACATTACTGCGATTGAAAAGTCCACTTCCGGATTAACAGCAAGTTTTGCAGATGGCTCAACCAGCACATACGGACATATCATGTATGCGACCGGGCGTAAGCCGAACTCGGCCAACCTGGGGCTGGAGGCACTGAACGTCAACCTGGATATAAATGGCGCAATACAGGTAAACGAACAGTATCAAACCTCGGTACCGTCTATCTATGCGATCGGTGATGTGACGGATCGTTTAAACCTGACCCCGGTTGCATTGGCTGAGGGCATGTTTCTCGCCCATCAACTGTATGGCAAGGGCAAACCCGTTATCGATTATGATCTGGTACCGACAGCCGTGTTCAGTCAACCCAATATCGGCACCGTCGGACTCACCGAGGAGCAGGCACGCGATCAATATGCTGATATTGACATCTATATGTCCGGTTTCAAACCAATGAAGCTGTCGTTTCTTGATGAAGCGGAACGTATCTTCATGAAACTGATCGTTGACCGTCAATCAGACAAGGTGCTCGGCGTACATATGCTCGGTCAGGATGCCGGAGAGATGATCCAGGGTATCGCAATCGCTCTGCGTGCCGGCGCAACAAAAGCGGTATTTGATTCAACGATTGGCATTCACCCGACCGCGGCAGAAGAATTTGTTACCATGCGAGATCCGGTCATGCCGGACTAATTGATTTTCACGTAATCCTCACATGTGATTCGTCAGACTGCGGCGATGGAAACCACCAATTATCGCAACCTGTTATTAATCGAGGATAACCGGGATATAGCGGATATGATCTGCGACTATCTGCAATCGCGTGATTTCACTGTTGACTATGCAGCCGACGGAATCATCGGTCTGCATCTTGCAGTAACTCACCCTTACGATTTAATCATTCTTGACCTGATGTTACCGGGACTCGATGGTATTGACCTGCTGAAAAAATTCAGACATGAAGCCAGGAACGATACACCACTGCTGATTTTGACCGCACGCGATACGCTGGAAGACAAGATCGCCGGGTTGCAAGCAGGCGCCGACGATTATTTACTGAAACCTTTCGAAATCCAGGAACTTGAGGCAAGAATCAAGGCATTAATCCGTCGTAACCGTGGCCAGGTAAGCCCGGTTACATTACGGGTTGGCGACCTGCAGTTTGATACCGGCACTTTACAGGTTACACGTGCGGGTAAGACGATCAAGCTAACGCCGATCGGTTTAAAAATACTTCATATACTGATGCAGGCCTCGCCGCGTGTCGTGCAGCGTCGGGAGATCGAAGAACAGATCTGGGGGGATATAATTCCCGACAGCGATACATTACGCAGTCATATGTATAACCTGCGTAAGCAAGTTGATAAACCTTTCGACACAGCGTTGATGCACACCATCCAGAACACAGGATACAAAATTGCCGATCCCGACGACTGACGCAAAAGGCTTAAGATCAAAATTCTGGCGCGCCTTTGTTTTGCAAGCCGGGTTAATCAGCATGACCGTGATACTTGGTATTTATGCAAGTCGCTACGTGCTTGGTGATATTTTGCTGGAACAGGCATTACAGGAAGAAGCTGCCCACTACTGGCGACTGTATAAGCAGAATGCCACCTATCCCCGGCCGAATACGCATAACCTGATCGGCTACCTGAGTCAGCTCGACACCATTCCGCAGCGATATTCGGCACTGCCACCCGGCTTTCATCATCTGCAGGATGACAACGATGACATTATTATTGTGTATGTCTCTTCATTAAACAATCGAACCCTGTATCTTGAATTCGACAGTGAGAACGTTGGTACGCTGGCACTGGTTTTTGGCGTGGTGCCGCTTTCCATCCTGTTGATTGTGATCTACCTGAGCAGCTGGATCCTGTATCGATTCTCACAGCGGGCAATTTCCCCGATCATCCTGCTGGCGGAAAGCGTCAAGCAGTTTGACCCGAAGCGGTCCGTTAAAACCTCGTTCACCGATAATAATTCGTTCAACGCTGCCGATGATGAGGTTCGGATTCTGGCAAAAGCACTGGATGACCTGATCGATCGCCTGCAACAATTCGTGGAACGTGAGCGAAACTTTACCCGTGACGCAAGTCATGAATTACGCAGCCCGATCACTGTTGTCAAAATGGCGACGGACATGCTGAAAATGGACGCTGGCCTGTCAGATCAAGGCCGGGTTCATCTCGATCGCATTTCCCGGGCGGCCAGGGACATGGAGGGGTTGATCGAGGCATTGCTGTTGCTCGCGCGTGAGTCTGAACATTTATTGACCACGGAAACTGTCTGCATCAATGATCTAATCGACGAAGAGATCGACCGTGCAAATTTAATTTTCAATAATAAAGATTTACATCTGGAAAAAATCGAGGATGCGCGCTTATCCGTTGAAACTTCAGAACGGGTACTGTCTGTATTAATCGGCAACCTGATCCGCAATGCTTGTGCGTATACAGATAATGGCAGAATCACGGTGCTTATCGGTGGCTCTTCTGTCGAAATCAGGGATACAGGCAGCGGCATTGAAAGAGAAAATGTTCCGGAAGTATTTAAACCTTTTCAACGCGGCAAGATGACCGCGGTCGGTGGACATGGCGTTGGACTGACTATTGTGAAAATGCTCTCGCAACGATTCAACTGGCCTATCCATATAGACAGTGAACCGGGAGTCGGTACCCGCGTCAAGATCGAGTTCCCCCACTCGACCAATGCTCCGATTAATTCGTAATTTTATACTTCTTCACGTTTTCTTCACACCGGTTATACGATGCGTTCACATCGTATCCAATATTCTTGTCCCATGAGCAAACCGTCGACGAACCGATTTACAGACCAGCTGGATGCCTTACTGCAGTGGCTGTTCAATGACCCGTCGCTGCAAAACCGGCTCGACGACTCGGATAAAAACGAGGTCGACAGGTTTCGATTCAGTATCTACCTGCTGTTTCACCTGGCCTGTCTGCTGGCTCTTTTTACCGGCGTCAACAGCGTAGCCGTCCTCGTCTGTGTTATGTTTTATTTTCTACGCATGTTTTTTATCACCGGCTTCTATCATCGTTATTTTTCGCATAAAAGTTTTCGGGCAAGCAGACCGCTGACATTTATTATGGCCGTACTCGGCTGTACGGCAGGACAACGTGGTCCATTATGGTGGGCCAGCCACCATCGTTATCATCATATGTCGTCCGATACCGAAGCTGATCCACATTCCCCGCAAAAAAATTTTCTCAACAGCCATTTTCTCTGGTTCTTGCGTAAACAACATTTTTTCACTGATGAAAACCGCGTCAAGGACTGGATGCAATATCCCGAACTACGTCTTCTTGAGCGTGTCGACTGGCTGCCGTTTCTGGGACTGGGATTGTTGTGTTACGGCCTGGGCGAGTTTCTGCAGGTCAATTATCCGGCAACCGGCGTGGACGGCCTGATGCTATTGGTCTGGGGTTTTTTCATCTCCACCGTACTGGTGTGGCATGGCACCTATACGATCAATTCGCTGGCACATAAAATCGGCACCCGCCGGTTTAATACACGCGATGACAGCAAAAACAGCTTGCCGCTGGCATTGCTGACGCTCGGTGAGGGCTGGCATAACAACCATCACCGTTACCCGGGCGCAACCCGACAGGGATTTTTCTGGTGGGAGATAGACATCAGCTACTACTGCCTGCTGTTTCTGTCCTGGATCGGCCTGGTTTCGGACCTGCGTCCCGTGCCTGCCTCTATCTACCTTGAGGCAAGACAGGCAAAATGAGCGGCGTTAAAGACATCGCAATAATCGGCAGCGGTATTTCCGGCCTGACCTGCGCCTACCTGTTAAACAGGCAACATAACATTCATGTATTCGAAGCGAATGATTATATCGGCGGTCATACGAACACGGTCCCGGTCAAGGACAACAACACAACTCAGAATATTGATACCGGTTTTATTGTATTCAATGAAAAAAACTACCCGAACCTGACCCGCATATTTAACCGGCTGGGTGTCGCCAGTCAGGACTCAAACATGAGCTTCAGCGTACATTGCGAAGAGTCAGGCTTGATTTATAACGGGACATCGTTCAATCGTCTGTTTTCGCAACGGCGTAACCTCCTGAATTTCAATTTTCTGACCATGCTGAAAGACATTGTTCGCTTCAACCAGCACGCGCCGGCTGTCCTGAACAAGGGTATCGATGACACTGTCACGGTACACGATTTCGTGACTGACCATAATTATTCACCGTATTTTTATGAAAAGTATCTAATTCCTCTCGGCGCCTCACTCTGGTCGAGCCCGGTCAGCCAGTTCATGGCGTTTCCGGTCAAGTTCGTTATCGAGTTTCTTCACAACCATTCCATGTTGCAGGTGAACGATCGACCGGTCTGGAAAACAGTTCGTGGCGGTTCACAACAATATATTCCGCCTATGACAAAAGAATTCAGCGACAGGATTCATCTGTCCACACCGGTGACCGCGATTGAACGACAGAATGATGGCGTGCGTGTGTATTTTGCCGGTGGACAATCGCAGAATTTCGATGAAGTAATTATCGCCGCCCACTCTGACCAGGCGCTGAAAATGTTAACCGCACCGCGGGCCATTGAGCGTGAAGTACTCGGTAGTTTCAAGTATGAACCGAATGCGGTTGTGCTGCATACCGATACCAGCCTGCTACCATCGATTCCCCGTGCCTGGGGCAGTTGGAACTATCGTATTACCCGCGATGATGAACGGCCAGCCGCCGTTACCTACAACATGAACCTGTTGCAGGCATTGTCCACTGACACGACCTATTGTGTGACGCTGAACCAGTCACATGCCATCAATCCGGATAAGGTAATCGCCAAGTTTAACTATATGCATCCGCAATTTTTCCCGGGAAGGGATGCGTTGCAGGCAGAGCAGGAGCGGCTAATCAGAAAAGACCGGATTTCCTGTTGCGGTGCCTACTGGGGATACGGGTTTCACGAGGACGGTGTCAACAGCGCCCTCGCCGTCTGTTCTGCATTTGGTCAGGAGTTACACTGATGCACAGTGCTATCTACACCGGCCAGGTCCAGCATCGCCGTCGTGTCCCGCATAAACATGAGTTTAACTACTCGCTGTTCATGTTATACCTTGATCTCGATGAAGCCGAGTCGTTGTTTCGCCGATTCAGATTCTTATCGTTCAACCGGAAAAATATTGCCTCCTTTCATGAGTCGGACCACTACCTTGTTGATGATTTAAACCTGAAAGCGTCGATACAGTCGCTGATAAAGGAGAAAACCGGCAAGTCGCAGAGTGGTCCAATCCGGCTGTTGACGCATTTGCGTTATTTCGGTTACGTGATGAATCCGGTCAGCTTTTACTATTGCTGGGATGAGCATGACTCCCGCCTCGAATTTATTATCGCTGAAATCAACAACACGCCCTGGGGCGAACGTCATTGCTACGTCCTGCCCGCCACTCAAGCCAGGGATACCGGTTCACAACTGGACTACAGGTTTGACAAGGATTTTCATGTGTCTCCGTTCATGTCGATGCAGCAGCAGTATGAATGGCGGTTTTCATTGCCGGATAGCGGTTTGCATGTTGCCATGAAGAGTTACGAAGATGAGGTGCACATGTTTGATGCGCATCTCAACCTGTATCGCGAGGAACTGAACCCCTCATCGTTGAATAAAAAATTACTGCAGTTTCCATTTATGACCGCAAAGGTGATCACCGCGATTTACTGGCAGGCATGCAAACTCTGGTTGAAACGCACACCTTTTTATCCCCACCCGGACACATTTATCAAGCAAGGCGAACAAAGATGAAGTCACTGGAAAACACGCTCACCCAAAAACAGGCCAAAGCCGGCTTTGTGGATACCTTCCTCAGAAACGGGATTATCAGCAAGCTCTCGTCACTTCGTACTGGCAAACTGATCGTTGCAGATGCATTGGGTCAATGGCAGGCAGGCGAACCGGATCATCCCGATCCGGTTCAGATAACTGTCCATGACCTGGATTTCTACAAACGCCTGGTATTCGGCGGTAGCAATGCCATCGCCGTCGCCTACATGGAAGGGTTGTGGTCATGCAATCAGTTGACCGAGCTGTTTCGGCTGCTGTTACGTAATGAACAGGAACTTGATCAACTTGAGTCCGGCACGAGTGCCTTGGCGAACGTAATTTATCGAGCCATGCACTCGCTCAGGAAAAACTCGAAACAAGGCAGTCGACAGAATATTCATGCGCATTACGATCTGGGTAACGATCTGTTTCAGTTGTTTCTTGACAGAACGATGACCTATTCTTCTGGCATCTATTCTACCGCTGATGCCACACTCGAACAGGCATCAATCGAGAAACTTGATCGTGTGTGTCGCAAGCTGGGCCTGACAGAAGCTACCCGGGTCATCGAGGTCGGTAGCGGTTGGGGCAGCTTTGCGTTGCATGCGGCCATGTACTACGGCTGTCATGTCACAACCACGACGATTTCAGATGAACAATTCGAGTATGTACAGCAACGTGTACACGAGCATGGGCTCTCCGATCGTATCACGTTGCTGAAACAGGATTACCGGACGTTAACCGGACAATATGATCGACTGGTGTCGATTGAAATGATCGAGGCAGTCGGCCATCGCTACCTGCCGGACTACTTTCGTCAATGTGCCAGCCTGCTGAAAAACGACGGCCAGATGCTGATCCAGGCGATCACGATGCCGGAACATCGTTACCAGGACTACCTGAAGCGTTCTGACTTCATCCAACAATTTATTTTTCCCGGCAGTTGCTGCCCGGCGTTCAGTGCGATCACATCTGCTGCCGCCCATGCGTCCGACCTGAACGTGGCACACGTCGAGGACATCGGGCCGCACTACGCCCGCACGTTACGTGACTGGAGAACCAACTTCAACGCTAACAGGCAACAAATCCTGCAACTTGATTATGACGAGAATTTCATGCGTCTCTGGAACTACTACCTGTGTTACTGCGAGGCCGGTTTCAGCGAACACTACACCGGCGATCTGCAAATCGTCTTTGATAAACCCGGCTGTCGCTCAAGTGTTGAATATTAACCATGCTGTTTACCAATAAAATTCTGAACTTTCTCGCTTTTCAAATCAGCTGGTTTGTCTGCTGCTACAACGCCAATGCGTTGCCCTGGCTGGGGATATTGATTATTGCGGCCTGGATCAGCGTGTTATTGATTGATCTGCCTGACAGGAATGGTGAGGTAAAACTGCTCATTGGTGCCGCTGTGCTCGGCTATACGCTGGACTCCATTCTGGTGCTGACCGGCATGCTGGATTTTCCCGACACTGCCCATATCGGTTGGCCGACGACGTTCTGGATGGTGGCGCTGTGGATGAATCTTGCGGCAACACTGCATTTTTCACTTGCCTGGTTGCAGAAAAAATACCTGCTCGCGGCAATACTCGGCGGACTGGCCGGCCCGCTTTCCTATTACGCTGGCACTCATTTCAGTGCGATCTACCTGCCGCATACCATGTCACTGGCGGCGGTCGCGCTGGAATGGACGATTGCGATGCCGCTGCTGCTCTGGTTGGCCGATCACACGACCAAACCCGCAGGTAATTCAAAATTAAACCAGCCGGGTTACCTGACATGAACTTCTCTGCAATTGAATTAGCACTGGTTGCCTGGGGCATCACCGCAGTTTTGATGGCCTTGCTCTGGTTGTGGCAATGGCGTAGCCAGAACGCCGGCATTGTTGATGTCGCCTGGGCCTACCTGGTTTCCGCCTGCGTGGTCTTTTACTTCTTGTATTTGCCCGAACAGGAATCCAGCAGGAACAGCCTGATCATGTTGCTTATGACGATATGGGGTGTCAGGCTGGGTACGCACCTCGCCACTCGTGTTATTGGGCAACCGGAAGACGGTCGCTATGCCTATATGCGCAAGTCGATAGGCCGCTACCCGAACCTCGTCTTCTTCATTTTCTTTCAGCTACAGGCGAGCTGGGTCGTGCTGTTTTCATTACCCGCCTGGGCAGCGATGCAAACAGGTCGGGGCGCGTGTGATCTATTCGATATGTTGGCCATAGTTTTCTGGTTGATCGCGATGCTCGGTGAAGCCAGCGCCGATCGGCAGTTAAAACAATTTCGAAACGATCCATCGAATAAAGGCAGCGTCTGCAATGTGGGTCTGTGGAAATATTCCAGGCATCCGAATTATTTCTTTGAATGGATACACTGGTTTGCCTACCTGTTATTCGGCATCGGTTCGCCCTACTGGTGGATCAACTGGCTGGCTCTGCCGCTGATCCTGTTTTTCCTGCTGAAGCTGACCGGCATACCTTACACCGAACAACAGGCACTGCGTACGCGCGGCGAAGCCTATGCCAGGTATCAAAGGAGCACGAGCCGATTTATACCCTTACCACCAAAACAAGCCTGAGGATTTTTTAATGACTTCAACCAATGTGTACTCACTCGCGCTGGACTGGACCGAGCGCGGCCTGATACCGGACAAGGTTATACGCTCCAGCATACAAGCACTGGTAAAACGGCGATTGCGGGATATTCAACACCGGGACGCCGAACGGATGGCCGAGTCGAAACAGTCGTTCATCGACAAGATGAATGATTCGAAAATCGCGATCCGGACGGATGCAGCCAACGAACAACATTACGAAGTACCGGCGGCGTTTTTTTATACGGTGCTGGGCAAACATTTAAAGTACAGCAGTTGCTTCTGGGACGAAACCACAGAGGATCTGGACGCTGCCGAGAAAAAATCGCTGCAGCAATATTGTGAACGGGCTGAACTCACCAACGACCAGGACATACTCGAACTCGGTTGTGGCTGGGGTTCGTTGACCCTGTGGATGGCTGAAAAATACCCGGGATCTCGTATCACGGCAATTTCCAATTCAGTTTCACAAAAAAGTTACATCATGCAGCAGGCCAAGGTGAGAAAACTGACAAATATTGATGTCATTACCTGCGATATGAACGCGTTTCACATTGCGCGCCAGTTTGACCGGATTGTCTCCATAGAGATGTTTGAACATATGCGTAACTACCGTGAATTGTATAAACGCGTTGCCGACTGGCTGAAGCCGGGTGGTTTATTCTTCAAACACATATTCGTCCATCGTACCTGCCCGTACGAGTTCAATGATATTGATGAAACAGACTGGATGAGTCGATATTTTTTTACCGGTGGCATCATGCCGTCCGATGACCTGCCCTTGCATTTTCAACAAGACCTGAAACTGAAAAAGCAGTGGCGCTGGGACGGGCGTCACTATGAAAAAACCGCGAACGCCTGGCTGAAAAACATGGATGAGAATCGCGATAAAATAATGCCGATACTGGAAGATGTGTATGGCCAGGGCGAATCAGAGAAATGGTGGATGCGTTGGCGCATCTTTTTCATGGCCTGCGCTGAATTGTTTGGCCATGACCAGGGCCAGCAATGGTGGGTCTCGCATTACCTGTTTGAAAAACAGCCCGATGGACAAGGCTGAACCGGCGATGCGCCTGGCTTTTGTTATCGTTACCGTTTGCCTGTTCGCACTGGTTGCGACGCTGATGCATGGCGTATCCAGCGGCAACTTCAACATGGAGTTGCGTCAGATAGTCTCGTTGGCCTGGGGCAAGGCGACACTGGTCGATATCTATATCGGCTTTATCCTTTTTTCTATCTGGGTCTGGTACCGCGAACAACAGGCTTTGGTCGCAGTCCTCTGGATCACGGCTTTAATGCTGTTAGGCAATTTGATTGCCTGCATCTATATCCTTCAGGGGATATATCGTTCCGGTTTTGACTCAAACACGTTCTGGAAACAACCACGGTTAGCAAGATCATGAATACTACTCGTCACTTCCCGCTTCTGCTGCTGTCTTTATATCTGGCAGCGCCCGCACTGCAGGCCGAGACGCGCGAACGAAACTCCGTTGCCTATCAAAAAGGCACGGATACTGTCTTATACACAGAAACTCACGTTGAACAATTCGTCGACAGTAAAATTTTTCAATCCGAGGTGATCTATCGAAACAGGGCCGGAGAGACGTTTGCCAGAAAATCGGTTGATTATTCAAGGAGTCGCTATCTCCCTGAATTTACGCTGAAAAATGAGCCGTCAGGACACCAGGAACTGACCCGGCATGTCGCCGAGTCCTACGAGGTTACGTACCGGAATGCAGCGAAAAAAGAATCCGGCAAGGCCACGCTGAACCCGGCTGACATCGCCATCGCCGACGCCGGCTTTGACCAGTTTATTCTCGATAACTGGCCGAAGTTGATTAACAAGGAAACGCTGTATGCGGATTTTCTGATCCCGAGCATGCAGCAGTTTGTCCGCTTCCGGATATTTCAGCAGAGGAAGCTAACGAATGCCGAAGACCTGGTGCCGATACGGGTCGAAGCCGACAGTTTCCTCGTGCGCATGTTCGCCGAACCGATCGAGTTGTTGTACCGGACTGAAAAGAATAATCCGATCCTGTATCAGTTCATTGGCGTGTCGAATTTAAGGGATGAAAATGGTGATAACTATCAGGTTAGGATTGAGTTCGATCAGGATAATGGGCTGATCACAGCAGACGCATCCGATTGATCTATTTTCTGACCGCATATTTCAACTTCAGATCAATATTCTGCTTGACCATGACATCGCTGACGCCACTCGGTCGTTTGTAGATAATCTTTTTTTCCTTGTCCAGCACAAACAGTCCCGGCGTGCCCTTGACGCCCCACTCGGCCGCTACCTCGTCACCATTTAACAATAATGTCGAAGAAAATTTCTGGTCAGTAAAATATTTAACCGGGTCATTTTCCTCAAATACATTGACGGCATAGAACTTCAGTCCCTTGCTGCGGTATTGACGATAGATCACTTCGAGATGTGGCATCAGTGACCGACAATAGGGACACCAGGTCGCCCAGAACAGCACCATCGTCACGTTCCCCTCGCTGTCGTTATGATAGTTGACCGTCTCGCCTTTTGCCGTCTGCAAACTCCAGTCTGGTGCAGTATCATTCAGTTTCAACGGGTTGGCGCTGGCCACCGGAATAAAAAGACAAAACACAAGAAAAAACCGTAGTACCATTAGCGCTCTCCTGGATAATTTTTGTAGTTAAAGTGAGACCTTTATTAATCTTATTCGTTTGCTATGTTTGTAGCTATTCAACAAGCGGCAACACATCAGAACGTACTATCGTTGCTGTATCTGCCAATATGGCAAGAACGATCGATCATATCCAGCAGGCGTTCACCGATGAATTTGGCCCGTCTTTCAAGGTCAGTATTGGCGCCTCGACGTCACTGGCACATCAAGTTGTCAATGGCGCGCCTTACAGCCTGTTTATTTCGGCCGATCAGGAGTCAATTCGATATATCCGTAAAAATACCGGCACAACCGGCGAGTCCCGCCATTATGCGACCGGCAGAATCTGTTTTTATATTCCGCAAAACTCCATCTTTTCAGGATCAACGGATGTAGATGCGATAGTCAAAAAATTATTACGTGCTGATTTTTCCCGCTTTGCCATAGCCAACCCCGAACTGGCACCGTATGGTCGTGCTGCCCGGCAGGCCTTGCAATCAGCCGGGTTGTGGGCGCTGGATTCGAGTAAGTTTGTAATTGGCGAGAACGTGGCCCAGACCTATCAGTTTGTAAAAAGCGGGGCCGTCGATATCGGCATCATTGCCTTGTCACATTTCCTTGTCACCGGCGATGGAGATTGTCATCTTGTACCTGAAACATGGTATCAACCAATCCAGCAACATATGATCCTGCTGGATAAAAATAACAACCGGGCAAGAGAGATACATGATTTTATGTTTTCCAAAACCGCACAAACGATACTGCAACAACATGGCTATATAACGCCGGAATAATTATTCCCTTAATATGGACACTGATGCACTGTTGCTTTCTTTGATCCTGGCCGTATCGACATCGGCGATACTGTTGCCGGTTGCGTTGTTTCTCGCGCATCGTCTGTCGCAGGAATTTGTCCGGGCCAGGAATATCTATCTAGCTGTAATCATGTTGCCCATCGTTCTGCCACCAACGGTACTTGGTTATTACTTTTTACAATTATTCAATCCACAGAATTCGCTCGGCAGTTTCTGGCAAGCACTGTTTGATCAACCGTTGCTGTTCTCGTTTGAAGCACTGCTGTTCGCGGCATGTATTTTTAACCTGCCGTTCATGTTTCAACCGGTCTATCTCGCTTTTAAGTCTATACCGATATCCGTACGCGAGGCCGCCTGGTGTTCCGGACTTTCAACCTGGCAAACCTTTTTAAAAGTAGAACTGCCACTCGCCTGGCCCGGCGTATTAACTGCGATCGTACTGACGATTGCCCATACACTCGGCGAATTCGGTGTCGTGCTGATGGTCGGTGGCAACATCCCCGGCGAAACACGCACGTTATCAATCGCGATTTACGACAGGGTACAGATGTTTGACACCGCCGGCGCCGGCACGATGTCAGCCGTCCTGTTATTGTTTTCTTTTTTAACGATTGCCTTTATCTACTTTCTCGATGGACGCTACGCCAGAAAACATCACTGAAACCGGCGACTTGCAGGTCAACCTGCAGAGTGACGCACCGATCCCGCTGGACGTGGCATTCAAATGCGCGCCCGACCAGGTGCTGTGCCTGCTGGGCCCCTCCGGCAGCGGCAAGACAACGACGTTACGTGCGATTGCCGGTCTATATAAATCCGTTCACGGTCGTATCGCTGTCAGCAAGCAAACCTGGCTGGACTCTGAAAAGGGCCAGTCCCTGTCGGCACAGTCACGTCCGGTCGGATTACTGTTTCAGGACTACGCTTTATTTCCCCATTTAACCGCACGACAAAACCTGACGCTGTGTATGCAGGCGAAATCGACGGAGGAAAAACTGCATCGGTCAACAGAACTGTTGTCTCTCGTCAACCTTGATGGCCTGTATGATCGCCTGCCGGCGCAATTATCCGGTGGCCAAAAACAACGCGTCGCACTGGCCCGGGCACTGGCACGCAACCCTTCGGTATTATTGCTGGATGAACCGTTTTCATCCGTCGATCAGGCGACCCGTAAAAAACTAGTGCGAGAGTTGTTCCAGTTAAAACAACAACTGGCGATTCCGATTATTCTGGTCACGCACGATCTGGATGAGGCCCGCCTGCTTGCCGATCGGCTGTGTATTATGCATAAAGGTAAATCGTTATGTTGCGACACACCGGATAATGTCATTAATAAACCGGAAAGTTCTGAAGTCGCACGACTCGTCGGTCACACGAACCTGTTTAAAGCAACAGTGATATCGCATGCCGAGGATAAAAAGATTACCCACATA